>JAEWYT010000121.1 GCA_023458595.1 Pseudomonadota bacterium
GAATCCCTGCCTGGTGCTCCTTCAGCACCGCAATGATCTGACCCTCACTGTATCGGTTCTTCTTCATCTCCGTCTCCTTCTGACGGAGTCCAGTTCAAACCGAGGCACTTCAGGGGGCAACGTCAACGCCGAAGTCGAGCCCGGGCATGACGCAAATGGACTACGCTCGCTGGCGATGCGCAGTACTAGTCATAAGGCGTGTATCTTGTATTCAGCGCCGGAGATAAATTGGCACCGAACTTTGGTTTCTGCGCCGGGGCAACCCGAGCACAAACTAGGTGAGCATGTTCGCCAGAGCGACAAACTCGCTCTGACGGTGCGTCCCGGTTTTATCGAGTATTGATCTCATCTGATTGCGCGCCGTGTGAATACTGACGTTCCGGATTGCCGCACAATCTTTGATAGAGCGTCCCATATACAATAGAACGGCGACTTCTGTTTCCGACTCTGTGAGCCGGTAGATCGCTACGAGCGACGCTCTGAGCCTTGCCTGCTGTTGCGCGGGGTCAATGATCGTGAGCATGGCCACCGGTAGCGCGCTTCGGACAAAATCCGAGAAAATTCCGGTATCCGACAGATTCGGCCGGAATGGCACGAGCGTCGCGACCAGCGGCCTTGTATTCGACTTTGCGTTGATGGCGATGGCACCGCCGAGTGAACCGTATCGGCGTTCAGCAATAGCGGCGATCTGTGCACGTATGGTTCTTTCAGCCTGCGGATCGAAGGCTCTCAGGCGCTTCGCCGCATCGACGTAGAAGGCGTCCCGGTCTCGTAGCCTGGCTTCAGCGGCCGCGTTGCAGTGACTGACGCGCCCGCGCGAATCAAGTAGGAAAACGGTGCTGCGGACGTTGTCCAGCGCTTCTCGGTAACGGCGGTCGACGAGCCTTTGCCCTTCGATAGTTCGCTGGATTTCGAATGCCCGTCGCGCGTGCGGGGTCAGGAGCGACCAGAGCCTGCTGACTTCGTTCCTGTAGATTTCCTGCTTGGCCCAAGGAAAGTTCGCGGTGAAGAACAGAAACCGATCGGACTCGCGGAACAGGATTGCGCCCACACCCCCGCTAACGTCGCCATTGGGACGAACCCAGTCGGCCCAGAACTCGGTTCTCACTAGTTCCTGATGATTGAGAAGTTCGAGATCGGTCACGACCAATCCAACCGGAACAGATTGAATAGGGGCGAGCCAGGCGTTTATGCCGGAATAGTAATCCTTGTACACAGAAGCCAATGTTGGATCGTAGTTCGAAGTCAACAACCCGAGATTGGTTCGAGACTTCAAGTCGTGCCCTTGCATCATGATGCGAGCACCGGGAATCAGAGAACTGAGGCCGTTACAGACGTCCTGCCACCTGTCACTGTCGAGCCCGGCATCATAGATGGCTTCGACAAGTATATTAAACGTCTCCAGCTCCAGCGGCGGTGGCATGTCACCTCCCCAATTTCTTAAGCCGCCAAGATACTTTGCTTGGGAAACGTCACCCCTGCAAGGTCCGGCATCGCCGGGGTCCGGGCCCAGGGAAGAGGGCCTCTGCGAATCCAGCGGCGATTCAGCTCGACTCTGCCGGCATCGTCGTTTCGGGCCTCACTGTGAGGCGCATGCGCTCGTGGCGGCCGTTCTGCAGGGGGTGCCGAACCCGATCCTCTCGATGGCGATGCCCGGTCCGAACCACCAAACGGGACAGCCTGGAAGATCGAACCGGGCGTCGGGAGACGTCTCCGACCTTGCTTCAGCGCTCAGAGATATGATGGTTAGAACATCAAAATTAACAGTTGGATTATTCATATAGGAGTTGTATTTTGGTAAAGCGATAATCGAGAGTAAACAACTGATGCAAAGACCATGTTGACATCCGCTCAGCTGCGTGCGGCGCGGGCTCTTGCGGGTCTCGATCAGCGTCAGCTGGCGGAGCGATCCGGTCTCTCGGTACCGACGATTCAGCGGATGGAGGCCAGCGACGGCGTTGTGCGAGGCAATGTCGATTCGCTGATGAAGCTGATTGCGGCGCTGGAGGCTGCCGGGATCGAGCTGATCGGTGAAGGCGCGACCAGCCACGGCGGCGGGCGCGGGGTTCGGTTGCGGGCGCGACCGGACACGGAAACGGGTAGACCGTCCGGCGGCTCTGCGAATGAACCATCGTCGGTGATCTAGAGGCGGACGATGGCCGTTGCGATTGTCCTATGGTGCATCGCGGTCTTGATTGCCACCGGCGCGATTTCGATCGTCTTTGCCCGGCAGCCGGGATTGTTCCGCGTCACCTATGGCCTGTCGCTGGCGGCAGGCGGCGTCGCCCTCGTCTCGGCCGCTACCCAGCTTCTCGGCGGCGGCGTCTCCGCCCTGACCCTTCCGATCGGGCTGCCGTGGCTCGGCGCCCATTTTCGGGTGGATGCGCTCTCGGCCTTCTTTCTCGTCGTCGTCAATCTCGGTGCCGCGGCAGCGAGCTTCTACGCCTTGGGCTACGGGCGGCATGAGGAGGAGCAGGGAAGGGTCCTGCCGTTCTATCCCGTCTTCCTCGCCGGTATGAACCTCGTCGTGATCGCCGACGATGCTTTCGCGTTCCTGTTCTCCTGGGAGCTGATGTCGCTCGCGTCCTGGGCCCTGGTGATTGCGCACCACCGGCACGCCGAGAACGTCCGCGCCGGCTACGTCTATCTCGTCATGGCGAGCTTCGGAACGCTGGCCCTGCTACTCGCCTTCGGCCTGCTCGCCGGCGCCGGCGGCGCCTACGAATTCGCCTCGATCCGCGCCGCCGCCCACGCGCCCTGGGTCGTCGCGCTGGCGCTCGCTCTCGTGCTCGTCGGCGCCGGATCGAAGGCCGGCCTCGTTCCCCTGCACGTCTGGCTGCCGCTCGCCCATCCCGCCGCGCCGAGCCACGTTTCCGCCCTGATGAGCGGCGTCATGACCAAGGTCGCCGTCTACGGCTTCGTCCGCGTGGTCTTCGACCTGCTGGGGCCGCCGGCCTGGGGAGCCAGCATGGTGGTCCTGGCGCTCGGAGGCGTCACGGCGGCGCTCGGCGTGCTCTACGCGCTGATGCAGAACGACATCAAGCGCCTGCTCGCCTACAGCACGGTGGAGAACATCGGCATCGTCTTCATCGGTCTCGGCCTCTCGCTCGCCTTCCAGGCCAACGGGATGGGCTGGGCCGCGGCCCTCGCCCTGACGGCCGCCCTGTTCCACGTCTTCAACCACTCGCTGTTCAAGAGCCTCCTCTTCTTCGGTGCCGGCGCGGTGCTGACGGCGACGGGCGAGCGCGACATGGACCGTCTCGGCGGCCTCATCCACCGTATGCCCTATACGAGTTTCGCCTTCCTTGTCGGCTGCGTCGCGATATCGGCTTTGCCACCGCTCAACGGCTTCGTCTCGGAATGGCTGACGTTCCAGGCAATACTCCAGAGCCCGCAGCTGCCGCAGTGGGGCCTCAAGATTCTGGTGCCGGCGGTGGGCGCGCTGCTCGCCCTCGCCGCCGCGCTAGCCGCGGCATGCTTCGTCAGGGCCTTCGGCACGACATTCCTGGGGCGGCCGCGCTCGACGCTGGCGGAGAAAGCCGTCGAGGTCGACGCCTATTCGCTCACCGCCATGTTCGCCCTCGGAGGGCTCTGTCTTGCAGCCGGTGTCGTGCCGGGTTTTGTCATGGATGCGCTCGCCCCGGTCACGACCGCGCTGCTTGGTGACCGCGTGCCGGGCCAGGTAGGCGTCCCCTGGCTCTCCATTGTCCCGATCACCGAGAGCCGCAGCTCCTACAACGGCGTGCTGGTCTTCCTCTTCATCGCGGTGTCCGCCTCGCTTGCCGCCATGGCGATCCACCGCTTCGCTTCCCGCGCGACGCGACGCGCGCCCGCATGGGACTGCGGCTTCCCGGATCCGAGCCCGGCGACGCAGTACACCGCAGGTAGCTTCGCCCAGCCGATCCGCCGCGTCTTCGGCACGCTCGTGTTCCAGGCCCGCGAGCATGTCGACATGCCGCCGCCCGGTGATCCGGGGCCCGCTCGCTTCCGCGTCGACCTGAGGGATCCGGTCTGGGATATCCTTTACGCCCCGGTCGAGATTGCCGTGAACGCGGCGTCGGGCCGCCTGAACCACCTGCAATTCCTGACCATCCGCCGGTATCTCAGTCTCGTCTTCTTCTCCCTCGTCGTCCTGCTGCTGGCGCTCGCCCTATGGCCATGATCGTCGACCTCCTGGTCCAGGGCGGGCAGATGGCCCTGGTGCTTCTGCTGGCGCCGCTGCTGACGGGCTTCGTGCGCAAGGTGAAGGCGCGGCTGCTGCGCCGGCGCGGCGCCTCCGTCTTCCAGCCCTACCGCGATCTCGCCCGGCTGCTGCGCAAGGACGTCGTGCTTGCCGAGAACGCCTCGTGGCTGTTTCGCGCGACGCCCTATCTGGTCTTCGCCGCGACCTGGGTTGCCGCTGCGCTGGTGCCGACCTTCGCACCGGGCCTCATGTTCAGCTGGAGCGCCGATCTGATTGCCCTGATCGCGCTGCTCGCGAGCGCGCGCTTCTTCCTCGCGCTCGCCGGCATGGACGTCGGCACGAGCTTCGGCGGCATCGGCTCGAGCCGCGAGGTGATGATCGCCTCGCTCGCCGAGCCGGCGATGTTGCTGATCGTCTTCACGCTGGCGCTGATCGCGGGCTCGACGCAGCTCTCCACGGTGGCCGCCTACATGGCGTCTCCCGATGTGGGGCTCAGGGTTTCGCTCGGTCTTGCGTTGATCGGCCTCATCATCGTCGCCGTCGCCGAGAACGCCCGCATTCCGGTCGACAACCCGGCGACGCATCTCGAACTCACCATGGTGCATGAGGCAATGGTGCTCGAATATTCCGGGCGGCACCTGGCGATGATCGAGTTCGCCGCGTTTCTGAAGCTCCTTCTCTACGTCTCGCTGATCGCCTGCATCTTCATGCCCTGGGGTCTCGCCGCGTCGGGGTCCGGGGCCGCGGGCTATGCGATCGCGATCGGCGCCTACGTCGCCAAGCTCGCCGTTGCAGGCTTCCTGCTCGCGGTGTTCGAGACGGCAATCGCCAAGATGCGCGTGTTCCGCGTGCCGGATTTCCTGGGTGCAGCCCTGATGCTCGGCTTCCTGGGCACCTTGCTCCTGTTCGTTTCGAAGAGTCTCTAGATGGGCAGCCTCACCTTCGATATCGCGCATCTTCTGGCCGGCGGTCTCGTGCTGGTGAGCTTCATGCTGCTCTACCAGGACCGGCTCTACGCCCTCCTCAACACCTACGCGCTGCACGCCTTCGTCCTGGCGCTCTCGGTTGCCTGGCAGGCCTACGTCCAGGACGCCCCGCACCTCTACGTGACGGCGGCGATCGCGCTCGTCTTCAAGGCGATCGTCATCCCGATGGCGCTGCATCGGATCATCCAGCGGCTCGGTATCCACCGCGAGATCGAAACGGTGGTCGGGATCGGCCCGACCATGATCGCCGGGATGGGGCTCGTCGCGCTGTCGATGGTGGTGATGCTGAGGGTGACGGCGGAGGCCGATCCTCTGGCTCGCGAGGACCTGGCCTTCGCGCTCTCCGTCGTGCTGCTCGGCCTTTTGATGATGGTGACCCGCCGCAATGCGGTCAGTCAGGTGGTCGGCTTCATGTCGCTGGAGAACGGCCTGATCCTCGCCGCGACCGGGGCAAAGGGCATGCCGCTCGTCGTCGAGATCAGCGTCGCCTTCTCGGTCCTGATCGCCTTCATCGTCATTGGGATATTCCTGTTCCGCATCCGCGAGCGCTTCGACACGGTCGACATCCAGGCGCTCGACCGTTTCCGGGGAGAGCGGCGATGACCTCGCTTCCCTTCGATTCGGTCGCCGCCGTCCTGGTGATCCCGCTGGCCGCCGCCGCGCTGGTCGCCGCGCTGCCGAACTACCGTGTCACCGCCCGCCTCAACGTGCTCGCTTCGTTCCTGACCTTTCTTGCCGCCGTGTCGCTGCTGTTCACCGACTGGGCGCCGGCGGGTGAATATCTGTTCATCGACGACCTCAACATCGTCTTCATCGTGCTCAACACTTTCGTCGGCTTTACGACGAGCGTGTTCAGCGCGAGCTACATCGCCCACGAGATCGAGACGGGCCGGCTGACCCAGAACCATCTGCGCTTCTACCACGCGATGTACCAGGTGCTGATGTTCGGCATGAACCTGGCGCTGGTCGCCGACAACATCGGCCTGATGTGGGTTGCGATCGAGCTCGCCACCCTGACGACCGTGCTCATGGTCGGCATCTACCGTACCCACGAGGCGCTGGAGGCGGCGTGGAAGTACTTCATCCTCGGCAGTGTCGGCATCGCGCTCGCACTGTTCGGCACGATCCTCGTCTACATGGCCGCCCGTCCAGTGGTCGGCGAGGGGATCGATGCGATGGTCTGGACCGTCCTGATCGCGCATGCGTCCAGGTTCGACGCGGCGCTGCTGAATGTCGCGTTCGCCTTCCTGCTCCTCGGCTACGGCACCAAGGTGGGCCTCGCGCCGCTGCACGCCTGGCTGCCCGACGCCCATGCCGAGGGCCCGACACCGATCTCGGCGGTCCTGTCCGGCCTTTTGCTGAACGTTGCGCTCTACGCCGTGTTGCGCTTCAAGCTGCTGCTTGCGGCCAATCCCGCGGCGATCGCGCCGGGACCCCTGATGGTCACGATGGGCCTCACGTCGCTGATCTTCGCCGCTTTCATGCTCTATCGGCGCCGCGACATAAAGCGCATGTTCGCCTATTCCTCGATCGAGCACATGGGAATCATCGCCTTCGCCTTCGGCATGGGCGGGCCGCTCGCCAACTTCGCCGGGCTCCTGCACATGACGATGCACAGCCTGACCAAGTCGGCGATCTTCTTCGCCGTCGGCCACATCGCGCAGGTCAAAGGAACGCAGAAGATCGCCGATATCCGCGGACTGACGGTCAGCCACCCTTGGCTCGGCTGGTCGCTCGTCGTCGGCGTCGTCGCGATCGCCGGCCTGCCGCCGCTCGGCATCTTCATGAGCGAGTTCCTGGTCGTCAGCTCGACCTTCGCCCGCGAGCCGTTGCTGGCCGTGCCGCTGGTCTTCGGCCTTTTGATCGCCTTCGGGGCGCTGCTCCTGCGGGTCAGCGGCATGGCGTTCGGCGAGCCTGCCGGCAGCACGGCGCCGGTGCAGGCGTCCTACGTTCCGATGTTCGCGCATCTCGGCCTCGTCCTTGCCGCCGGCATATATCTGCCGCCGCCGCTGGTCGCCTGGTTCCAGCAAGTCGCCGCCGCGCTCGGGTGAGGTCGGAAGCCATGACAACGCTTCAAGATCTGATCGGGAAGGGGGTGCGCGCACCGGACCACCGGCCCTGGCTGCGCGCAAGCGTAGACATGGCGACATGGGGCGCTATCTCGGACCGTCTCGCTGCCGGCGAGGGGACCCTGCTCGGGCTTTGGGGCGAGGCGGACGCCGTTCATATGGCGCTGCTTGCCGGCGAGGACGGGGCAGTGGTCAGCCTCGGCTGTCCCGACGGGCATTTTCCTTCGGTAGCCGCCAAACATCCCCCGGCGATGCGTCTCGAACGCGCGATCCGCGACCTCTTCGGACTGACGCCCGACGGCCTGCCCGACGCGCGACCCTGGCTCGATCACGGCCGTTGGGGCGTGAAGGCCCCGCTCGGAGCGAATCCCGAAAACACCGACGGCGACACCGGCTACACGTTCCTCCCGGTCGAGGGCGAGAGCCTGCACCAGATCCCCGTCGGCCCCGTCCATGCGGGCATCATCGAGCCCGGCCACTTCCGCTTCACGGCCAACGGCGAGACCGTCGTGCGCCTGGAGCAGCGGCTCGGCTACGCGCACAAGGGTATCGAGGGCCTGATGGCCGGGGCAGATCTCGATCGCGCCGCCAGGCTCGCCGGACGCACGTCCGGGGACAGCGCCGTCGCCTACGGGGTAGCCTTCGCCCGCGCCGCCGAGGCCGCGCTCGACGTCGATGCTCCACCACGGGCGCAATGGATCCGCGCGCTGATGGCGGAGATGGAGCGGCTCGCCAATCATCTCGGCGATATCGGCGCGATCTGCAACGACGCCGCGTTCGCCCTGATGCTTGCGCACTGCGCTGTCCTGCGCGAGCGGGTCCTGCGCGTCGCCGGCACCTGCTTCGGGCATCGGCTGATGCGCGACCGGGTGGTGCCGGGCGGCGTTACCGTGGATCTCGACGCGAACGGCGTGGTCGCGGTTCGCGACCTCGTCGCCGAGATTCGCCGCCTCTTCCCGCCGCTGGTGCACCTCTACGACAACACCGCCTCGCTCCTCGACCGGACGGTCACGACCGGTATCCTGCGGGCCGACCTCGCCGGCCAATACGGCGCTGGCGGCTATGTCGGCCGCGCCTCCGGCCGTGGCTTCGACGCCCGGCGGCTCGGCTATCCGCCCTATGACCGGCTCGACTTCGACGTGCCCGTGTTGGCGGAGGGCGACGTCAATGCGCGCGTCTGGATCCGCATCCGGGAAGTGGAGCAGAGCCTCTCGCTGATCGAGCAGATCCTGGATCGGATGCCCGATGGCCCGATCCGCGCCGATCCTCCGCGCAGGGCAGGGGAGGGCGTGGCGCTCGTGGAGGGCTTTCGCGGCGACATCCTCGCCTGGCTGCGCCTCGGCGCGGAGGGAACGGTCATGCGCTGCCACCTGCGCGATCCGTCCTGGTTCCAGTGGCCGCTGCTCCAAGCCGTCATAGAGGGCAACATCGTCGCCGACTTCCCGATCTGCAACAAATCCTTCAACTGCTCCTATTCCGGGCACGACCTGTAGAGGCGGCGATGCGCGATCTCCTGTTCCGGAACATCTTTCGCAGGCCCCTCACCGAGCGTGCGCCGGAGGTCGAGGACGCGGCGATCGACGAACTCGCGGCGAGCGTCGGCCGCGCCGCGCGCAAGCGCCTCGGGCGCAGCCTCTCGATCCGCGAGGTCGACGCCGGCTCCTGCAACGGCTGCGAACTGGAAATCCACGCCCTCAACAACGCCTTCTACGATGTGGAGCGTTTCGGCATCCGCTTCGTCGCTTCGCCCCGCCACGCTGACGTACTGCTGGTGACCGGACCGGTGACGAAGAACATGCGCGAGGCGCTGGAGCGGACCTACAACGCCACGCCGGATCCGAAATGGGTGGTCGCGGTCGGCGACTGCGCCTTCGACGGCGGCTGTTTTTCGACAAGCTATGCGGTCGTCGGAGGCGTCTCGCAGGTCGTTCCCGTCGATCTCCACATCCGGGGCTGCCCACCGAACCCGACCCAGATACTTCGAGGTCTGCTCGCGCTCCTGGACTCGTCTTCGTCTGGTCGATAGTCCGTATCGATCCCGAAAGTCGAAAGGCGCACCGCTACGTAGCCCCCTTGGGAGGCCGTGAATTGCGTTCTGACCAGGTGTCGCGTCAGTTCTTCAGGGTGTATTGAAACGGAAAGCGCGCGGCTCGAGCGCAGTCATGCGTGCAAATGCCCCGAAAAGCAATCACAATTTCGTTGTCTTTGACGTATGTCGTTGCGGCAAAGTTCGAGTCTGTTGCTGAAAAACCATCCGGATCGTCTTGGACAGCCCACCCTGCGGGATAAGGCGGCGTGTCGCTATAGGCATCCAGCGCCAATAGAGCGTATTCGAGATTACTTGTCGTCATTCGACCGTCACCTTCAGATCTATTTTATCAATAGTATCATCTGCAGATCGCATCTTTACTATACAGATCGTCCCCTATCACTCTTATTACTTTTGAATACGGGTCAAAAAAGGCTACATTTGGCGGACGTAATTTCTTTCCGATAACGACAAGTGTAAAATCGGCAAAAGATGTCCCATGCTTTAAAGAATCTATTTTATGAAATTCGTAGTACCCAATATTTAATTTGTTATATTTTTCTATAACCAGTTGATCTGCAGTAATATTTACAATAATATTTTGCAACGGGTATCTATATATATTTATTGTTTCTGGCCATTTTATTGTTTCTATACGATTTATACGCCTAAGGTACTCCAATTCTTCTTTTTCATACCACACCTCTTCATCAACAACATACGTGAAATACCCAACCCAGGTAGCCGGACTTGGCTTGCAGACGACTTTATCGGGGGGCCTTCGCCCTTCCAGCCATGGCACCTCGCGGTCGGGATTTTCAGGCCCAGTTGATGGAGCGTGCCGCAATCGCCTGTAGCGGATATTGTGAATTCGAAGGTCCGTATCCCGACGCGTGGCGTATTCGCGCCAGTAAGCCGCTATTAGCGACGGGTCTTCCGCATCGTCCAGACGCAAAACCTTCGGCGAGTCGGTAGGGCCTTGGAATTCCAGGTAATTCTGTAGATCGACAGTCCGGATATCGTAGGGGTCGGAAATGTCTTCCTTGACGGTGATTCTGGGCAATTCCGATAAACGTGGCTCGGAGCACAGAGCCGGCCCGACAATGATCAGACCGGCGCCCGAGGGAAGCCGTTTGGCCATGAGGCCGCCGGTTATCACGGTCGGCGTGTCGCCGGCGACGAGCCCTCCGAATCGCGCCTTGGCGCGGAGTGTGCATTTGGCAATACTGCTGAGCTGATAACGCTGGCCTTCCGCTGTCACGTCGGCAAACACTTCGGTGTAGTAGACCGTGGGCCACAGATAGCTGAGCACCATCGGAATGATTCCGGTGACGAGGAGAAAAAACAAAACGACCAGACCGGCGAGCGACAGCAGAACGATCCGAATGGCCCGCCCCCAGTTCGAGCCATCCTTTCTTGATTGGCTGTCGCCCTCAGATGCTTTGTTACCGACGCTCACGCTGTATCCCTATCATGCTCCAGCGGCACTTCTGTTGACACGAGCGATCAAGCACTGCTTTGAGGCGTACCGACCCGCCGGCAAGATTTTCAGTGTGAGAATCGCTCTCGTCCACCGAGCCTCCCCCAACGCGAACCGCCATGCTCAAACGTAATCAAGGGAGCTTGCACCACGCGCGATGCGTGCACAACCATAAATTGCTAACAACGTGTAAGTTGCAGCTCGATGGGGTAAGCAGCCGATACGCTTCGGAATCATCGGCCTAGCTTGCGATAGATGCGACGCAGGTCTCGGTCCGGGATCGGTACAGAATCGAGAGCCCTGTCCGCCAGCCGCGCCGACGCGTCGCCTTGGCTTGCGAAGAGACTGGCTGACGACGGAAGGGCGGGCTGCGCGTCGGGCATGGGTCTATGCAGAAAAATTGCGGACACACCCGTCTTCACTTTGACGGCGCTTCGAACTAGATAACTTGATCGAATTGATAGAGAATTGTCGTGCGCTGGTTCGGATGCCGACAATCCCGCTAAATCGGGTTACATGATTTCCCATAAGGCAAAATACGCGTTGCGGGCCCTTCTTGCGCTCGCCCGCGCCCCCCGCGACAAGCCGCTTCTGACGTCGGAGATCGCCGACAGCCAGTCGATACCCAAGAAGTTCCTCGAGCAGATCCTGCTTGAGCTCAAACACCAGGGCATCGTCATGAGCCGCCGCGGCAAGTTCGGCGGCTACCTGCTGCTGCGCAGGCCGGAGGAGATAACCTTCGGCCAGGTGCTCCGGATCGTGGACGGCCCCATCGCGCCGCTGCCGTGCCTGTCCAAGATCGCATACCGGCGCTGCGACGACTGCAACAGCGAGGCCGATTGCGAGGTGCGCCACGTCTTCGCACGGGTCGCCGAAGCGACCCGGGAGGTGCTCGACAACACGACGCTGGCGGATGCCTTGCGCTCGGCGCCGGCGTTGCTGCAGCAGGACATGGGCGATGAGGTCGACGTCGCCGAAGCCGTCTGACTCGAACTCCCGCGACCTAGGCTCTATCAATCCCGTCCGCGCTTTCGCCAAGTGGTGAGGGCTGCCGATCCTTTGCTGCTCCCACCTCCTCCGGATGCGTGGGGAACGGAATTCCACGCCGTTTCGACCCGGCAGAACAGACTTCTCCGATCGCTGCAAAATTCAAAATTGACAATCTCGATCTATTAGGTCGAGATAATGGGGTAACGGAGATCACAGAGGGGTATCCGCCATGTCCACAGCCATGTTCGCCATATCCAGGCGATTGCGAAACAGTGCCGCGATCCTCGGTTTCACCGCAGCCTTCACGATGATCCTCACAATCGTGGCTTTCGCACAGACGACGCTGCTGAACGTCAGCTACGACCCGACACGAGAGCTGTACAAGGAATTCAACACGGCCTTCGCGAAGCACTGGAAGGAAAAGACGGGGGAGGAGATCGCCATCCAGATGTCGCACGGCGGTTCCGGCAAGCAGGCGAGAGCCGTGATCGATGGTCTGCCTGCCGACGTCGTGACGCTCGCGCTGGAGGCCGACATCAACGCCATTGCAGACAACACCGGCAAGATCCCCGCCGATTGGCGCGGCAAGCTGCCGAACAACAGCGCGCCATATACCTCGACGATCGTCTTTCTTGTCCGCAAGGGCAATCCCAAGGGGCTGAAGGATTGGTCGGATCTCGTCGGTGACGGCGTCGAGGTCATCACGCCGAACCCCAAGACCTCGGGCGGCGCCCGATGGAACTTCCTCGCCGCCTGGGGGTGGGCGGAACAGGAATTCGGCGGCGATGAGGAGAAGGTCCGCGCCTATGTCGCGGATCTGTTCAAGCATGTCCCGGTGCTCGACACGGGAGCCCGTGGTTCGACGACGACATTCGTTCAGCGCGGAATCGGCGACGTACTGCTCGCGTG
This sequence comes from Pseudomonadota bacterium, assembly GCA_023458595.1. Taxonomy (GTDB): domain Bacteria; phylum Pseudomonadota; class Alphaproteobacteria; order Rhizobiales; family Tepidamorphaceae; genus Microbaculum. Next base: position 12,647 of record JAEWYT010000121.1, read on the forward strand.
GGAGAACGAGGCTTTCCTGGCGCTCGAAGAACTGGGGCCGGACCAGTTCGAGATCGTCGTCCCGTCCGTGTCGGTGAAGGCGGAGCCGCCGGTGTCGCTGGTCGACGGCAATGTCGACCGGAAGGGCACGCGCGAAGCGGCGCAAGCCTATCTCGAGTATCTCTATTCGCCGGTCGGACAGCAGATCGCGGCGAAGCACTACTACCGGCCGGCCGATCCGCAAGCCGTGACCAACAAGGCGGACCTCGAGCGGTTCCCCGAGTTGATGCTGGTGACGGTCGACGATTTCGGCGGGTGGAAGGAAGCCCAGCCGTATTTCTTCGGCGACGGCGGCGTCTTCGATCAGATCTACAAGCCGTCGAAGTGAGACGGGGCCAGGGGCTTCGCAGATGACCGGCGCGCACGTCGCGCTCAGGCGGCCGAGCGTCATCCCGGGCTTCGGGCTGGCTCTCGGTCTCACCCTGAGCTACCTCAGCCTTATCGTGCTCATACCGCTCGCCGCGCTCGGTCTCGAGGCCGCGAGCCTCGGCTGGGCGGAGTTCTGGCGCATCGCCTCCGACGAGCGAACCGTCGCGGCCCTGCGGCTCAGCTTCGGCGCCTCGCTCGTCGCGGCTCTGATCAATGCCCTGTTCGGCCTGGTCGTCGCATGGGTACTCGTGCGGTATCGCTTCCCGGGCCGCCGCATCCTCGATGCCTTCGTCGACCTGCCTTTCGCCTTGCCGACCGCGGTAGCCGGGATCGCGCTGACGGCTCTCTACGCACCCAACGGCTGGATAGGGCAGCTTCTGACGCCGCTCGGGCTGAAAGTCGCCTACACCCCGCTCGGCATCGTCGTTGCCCTGACGTTCATCGGCTTGCCTTTCGTCGTGCGCACCCTGCAGCCGGTTCTCGAGGAGATCGATCCCGAGATCGAGGAAGCTGCCGCGACCCTCGGAGCCTGGCGTCGGCAGACGGTCCTCAGGGTGGTGCTTCCGACCGTGTCGCCCGCGCTGCTCACCGGATTCGCGCTGGCGCTCGCCAGGGCGATCGGCGAATACGGCTCGGTCATCTTCATCGCCGGCAACATTCCCTACGTGTCGGAGATCGCGCCTCTCCTCATCGTCATCCGTCTCGAGGAGTTCGACTACGCGGGCGCCACCGCTGTCGGCGCCGTGATGCTGATAATCTCGTTCGCCCTTCTCCTCGCGATCAACCTGATTCAGGCGTGGGCACGCAGGAGGCTCGGCCATGGCTGATCGGGCTGTTCCCGCCGTGTCGGGATCCGCGATCACCGAGCCCCCGGTGGCGCGTGCGGCGCTCACGGTGGTCGCGGTGGTCTTCCTGAGTCTGTTTCTCCTTCTGCCGCTCGTCGCCGTGTTCGTCGAAGCACTGCGCAGCGGCATCGGGGCGTACGCGGCGGCGATCGTGGAGCCGGATGCGCTAGCGGCGATCCGGCTAACGCTGCTCGTCGCCGCGATCGCTGTCCCGGCGAACCTCGCCTTCGGAATCGCCGCAGCGTGGTCCGTGGCGAAGTTCGAATTCAGGGGCAAGAGCCTGCTGATCACGCTGATCGATCTGCCGTTCTCGGTCTCGCCGGTGATTTCCGGTCTCGTGTACGTGCTTCTGTTCGGTGCCCAGGGCCTGCTCGGACCGTGGCTGGAAGCACACGGCATTCAAATCATCTTCGCTGTGCCGGGCATCGTGCTGGCGACGGTGTTCGTGACCTTGCCATTCATCGCCCGCGAGCTGATTCCGTTGATGCAGGATCAGGGCACGCAGGACGAGGAAGCGGCTCTTTCTCTCGGTGCGAGCGGTTTCAAGACCTTCCTGTTCGTAACGCTGCCGAACGTGAGATGGGCGCTTCTTTATGGCGTTCTGCTCTGCAACGCGCGCGCCATGGGCGAGTTCGGCGCGGTTTCCGTCGTCTCCGGCCACATCCGCGGCCTGACCAACACAATGCCGCTGCACGTCGAGATTCTCTACAACGAGTACAGTTTCGCGGCGGCCTTCGCGGTCGCCTCGCTTCTGGCCCTGCTCGCCCTGCTCACTCTGATGCTCAAGACGCTCCTGGAGCTGCGGTATGGCGGCGATCTTTCCGGTAACGGCCGACACTGAAGGGGGATCCATGGACGTTTCGGTGCCGTATGATAGGAGGGACGGCAGCGCTGCCGCCGGCGATACGGCTTTCGTTCCGATCGACCGATCCTGGGGTGAGCCCATGGACGTAACCGTAGACAATGTCGTCAAGGCGTTCGGCGAAACGCCCGCGCTGCACGGCGTCTCCCTCGATATCGCCGGCGGCGAGCTGATCGCGCTGCTCGGGCCCTCCGGGTCCGGCAAGACGACGCTGTTGCGCATTCTGGCCGGGCTCGAGTCCCCGACGTCCGGGCGCGTGCTCTTCGGCGACGAGGATGCTTCGACCAAGACCGTCCAGGAGCGCAACGTCGGTTTCGTCTTCCAGCACTACGCCTTGTTCAGGCACATGACCGTTTTCCAAAATATCGCCTTCGGCCTGAAGGTGCGCCCGCGCGGGCGGCGCCCGCAGGGTGCGGCGATCCGCGAGCGGGTGCTGACGCTGCTTGACCTCGTCCAGCTGTCGGGTCTTGAGAACCGCTATCCGGCGCAGCTCTCGGGCGGGCAGCGGCAGCGGGTGGCGCTCGCCCGTGCGCTTGCCATAGAACCGCGTATCCTCCTCCTGGACGAACCGTTCGGCGCGCTCGACGCCAAGGTTCGCAAGGAGCTGAGGCGTTGGCTCAGGGAACTTCACGACCGCACGGGGCACACGACGGTCTTCGTGACCCACGACCAGGAAGAGGCACTCGAGCTCGCCGACCGCGTCGTCGTCATGAGCCAGGGGCGTGTCGAGCAGGTTGGTAGCGCCGACGACATCTACGATCGGCCGGCCACGCCCTTCGTATTCGACTTCATCGGGGATTCCAGCACGCTTCCCGTGACGGTCGAAACCGGCAAGGTTCAACTCGACGACCGGCATCTCGATATCGACCCGGGCGTGCGGAAGGACGGCGTGTATACGCTCGCCTTCCGACCCCAGCATGTCCAGATCGTCACCGACGGAGCCGGCACGATCCCCGGGATCGTCACCGCTACCCGCCGTCACTGGGGAGGTCGCCGCATCGAGATCGAGGTCGGCCTTGCGCGGCACCGGGTCGAACTCGACGTCCCTGCGGACACCCCGATTCCCGGGAACGGCCGACTGGCGATCAGGCCGACACGGTGGACGCTGTTCGAGAGGCGGACCGCGTGATCATATCGTCATTGACGTCGCTGCGACCGGCGGGAGTACGTCCGCCGGACGCACGCGCCGGCGGGGCGTCCGTCAACCGGTGAGATGCGGATGGACCTCCAACTGTCGATCATTATCGGCCTGACCTTCGTCATTCACCTGATTGGCACGCTTGCCTACGCCTTCCGTATTGCCGGGGTGCGGACCGGCAAGATCGCGACGGCGCTGTCGCTCTTCAATATCCTCGTCCTGGTATCGCGGACGTCGAATTCCTTTCAGGGACCGTTCATCGCCAAGCGCGTCGAGATGGACATACTCGGAGCCGCGACCTACGGCCTGGCCCGTGATTTCGGCTTGATCTTGCTCGCGGCGTCGGTCGCCACGGTCGCAGGATCGCTCATGATCCCGACGGTGCAGCGAATCGCGTCCCGGGCCGTGAACCGTTTCGGTCGCGACCGCTCCGTGCTGCGCCTCGTTCGCGCGGCATTGACGGCGCGCGGACTACGCTCGGCCGCGCAGTGCGGTGCCCTCCCGCGTCGGGGCTCGCTCACGAGCCTGCGCATCGGCCGGGACTTGCCGACCCGGGTAGTGCTGCTGAACGTCGGCGCCAACGCACTGTGGACGGTCGGCGTCCTGGCGGCGCTCTATGCGGGCTCGCTCGATCCGCAGTTCCGGGTGACGGCATCGACCTTGTCGTCGGTGATCAACGGCATTGCTACGATCGTCCTGTTCGTGATCGTCGACCCCTATCTGGGCGGGCTTACGGACGATGTCGTCAACGGCAAGGAGACGGATGCCCGCTTCCGACGGGTCGTGGTGTGGATGGTCGGCAGCAGGCTCGCCGGCACGGTCCTCGCTCAGTTCCTCCTTCTGCCGAGCGCATATCTCATTGTTGAAGTGGCGCACTTGATCTGAAGTGCGAACGGGCCCCTGGTCTGCGTCGGAACGGCGGAATCCGTCGACGAAGCCCTGGTGGTTTGCCTCCGCGCCACGTTCAAGCGTGAAGATGCCTTCATGATGATGCCCCGAGGGCTCGACGAGATTCGGCGCATGGGCACAGGCTTGAATCACTTGGCTCTTCGAGCCGAAACTGGCTTCACGCCGATAGACGTCGGTCCCGGCGACGTCGATGAGACGAGAGGACGGAATCTATGCGATCGTATCGGTCGGATGGCCGGCGTCGCCGATCCGGAGGTCGGGTCGCGCGACTCGGCGACGCCGGATGACGCCCTAAGTGGAGTTCAGATTCCGACGGTTACGGTCAACAAATAGGCTTTCGGCATGGACGACATTCCTCCTCTCAGCCTCCACGTACCCGAACCGGAGGTGCGTCCGGGCGGCGCGCCCGATTTCTCGAAGGTATCGATCCCGAAGGCCGGGTCGGTGCCGCGCCCTCCGGTGGATGTCGATCCGCGCGACATCAGGGATCTCGCCTTCTCGATCATCCGTGTTCTGAACCGGGAGGGCGAAGCGGTCGGCCCGTGGGCGGGCCTGCTCTCGAACGAGGAACTGCTCGCGGGCCTACGTGACATGATGACGCTGCGCGCCTTCGACGCGCGCATGCTGATCGCGCAGCGCCAGGGCAAGACCTCTTTCTACATGCAGCACATGGGCGAGGAAGCGGTGAGCTGCGCGTTCCGCAAGGCGCTCGAGCCCGGCGACATGAACTTCCCGACCTATCGTCAGGCCGGCCTGCTGATCGCGGACGGCTACCCGATGGTCGACATGATGAACCAGATCTTCTCCAACGACTTCGATCCGCTCAAGGGTCGGCAGCTGCCGGTGATGTATTCGTCGAAGGAGCATGGCTTCTTCTCGATCTCCGGCAACTTGGGCACCCAGTTCGTGCAGGCCGTCGGCTGGGCTATGGCCTCGGCGATCAGCAACGACACCAGGATCGCCGCCGGCTGGATCGGCGACGGCTCTACGGCGGAGAGCGATTTCCATGCCGCGCTCGTGTTCGCCTCGACCTACCGGGCGCCGGTCGTTCTCAACATCGTCAACAATCAGTGGGCGATCTCGACATTCCAGGGCATCGCCCGCGGCGGCGCCGGCACATTCGCCGCCCGCGGCCTCGGCTTCGGCATCCCGGCGCTGCGGGTCGACGGCAACGACTACCTGGCGGTTCACGCGGTGGCCAGATGGGCCGCGGAGCGCGCCCGGCGCAATCTCGGGCCGACGCTCGTCGAATACGTCACCTACCGCGTCGGCGCGCATTCGACATCGGACGATCCGTCCGCCTACCGGCCCAAGGACGAGTCCGAGGCCTGGCCCCTCGGCGACCCCGTCATCCGGCTCAAGAACCATCTCGTCCGTCTGGGCGCGTGGAGCGAGGAGCGGCACAAGCAGGCCGAGGCCGAGGCGATGGACAGCGTCATCGCCGCGCAGAAGGAGGCCGAGAAGCACGGCACGCTCCATTCCGGCGGCAAGCCGTCGGTGCGCGACATGTTCGAGGGCGTCTACGCCGAGATGCCGCCCCATCTCAGGCGCCAGCGCCATCAGGCCGGGATCTGAGCCATGCCGCGCATGACCATGATCGAGGCGATCCGCTCGGCGATCGACGTGTCGATGGAAGCCGACCGGAAGGTTGTCGTTTTCGGTGAGGACGTCGGCTATTTCGGCGGCGTCTTCCGCTGCACCGCCGGTCTTCAGCAGAAATACGGCAGGACGCGTTGTTTCGACACGCCGATCAGCGAACTCGGCATCGTCGGCACCGCGATCGGCATGGCGGCCTACGGCCTGAGGCCCTGCATCGAGATCCAGTTCGCCGATTACGTCTATCCCGCCTACGACCAGATCGTCTCGGAGGCGGCGCGACTGCGCTACAGGTCCAACGGCCAGTTCACCTGTCCGATCGTCGTGCGGATGCCGGCGGGCGGCGGCATCTTCGGCGGTCAGACCCACAGCCAGAGCCCGGAAGCGCTGTTCACCCACGTCTGCGGTCTGAAGGTGGTCGTCCCGTCCAACCCGCGAGACGCCAAGGGCCTGCTGATATCTGCCATCGAGGACCCCGACCCGGTGATCTTCCTGGAGCCGAAGCGGCTCTACAACGGCCCCTTCGACGGCCATCACGAGCGCCCGGTGACGCCGTGGTCGAAGCATCCGCTCGGCGAGGTCGACGCCGGGCGTTTCGTCGTTCCGCTCGGCAAGGCCGAGGTCCGGCGCGAGGGTGGCGCCGTCACCATCCTGACCTACGGCACGATGGTCTACGTGGCGGAGGCGGCGGCGCAGGAGACCGGGATCGACGCGGAGATCATCGATCTGAGGACGCTGATGCCGCTCGACCTCGATGCGATCGTCGCCTCGGTCGGCAAGACCGGGCGCTGCGTGATCGTGCACGAGGCGACGCTGACGTCCGGCTTCGGCGCCGAGCTCGCGGCTCTCGTCCAGGAACATTGCTTCTATCACCTCGAGGCGCCCGTCGCCCGCGTCACCGGTTGGGACACGCCGTATCCCCACGCCCAGGAATGGGACTATTTCCCCGGGCCGGGTCGCGTCGGTGAAGCGCTCGTGCGCGCGATGGAGGCCTGAATGGGCGAGCGCATCATCAAGCTGCCGGATGTCGGTGAGGGCATCGCCGAGGCCGAGCTCGTCGAATGGCACGTGAAGGTCGGCGACCCGGTGCTCGAGGATACGATCCTCGCCGCCGTGATGACCGACAAGGCGACGGTCGAGATTCCGTCTCCGGTGGAGGGTACGGTCGAGTGGCTCGGTGCCGAGATCGGCGAGAAGGTCGCCGTCGGCGCTCCCCTCGTGCGGCTCGTGACAAGTGGTGCGAGCGGTGCCGAGCCCCGAACCGAACCCGGAGCCGGGGAGAAGCCGGCCGTGCAGGAGCCGGCGACCGCGACCGAAACCGTGGCGGAACGGCCCGAGCCGGTGCGGAAGCCGGTATCGGGTCCAACGTCTGTCCCGACGACGGGAGCGCCGCGACCGGCGGGCGAGAAGCCTGTCGCCTCTCCGGCGGTCCGCGGCCGGGCGCGCGAGGCTGGCATCGACCTGCGCCAGGTCGCGGGAACCGGCCCCGCCGGACGCATAACCCACGAAGACATCGACGCCTTCCTGCGCGGGGGGCCGGGTGAGGGCGCCAGGCCTGCACTCGCGCGCGACACTTCGGTCGAGGAGATCAAGGTCGTCGGGTTGCGCCGGCGCATTTCAGAGCGCATGGCGCACGCGCACGCGCACGTCGTGCCGATCACCTATGTCGAGGAGGTCGACGTCACGGAGCTCGAGGAACTCCGGGCCAAGCTCAACGCCGGCAAGCGCGCCGACCGTCCGCGCCTGACGATTCTCCCGTTCCTTATGCGGGCGATGGTCGCCGCCGTTCGCGAGCAGCCGCTCGTCAACGCGCACTACGAGGACGAGGCGGGATTGATCCGCCGCTTTGGAGGCGTCCACATCGGCATCGCCACCCAGACCGACACCGGTCTGATGGTGCCCGTCGTCCGCCACGTCGAGGCGCGCGACATCTGGGATTGCGCGGCGGAGATGGGCCGATTGTCGGATGCGGCGCGCAACGGCACGGCGACGCGAGAAGAGCTTTCCGGCTCGACGATCACGATCACCTCGCTCGGCGCCCTCGGCGGCATCGCCACCACGCCCGTGATCAACTATCCGGAAGTGGCGATCGTCGGCGTCAACAGGATGGCCGTCCGGCCGCTCTGGGATGGCAAGGAGTTCGTTCCGCGCAGGGCCATGAACCTTTCGTGCTCCTTCGATCACCGCGTCGTCGACGGCTGGAATGCCGCCGTGTTCGTCCAGCGCCTAAAGACGCTCCTGGAAACGCCGGCGCTGATCTTCGTGGAAGGCTGAGAGACGACGATGAACGAGATCACCTGCTCACTCCTCGTCATCGGCGCCGGCCCCGGCGGCTATGTGTGCGCGATCCGCGCGGGTCAGCTCGGGATCGACACGATGATCGTCGAGAAAGGTAAGCCGGGCGGCACATGCCTCAATGTCGGCTGCATTCCCTCCAAGGCGCTGATCCACGCCGCCGAGGAATTCGAGAAGGCCGTACGCTGGTCGACCGCTTCGGACCCGCTCGGCATTTCCGTCACCGGACCGAACGTCGATCTGAAGAAGACGGTTGCCTGGAAGGACCACATCGTCGGCCGCCTCAACAACGGCGTCGCGGGACTCCTGAAGAAAGCCGGAGTGAAATCGGTCCACGGCCACGCCCGTTTCCGAGACGGCAAGACGGTCGCCGTCGAGACCGAGACCGGCGTGCAGGTCATCAAGGCGCGGACCATCGTCATAGCCACGGGTTCGGAACCGGTTGCCCTCCCGGATCTGCCTTTTGGTGGCACGGTGATCTCCTCGACGGAGGCGCTGGCTTTGACGGCGCAGCCCAAGACGCTCGCAGTCGTCGGCGGCGGCTATATCGGCCTCGAACTCGGCATGGCCTTCGCGAAGCTCGGCACCGACGTGACGATCGTGGAGGCCGAGTCCCGTATTCTGCCGCTCTACGATGCCGAGCTGACCCGCCCGGTCGTGAAGCGACTGAACGAGCTTGGCGTGACGACGGTGACTGGCGCGCGGGCGCGCGGGCTGTCGGGAAGGAAGGACGCACTGATCGTCGACGCCGCGGATGGTGAAAGACGCATTCCAGCGGAGAAAGTGCTGGTCACGGTCGGCCGCCGGCCGGTGACCGAGGGCTGGGGGCTGGAGGAAATCGATCTCGACATGGCCGGCCGGTTCCTGCGGATCGACGACCAGTGCCGTACTTCCATGCGCGGCGTCTATGCGATCGGAGACGTGACCGGCGAGCCGATGCTCGCCCATCGTGCCATGGCGCAGGGCGAGATGGTCGCCGAGATCGTTGCCGGCAGACGTCGAAGTTGGGACGTCCGAGCGATCCCCGCGATCTGCTTCACCGATCCGGAGATCGTCTCGGTCGGATCGTCGCCCGACGAGGCGCGCGCGGCGGGACGCGAGATCAAGGTCGGCCAGTTCCCTTTCAGCGCCAACGGGCGCGCCATGACCCGGCTCGCCGAGGACGGCTTCGTGCGCGTCGTCGCGCGCGCCGACAACCATCTGGTTCTCGGTATTCAGGCCGTCGGGCAGGGCGTGTCCGAACTTTCGGCTGCGTTCGGCCTGGCTATCGAGATGGGCGCGCGGCTCGAGGACATCGCCGGCACGATACACGCACATCCCACCCAAGGCGAAGGTTTCCAGGAAGCCGCCCTCAAGGCGCTCGGCCACGCAGTTCACATATAGCCGAGTGCGGATATGCGCGGGCCGGCCCTGTCATCGGCTGCCACGGGCTTGTATTCGGCCGACGCCGTTTCCTGCGGATATCTACGGCCATCCAGCCAATGCGAACGCCATTGTCTTCGGCCAAGCCGTCTGCCTGGCGGACAGTCGCCCGATAGGAACTGCCTTGCGGTTAGAAATCGGTCTTTCCTTTCCGGATCGAATGCCGTTAGACGGCGGGAAACCGCGAGCGAGGCGAGGGGGAGGAGATGGCGAGGATCGGGTATTGTGACGTCGACGGCCCGGAGCGCGAGACGATCGCCGCCGATATCGTCGCGCAGCGGGGCAGTTTTCCGCATCTCTACCGCATGCTGCTGCACAGCCCTTCCGTTGCCGCGGGCTGGCTCACCTATCTGACCGCGATCCGGCAGCAGACGAGCCTTCCGGGCGATCTTAGGGAACTCGTCATCATGCGCGTCGCCATCCTGAACGACGCGCCCTACGAGGCCGAGCAGCACGCCCCGATCGCCCTGGCCGAAGGCATGACGCCGGCGCAGCTCGGCGAACTCGCCGAATGGGAAGGCTCCGCGCTGTTCGATGACCGGCAGCGCGCGGTCCTCGCCCTGACCGATGCCATGACCCGCAACGTCCACGTGGACGAAGCCATCTTCGCCGCCGCGCGTGCGCAGTTCGATGAAAGGCTGATGGTGGAGCTCGTCGCCACGGTCGCCGCCTACAACATGGTCTCGCGTTTTCTCGAAGCCTTGGAGGTCCGGGGCAGCGACCCCGTCTAGCGCTCCGTGAGCGGACGGCGGGGGCCGTAACGTCCCGTCCCGGCGGTCGGGACAGGTTTGTCCGCCAGGCGGACATTCCGCTGATTCCTCTGTCTGGCGCGTGAACCGCCGTCCTAGCCTTGGCTCAACAAACGACAAGACTTCAGCGAGGGGAGAATGAACGCGCCCGGGCGAGAACGGCCGGAATCGCTCGCCGATCCCGCGGTCGAGACAGGGGCCGCCCGTGCCGGCAGCCTCGCGACGTATTTCATCGGGAGCGGGATCGACCCGCTGACCGGCGCGCGCCTGTCCCGGGCCGAGCGTTTCTCGAACGCCGTGATGTCGACGCTGCTCCTCGTTGCGGCCGGCTTCTTCGTCGCGGGCGCGGCCGTCACCATCGCCGACGTTCTGGCGAGGGCGCTGTTTTCCTCCAATGTCGATTCGGCGATCGAGCTGACCACGCTGTTCGTCGGCCTCGGCGCCCTCCTCAGCATGCCGACCTGCTTTGCCGGGCTGGAGCACGTCACCGCGAAGATGATCAGCGAGTTCCTGTCGGGCCGCAGCGGCGCTGTCCTGACGGTGTTCGGAGCCCTGCTTTCGATCGCTTTCGTGGTGCTCCTCTTCGTTTTTTCGGTCCAGAGCGCATGGGAGAAAGCCGGCAGCCTCCAGGCCACTCCCGACATCGGGCTGAGGGTTTCGACGCTCTGGATCGTCGTCGCGGCGGCGCTCGGCCTTGCGGTTCTGGCGGCGTTCCGCGGATTGCTTGCCGCGCTCGGGCGGGGCAAACCGAATGGATAGCGGTCTGCTGATCGGCGGGACCGGCTTCGCCGTCACCATCGCGTTGATCATGCTGGAGGTCCCCGTCGGCGCGGCGATGGGCCTGGTCGGGCTCGCGGGCTGCGCCTGGATCATCGGCACCGGCGGCGTCGCCGCGATCGGCGCGACGACGCTGTGGGATTCGCTGACCAACTACACGCTGTCCGTCCTGCCCCTTTTCGTGCTGATGGGGAACCTCGCGGCCAAGAGCGGTCTGTCGGGCCGTCTCTACCGTTCGATGCGTACGCTGATCGGCCACCGCCAGGGCGGTCTCGCGCTCGCCACCATCGGGGCCTCGGCCGGGTTCGGCATGATCTCCGGCTCCTCGCTGGCGACCACGGCGACAATGAGCCGTATCGCCATGCCGGAGATGCAGGCTGCCGGCTATACCAAGTCGCTGGCCTCCGGCACGGTCGCCGCCGGCGGGACGCTCGGCATCCTGATCCCGCCATCCACCGTCCTCGTCATCTATGCGTTTCTCGCCGAGCAGTCGATCAAGAGCCTTCTGCTCGCCACCTTCGGGCCGATCGCGATCGCCGTCGGGCTCTATTGCCTCGCCGTGTTCCTGCCGCTGCTGTTCGGCTGGGCGACGGCGCCGCGCATCGTGCGGGCCTCGGGCCCGGAGCGTTTGGCGGCTTTCGGCGATCTGGCGCCGCCGGTGGGCATATTCGCGCTTATCATGGGTGGGCTCTACTCCGGCGTCTTCACAGCCAACGAGACCGCCGCGATCGGCGTCGGCCTCGTGCTCGTCTACGGTCTTGTCTCCCGCCAGCTCGACATGGCCGGCCTCCTGTCGGCGGCCGCGGACACCGCGCGCACCTGCGGCGCGCTGTATCTGGTCGTCATCGGCGCCAATCTCTTCAACTTCTTTCTGGCTCTGAGCGGGCTGCCGTTTTCTCTGACCTCCCTGTTCGGCGATCTCGTCGCCAACCCGATCCTGCTGATCGTCGTCATGACGGTTGCCTACCTGCTGCTCGGCAGTCTGATGGATTCACTCGCCATGCTGCTGCTGACGGTACCGCTGTTCGTGCCGATCGCGCGGGCCGCGGGCATCGATCTCGTCTGGTTCGGCATCTACGCCGTGATGGTCGTGGAAATGGGTCTGATCACGCCGCCCGTCGGCATGAACCTTTTCGTGATCAAGGCGAGTTACGGCGACGTCCGCCTCATCGAGATGTGGCGAGGCGTCCTTCCTTTCGTCGTCGCCGATCTCTTCCGCATCGCGATCGTCATCGCCTTTCCGGCACTCGTTCTCTGGCTGCCGCAACACGCTCACTGACCAACGCCCGCGGGCAACAACAGGAGGAAGCAATGACCGTAGTCACCCGAAGTTTCAGAAGGGCCGTTCCCGCCGCTCTTGCACTTGCTGCGGCCATCGGTACGGGATTCGCCTCCGGAGCAGATGCGCGTGAGATGCGCGTGTCGAGCTGGGAACCCGAGCAGGGCTTCTATTCGAGCAAGGTCATCCAGGCCTGGATCGATCAGATCAATCCGAAACTGAGCGAAGGCGTCTCCTTCAAGCTCTATCCGGGCGCAATCCTCGGTTCACCGCCCGCCCAGCAGGAACTGGTGCGCAAGGGTGTCGCCGATGTAGCCCTGATCGGCCCGACCTATACGCCCGGCGTCTTTCCTCGGACCACTGTCGTCGAGGTCCCCGGCATCGCACCGTCGAGCGCCGCGGGCACGGACGTCCTGCAGACGCTCCTCGACGAGGGCCTGCTCGGCGACGAATACAAGGACTTCAAGGTCATCGGCCTCTTCTCGACCAGCGGCTACAATCCGTTCATGCACGACCGGCCGGTCAGGATGCCCGAGGACATCAAGGGCATGAAGCTGCGCACGCCGTCCCAGTTCATGGCGACCTTGCTCGCCATGTTCGGCGCCAGCGGCGTCAGCATGCCCGCGCCGCAGGTCTACGAGTCGCTCGAGCGCAATGTCGTCGACGGTGCGATGTGGACGTTCGACGCCTACACGACGTTCCGCCTCTACGAGACCGCACCCAACATCACGATGCTGAAGCTGTCGGCAAACCCGTTGGCCATCGTGATGAACAAGCAGGTCTACGAGGGCCTCCCGGAACCCGACCGCGCGGCGATCGACTCGCTTTCGGGGCGCGCCTTCGCCGACTGGGTCGCGCCGATCATCGACGGTTACGACCAGGAGCAGAGCGCCGCGATGTCGAAGAAGGAGGGGGTGACGTTCGTCGTTCCCGACGAAGCGGAGAGCGCGGCCTGGAAGAAGGCGTACGAAGGCGCGCCGCAAGCCTGGCTGGACTCCCGCAAGGAGCTCGGCATCGACGCCGCGGCTGTCCTCGACAGGGCCCGCGAGATCTCCGCGAAGCACTAGCCAGGGACGAGAAGCATGGACAGCCTTCCTGGCCTTCTTGCCGGATCACGGGCTGTCCATGCATCGGACACCCCCGCATCGGCTCTTCCCGAACCGGCCGGGCGCGGTAGTGTTTATCGAACGATGGCAAGTCAGCCATGAAACCCGGGAGGCGGTGATGGGCATTATCGCACTTGGATATTTAGGCGTACGATCCGACAAGCTCGACGACTGGGGCGAATTCGCCTCGGGCCTTCTCGGCATGCAGCAGGTCGACAGGGCGGGCAAGATCCGCGCCTTCCGCATGGACGACCGCAAGCAGCGGCTGGTCGTTTCCGACGAGCCGGGCGACACGCTCGCGTTCCTCGGCTGGGAGGTGGCCGAGAAGGAGGATCTCGATGCTTTCGCCGCTCTCCTCGAGAGCCGCGGCACGGCGGTGGAAAGAGGAACGCGCGCGCTCGCCGACAAGCGCTTCGTCACCGACCTCATCGTCTTCCGCGATCCGGGCGGCAACCGGATCGAGTTGTTCTGGGGTCCCATGATCGCCGACGATCCGTTCGTTCCCGGCCGGCCGATCTCCGGCTTCAAGACCGGTCCGCTCGGCATGGGGCACGCCGTGCTGAAGGTCGACAGCGTCGACGAACTGTTGCCGTTCTATCGCGACGTGCTCGGTTTCCACGTCAGCGACTACGGACTCACGCCCTATGACCTCTATTTCTTCCATGTGAACGGACGTCACCACAGCTTTGCCATGGCCGCGGTCGGCAATCCGGGCTTCCACCACTTCATGGTCGAGTTCAACAATCTCGACGACGTCGGCCAGGGATACGACCTCGCCAATCTCCAGGAAGGGCGCATCGCCTATACGCTCGGGCGCCACACCAACGACTTCATGACCTCCTACTATGCCCACACGCCGTCGGGCTTTTTCGTCGAGAGCGGCTGGGGCGGCAGGGTGATCGACCCGGCGACCTGGGAGCCGCACGAAACGTTCACCGGACCGAGCTTCTGGGGACATGAGCGGCTGCATCTGGCGGAGGGGCCGCGGGCGGTCATGCGGCAGATGCGGCTCGACACGGCGGCGGCGGGCCTGCGGGCGCCGCCCGTCGTCGACTGTCCGTGGCTCTACCAGCAGATCAAGAAGTAGGACGGCAACACGGGCCGACCTGGCACGGCGGCGGAGGTCGCCGTTCCCCCGGGGTCGGGCGAATCCAAGAACCGAGACCCGCTACAGGGACATGCAATGAACGGAATCGACCAGATCGAAGAGCCGCTCTACGACGTCGTCGTCATCGGCCTCGGGCCGGCCGGGGCGACCTTGGCGAGTCTCCTCGGCCTCTGCGGCTTGTCGACATTGGTTCTCGAGCGCGAGGCGGAGACGTTTCACCTGCCGCGCGCCGTCGGCTTCGACGACGAGGCGATGCGCGTCTTCCAGACGATCGGTCTCGCCGACGAGATCGCGAGCACCACGCGGCTCAATCCGGGCATGCGGTTTGTCGATACCGGGGGCGAGCAGATCCTGATCTGGCCGCGCCCGGCCGTGATAGGACCGAACGGCTGGTACTCGGCCTACCGCTTCCACCAGCCCGAGCTCGAGGCGCTGCTGCGCCGGGGCCTTGCCCGGTTTCCGAGCGTCGAGGTGCGCACCCGTGCCGATGTCTTTGCTTTCGACGAGGAGGCCGAGTGGGTGCGCGTGCGCTACGAGGACCTCGACTCCGGCCGGCTCGCGAGCAGCCGGGGGCGTTACGTGGTCGGCTGCGACGGCGCTCGCTCGCTGGTGCGCCGTTTCGTCGGCTCCTCGATGGACGACCTCGGCTTCCACGAGCGCTGGCTGATCGTCGACGTGGTGCTGAAGACGCCGAAGCCCGAACTCGGCGACTACACGGTGCAGTTCTGCGATCCGCATCGCCCCGCTACCTACGTGCGCGGTCTCGGCGACCGCCGCCGCTGGGAGATCACGGTCCGTCCGGAAGAGGACTCCCGCGAGATGGTGCGCCCGGACGCCGTGTGGGGAGTATTGAGCCCCTGGCTCGGACGGGACGAGGCCGAGCTCGAACGGGCGACCGTCTACACGTTCCACTCCGCCGTAGCCCAGGTTTGGCGGCATGACCGGCTGCTCCTCGCCGGCGATGCCGCCCATCAGACGCCCCCCTTCCTGGGCCAGGGCATGTGCGCCGGAATCCGCGATGCCGCCAATCTCGCCTGGAAGCTGGAACGCGTCATTCGCGGCAAGGCGCCGGATACGCTGCTGGATACCTACGAAAGCGAGCGTTCGCCGAACGTGCGGGAATACATCAGGACTGCCGTCCGCCTCGGCGGCCTGATCAACACGCGCGATCCGGAAGCCGCGCTCACGGCGGCATTTCGAGACGCGGACGGCTCGGCTTTCATCGAGACGATCCAGCCGCGCCTTGGACCCGGCTGCTTCGCTGACCGCGGCGATCTGCGCGGCCGCCCCGCCGCGCAGCCCAGGCTCGGCGACGGCCGCCTGCTCGACGACCATGTCGGCTACGCATTCGTGCTACTCGCCAATGACGGGTTCTGGCGAGGCGTTCCCCCCGATATAAGGGATGCCTTCGTAGGGGACGGTGTCTCGGTCGTGACCGATGCCGGCAATCCCGAACTCGCGGCGTGGCTCGAACAGGTGAATGCCGAGGCGGTGCTCGTCCGTCCCGATCGCTATGTGGCCGGAACGGCGGGCGCCGTCTCGGATCTCCGCGACCTTTCCGGTGTTCTCGCATCACAGAATCCGCGCTCGCGCGCAGCAGGTGTTAAGGAGACGATATGAAGCTTTGTTCGTTCGGTGCCGATGGCCGGTCCAGCTTCGGGCTGGTCACCGATGGGGGGATCGTCGATCTTGGCCGACGCTTTCCGGGTGTTGCGAGCCTGAGGGCCTTTCTCGCCGACGATGGACTTGCCAAGGCGAAGGCCTTCGCCGGCGACACGGCCGCCGACTACGCGCTCGACGCGGTCACCTTCGAGCCGGTCATCACCGATCCCGACAAGATCGTCTGCATCGGCCTGAATTACCGGGACCACGTGGCCGAAACGGGCCGCACCGTCACCGAGAAGCCGGTCCTGTTTTCCCGCTATCCGGGCAGCCAGATCGGCCACGGCCAGCCCATGGTCAAGCCGCTTGAGTCCGACGAGTTCGACTACGAGGGCGAACTCGCCGTCATCATCGGCAAGCGCGGCAGGCGGATCCCGGAGGCGGACGCGCTGTCCTACGTCGCGGGCTACTCCTGCTACAACGACGGCAGCGTGCGCGACTGGCAGCGCCATACGTCGCAGTTTCTGCCCGGCAAGACCTTCGCCGGAACCGGCGGCATCGGCCCCTGGATGGTGACGGCCGACGAGATCCCCGACCCCACGAAGCTCACGCTGACGACGCGGCTGAACGGGCAGGTGGTGCAGAACACCACGACCGACCTGATGATCACGCCGATCCCTGCGCTGATCGCCTACATTTCGACGATCTTGCCGGTCGAAGTCGGCGATGTCATCGTGTCCGGCACCCCGGGCGGCGTCGGCGCGCGGCGCAACCCGCCGCTTTGGATGAAGGCCGGGGACACCGTCGAGGTGGAGATCAGCTCGATCGGCTGTCTCAGCAACCCGGTGGTGAACGAGTAGGATCGACGGCGGCCGGGCTCGCTGTGCGGCCGCCTGCGCCGCCCGCGGCACAGGCGCGAGCCCGGGCAGGGACGGCGGTTGAGCGGAGAGAGGCGCACGAGCGATCCGAAGGGCGACAGCGTCCGGTCCCTGCGTCGCGGGCTGGCGATCCTTCGGTACGTGAATTCGGTCCGCTCCACCAATCCGGCCGAGATCGCCTCGGTCCTCGATATTCCGCGCTCCACCGTCTACCGTCTGCTCCAGACGCTCGAGGAAGACGGCTATGTCCGCTACTCGAGTTCCGACAACCGGGTGCGCGTCGCGCGGCTGGCGGCCTCGCTCGGCGACAGCTACGTCGCGACGACCGACGTTTGCCACGTGGCGGGACCGATCTTCGGGGAGTACGGGCCGAAGCTCGTCTGGCCACTCGATCTCAGCGTCTACGAGGACGCGGCGATGGTCGTCGAGGAGACGACCCATCCGCGCAGTCCGCTTTCGGTCGATCGGGGCATGATCGGCTCCAGGCTCCCGGTCCTGCGAACCTCCGCGGGACGGGTGTATCTTGCCCACTGCAGCGAACGGGAGCGTTCGATCATAGTCGAGCAGATCCGCCGCCTCGGCGACCCGAAGGATGCGTCCTACCTGACGGATCGATATCTGAACCCGATGCTGGCGGAAGCCGCACGGCGCGGATACGCGGTCCGGGCCGAGAGCAGCCTGCATCCCAAGACGGCAAGCGTCGCCGTGCCCGTGGTCGTCGACAGGTCGGTACGGGCGACCGTCTCGATGATATGGATCCGCTCCGCCATGGATCTGGAGACGTCGATCGCGACCTACGTCCCCGCGCTTCAGGAGATTGCCGCCACGATCGCCGAGGCCGCCGCGCGAAGCTAGTGAACGGCGGCGTACATGATCTTCTCCTCTGTCGCCTCGATGGGCGACAGCTCCTCCACGATCCGCCCCTGCCGGCAGACGAGGATCCGGTCCGACAGGTTCATGATCTCCGGCAGGTACGAGGAGATCATCACGACCGCGAGGCCCTCGTCGGCGAGAGCCTTTATGGTTTCGTGGATCTCGGCGATGGCCGCGACGTCGACGCCGCGCGTCGGCTCGTCGAAGATCACCATGCGCGGCCTCTGGACCAGGCCCTTGCCGATCACGACCTTTTGCTGGTTGCCGCCCGACAGTTCCACGACGCGCGCGTCGGCGTTGATCGTCTTGATGTTGAGCCGGCCGGTCCATTCCTCCGCGAGGTCGCGGATCGCGCGGGTGCGGATGACGAGCCCCTCCTCGCGCCCCGCCGCCAGGAGGCCGCCGAACAGGTTCTCGCCGATCGACATCGTCTCGAAGATGCCTTCGGACTTGCGGTCCTCGGTCACGTAGGCGATGCCGTCGCGCACGGCCTCGGCGGGCGTGTAGTAGCGCACCGGCTGATCGTCGAGCGCGATCGCGCCGCCGCGCAGGAAGTCCCGCTTGTAGATTCCGGCGACGATCTTGAACGTCTCGGTCCGGCCTGAGCCGATCAGCCCGAAAACCCCCGTGATCTGTCCTTCGAACACGGAAAAGGACGTGTTGCGGACCATGTTGCCCATCGAGATGTCCTGCACCGAAAGCACCTTGCGGCCCGGCTTGCGCAGATGGGTCACGTCGCGCTTCGAGTAGAGCTCCCCGGACAGCGTCCGGCCGACCATCGCGGCGATGATCTTCTCGCGGTCGAAACCCGAGGTCGGGCCGGTGGCCACCAGTTCGCCGTCGCGCAGTATGGTGATGCGGTCGGAGATCATCAGCGCTTCCTCCAGCGCATGGCTGATGAAGACGATCGACACGCCGCGCGCCTTCAGCCGGCGCAGGAGCGCGAAGAAGTGGCGCTTCTCCTCCGGCGTCAGCGAGGCCGTCGGTTCGTCGAAGATGATGACGCGGGCTTCGTGATGCACGGCCCGGGCGATCTCGATCATTTGCCGCTTGGCGGCTCCGAGCGTCTCGACCATCGCCGTCGGGTCGACCGGGAAGTTCAGCGACTGCAGGAACTGCTGCGCGGAGATGTAGATGCCGCGCAGGCGGTTCAGGAAGTTCTCCGAACCGAGAT
Organism: Pseudomonadota bacterium; assembly: GCA_023458595.1. Lineage (GTDB taxonomy): Bacteria > Pseudomonadota > Alphaproteobacteria > Rhizobiales > Tepidamorphaceae > Microbaculum. The sequence goes on from JAEWYT010000121.1 coordinate 31,668, forward strand.
AGAGGTTCTGCGCGACCGTCATCGACGGCACCAGGCTCGTCTCCTGGAACACCATTGCGATCCCCGCCTGCAGCGCCTCGTGGGGCGTCGCGAACTGCACCTCCGCGCCGCGATAGGTCATCCGCCCGGCCGTCGGCTCCACGACGCCGGCCATCACCTTCGTCAGCGTCGACTTGCCCGCGCCGTTCTCGCCGAGGAGCGCATGGATCTCGCCCTCGTTGAGGTCGAAATCGACGTCCTTGACCGCCGGCACGCTGCGGTAGGCCTTGGTGATGCGCTCCATGCGCACGATCGGGTCCATCACGTCACCTCCGGCGCCAGGATGCCGTCGCCGCCCTTCGAGGCGACGAGGAGCCGTCCGTCCGCCTCGATCGCGCTCGTCGTTCCGTGGCGGATGCCGTTCGCCCGGCTGTGCAGGCTGAAGACCGGGAGGAAGTTGGCGTCGAGCTTCGCGACGAGGCCGAACGACGTGCTGGGCGCCCAGGCCTTGTGCACGCCCATCGTCCGGATGCCGCCGCATTGCAGCGGCTCGAGGAAGCTGCGCCCCGACGACAGCGCCGGCGCGATCCAGAACTCGCGCGGCACTTCGGCCATCATGTCGTGCCGGTAGAGGGTTTCCTGAAGCACGAGTTCGATCAGCCGGTTGCGCGGCGCGAAGATCGAAAGCCACGCTCCGCCGTCGGCGGCGGGCGAAATCCGCGCCGGGTAGCCCGGCAGGTGAGTGAGGAGCGGATCCACGCCGTCGAGACCGACCCGCACGAGCCGGTGCCGCCAGCACTCGCTGACGAGCGCCGCCTCGCCCGTGGGGAGGATTCCGTAGGGCCATTCGAGGCCCTTGGCGATGCCCTTGAACCCTTCGCCCTTCCGCCGGTACCAGACCGAGCCGTTGGCGTTCTTCTCCATGAGATCGGCGGCCCAGCCGGAAGCCGGGTGGCGGTCGGAGCCGTTGGCAAGCCACAGCGACCCGTCGGATCCGTAGGCGAGGGCGGTGATGCAGGACACGCCCTTCGGTAGCTCGGCCGGCCTTCCGCCTTCGATCAGCGTTCCATCGTCGAGGGCGACGGCGAGCGTTCCCTCCGGCGCGGCTGCGACCGCCGTGATCTCTGCAGGAAAGGTCTCGACGAGGTCCGGCGGGGCGCCGTCCCTCACGGCGTAGAGGCGAGCGCCGCTCGTCGCGAGCAGGCGGCCGCCGGCCTTGCACAGATTGTCGGCCGCGGGCAGGTGGGCGACGACGGCCGCCTCGTCGAGTGCCGTATTCGCGCGGAACGCGCCGTCCAGCGGGGGGATCGTGACCGCCTTGCCGCGGAAGATGTCGAGGATCGGGTCGAAGATCATGACCGTTTGCCCCAATAGGCGTCGTTCGACGTCCAGGCCGCATCGGCCCCCTCGATGCGATAACGGCCGACCCGGTTGTTGAGGATGCCGCCGATGTAGAGGTAGCCCTTGTGCTCGCGCATCGACGTCACCATCGGATGCGACAGCCCGGACAGATCGCCGTAGGTCCGGATGATCTCGCCCCTGTCGTCGAACTTCACCACGCCGCCGGTGTTGATGTTCGGGAACAGCCAGTCGTCCTGCGGCAGGCGGCGCGTCATGCGCTTGCGCATTCCCGGATGGCGCAGCGACAGGTCGAAGCTCGGCGTCCGCATGCCGAGCCACGCCATCCAGTAGGTCCCGTCGGAGGCCCGGTTCACGTTGTCCGGGTATCCGGGCATGTCGCGGATCACGCACTCGGCGGTGCCGGCCTTCGGACCTTCGAGCCAGTAGCGGTGGATGCGGCACGCCCAGCTTTCGCAGAAGAACAGCGACTTGTTGTCGTGCGCCATGCAGACGCCGTTCGTATAGCGGTAGCCGTCGAGCAGCGTGCGCGTGCTGCCGTCCTTCGGGTCGTAGACCAGGAGTCGCCCGGTCGCCCGGTTCTCGATCGAGTCGAGCGCCCAGTCGTGGGCGTCGTAGCGCTTGGTGGAATCGGTGAAGTAGACCTTGCCGTCCGGCGCGATGTCGAGGTCGTTTGGATCGCGCAGGCGGGCGTCGTCGACGATCGAGGTGAACGAGCGGTGCGTCTCGGCCGAAAGCCGCGTCACCTCGCGCTCGGGCGATATCCTGTAGAGCCCCATCGCGCCGACGCAGGACAGCAGGTTGCCGTCGTGGTCGAAGGCGAGGCCGAGCGGGAAGCCGCCGATATGGGCGAACACCTCCGAGCGGGTGTAGTCGGGCGCGAAGAAGCGCACGATCTCGCCGTGGCGCGTGCCGCAATAGAGGTTGTCGTCGCGGTCGAGGATGACGTCCTCGGGCCCCTCGAGCTCGCCGAGGCCGATCGGCTCGGCCTCCGACAGACGGTTGTTCAGCGCGTAGGGCGAGCCGGAGCCGGGCACGGCGGACTGCGTGTCGCCCATGCGCAGATAGACCGGGGCGACATAGACCTCGTTCAGCACCTTGTGGCGGTTCTTGAGCCAGCGGATGTCGATCGTCACGGCGGCGGCGAGCAGGATGCCCAGAACCATCTGGTTGGTTCCGGTGCCGTAGCCGAGACGGATCAGGCCGTTGGTCATCACCAGCACGATCACCGCGCCCATCAGGCCCTTGACGACCGATCCGCGCCCGCCGCCGAGGCTGTTGCCGCCGACGACTGCGGCGGTCAGCGCGAGGATCTCGAGCCCGAGGCCGGTGCCCGGTCCGGCGCCGCTCAGCCGCGTCGCGATCAGGAAGCCGGCGCCCGCCGAGCAGAGGCCGGAGAACACATAGGTCAGGAAAACCGTCAGCCGGACCCGGATGCCGGCATTGTGCGCCGAGCGCCGAGATCCGCCGACGGCGAGCACGTGCCAGCCGGGCCGGGAGCGCGTCAGCGCGACATGGGTGACGATGGCAAGCGCGATCGCCGCCAGCACGGGCACGGAAATGCCGAGGAGCGTGCCGTCGCCGATGAAGTCCCAGGTGTCGGACGAGGCGAAGGAAAGCTGGATCTTCGAACCGTGGGCGACGACGAGGATGTCGTAGAGAGCCCGGCCGATGATGAAGGTCACCAGCGTCGTGATGAACGCCCTGAGCCTCAGGAAGCCGATCAGGTAGCCGTTGACCGCGCCGAAGACGAGGCCGGTCGCCATCGACGCCAGGAAGGCGACCCAGACGGGCTGCTCGAAGATGAAGAAGGTCGAGACCGCGGCGAAGGCCGAGAGTGCGAAGATGGAGCCGACGGCGAGGTCGATGCCGCCGCCCAGCATCACGACCGTCAGCCCGATCACGACGAGGCTGAACTCGCCGAGCTGGCGTGTCGATTCCTGTAGCGAATAGAGCTGGAAGAAGCCCGGGATGATGCTGCCGAACGTCGCCACCGTCGTGACGAGGGCGAGGAACGGGATCGCGTTGTCGGTCCACCGCTTTGTCAGGATCTCGCCGATGACGTGATCGGGAATGAAATTGTAGCGCCACGCCTGCAGGCGCTCACGGGTCGTCATCTGCAATCCGTCTGTTCGATGCGCACGCGGCAAGAGGGGCGGCCGCCCTGGGCCGGCCACCCCCGGATTCGTGGAGCCGGACTACTCTCCCGCTTCCGCCTGAAGGGCCTTCAGGTCCCAGCAGCTGTCGGGCTTGAGGTTGTCCTTCGTCGTCGCCTTCAGCAGCGTGTAGAGGTACGGCGACGAGGTTCCGGGCGGCTGGCCGCTCTGCAGCAGGTACTTGATCATCGTGACCATGTTGTAGCTTTCCTGCTTCAGCTCGGTCATGACGACGGCGCCGTAGGTGCCGTTCTCGATCATGTCGCAGTCGGCCGTCTTCTCGCCGCCGCCCGTCGTCACGAGGAACACCTTGTCCTGCATGCCGGCGTCGCGGATCGCCGCGGCCGCACCGGTCGCGTCGCCGTCCCAGAAGTCGATGATCCCGCAGATGTCAGGGTGCTGCTGCAGCATGGTGGTGGTCACGTTGCGCGAGGTCGTCGCGTCCCAGTTCGAGTCGGGCTTGGCCACGACCTCGAAGTCGGGATGCTTGGAGAGCACGTCCATGATGCCGGCATACTGGAACAGGCTCGTCGCGTTCACCTGATCGCCTTGCACGAGGCCGATCTTCTTCGAGGAGTCGGGGCCGCAGCCCTTGACCACGGCTTCCGCCTCCAGCCGGCCGAGCTGGGTCCAGTCGCTGCCGAGATAGGCGTCGGCCTTGAAGTTCGCCGGGTTGTCGATGAGCAGGACGTAGATTCCCGCCTCCTGCGCCTTCTTCATGAGCTTGGAGTAGGAATTCAGGTCCGGCGACATGACGATCAGCACGTCGGGCTTGGGATCCGCCGAGATCGCCTCGGTGATCGCCTGGGCGCCGGCTTCCACGCTCCAGTTCGGATCGCGCGTCTCGAAGACGCCGCCGAAGGCGTCGACCTCGCGCTTGAGGATCGCGGCCCAGCCCTGGGCGAGGTCGAAGCCCATGGCCATCGGCACGAGCAGGACGCGCTTGCCCTTGAGCGCTTCGGCATAGGCGGCCGGAGCGGGATCCTGCGCATATGCCGGCAGCGCGGCGAAAGTCGCCGCCGTCAGCGCGGCAGCGGCCAGTACGGTTCTCATCGGTTTCATCGTTTCACTCTTTCCCCTGTTGGACTCTGATGTCGTTGTCGGCGCTCCGTTCAGATATCGCCCTGCTGGGCCGTCTGCTCGTCGCGCGGGTTGAGCACGCCGTCGACGATGATCGCAAACAGCAGGATCGTCGATTTGATGAGGTTCTGATAGAGCAGCGGGATGTCGATGATCGTCATCGCGTTCAGCATGATGCCGATCAGCGCCGCGCCGACGAGGACGTTGCGGACGCCACCCTTTCCGCCGGACAGGCCGATGCCGCCGATCACCGCGACGAGCACGATGTCGTAGAGCAGGGTGGAATTGACCACGCGGGTGTTGATCGAGTGCAGGCTGGCCGCCGTCAGCAGTCCCGCCACGAAGGCGATCACCGCCGACAGAGCGTAGCGCAGCATCAGCATCGGCCGCACCGGGATGCCGATGTTGCGCGCCCCGATCGGATTGTCGCCGGCGTAGTAGACGTACCGGCCCCATTTCGTGAAGCGCAGGAGAACGAACGCCGCGCCGGAGAGCAGCAGGAAGAGATAGATCTCGATCGGCACGCCGAGAAACCGCAGCCCGCCCGTGATCTCGACCCAATGCCCGTCGGGCACCGGCACCGCGTCCGAAGGGATCAGCTGCGAGCGCACGTAGCCGAAGACGAAGGCCCCGCTCGCCAGCGTCACGAAGATCGCCGGGACGTCGGCATAGGCGATGAGGAAGCCGTTTATCAGCCCGATCGCCAGCACGCCGCCGAGCACCAGCGCGAACGCCAGGGAGTCCGGCATCCCGTCGCCGAGAAGCTGCAGGTACCAGGCGACCGACATCGCCATCACGGCGACCATCGACAGGTCGATGCCACGCCCGATGATGACGACCGACATCCCCAGCGCGAGGATGCCCAAAACCGCGATGGAGCGGACGATGGCGATCAGGTTCGCCGCCGTCAGGAATCCCGGCAGCCCGATCACGGCGGCGCCGAAGATCAGGACCGCGACGACGAGGACGATCCGTTCCTGGTTCAGATTCCGCAGGAAAGTCGCGACGCTCCCGCCCATGCACACCTCGTCGCCCGGTTGGTCTCGGATCCGCCCCGGAACCGAAAATTCAGCTTAGCGAGCGCCGAAAGCCGGCGTCCAATGAAAGATTCTGCGCATTATCGATACCGAACCGGAATGTGTTCAAACGATATGCAGATGCGGCCCCGGCGTGCGCCCCTGTGCCGCCGTTTTGTTCTCTTCGGCCATGATGTGCGCCCTGAGGCCTTCGATGAACCGCTTGCCGTAGGCCGGCAGGGGCATTCGCCCGTCCCAGATGGCGCATATGTCGAAGCTGATCTGCTCGCCGCGCAGCGTGATCGGGCGGCTCGTCAGCGTGTGGCTGTCGAGCCGCGCCGACGAGGGTACGACGGCGACGCCGTTTCCGCCTTCCGCCAGCGCGAACAGCGTGTGCGGCGAAGCCCCTTCCAGCACGATCCGCGGCACGATTCCGGTCAGCCGGCAAGCGGCGTCGAAGACCTCGCGCGAGGCGTGGCGGCGGTTCAGCGTCAGGATCGGGCTTTCGAGCAGCGCGGCGATCTCGATCGGACCGCCGGTATCCGGAAGCAGGTCGGGCGTGGCGACCGCCAGGAAGGCGAGCTCGCCGAGGCGAAGGGTCTCGAAGGGCTCGATCGGCGTGGAGGGCATCGCGCTGATCGTCAGGTGTACCGAGCCCGCCTGGAGCCTTTCCATCAGTTCGGGCCCGCCGGCGTCCTCGAGCCGCACGTCGATCCCCGCATTGGCCGCGCGCCAGTCGCGCAGGAACATCGGCAGGTAGCGCTCGATCAGCTGCGAACAGGCGCCGATCTTCAGGAGCCCGCTCTGGTCCCGCGCGAGATCGCCGGCGAAGGCGCGCAGGTCGCGGTCCGCCGCCAGCACGCCGTTGACGCGCGACAGGAGCGCCTCGCCGGCCGCCGTCAGCCTCACGTTGCGTCCCGCCTTCTCGAACAGGCGCAGCCCGAGGGACTCCTCCAGGCTGCGGATCTGCCGCGACAGCGCCGACTGGGTGATGTTCAGCATCTGCGCCGCCAGCGTGATGTTCTGCGTTTCGGCGGCCGTCACGAAGCCGGTATAGGTGCGGATATCCATCGACGTGGCCCGGATTGACGCGATTACGCTATTGGCCGCGCGACGGCGCTGTCAACTTCGGCGCGGCGCCGGCGGTCAGCCGGCCAGTTCGGCGACCAGCGCGTCGGTCGTCACCTGCCGGCAGTAGCCCTTGATGGTCGTCAGCGAATGGTCGTGCCGCGCCTGCGTATAGGTGAGGCAGGCGTCGGTCACCTGCGTCACCAGATAGCCGAGATCGCAGGCGTCCCGGATCGCGCTCTCCACGCACTGGTCCGTGACGAGCCCGGAGATGACGAGTTGCCTCACCCCGAGGTTGCGCAGGACGTAGTCGATATGGGTCGAGACGAAAACCGAGGAGGACGATTTCGGCAGGACGATCTCGTCGTCGCCCGGCTTCAGCGCGTCGATCACCTTGCCGTCCCACGACCCCTTCGGGACGTTGAAGCCGGTGATCTTGTAGTCGAGGCTGCGGTCGCGGCCGTCCCGCGTGAGGCTCTCGATCGTGGTGTACATCACCTCGATTCCCGCCGCGCGGCAGGCCGCCTGCAGTCGCTGCATGTTCGGCACCACGCGCGCCTCGAGCTGGTCGAAGAACCAGCCGTACTTCTCGCCGAACTCGGGCGCGGGGACGTCCTTGAACTCGCCGCCCTTGCGATGCGCGCAGAAGTTCTGCACGTCGATATAGAGGAGCGCGGACTGCTCCGTGACGAGCGGCACGTCCCGGGTGAGCGTCATTTCACGTCCCTTCAAGCCAGCGGTCGAGCGTCACGGATAGCCATTCCGCCCAGCGGTCCTGTCCCGCGGCGCCATCGATATGGTCGTTGCGGATCTCCATCAGGCTGTGCGGCAGGCCGCGGGCCTCGCCGTGCCGCGGGACGAACCAGTCCGACAGGTCGTCGATCCGGTAGGGCTCGTTCATGCCGATCCGCAGTTCGGGGCGGAGATCTTTGACGAGATCGGCGAGGCGCGCGGATGTGTGCTCGTCCTTTCGGAACAGGAAGCCGATGTCCCAGGGACGGGAAACGCCTCCGAAGACCGGCGTGAACGAATGGATGGAGAAAGCCGCCCGGACAGGACCCCGATCGAGGACGTTCGCCACGGCGTCCTGGAACGGCTGGAAAATCTCGTCCACCCGGGCCGTGCGCTCCGGTTCCGTCAGGTCCAGATTTGCCGGGACGGTCGATCCGTCGCTGACCTCGGGAATCGAGTCCGGGGCGGCGGTCGGTCGGTTGCAGTCGATGACGAGCCGGCTGTAGGGCTGCAGCACGCACGCGCATCCGAGGCGCTCGGCCATGCGCCTGGCGACCGCACCGGCGCCGATGTCCCAGCCTATGTGCCGGTCTATATCGCCTCCGGGCAACCCGAGATCGCCGAGAACCGACGGGATCGCCTGGCCCGCGTGCTCGCAGACCAGCAGGATCGGGTGGTCGCTGTCGGGATTGACGATCTCCAGCGGCGCCGGATCGTCCGGCGTCAGAAGTGTGCGGGAGGTCGCGTCCGAAACAGCCGCCATGTCGCCTCTTCGGTTCCGGCGGGAAGGGATGTCGGCACGCTAGTCCGGATCGCGGGGAAGCGCCAGCGGGGACGGACGGCGCCGGTTGTCACGGCGCACGGCAAGTGTTTGTCTCCTGTCTGACGATTGCGCCGGATTCCCCGATCCGGCGGCCCCGCAAGTTCGAGAAGCCGCGCATGATCGCCAATCCGCTGATTTTCGTCGCCGCCCCCGATATCGCCGGCAAGACCCGCGGCAAGGCGTTTCCGGTCGCCGATCTGGACAAACGGCTACGCAGGGGCGTCGGCTGGACGCCCACCAACGTCATGATCACCTGCTTCGACGCCATCGCCGAAAGTCCGTTCGGCGCGCTGGGCGATCTCCTGCTCGTCCCCGATCCGAATGCCGGCGTCGAGATCGATTTCGGCGACGACGGCCCGGTCGAGCGCTTCATGCTCGGCGACATCACCGGGCTCGACGGTACGCCCTGGAACCTCTGCACGCGGTCGATCCTCAGGGGTGCGCTGGATAGGCTGAAGAGGGTTGCCGGCATCGAGCTCGTGGCGGCCTTCGAGCACGAGTTCCAGTTCAAGGGGGCCAGTCCGCCTCTCGGACAGGCCTACGCGCTGACCGGGTTCTCCGGGCGCCGCCGTTTCGGCGAGGCCCTGATGGCCGCGCTGGACCAAGCCGGGCTGACGCCCGACACCTTCATGAAGGAATACGGCGCGAGCCAGTTCGAGATAACCAACGACCCGCGAAAGGGCGTCGGCGCCGCGGACGCCGCGGTGATCCTGCGCGAGCTGACGCGGATGACGGCCGCCCGGCTCGGCGAGGAGGTGAACTTCACGCCTATCCGCGATCCGGCGAGCGTCGGCAACGGCGTCCACATCCACATGAGCTTCGTCGACGGCGAGGGAAACCCCGCGACCTATTCGGCCGACAGTCCGGCAGGGCTGTCGGAGATCGCCGGGTCCTTCGTCGCCGGGGTCCTGAAGTACCTCGACCGTTTCCTCGCGCTCACCGCGCCCTCCGACATTTCCTACCTGCGGCTGACGCCGCATCGCTGGAGCGCGGCCTTCAACAATCTCGGCTTTCGCGACAGGGAGGCGGCGGTGCGGATATGCCCGGTCACCGCCGCCGATCCGCAGGCGGTCGCGCGGCAGTTCAATTTCGAGTTCCGCGCCGGAGACGCGGCCGCCTCGCCCCATCTGGCGCTGGCCGCGATCGTCCATGCCGGCTCGCAAGGAATAGAAGAAGGCCTGCCGGCCCCTGCGATCACGCAGGAGGACCTGTCGCTGCTGCCGGCCACGGAGCTGGCGAAGCGCGGCCTCATCCGGCTGCCGCGGTCGCTCGAGGAGGCCCTGGCGAAATTCGAGGCCGACGACACGGTTCGCGGCTGGTTCACGGGCGATTTCGCGTCCGTCTACGTCGCCCACAAGCGCGGCGAGCTGGCCTTTCTGAAGGGTATGAGCCCGGAGGAACGCTGCGCGGCCTATGAATCGTCGTATTGACGCCTTCCGGCGGGCAACGCCGCGCCGGGTGGGAATTCAGTCGCCGTCGCCGTCGTCGTCCGTCCGGTCCGGCCAGAACCGCACGCCCGGTCGCGCGTGGCCGCCGCTCGTCGCCGAGACGCTGCCGTCGGCGCGCCAGCACGCGGCGCCCTCCATGGTGCCGTCCTCCGAAAAGGCGATCGCGTTCATGCCGCCGCCGATATGCGGCACCACCCGCACGTCGTGTCCGCGCGCGTCGAGCGCGGCCCGGGCGCCGCTGTAACCCTTTTCGATCTCCACCTCCTCGCCCTGCGTCCAGATGCGAGGGGCCTCCACGGCATGCTGGAGCGGCATGCCGTGATCGACGACGTTGACGATCATCTGCATGGCGGACGGGAAGATGCGCGTCCCGCCGGGCAGGCCCACGGCGAAAGCCGGGCGCCCGTCCCGCAGCACGATGGTAGGCGACATCGCCGTCGGCACGCGCTTGCCCGGCACGATGGACATGGCGTTGCCCGGATGCGGATCGAAATTCGCCATGTAGTTGTTCGGAACGATCCCCGTGCCCGGGACCATGAAGCGGGCGCCGAAGAGCCAGTTGATGGTGTGGGTCGCGGCGACGACGTTGCCGGACCTGTCGGCGACCGTGACGTGGGTGGTGTTGCGCGGTTCCGCGTCGGGCGCCGGGCCCGTGGTTGGGCCGCCGCGCGCCCGGATTCGCCCCGCCGCCTCGCGCGCATAGTCCTTCGAGACCAGGCGTTCGACCGGAACGTCGACGAACGCGGGGTCGCCGTTGTAGGCGCGCCGGTCCTCGAAGGCGATCCGCATGACCTCTATGAGCAGGTGCAGCGTGTCGGGGGCGCCGAAGCCGAGCTCTCGCAGATCGTGGGCCTCCAGCATGTTCAGCATCTGCAGGACGTGAGTGCCGGATGCGGGCGGCGGCGCGCCCAGCACCTCGTATCCGCGGTAGCTGCCCGAGACGGGCGCGCGGTCGACGGTCCGGTAGCCGCGCAGGTCCTCGGCGCTCAGCCATCCCGCGTCTTCGCCGCCCGTCGCGATGCGCTCGGCGAGAGCGGTCCCGAGCACGCCTCCGTAAAGGGTGGGGGCGCCCTCCCGCGCGATCAGCGCCAGGGTCTCCGCGTACTGGGGCTGCACCAGTCGTTCCCCCGGCGTCAGCGGCCGCCCGCCCGGCACCAGCACCCGGGAGATCTCCGGGTCGAGCGACATGTCCGCGGCGCAGTCCCTGATCGCGCCGGCGAGATAGTGGGAGGCGACGAAGCCGCGCCGCGCGAAGCGGATGGCCGGCTCGACGACGTCGGCCAGGGACAGGCGCCCGAAACGGGCGAGCATGTCGCACCAGCCCGCGAGGTTTCCCGGCACGGCCACGGCGGACGGTCCGACGATGTTCCGCCGGTTCTCCACCTCCATGTAGTCCGGCATCGTGTCGGAAATCGGCGTATAGATCGCCGCGTGTGCGGATTTCGGCGCCGTCGCCATCGCGTCGATGATCACGTGCGTGCCGTCCGCGAGACGCAGATGCGATATGCCGCCGCCGGCGATGCCCACCATCATCGGCTCGACCACGGTCAGGGCGAAGAGCGCCGCCACCGCTGCATCGATCGCGTTTCCGCCCTCAGCCAGGATCTCGGTGCCGGCGGCCGAGGCGAGGGGATGGTTGGTCGCCACCACGCCGTTTCGGCCGGTCGCCGGCGCCTTTTCGCAGGAAAACGGCCACGTCATCGCTGAAATCTCGCTTTCGGAAGGCAAATCGATTTCTTTTCGCGCGGTTCGCACCCTCGGGGCCGGGGCGCCGTCACGTTAGGCCATCGCATCGATCGATCCAATGGGCCGCGGATTCGTGCGGCAAATCCTCTCGCGATACGCCGGACATGGCGTCCGGCCGGCGGGCCGAGTAAGGTGGCGCCGTCGCGAGTCCGTTTGTAACCGAAGGAAAGTTGTTATGCGCTACGCGGCGCCTGAAACCATAGAAAGCGCGGTGGGGCTGCTCGCCGCCGAGAGCGGCGGAGTCCATGTCCTTGCCGGGGGAACCGATCTCCTGGTGCGGATGAAATCGGGGTTCGTGGAGCCCGACCTCGTGGTCGACATAAAGCGCATCCCCGAAATGCGGACGATCATTGAGGAAGACGGCGGCTTCCGCATCGGCGCGGGTGTCCCGACCGCCGAGATGGGCGAGCATGACGGCCTCGAGGCCGCCTGGCCGGGGGTCGTCGAGGCGGCCGAGCTGATCGGGTCGACGCAGGTCCAGGGCCGCGCCACGATCGCCGGTAATCTCTGCAACGCCTCGCCCGCCGCCGACAGCGTTCCCGCGCTCGTCGCCGCCGGCGCGACGGCGCGGATCGCCGGACCCGACGGGGTTCGCGAGCTCCCGGTCGAGGAGGTCCCGAAAGGGCCGGGCAAGACGGCGCTGAAGCGCGGCGAGTTCATCACCTCGATCTTCCTGCCGAAGCCCGCGCCGCGCTCGGCCGACGCCTATCTGCGCTTCATCCCGCGCACCGAGATGGACATCGCGGTGGTCGGCTGCGGCATCGCCGTGACGCTCGACGGCAAGGGCACCTGCACGGCGGCGCGCGTCGGTCTCGGCGCGGTCGCCCCGACGGTCCTCCTCGTCGAGGACGCGGCGAAGGCCCTGATCGGCACCGATTTGGGCGAGGCTGCGCTCGAACGTGTCGCCGAAGCCGTCTCCGCCGCCTGCCGCCCGATCGACGACAAGCGCGGCACCGTCGCCTTCAGAACCCGCGTCGCCGGCGTGCTCGCCCGCCGCGTCGCCGTCATCGCCCGCGACAGAGCCCGGAGCCAGTGATGAGCCAGATCCACGTTACCGCCACCATCAACGGCGACGTCACCGAGTTCCTCTGCGAGCCCGACGAGACGCTGCTCGACGTCCTGCGCGACCGTCTCGGCCTCACCGGCTCCAAGGAAGGCTGCGGCACCGGCGACTGCGGCGCCTGCTCGGTGACCGTCGACGACCGCCTCGTCTGCTCTTGCCTGGTGCTGGGCGCGGAGGCGGACGGCGCCAGGATCGAGACGATCGAGGGCATGGCCGACGGCGAGACGCTGCATCCGCTGCAGCGCAAGTTCCTCGACCACGCCGCCCTGCAGTGCGGCATCTGCACGCCCGGCATCCTCATCGCCGCCAGATCGTTGCTCGAGCGCAATCCCGATCCGAGCGAGGAAGAGGCCCGTTACTGGCTCGCCGGCAACCTCTGCCGCTGCACGGGTTACGACAAGATCATCCGGGCCGTCCTCGATACGGCGGCCGAGATGAGGGAGGCACGCTGATGCTCGACAAGCCGACCCCGGAAACCCGTGAGTTCAAGGTCGTCGGTACCCGGCCGATCCGTCCCGACGGCATCGACAAGGTCACCGGCAGGGCCCGCTTCGGCGCCGACATGACGGCCCCGGGCGCGCTCGTCGGCCTTGTCCTGCGCAGCCCGCACGCCCACGCGCGCATCCGCTCGATCGACGCTTCGAAGGCGGAAGCGCTGCAGGGCGTGAGGGCGGTCGTCACGCGCGCCGATTTCGCCACCGCGCGCGATCCAGGCGACGACACGCTCGACAACTGCATGGCCGGCGCCAAGGCGCTCTACGACGGCCACGCCGTGGCCGCCGTCGCGGCGGTGAGCCGGTCGGTGGCGCGCAAGGCCCTGAAGCTGATCGACGTCGACTACGAGGTGCTGCCGCACGTCACCGACGTCGACGAGGCGATGAAGCCGGATGCGCCGGTGCTGCATGAAGGCCGGGCCAGCGAGACCGTGCCGAAGGGCATGTCCGGCAACGTCGTCAACCGCTACGAGTTCGGCCACGGCGACCCCGAGGCGGGCTTCGCCGAGGCCGACCGCGTCGTCGAGCGGACGTTCCGCACCGCAGCCACCCACCAGGGCTACATCGAGCCGCACGCCTGCCTCGCCACCATGGGCGGCGACGGCCAGGCGGACCTGTGGTGCTGCACCCAGGGCCACTACATGGTGCGCGATTTCTGCGCCGCCATGCTCGGCATCGAGATCGGCAAGCTGCGCGTCACCGCCTCCGAGATCGGCGGCGGCTTCGGCGGCAAGACGACGGTCTTCCTCGAGCCCGTGGCGCTGGCGCTCTCGCGCAAGGCCGGACGGCCGGTGAAGATGGTGATGAACCGCGAGGAGGTGCTCCGCGCGACCGGTCCGACCGCCTCCACCTCGATCGACGTCAAGATCGGCATGAAGGCGGACGGCACGATCACCGGCGCCCATGCCGAGCTGCGCTACCAGGGCGGCGCCTATCCGGGCTCCCCCGTCGAGTTCGGCTCGATGTCGGCGTTCGCCCCCTATGACCTGAAGAACGTCAGGACGGTCGGCTGGGACGTGGTCACCAACCGGCCGCGCCAGGCGGCCTATCGCGCGCCGGGCGCGCCGATGGCGGCCTACGCCGTCGAGAGCGTCATCGACGAGCTGGCGCGCAGCTTCGACCTCGATCCGATCGACGTTCGCCTGAAGAACGCCGCCAGGCAGGGCACCCGCTCGTCCTACGGGCCGACGTTCCAGCAGATCGGCTGCGCGGCGACCCTCGAGGCGGCCAGGAAGCACCCGCACTGGTCGGCCCCGCTCGGCCCGGACCAGGGCAGGGGCGTCGCCTGCGGCTTCTGGTTCAATTTCGGCGGCAACACCTGCGTGTCGCTCAACATCAACGTCGACGGCACGGTGAGCCTGTCGGAGGGCAATCCCGACATCGGCGGCTCGCGCGCGTCGATGTCGATGATGGCGGCCGAGGAGCTCGGCGTCCCTTACGAGAAGGTCCGCGCCATCATCGCCGACACCGGCGCGCTCGGCCTCAACGACGTCACCGACGGTAGCCGCGTCACCTTCGCGGTCGGTCTCGCCACCATCGAGGCGGCCCGCGCGGCGATCCGCGAGATGTGCGGCCGCGCCGCCAAGGTCTGGGGCATCGATCCCGACGCGGTCGAATGGGTGGACGGCGCCGCGCGTCCGGCCGGTCCGAACGCCGGCCAGTTCCCGCCGATGGCGCTCGCCGAGATCGCGGCCATCGCCTCGAACACCGGCGGCCCGATCGCCGGCCACTGCGAGGTGAACGCGGAAGGCGCGGGCGTGAGCTTCGCCACCCACATCGTCGACACCGAGATCGATCGCGAGACGGGCGCGGTGAAGGTCCTGCGCTACACGGTCGTCCAGGACGCGGGCAAGGCCGTGCATCCGGCCTATGTCGAGGGGCAGCTCCAGGGCGGTGCGGTGCAGGGGATCGGCTGGGCGCTCAACGAGGAGTACATCTACGGCAAGGACGGCCGTCTGCAGAACCCGGGCTTCCTCGACTACCGCATTCCGGTCGCCTCCGACCTGCCGATGATCGACACGGTCGTGCTGGAAATCCCGAACCCCGGTCACCCCTACGGCGTGCGCGGCGTCGGCGAGACGTCGATCGTGCCGCCGCTGGCGGCGGTGTCCAACGCGGTCTCCCATGCCGCGGGCGTGCGGATGACCGAGCTGCCGATGTCGCCGCCGAGGGTCCTGGCCGCCCTGGACCGCGCCCGGGCCTGAGCCCGGGGCGACGGCATGGTCAAGGTCGTGATCTGGGGCTCTCTGCAGTCCGTCACCGACGGCGCAGCGGAGGTCGAGGTCGAAGCGGATACGCTCGGAGAGCTCCTGAAGGGGCTCGCCGAACGCTATCCGGGCCTGGAACCGCAGTTGAAGCGCGGGATTTCGGTCGCGATCGACGGGCGCATCTACAACGACTCCTGGTTCAAGGCGATCACGCCGGACAGCGAGGTCGTGCTCCTGCCGCGGCTGACCGGCGGATAGCCGGACGCAGGCAGGAAGCCGTGCTTCCGTCCCGCCCGCCGCCGGTAATGCCGTGTCGTCGGCGCGGTGCATGTCGAAAACGGGGCGGCTGCGACCTGTCGCATCCTTGCGCCGGCCGGCGGGAACTTCCATCCTGCCGGTTCGGCGACGAGCTGAGGGTGCGCTGATGCACGAACTGTCGCTTTGCGAGAGTATCGTCGACGTCCTGGAGCGCCGGGCGGTCGACCACAGCTATTCGCGTGTGAGGACGGTGTGGCTCGAGATCGGCCCGCTCGCGGGCGTCGAGCTGGAGGCGCTGCGCTTCTCCTTCGACGTGGCGACGCGCGGCACGCTCGCGGAGAACGCGGCGCTGAGGATCATCGAGACGAAGGGCGAGGCCTGGTGCATGGCCTGCTCGAAGACCGTGCCGGTGAAGGAGCGTTTCGCCGCCTGCCCCGAATGCGGCAGCTACCGGCTGCAGCTCACCGGCGGCGAGGAACTGAGGATCAAGGAACTGGAGGTGGACTGATGTGCACCGTTTGCGGCTGCGGCCAGGGCGAGACGAGGATCGAGGGCAAGGGGCGCGTACATCGTCATGACCATTCCCATGATCACGACCACGACCATGGGCACGACCATGGGCACGACCACGGGCATCATCACCACGATCATGACCATCACCACGGGCACGGCCATACCCACGACTACGGCACCGGGCCGGCGCGGGCGCACGCGCCGGGCCTGAGCCAGGCGCGCATGGTGCAGATCGAGGAGGACATCCTCGCCAAGAACAACCGGTACGCCGCCGCCAACCGCCGCTATTTCGAGGCGCGCGGCATCCTCGCCCTGAACCTCGTCTCCTCGCCGGGCTCCGGCAAGACGACGCTGCTGGTTCAGACCATCGAGGCGCTCATGCGAGAGATGCCGGTCTCGGTCATCGAGGGCGACCAGCAGACCGCCAACGACGCCGAGCGCATCCGCGAGACCGGCGCCGACGCGATCCAGATAAACACCGGCAAGGGCTGCCATCTCGACGGCCACATGATCGGCCACGCGCTCGAAAGCCTGTCGCCGGACGAGCGCGGCGTGCTGTTCATCGAGAATGTCGGCAATCTCGTCTGCCCGGCCGCCTTCGATCTCGGCGAAGCGCACAAGGTGGTGATCCTCTCGGTCACCGAGGGCGAGGACAAGCCGCTGAAGTATCCCGACATGTTCCACGCCTCCGACCTGATGATCCTGAGCAAGGTCGACCTGCTGCCGCATCTGAATTTCGACGCCGGGCGCTGCATCGAGTACGCCCGCCGCGTCAATCCGCGCATCAAGGTGCTTAAAGTTTCGGCGACGAGCGGCGAGGGCATGGAGAGCTGGTACGCCTGGATACGCGCGACCCGGCAGCTCGCCATGACCGGCCTGCCGGCGGCGGCGGCGGAATAGGAGAGTAGACATGTGTCTCGCCCTGCCGGCCCTGGTCGTGTCGATCGACGAAGCCAGCGAGATGGCGACGGTCGCGCTCGCGGGCGTCCGCAAGGCGATTTCCATCGCCCTGCTCGACGACGTCGCGATCGGCGACTACGTGCTCGTCCACGTCGGCTACGCGCTGCACAAGATCAGCCCGGAGGAGGCCGACCGCACGCTGAAGCTGATGGAAGAGGCCGGGATCATCGAGGAAGAGCTCGAGGAGATCCGGTCATGAAATACGTCGACGAGTATCGCCGCCCGGATCTCGCGAAATCCCTCGCCGCGGCGATCGCCCGCGAGGCCGGGCCCGACCGCCGGTATCACCTGATGGAATTCTGCGGCGGCCACACCCACGCGATCTTCCGCTATGGCGTGCAGGACCTGATGCCCGACAACGTCCATTTCGTCCACGGGCCGGGCTGCCCGGTCTGCGTGCTGCCGATCGGGCGCATCGACGGGGCGATGGAGATCGCCGAGAAATACGGCGCCATCCTGTGCAGCTACGGCGACATGATGCGCGTGCCGGCGAGCGGGCGGCGCAGCCTGCTGAAGGCGAAGGCGGCCGGCGCCGACATCCGCATGGTCTATTCGACCCAGGACGCGCTCAGGATCGCCCGCGACAACCCGGATCGCGAGGTCGTGTTCTTCGCCATCGGCTTCGAGACCACGACGCCGCCGACTGCCGTCGCGATCAGGCAGGCCGAGGCCGAGGGCCTGAAGAACTTCACCGTCTACTGCAACCACGTGCTGACCCCGGCCGCGATCCGGCACATCCTTAAATCCCCGGAGGTGTGCGACACGGGAACGGTTGCCATCGACGGATTCCTGGGCCCCTCGCACGTCAGCGCGGTGATCGGCAGCGCACCCTACGAGTCCGTCGCCGAGGAGTTCCAGCGCCCGGTGGTGATCGCCGGCTTCGAGCCGCTCGACGTCATGCAGGCGACCCTGATGCTGATCCGCCAGCTCAACGAGGGCCGCCACGAGGTCGAGAACGAATACCACCGCGTCGTCACCCGCGAGGGCAACCGCAAGGCGCAGGCGCTCGTCGCCGATGTGTTCGAGCTGCGCAAGGCCTTCGAGTGGCGCGGCCTCGGCGAGGTTCCCAGCAGCGCGCTCAGGATCGGGCGGGCATACGCCGACTTCGACGCCGAGGCGCGCTTCGCGCTGTCCGGGCGCCGCGTCAGGGACGTCAAGGGCTGCGAATGCCCGGCGATCCTGCGCGGCGTAAAGAAGCCGACCGACTGCAAGCTGTTCGGCACGGTATGCACGCCCGACAACCCGATGGGCTCGTGCATGGTGTCGTCCGAAGGCGCCTGCGCGGCCTACTGGACCTACCGGCGTTTCCGCGCACCCGAGGAAGAGGGCGAGGAGGCGGCGGCATGAACGCCATGCACAACCGCTTCCCCGGCAGGCTCGATATGCGCGATGGCACGATCGACATGACGCACGGCAGCGGCGGCCGGGCGATGGCGCAGCTCATCGACGAACTGTTCGTCGCCCATTTCGACAACGACCTGTTGCGCCGGGCGAACGACCAGGCCGCCTTCGACGTGCCCGCCGGCCGGCTCGTCATGTCGACGGACGGCCACGTCATCTCGCCGCTGTTCTTCCCCGGCGGCGACATCGGCTCGCTCGCCGTGCACGGCACGATCAACGACGTGGCGATGGCCGGCGCGAGGCCGCTCTATCTCTCCGCCGGCTTCATTCTGGAGGAGGGCTTCCCGCTCGCCGATCTGGAACGGATCGTCATCAGCATGGCCGAGGCCTCGAGGGCGGCGGGTGTTCCCGTCGTCACCGGCGACACCAAGGTCGTCGAGAAGGGCAAGGGCGACGGCGTCTTCATCACCACGACCGGCGTCGGCATCGTCCCGGTGGGCGTCGACATCTCCGGCGACCGCGCCGAGCAGGGCCACGCGATCCTGTTGAGCGGCTCGATCGGCGACCATGGCGTCGCCGTCTTGTCGAAGCGCGAGAACCTCGATTTCGAGACCGAGATCCTGTCGGACTCCGCTGCCCTGCACGGCCTCGTCGCGGCGATGGTGGAGGCCGTGCCTGAGATCCGCTGCCTGCGCGATCCGACGCGCGGTGGGCTGGCGGCGACGCTGAACGAGCTCGCCCGCCAGTCCGGCGTCGGCATGCGGATCAGGGAATCGGCGATTCCCCTGAAGCCCGACGTGGCGGCGGCCTGCGAGTTGCTCGGTCTCGACCCGCTCTATGTGGCCAACGAGGGCAAGCTGATCGCGATCTGCGAGGCGGCCGATGCCGGGACGCTGCTTTCCGCCATGCGCGCCCATCCGCTCGGCGCGGAGGCTGCCATCGTCGGCGAGGTCGTCGCCGACCCGCATTCCTTCGTGCAGATGGAGACGCTGCTCGGCGGCAGCCGCATCGTCGACTGGCTCGCCGGGGAGCAGCTGCCCCGGATCTGCTGATGCGCGTCCTTTTCCGCACCCACGGTTTCAGCGCGCCCGCCTCGTCGCCCGGTCTCGAAGCCCGTCTCGCCGGGAAGCGCGACCGCCGCGCGACCGACGAACGGGTGAAGCCGCTTCGCGAATGCCGGGCCGGGATGCAGGAAGGCTGCGTCATGAGCGGGCCTGCGACCGTCCTCGCCGAGCGTTGAGGCGTCGATGGCAGGCGTCGGATTCCGGGTACGCGGACTCGTGCAGGGCGTCGGCTTTCGCCCGCATGTCTGGCGTCTCGCCCATGAACTCGGGCTGACTGGCGAGGTCCTGAACGACGGCGAGGGCGTGCTGATCTCGGCCTACGGCGATCCGGCCGCGCTCGCCGGATTCCGCGAAAGGCTGTCGAGAGAGGCGCCGCCGCTGTCGCGCATCGACGTCATCGAGGAAAGCGTGCTTGCCGGAACGCCGCCCGGCACGGATTTCGTCATCGTCGAGAGCCGGCCGGGCCGGGTGCGCACCGGCATCGTCCCGGATGCGGCGACCTGCCCGCAGTGCCTCGCCGACATCCGCGATCCCGGCAATCGCCGCTACCGCTATCCCTTCGCCAACTGCACCCATTGCGGCCCGCGCCTGTCGATCGTCCGGGCGATCCCCTACGACCGCGCGAACACCAGCATGGCCGCCTTCCCGATGTGCCCGGCCTGCGCCGCCGAGTACGCCGATCCCGCCGACCGCCGCTTCCATGCCCAGCCGAACGCCTGCCCCGCGTGCGGCCCGGGACTGTGGCTGGAAGGTCCGGCGGGCGAGCTGGCCGAAGGCGAGACGGTCGAGGGCGATCCGATCGAAAGGGCCCGCGCCCTGATCCTCGACGGCGCCATCGTCGCGGTGAAGGGCATCGGCGGCTTCCACCTCGCCTGCGACGCCGCCGACGGCGATGCGGTCGAGCGCCTGCGTGCGCGCAAGCACCGCTACGCCAAGCCGTTCGCCCTGATGGCCCGCGACCTGGCGACGGTCGCGGAGTACGCGGACCTCTCGGATGCGGAAGCCGGCATGCTGGCGAGCGCGGCCGCCCCCATCGTGGTGCTCGAAACCAGGCGGGACCGGACGCAATTGCCGGCCGCCGTCGCACCCGGCCGGCGCAGCCTCGGCTTCATGCTGCCCTATACGCCGCTGCACCATCTGCTGATGGACGGACTGGACCGGCCGGTCGTGCTCACCTCCGGCAACCGCAGCGACGAGCCGCAGGCGATCGGCAACGACGAGGCCCGGGAGCGCCTGGGGCCGATCGCGGACTGGTGGCTCATGCACGACCGCGACATCGTCAACCGTCTCGACGATTCCGTGGTCCGGGTCATGGCCGGCGCACCGACGGTGCTGCGGGGCGGACGCGGGCTGGCACCGGCGACATTTCCGCTGCCCGCGGGTTTCGCGGGGGCTGCGACCGGGCTGGGGATGGGCGGCGAGCTGAAGGCGACTTTTTGCCTTCTCAAGGAGGGCGAGGCGATCCTTTCCCAGCACATCGGCGATCTGGAGGAAGCGAGCGTCCACGCCGACTATCGCCGGAACCTCGAGCTCTATCGCCAGATATTCGATTTCGATCCGGCAGTCGTCGCTGTCGATATGCATCCCGACTACCTGTCGGCCCAATGGGGCCGGAATCTCGTGGAAAACGAGGGTTTGCGCCTCGAGGAGGTCCAGCACCACCACGCCCATATCGCGTCCTGCATGGCCGAGCACGGCCTCGATCTCGACCATCCGCCGGTGCTCGGAATCGTCCTGGACGGCCTCGGCCACGGGGCCGACGGAACGGTGTGGGGCGGCGAATTCCTCCTGGCCGACTACCGCGGTTTCGACCGGCTCGCCCATTTCATGCCCGCCCCGCTGATCGGCGGCACGAAGGCGATGAAGCAGCCCTGGCGAAACGCCTACGCGTTCCTCGATACCTGCCTCGGCTGGCAGGAAGTCCTTGAAGATCATGCCGAATTGCCGATCGTCGCGTTGGTGCGCACGAAGTCGCCCGCGATCCTCCGCCGGATGATCGAGCAGGGGCTCAACACGCCGATGGCGGTCTCCGCCGGCCGGCTTTTCGATGCCGCCGCCGCGATCCTCGGCATCTGCCCGGACTCGATTGCCTACGAGGGCCAGGCGGCGATCGAGATGGAGGCGCTGGCGGCCGTCGCCGACGACCATCGCGGCTACGGCCATGCGATCCGGCAGGGGGTTCCGGCCGTCATCGACTGGACGCCGCTATGGCGAGAGATGCTCGCCGACCTGTCCGGCGGGACGCCCCGGCAAACGGTCGCCGCACGCTTCCACAACGGCGTCGCGGCCGCCGTCGCCGGGATGGCGAAGGCGCTCGCGGCCGGCTGCGATTTCGAGAAAATCGTGCTCTCCGGCGGCGTTTTCCAGAACCGGCTGCTGCTCGAAGGCGTCGCGGCGCGGCTTCGTTCGGCAGGACTCCAGGTGCTGATCCACCGGCAGGTCCCGCCGAACGATGGCGGCATCGCCCTCGGCCAGGCGGTCATCGCCGCGGCCCGGTCACTCGGAGCGGGCTGAACGTCCCGATTGTGCCGCCGGCCCGAGAAGAGACGGCGACGAGGCGTTCTCGCACTCCCGTAGCGATCGTCTCCGCGTCCGGCCCCGCCGCCGAGGATCGGCCCTTCGTCATCGGCCTGAGGGCCCGCACGTAGCGGGTGCGCGGACCTCTGCCGCGCGGGACATCCGAGGAACTTCGGGACGATCCGTTCGAATACAAACAGTCGGCAAAAAAACAGACCGTTTGATATACGCCCGTACTCGCGAACGTGCGGACGCCCGCGGTATGGTCCACCATTCAACGACAGGCCCCCGACCGCTCGCAGCGGATCGGAAGGCCGAGAATGGGAGGAACGGACGTTATGAAATCCAGCTTGTTCTGTGCGGTTGCAGCCACCGCTCTTCTGATGGCCGCCGGCACCAACGCCGCCGAACCGCTCAAGATCGGCGTGACGGCGACGCTAGAAGGTACGTACACCGTGCTCGGGGAGGACGGCATGCGCGGCTTCGAGGTCGCGCTGCGGGAGCACAACAAGATGGCCGGTGGCCGGCCGCTCGAGATCATCGTCGCCTCGACGGACGCGAGCCCCGACTCCGCGGTGCGCGCGGTCCGCAAGCTCGTCGAGCAGGACAAGGTCGACGTCGTCGTCTCGCCGCTGTCCGGCGACGAGGGCATCGCGGTCAAGAACTACGCCAAGACGCAGCCGCAGATGACCTTCATCAACGGCGGGTCGGGCGCGCAGGAGACGACCTTCGTCGATCCGTCGGAAAACTTCTTCCGCTTCAACATGGACGGCGCCCAGTGGTCCGCCGGCCTTGGCAACTATATCTACAACAACAAGGGCTGGAAGAAGATTGCCACGATCGGCGAGGACTACTCCTTCGTCTACACGCAGGTATTCGGCCTCGCGGTCGAGTACTGCAGCGCCGGCGGCGAGATTTCGGAGCGGTTCTGGGTCCCGCTCGGCACCAAGGACTTCTCGTCGATCATCGCCGCGCTGCCTGACGACGTCGACGCCATCTATCTCGGCCTTGGCGGCGGCGACGCCGTCAACTTCCTGAACCAGTACGCCCAGGCCGGCGGCGACGCCCACTTCCTCGGCGGCTCGATCATGGTCGACCAGACCGTGCTGTCGTCGAAGGGCAAGGCCAAGGAACTCCTGCTCGGCACCCCGGCCGCGTCCGGCCAGGCCGACACCTGGGACAATCCGAAGTGGCAGGCCTTCGTGAAGGCCTATCAGGACGCGTTCCCGCCGGAGAAGCGCTTCGCCGGCCCCTCGCTGCTCGCCACCAACTACTATGACGCTGCGACCGCCGTGTTCAACGCGCTCGACCAGGTCAACGGCGACCTGAGCGACGGTCAGGCGAAGTTCCGCGACGCACTGAAGAACATGGTTCTCGACGCGCCGAACGGCGAGATCAAGCTCGACGAGAACCGCCAGGCGATCGGCACCAACTTCGTCACCGAAGTGATCGCCGACAAGGACGGCAACCTGGTCTCCAAGGTCGTGGACGTGGTCCCGAACGTGAACCAGACGCTCGGTATCCCGCTGGACGAGTTCAAGAAAATCGGCCTGCCGAGCCGCGACGTTCCGGAGTGCAAGAAGTACAAGTAAGGCACTCGCCGGAATGGACGTGGCGGCGTGCCGCGAGGCCGCCGCAGGAGTGACGAGGGTCCCGTGCCGTGGGGGCGGCGCGGGGCTTTCGCGTGCCTTGCCCGCCACAACGTATACGAAATCCGTAGCCAGCCACCAAAAGCTGGACCATACTCAAAAGAAAAAGCCGAAAATCCAAAGGGAGGAGCCGTTGAGCACAGCAATTTCTGTGTACCACGGCCACTTCGGCCGTGCGACGCTTTACGCGCTTGATCGCGCGATGATCAAGCACGCCCACCGGGAAGGTCACCTGACCTTCTGGGTCCAGGGCGGGCTGTCGACCATAGCGATCAAGGACGTCCCCTGCGTGCTATCACCCGAGACGGGGGCGGCGGTGAATTCGTGGGAGCTTCACTCCTACGATCCGCACGAATGTGAGGTCCGCCAGCACTGTCTGGTCCTCTACATCAGGCCGGAGTGGTTCTTGAACTTCAGCCGGTCCACGTGCGGCGCGTTGAAATTCGGCCGCCCCGAGGTCGAGATGACACCGCTGATCGTCCGGCTGGTCGCCCATGTCGTCCACCTGCTGACCGACCCGCACGGCAGCGATCTCCTGGACGGCTATCTCTACGAGCTGACGTCGGCCTGTTTCGAGCAGACCCACACCTGGGTGCCGGGCGCCCAGGAGGTCGGAGACGAGAGCCGCATCAACGACTTCCGCGTCCGCAAGTCGATCCGGCTGATGACCGAGAATGTCGGCCAGATCATGGGTCTCGACGACGTCGCCAGCGAGTCGGGCCTGTCGCGCCCGCACTTCTTCAAGCTGTTCCGCAGCCAGACCGGCGTCACGCCCAAGCTGTTCTGGAACACGATCCGCATGGAGCGGGCGCTGGCCGAGCTGGCGGAGTCGCCGAAGTCGATCACCGACATAAGCCTCGACCTCGGTTTTTCCTCGCAGTCGAGCTTCACGCGGTTCTTCGTGCTGAACACGGGGCTCGCGCCGACCGAGTACCGACGGGTCGCGCACGTGTTGCACTCCTGACGCTGCCCGCGTCCGGACGGTCTTTCGAAAAGAGACTGTTTGGCATGCGCCGATCGCGGGCGGTGTCTAAGTTTGAACAACGGGGGAGGGCCCCTGCGGGAAAACCGCCGCAAGGAGACTGGCGTGCGAGTGCGCCAGCCGACGAAGAACGGCGAACGGGGAAAGGAGACGCGGTCATGGGCGCGCGTACGGCGATAGCTTCCGGCACACGTCGGTCGGGCGCCGGTCGCGCGCACGCACGGCCGGCCCGTTGTTTCCGGAGAACTGGATGAGCCGGTTCTTCGAGCGCCACCCGATCTGGTCGATCGTCATCGTGCTCGCCGCCGCCCTGGTGCTGTGGCTGATCATCGCGCCTTGGCCCGAATGGCTCGAGACACTGATCGATCGCAAGAAGGTCTTCGTCAACGCGGTGTTCAACGGGGTGACGCTCGGCGCGCTCTATTTCCTCGTCGCCTCGGGCTTCACCCTGATCTTCGGCCTGATGCGCAACGTCAACCTGGCGCATGGCTCTCTCTATCTGTTCGGCGGCTATCTCGGCTACACGGTCACGGCGGCGACCGGCAGCTGGTATCTCGCCTTCGTCGTCGCCTTCGCCGCCATGGCCCTCTTCGGCATCGTTCTGCAGGTCGGCGTGTTCCGCCGCATGGAAGGCGAGGAGCTGCGCCAGACGCTGGTGACGATCGGCATCTCGATCGTCCTCGCCGACGTGATGCTTTGGATCTGGGGCGGCGACTTCTACCAGGTCGAGCCGCCCGGCTGGCTGTTCGGCGCGGTCGATCTGCCGATCATCACCGCGGTGAAGAGCGACGGCACGGCGGTCTACATGAAGTATCCGGCGGTGCGAATATTCATCCTGATCGCCTCGATCATCGTCGGGGTGCTGATGTGGCTCGCGCTCAACCGCACCAGGATCGGCATGATGATCCGCGCCGGCGTCGACGACCGCGACATGCTGTCGGCGACTGGCGTGCCCATTCAGCTCGTGTTCGTCGCGGTCTTCGCGGTCGGCGCGGGGCTTGCCGGCGTCGCCGGCGTCGTCGGCGGTACGTTCCAGGCTCTGGCGCCCGGCGTCGACACGCGATTCCTGCTCGCTTCCCTCGTCGTCGTCATCGTCGGCGGGATGGGTTCGATTCCAGGCGCCGCGATCGGCGCCGTTCTCATCGGCCTCTCCGAGCAGCTCGGCTCGGTCTACGTCCCGACCTACGCCGTCGTGCTGACGTTTCTTATCATGGTGATCGTGCTGGCTTTCCGCCCGCAGGGACTCCTTGGCAGGAGGTGAGCGATGGCGGTGCTCGATCAGGACCCGGCAGGCAGTCGAACGGGCGTCCGCGCGTCTGATGGCGCCTCGCTCCCCGTCTGGCTGCGCGGCATCGACCCGGGCGTCTGGCTCGTCGGCCTGTTTCTCCTGTTCGTGCCGGCATTCACCAACGACTTCATCCAGTTCCAGATCTTCGGCTGGAGTTTCGTGCTCGGCATGATCGCGCTGAGCCTGATGTTCCTTGCGGGCTACGGCGGCATGGTGTCGCTCGTGCAGATGACCGTCGCCTGCGTCGCCGGCTACATGACCGCGATCTTCGGCCATAGCGCCTTCGAGTCGATCAGCTTCTTCTGGCCGCTGTGGATCGCGGTGCCGATCGCGATCCTCGTCGCCGTCGTCTTCGGCACCCTCACCGGCGCGCTCGCCGTGCGCACCACCGGCATCTACACGATCATGATCACGCTCGCGATCGCGGCGGCCTTCTACTATTTCGGCGAGCAGAACTACTCGATCCTGAACGGCCATCAGGGGTTCAACAGCGTGGCGGCGCCGATCGTGTTCGGCATCGATTTCCACGACTCGACGCCCTTCTACTACCTCTCGCTCTGCCTGGCCGCGCTCAGCTATTTCGTGGTGCTCTATATCTCGCGCTCGCCCTTCGGCCTGGCCCTCCAGGGTATCCGCGACAATCCGCGCCGCATGGCGGCAATCGGCTTCAACGTCACGGCCCACCGCATCGCGGCATACGCGTTCGCCGCTTTCATCGCCGCGATCGCCGGTATCCTGCTCACCTGGCAGAACGGTCAGATCTCGCCGTTCACGGCCGGCATCGGCCCGGTCATCGACATCCTGGTGATCGCCGTCATCGGCGGCCTCGGCCATCCGATAGGCCCGTTCATCGGCGCGCTCATCTACGTGGTGCTGCGCACGTTCGCGATCGACATTCTCCAGAACGTCGGCCTGGATCCGTCCCGCTTCAACCTGCTCGTCGGCTTCGGTTTCCTGGTGATCGTGTTCTGGTCGCCGGACGGCGTGCTCGGCCTGTGGACGCGCTGGCGCGACCGGTCGCGCGACCGCGACCCGCTGACCGGTGCCCAGAACACGGGCGACCGGCGGGAGGGCCCGTGATGGCGGAAAGCGTCGCCCAGCGCCTCTCCACGGCCGGAGCCGCCAACGCGCTGGAGCTGCGCGGCGTCTCGCGCATGTTCGGCGCGCTCGCGGCGATGACCGACGTCACGATGACCGTGCGCCCCGGCGAGCGCCGCGCCGTGCTCGGCTCGAACGGCGCCGGCAAGACGACGCTCTTCAACTGCATCACCGGCGACTTCCTGCCGACGTCCGGCACGATCCGGCTGTTCGGCGAGGACGTGACGGCCTTTCCCGCCTACGAGCGCATCCGCCGGGGGCTCAGGCGCACCTACCAGATATCGCTTCTGTTCGGCGGCCTGAGCGTCCTCGACAACATCTATCTCGCCTGCCGGGGCGTCTCGCGCGGACGGTTCTCGCTGCTGAGGCCACGCCGCAACGACGCGTTGGTCAACGCGGCGGAGGAACTCCTCGACGCCGTCCACCTGACCTCGGCGCGCGACACGCTGGTCTCGCAGCTGTCCTACGGCCAGCAGCGCCAGCTCGAGATCGCGCTCGCGCTCGCCGGCGCGCCGCGCTTCATCCTGTTCGATGAACCCGCCGCCGGCCTGTCGCCGACCGAGCGGCGTGAACTGATCGCCATCCTCTCGGGCCTGCCGGAGCACATCGGCTTCATCATCATCGAGCACGACATGGACGTGGCGCTGCGCGTCGCCGAGAGCGTGACGATGATGCACAACGGGCGCATCTTCAAGGAAGGCACGCCGGCGGAAATCGAGGACGATCCGGAAGTGCAGGCGCTCTATCTCGGAGGCGGCCACCATGGCTGAGCGCGAGCGCACCGGCACGCCCGTCCTCGATATCCGGGGCCTCAACGTCTACTACGGGGCCTCCCACGCGCTGCAGGGCGTCGACCTGCAGCTCAAGGGCGGGGCGCTCGCCGTCGTCGGCCGCAACGGCATGGGCAAGACGACGCTCTGCAAGGCCATCATGGGGCTCGTGCCGATCGCCTCGGGCTCGATCCGCTTCGCCGGCCAGGAGCTCGCCGGCCGGTCGCCCGCCGATATCGCCCGCCTCGGCATCGGCTACGTGCCGCAAGGGCGACGACTGTGGCGCTCGCTGACGGTCGACGAACATCTGCGCATGGTCTCGACCGGCCATGCCGGCTCCTGGACGATCGAACGCATCTACTCGACGTTCCCGAGGCTCGCCGAGCGCCGCACCAACGGCGGCGGCCAGCTTTCGGGCGGCGAGCAGCAAATGCTGGCGATCGCCCGCGCGCTGCTTCTCAACCCGCAGCTCCTCGTCATGGACGAGCCGACCGAGGGTCTGGCGCCCGTCATCGTCGCCCAGGTCGAGGAACTGCTCATGAACCTCGCCGAGACGGGTGACGTCAACGTCCTCCTGATCGAGCAGAACATCGGCGTCGCCACCGAAGTCGCGCCGCAGGTCGCGATCATGGTCAACGGCCGTATCAACCGGCTCATCGAGTCCGGCCAGCTCGCCGGCGACCGCGACATGCAGCAGCGCCTCCTCGGCGTCGGCCGCCATGCCCACGACGAGACGCCGGATACGGAAACGCCCGCGAGGGCCGCGGCGGACCGGCGGGCGGCATCGGAGCACGGGCCGGTCCGTATCTACATGTCCAACCCCAAGCCGCCGACGCGCTGGTCGCAGCCGGTGTCCGTGCGCCAGATCGAGCAGTCGGCGCGTATCGTCTCCGCGCCGCGCATCCCCGGCGCGGAGGCCGGCATGCCGCACGCCGAGCTGCGGCCGCTCGCCTCGCCCGGCGAGAACATCGTCCTCGTCGCCGGTACGCTCGACACCAAGGGCGCGGAGCTGCGCTTCATCCGCGACGTCATCCGCGAGCACGGTCTTCCCGTTCGCATGGTCGATCTTTCGACGTCGGGCCGCCATTCCGGCGCGGAGATCCCGGCGCATCAGATCGCCGCCTTCCATCCGCGTGGCGCCAGCGGCGTGTTCACCAACGATCGCGGCGAGTCGGTTGCCGGCATGACGCTCGCCTTCGAGCGCTGGGTGGCGCGGCAGAGCGGCATCGCCGGCATCATCTCGGCCGGCGGCTCGGGGGGTACGGCGATCGTCGCGCCCGCCATGCGCGCGCTGCCCATAGGCACGCCCAAGCTGATCGTCTCCACCGTCGCCTCGGGCGACGTGCGCCGCTACGTCGGCCCCTCGGACATCACCATGATGTACTCGGTCGCCGATGTTCAGGGCCTGAACTCGATCACCCGCCTTGTGCTGCGCAACGCCGCCGCGGCGATGGCCGGAATGGTCCGCGACCGGCGCGAGCATGCGCGCAGGGAGTCCGGAGCCGTCAAGCCCGCCGTCGGCCTCACCATGTTCGGCGTGACGACACCCTGTGTGCGTCAGGTCGCCGACGCGCTGGAGGGGGACTACGACTGCCTCGTCTTCCACGCGACCGGCATCGGCGGCCAGTCGATGGAGAAGCTCGTCGACGGCGGCCAGATCCGCGCGGTGGTCGACATCACCACGACCGAGATCTGCGATATGGTCGCAGGCGGCATCTTCCCGGCGACCGCCGATCGCTTCGGCGCCATCATCCGCACCCGGATCCCGTACATCGGCTCCTGCGGCGCCCTCGACATGGTCAATTTCGGTGCGCCCGACACGGTGCCGGAGAAATACCGCCACCGCACCTTCTATCACCACAACCCCCAGATCACGCTGATGCGCACGACGCCGGAGGAGAACGCGGAGATGGGCCGCTGGATCGGCGCGCGGCTCAACGAGATGGAAGGTCCGGTCCGCTTCTTCCTGCCCGAGGGCGGCGTCTCGCAGCTCGATCAGCCGGGCCAGCCCTTCCACGATCCCGCAGCCGACCGCGCGCTCTTCGCCGCGCTCGAGCAGACCGTGCGTCAGACCGCGACCCGGCAGCTGATACGGCTGCCCGGCAACATCAACGACCCCGCCTTTTCCGCAGAGCTCGTCGCCGCCTTCCGGGCGCTCCACGGCTCGACGCGGCCGAAACCGAGACGGGCGAGAAGGTGACCGCGCGAATGCCGATCGAACGAAAGAACATCCTCGAGAAGTTCCGCGCCATGATCGCGAGCGGCGAGCCGATCATCGGCGGCGGCGCGGGGACGGGCCTTTCCGCGAAGTGCGAGGAGGCCGGCGGCATCGATCTGATCGTGATCTACAATTCCGGGCGTTACCGGATGGCCGGTCGAGGTTCGCTGGCCGGACTTCTGGCCTACGGCGACGCCAACCAGATCGTTGTCGAGATGGCCTCCGAGGTACTGCCCGTCGTGAAGCGCACGCCGGTACTCGCCGGCGTCAACGGCACCGACCCGTTCCGACTGATGGACGTCTTCCTCGACGAACTCAAGCGCATCGGCTTCTCGGGGGTGCAGAACTTCCCGACGGTCGGCCTCTTCGACGGCACGTTCCGCTCAAATCTGGAAGAGACCGGCATGTCCTATGGCCTCGAGGTCGACATGATCGGCAAGGCGCGCGCCAAGAACATGCTGACGACGCCTTACGTCTTCAACGAGGCTGACGCGGCGGCGATGGCGAAGGCCGGCGCCGACATCGTCGTCTGCCACCTGGGCCTCACCACCGGCGGCTCGATCGGCGCGGAGACCGCGCTCAAGCTCAAGGACTGCCCGGCCAAGGTCGACGCGTGGGCGGAGGCCGCCCTCAAGGTCAACAAGGATGTGATCGTGCTCGTCCACGGCGGCCCCGTCGCCATGCCGGACGACGCGCGCTTCATCCTCAAGGAAACGCGCAACTGTCACGGCTTCTACGGCGCCTCCTCGATGGAGCGCCTGCCGACGGAGGTCGCGCTGACGGAACAAACGCGCCGGTTCAAGGAAATCGGCCGCAAGCATGGGTAACGGCAGGGGGTAGTCATGACGCTGCCGCTACCGGTTCGGGAGGAAAGACCATGACTGGACAGATCATTGGCCAGATCATCCTTTGGCTGATCGTCGCCGTAGTCGCGATCGCCATCATCTACTGGGTGATGAACAGGCTCTACCGCCGCTCCACCAAGGAGGTCGCGTTCGTCAGGACCGGTTTCCTCGGCGAGAAGGTCGTCATCGACGGCGGCGCGTTCGTCTGGCCCATCATCCACGACATCACGCCGGTGAACATGAACACCGTGCCGCTGGAGGTCATCCGCGCCAGGGAGGAGGCGTTGATCACCCGCGACCGTATGCGCGTCGACGTCGAATCCGAGTTCTACATCCGGGTGAAGCCGACGAAGGAGGCCGTCTCCCGTGCCGCCGCCACCCTCGGTCGCCGCACCCTCGACACCGAGTACTTGAACAACCTCCTGTCGTCGAAGTTCGAGTCGGCCCTGCGCGCGGTCGCCGCCGACATGACCATGGCCGAGATGCACGAGCAGCGCGGCGCCTATGTCGCCCGCGTCAAGGAAGCCGCCCTCGAGGACATGGCGACCAACGGTCTCGAGCTCGAGTCGGTGGCGATCATGGACATCGACCAGACGAGCCTCGAGTTCTTCAATCCTTCCAACCGCTTCGACGCCGAAGGTCTGACGGCCCTCATCAAGGACATCGAGGACCGCCGCAAGCTGCGCAACGACATCGAGCAGGACTCGATGATCCTGATCCGCGCGCGCAATCTCGAGGCCGAGAAGCAGGCCCTCGCGATCGAGCGGGAGAGCGAGGAAGCCCGGCTCGAGCAGGAACGCGACGTCGAGTTCCGCCGCGCCCAGCAGCGCGCCGAACTGGCTCGTGAACGTGCCGAGCGCGAGCGCGAGGCCGAGGAGGCGCAGATCGGCGCCCGCGAGGTCGTCGAGCGCGCCCGCATCGCCACCGACCAGTCCGTCACCTCGACGCGCATTCAGTCGGAGCGCGAGATCCGCCAGCGCGAGATCGAGCGCCAGCAGGCGATCGACTCCGCCGAGATCAAGTCGCGCGAGGAGATCGAGAAGGCCCGCATCCTGCAGGAGAGGGCGGTGCAGGAAGCCCGTATCGTCAACGAGCAGGAGACGCAGTCGCGCGACATCGCCCGCCGGCGCGCTATCGAGGAGGCCGAGATCGCCGCCCGCGAGGCGACCGAGCGTGCCCGTATCGAGCAGGAACGCGCCGTCCAGGAAGCCCGTATCGTCAACGAGCAGGAGACGCAGGCCCGCGAGATCATCCGCCGCCGCACGATCGAGGAGGCGGAGATCACTGCCCGGGAGGCGATCGAGCGCGCCCGCATCGAACAGGAACGGGCGATCCAGGAATCCCGCATCGCCAACGAGCAGGAGACGCAGGCCCGCGAGATCACCCGCCGGCGCGTGCTCGAGGAGGCCGAAATCGCCGCTCGCGAATCGACCGAGCGGGCCCGCATCGAGCAGCAGCGGATCATCGAGGAAGCCCGTATCGCACAGGAACTGTCGGTCACCGACGCGCGTATCGCGAGCGAGGAGGAGACGCGCCGGCGCGAGATCGAGCGCAACCGGGCGATCGAGGCCGCCGAGATCGCCGCGCGCGAGGCGACCGAGAAGCTCAGGATCGCCGAGGCCGCCGGTGTCAACGAGGAGCGCATCTCGACAGACCGGCACATCCGCGAGTTGGAGATCGAGCGCCAGCGGGTCCTGGAAGAGGCCGAGATCGCCGCGACCCAGGCGACCGAAGCCGCCCGTATCGCCCGCGAGAAGCGGATCTCCGCCGAGCGTATCGCCTACGAGCAGGACGTGCGCGAACGCGAGATCGCCCGCGCCCGCGCGGTGGACACGGCAGAGATCGCCGCGCGCCAGACTGTCGAGGCACAGCGGATCGAGGTTGACGCGAAGATCGATCAGGAGCGCATCGCCAAGCGGGAGGCGACCGTGCTCGCCGAGACGGCGTCGGTGCTGAAGACCGAGGCCGCCGGCATCGAGCGGCAGAAGACGATAGAGATCGAGCGTATCGCGGCCGGCACCGAGACGCGCACCCGCGAGATCGAGCGCAACGAGGTCATCGAGAGCCAGGAAGTCGCCTCCCGGCGCACCGTCGACCAGGTCCGCATCGAGAAGGAGCTCGAGACCTCGCGCGACAAGGTCCGGCGCGACGAGGAACTGCGCAATCTGGAGATCGCCCGCAACAAGGTGCTGGACGAGGCGGCGATCGCCGCCGAGCAGGCCGTGGAGGCGGCGCGCATCTCGCAGAAGAAGTCGCTGGACGCCGAGCGCATCGCCGCCGAGCAGGACGTGCGGCAGCGCGAGATCGCCCGCGAGGAAGCCGTCGAGACGAGCGACCTGCTGCGCCGCGACGCCGTCGAGCGCCAGCGCATCGGCGTCGAACTGGGCCTCGAGGAGGAGCGCATCACCTCGCAGAAGCAGCGCGAGGTTCTCGACATCAATCGCAAGAGGGAGGTCGAGGAAGCCGACGAGAGCCGTATCATCGAGATCGCGGCCATCAAGGGCCAGCGCGCGGAAGCCGACGCAAGGCTGCGGCGCACCGAGATCGCGGCCAAGCGCGACGTCGAGACGACCGACGTACAGCGCGAGCAGGCGCTCGACGCGGCGAAGCTCGAGCGCAGGCGGTCGATCGAGCAGCTCGAGATCGCCCGCGTGCAGGCCCTGCGCGAAGCCGAGATCGCCTCGCACGAGGACATCGAGCGCGCCCGCATCGCCTCCGAGCGCGGCCTCGACGACGCCCGCATCGGCCACGAGACCGCGCGCCGTCGCCTCGAGGTGCAGCGCGAGCGCGACGTCGAGACCGCGAAGATGGAGAAGGCGATCGCGCTCTACCAGAAATCTCTCGAGGAATCCGCCGCGCAGATCGAGGCCGATCTTGCCCGCGCACGCGCCGCAGAAGCCGAGGAGCAGGTCAAGACGACCCGCGAGACCGAGGAGGCCAACCGCCGCAAGACGATCGATGTGCTCATGGCGCAGAAGGCCGCCGAGCAGGAGAAGATCGCGGCCGCCGCCGAAAAGGTTCGCCGTGCGGTCGAGGCCGAGGCCCAGCGTCTCATCAACGAGGCGGAGAACATCCTCACCGACGGCGCCCGCGCCTCGCTGTTCAAGCGCAAGCTGCTCGACCGCGTGGAGGGTATCGTCGCCGCCTCCGTCAAGCCCCTGGAGAAGATCAACGACATCCGCATCGTGCAGATGGACGGTCTCGGCCAGAACGGCGGCGGGATCGGCGGCAGCCCGACCGACGAGGTGATCAACTCGGCGCTGCGCTACCGCGTGCAGGCGCCGCTGATCGACAGCCTGCTGTCGGAGATGGGTATCGAGGGCGCGAACCTGGCGAAACAGGCCGGCCTGATCCGAGAGGCCTCGGACATGCAGCGCATCGCCAAGGAGGCCGGACGGCCATCGGGGAGCGGCGGTGGCGGTGAAGGCGGCGGCTCGGGCGGCGGATCCGGCGGCGGGGGCAGCGGCGGATCCGGCGGCGGCTCGAAGTCCGGCGGTTCCCGGTCACGCCGCGGCCAGAAGGGCGAATGAGCGATGGCCCGCGTCTTCATATCGAGCGTGATCTCCGCCCCCGTCGTCCGTGTCTGGGAGCGCGTGCGTGACTTCAACGCCCTGCCGCGCTGGCATCCGGCGATCCGCGAAAGCCGCATCGAGAACGGCGAGCCGTCCGACAAGGTCGGCTGCGTGCGCGACTTCCGCCTGCAGAACGGGGACCGGATCCGGGAGAGGCTGCTCGGTCTCTCCGACTACGACTACTTCTGCACGTACTCGATCCTCGAAAGCCCGATGCCGCTCACGAACTACGTGGCGACGCTGCGGCTTACTCCCGTCACCGACGGCGACC
Organism: Pseudomonadota bacterium; assembly: GCA_023458595.1. Classification (GTDB taxonomy): domain Bacteria; phylum Pseudomonadota; class Alphaproteobacteria; order Rhizobiales; family Tepidamorphaceae; genus Microbaculum. The sequence goes on from JAEWYT010000121.1 coordinate 66,185, forward strand.
GGACCTTCGCGGAATGGTCGGCCGAGTTCGACTGCGCGCCGGAGGCGGCGAACGACCTCGTCGGCGGCATCGGCATGAATGTCTTTCAGGCCGGCTTCGACAGCCTCAAGAGGCATTTCGGAGGCTGACGGGCGATGGTGAAGGTGGTCAAGAGCACGATCATGGACGCCCCCGTCGAGGCGGTATGGGACGTGCTGCGCGATTTCAACGGCCACGACCAGTGGCATCCGGCTGTTGCCGACAGCGCCATCGAGCGGGGCCTGCCGTCCGACAAGGTCGGCTGCGTGCGCCGGTTCCATCTCGCCGACGGCTCGGAGCTGCGCGAGCAGTTGCTGACGCTCTCCGACGCGGACATGGCCTTCTCCTACTGCCTGCTCGACACGCCGGTGCCGCTCCTGAACTACGTCGCCCACGTTCGCCTCATTCCCGTGACCGACGGCGACCGCACCTTCTGGCACTGGGAGTCGCGCTTCGACACGCCCGAGGGCCGCGAGGAGGAGCTCGCCGGCATGGTCGGCGAACAGATCTACGAGGGCGGCTTCGCCGCCGTTCGCGAGTTCATGGGGCTCGGCCCCGCCGATACGGGAGAAACCTGATGCCGGTGCGCGTCGAAACCTTTTCGGCGGTCGACCAGGCCGCCGGAGCGCTGGCCTCCAACGCGTCGGCGCGCATGTTCGGCGGCGGTACGCTGCTGATGCGCGCCGTCAATGAGGCCGACCAGTCCTTCGACACGCTGATCCGCGTGACCGATCCGGCGCTCAGGGAGATCCGTGTCGAGGGCGACGCGGTCGTCGTCGGCGCGGGCTGCACGATGAGCGAGATCGTCGCCCATCGTGAACTCGCACTTCTCGCCCCCGTCGCCCGTGCGGTCGCCGGTCCCGCCGTGCGCTCGGCGGCGACGATCGGCGGCAACCTGTTCGCGGAATCGCCTTACGGCGAGATGACGACGGCGCTGCTCGCGCTTGGGGCCACCGTCCGCTTCGCGGGGCAGGGCAGCCAGGTCGGCATCGACGAATTCCTCGCGAGCCGCGACCGCTATCGCAACCAGATCGTGCGTTCGGTCAGCGTGCCGCGGGTGAGCGATCCGAACGGATTCCGCTTCCTGAAGGTCACGCGGGTCAAGCCGAAGGGCGCCGCCGTGATCTCGATCGCCGTCCGGATCGGCCGGAGCGGCGGCGGGGAGACGCGCATCGCCTTCAACAATATGGGGCCTGTGCCGATGCGCGCCCGCGCCGCCGAGCAGGCGCTGCAGGGCGGCAGCCTCGACGAGGCGAGCGTGTCGCGGGCGGCCGCGGTGGCGACGCAGGGCATGAACCCGTCGACGGACTGGTTGGCGAGCGACTGGTACCGGCGCGAGGTGGCGCCCGTCCACCTCAAGCGCCTGCTTCTTGGAAGGGCCTGACGAATGGCGAAGAAACCGATCCAGTTCCGCCTCAACGGCGACGACAAGGCGACCTTCGTCGAGGACGGCCAGAACCTGCTCGACGTCCTGCGCCGCGGCGTCGGCGACCTCACGCCGAAATACGGCTGCGGCCAGGGCACCTGCGGCGCCTGCACGGTGCTGGTCGACGGCGAGCCGCGGCTCTCCTGCCTGACGCTCGCCGAGACGGTCGACGGCCGCGCCGTGTCCACGACCGCAGGTCTCGCCGCCGGCCCGGCGCTGCATCCGCTGCAGGAGGCGTTCATGCGCAATTTCGCCGCCCAGTGCGGATACTGCACGCCCGGCATGCTGATGGCGGCGAAGGCGCTGCTCGACCGCAATCCGCGACCGACCCGCGAGGAGGTCGTCGAGGCGATCTCCGGCAACATCTGCCGCTGCACCGGCTACGAAGCCATCATCAACGCAATCCTCGAAGCCGCGAACGCAGCGTCCGGCTCGAGCTACGCGCGAGGCTGACATGGCAATCGAGTTTCGCAAAGAGTTCTTCGCCGACGAGCGCGACGACAATCTGAACGAGATCGGCAAGCCGACGCAGCGCCAGGACGCGCTCGGACACGTCACCGGCCGCTCGCCCTTCTACGACGACCACCTGTTCGACGGCCTCCTGCACATGCGCTGCGTCAGGAGCCCGCATCACCACGCGCGTATCCGCTCGATCGATACCTCCGCAGCCGAGGGGATGCCCGGCGTCAAGCGTATCGTGCTGGGCAGGGACGTGCCGAACAACCTGAACACGCTTTTGAGCCTGCTCGACTTCGGTCTCGACGACGAGCCGCTGATCTCGACCAAGAAGGTCGCCTACAAGGGCGAGCCGGTGGCCGCCGTCATCGCCGAGACCGAGCGCCAGGCGCGCGACGCGTGCACGAAGATCCGCGTCGACTGGGAGGTGCTGCCGCACGTCCTCGACGTCGAGGAAGCGATCAAGCCGGGCGCGCCGTCGGTCAACGAGGTCTACCCGAAGAACGTTTTCGTCTATCACGGCAAGTACGATCACCAGAAGCTGCGCTACGGCGATGTCGAGGCGGCATTCCGCTCGGCCGACCACGTCGTCGAGGGCCGCTATCAGATGTCGCCGATCGAGCAGGCCCCGACGGAGACCTGCGGCGCGATCGCGGCCCCGGAAACCAACGACCGCTTCGTCTGCTACACGAGCACGCAGGCGCTGTTCTTCTCGCTCGGCACCGCCTCGAAGCTGCTGAGCACGCCGTCAAGCCGGCTGCACTTCATCGGCGGCACGGTCGGCGGCGGATTCGGCGGCAAGGTCGACAGCCTGCACGAGCCGCTGGCGATCCTCGGCACCATGCTCACCGGCAAGCCGGTCAAGTACATGTTCGACCGCGCCGAGGAGATGCAGGTCGGCGCCCCCCGCGGCGCCGAGCGCTGGTACATCACCGACGGCGTCATGAACGACGGCCGGATCGTCGCGCGCAAGTTCCGCGGATATTTCGACTCGGGCGCCTACACGCGCCTGTCGAGCTACGCGATCATCAAGTGCGTCGGCCACCTGCCGGGCCCCTACACGATCCCGAACGTCTACGCCGACGTCTACTGCGTCTACACCAACCGGACGCCCGCCACCGCCATGCGCGGCTTCGGCATCACCGGTGTCGACTTCGCCATCGAGGCGCACATGGACAAGGTCGCCGAGAAGGTCGGCATGGACCCGATCGAGCTGCGCATCCTCAACGCCTATCGCGACGGCGACATGAAGGCGCATCGCCGGATCGCCAAGAATACGGCGCTGATCGAGTGCTGCCAGGTCGCAGCCGAAAAGGCGTCCTGGCGCATAGGCGACAACGCCCGGCGGCAGAACTCGCTGACCGGCGGCGGCGGCGACCGCGGCCAGATCCCGAACTACACCGCGCTCGACGAGAGCGGCCGCATCGACGGCTATGCCCGCCAGAGCTACGGCGGCGCCGACACGGCCCCGGCGCCGCAGCCGGCGGCGGCCCGTCCCGCGGCGACCCAACCGCCGAGCCGGCCCGCGCCGCAATACACGCCGCCGCAACCGGCCCCGCAACCCGCCGCAACCCAACCGGCCCCGCCGGCACCGCCTCCGGCGCAGCCCGCGCCGGCGCACCTCGCACCGGCACAGGGCGCGCGCTCGCCGCTGCGGTTCTCCTCATCCGTCTCGGGCCTCAGGAGGCGCTGACATGGCACGCCATCGCGGAAAAGGCTTTTCCTGCATCAACTATCCGATCGGCATGAATCTCGGCGGCGATCCGAGCCAGGCGCTGGTCCATTCCAATCCGGACGGCAAGTTCATGGTCGCGCTCTCCTCGATCGACCTCGGCCAGGGCATGAAGTCCGTCACCCGCCAGATCGCGGCGGAGACGCTCGGCGTCCCCGTCGAGGACGTCTATGTCGACACCGCCGACAGCGACACGGGCCCGCATTGCATGGGCTCGTTCGCCTCGCGCGGCACCCACCGCGTAGGCAACGCCGTCATCCAGGCCGCCCAGGAGGCCCGTGCGGTGATGCTGGAGGCGGCCGCGGAAGAGCTCGAGGTCAACGCCGCCGACCTGATGACGGACGGCAAGGGCAATATCCACGTGAAGGGCGCGCCCTCGCGCTCGATCACCACGGCTGCCGCCTGCGGGGCCGCGCAGTTCAAGCAGGGCAAGACGGTTTCCGGGCGCGGCATCTTCCTGATCCCGCTTTCCGACGTGAGCCCGGAGACGGGCGAGATGACGCCGGTATCCTGTTTCGCCCACGCGGCGCTGATCGTCGAGGTCGAGGTCGACGACGAGACGGGCGAACTGTCCGTCGTCGAGATCAACAGCGCCTACGAGGTCGGCCGCGCGCTCAATCCGCGCCTCGTCGAGCAGCAGCTGACCGGCGGTGCCTGGATGGGCATGAGCCACGCCGCCTGGGAGACGACGGAGCCCTACTATCCCGACCGCTCGCACGGCCCCGAGGACTTCAACACCTATGTGATGCCCGGCCCCGGCGACATCGCCCCGCACAACATCGCCGTGCTGGAACGCCCCGCCGAGGACGGCCCCTACGGCGGCAAGGGCCCCGGCGAGATGTGTGCGAACCCCGTGCTGCCGGCGGTCGCCAACGCCGTCTACAACGCCGTCGGCGTGCGCATAGACGAGCTGCCGATAACGCCGGAGAAGATATTGCGCGGCATCCGCGCCAACGGCGGCGCGCGGCCGCAGGCGCGCCGGTAGGAGGCGGCAGGTGGCGATCACGCGGTCCATCGTCGGCATCGACAGCCCCGAGGCCCTCGCGGCCGCGCTGCGGGCTGCGCAGTATCTCGCCGGCGACGATCTCGCGACCGCGGCCTATCTGGCGCTCGCCCTCGGCAAGCCGTTGTTGCTCGAGGGCGCGCCCGGCGTCGGCAAGACGGAGGCGGCGAAGGCCGTCTCCTCGGTGCTCGGCCGCCAGCTCGTGCGCCTGCAGTGCTACGAGGGCATCGACGCGGCCGCCGCGCTCTACGAATGGAACTATCCCCGCCAGATGCTGGCGATCCGCCAGGCCGGCGAGGAATACGTCAACATCTATGCCGACGACTTTCTGATCGCCCGGCCGATGATGGAGGCGCTGCGCCACCCCAAGGACACCGTCCTGCTCATCGACGAGGTCGACCGCTCCGACCACGAGTTCGAGGCCTTCCTGCTCGAGTTCCTGTCGGATTTCTCGATCTCTATCCCCGAGCGCGGCACGATCCGGGCGGAAGAGAACCCCGTCGTCGTGCTGACCTCGAACCGCACCCGCGAGCTGCACGAGGCGCTGCGCCGCCGCTGCGTCTACTGCTGGATCGGCTATCCCGCCCCCGACCGCGAGGCGCAGATCGTCATGATGCGCGCGAGCGCCGTCGCCCGCGAGACCGCCGACAAGGTGGTCCGCGCCGTCGGTGCGCTCCGCGCGGAGCCGCTGGCGAAGCCGCCGGGGGTCGCCGAGACCGTCGAGTGGGCGGAGGCCGCGACCGTCCTGCACGAGCAGGGCGCGAACTGGCCGCAGGCTTTCAGGCGCGCGATCGGCGTTGCCCTGAAGGACCAGGACGACATCGTCTTCCTGCAGGACCGGATCGAGGCGATGCTGCACGAGGCCGCCGCATGAGCGCGATCCCCGGACTCCCGCGCGCCGCCGAGCCGTTCGTCGCCTTCGCGCAGGTCCTCCGTGCCAACGGCTTCGCCGTCGCCCCGGAGCAGACGCAGGATTTCATCGCCGGCGTCGGCCTCCTGGGCCCTCGCTCGATGCAGGACATCCACCGCGCGGCGGTCGCCACCCTCGCGCCCTCGCCGGAACGGCGCGACGAGTTCGACGCCCTGTTCCGCATGATCTTCCTCGGCCAGACGATCGCCGCCGCCGCCCAGGCCGGCGACGAGGACGAGGTGCAGGCCTACGATGCCCGCGAGGGCGGCGCCGAGCCGCCGGAAGCCGAGGAGACGTCGGAGTCGGGCGGTGAAGCGTCGGGCGCGGAGATCCTGTCCCGCCGTGCCTTCGGCGAACGCGACGATCTCGACGCGCTTCTCCGCCTGCGCCGCGCCGCGCCCGAGGCGCTGCCGCGCAGAAAGTCGCGCCGGCGCGTGACCGGAAAGCGTAGCGGCCAGCCTGATCTCCGGCGCGCCCTGCGCCATGCCGTGCGCCGCGACGGCGAAATGCTTCAGCTGCCGGTCCGCGAGCGCGCCCTGCGCCAGCGCCGCGTCCTCGTGCTGATCGACGTCTCGGGCTCGATGAAGGCGGAGACCGACGGGGCAATGCGCTTCGCCCACGCGCTGATGCGCTCGTCCGAGCGCTTCGAGGCCTTCACCATCGGCACACGGCTCACGCGGATCACCTCGTCGCTCCGGTTCCGCAGCGTGGACCAGGCGCTCGCCAGCGCGGCGATGCTGGTCGCCGACTGGGACGGCGGCACCCGCATCGGCGATGCGCTGGAGGCCTTCCTGTCGGTGCCGCGTTTCGCCGGGTTCGCCCGCGGCGCGCTCGTCGTCGTCATCTCCGACGGCCTCGAGCGCGGCGATCCCGCCGCCCTGACGGATGCCGTCGGGCAGCTGACCCGTCTCGCCTGGAAGATCCTCTGGCTGACGCCGCTCGCCGGCCGCGACGATGCATTCGTGCCGCAGACGGAGGCGATGCAGGCGATCGCCCCGCATGTCGCCCGCTTCGGCAGCGCCGCCGGCATCGCGGCGATGTGCGACGAAGTCCTGAAATTCGCACGAAGAGCAGCCTGATGCAGATCATCGACGCACACCATCACATCTGGCGCCAGACGGATTTGCCCTGGCTGCTCGGACCGACGCAGCCGCGCATCTTCGGGCCCTACGACGCGATCAAGCGCGACTATCCGATCGAGGAGTATCTTCAGGACATCGCCGGCACGGACGTTTCGAAGTCGGTCTACGTGCAGGCCAACTGGGCGCCGAACTGGTTCGCCGACGAGGTCGCCTGGGTTCAGGAGACCGCCGACCGCACCGGCTGGCCGCACGGCATCGTCGGTTTCGTCGACATGGCCCAGGAAGACGCCCGCAAGGATCTCGACAAGCTCGCCTCCTATCCCTTGATGCGCGGCGTGCGCCAGCAGCTTCACTGGCACGAGAACCCGCTCTACCGATTCGCGCCGAACGCGGAGATGGCGCGCGACGGCAACGTCCGGCGCAACGTCGCCCGCCTCGCCGCCTATGGCTGGACCTTCGACCTGCAGGTCTTCCCCGGCCAGATGGACTCCGCCTGCGATCTCGCCGACGCCTGTCCGGACGTGACCTTCGTCCTGCAGCACGCGGGCATGCTGGAGGACCTTTCGGACCAGGGCCGCGAGGCCTGGCGCGTGGCCATGAAGAAGCTCGCGAAGCGTCCGAACGTCGTCTCCAAGCTGTCGGCCTTCGGCACCTTCATCCACCGCAACGATCCCGGCCACGTCGCCTGGATGGTCAGGGAGACGACCGCGATCTTCGGCGTCAAGCGCTGCCTGTACGGATCGAATTTTCCGATCGAGAAGCTCTGGACCAGCTACCGCGAGCTTCTCGACGCGTTTCTCGCGGCGGCCGCCGACATGAGCCAGGCGAGCCGCAACGCGATCTTCCACGACACCGCGAGCCGGGTCTACCGGCTGTGACCCGACATACGCCAAAGGGAGGGAACCGAAATGGCGCTTGAGATTCAAATCCTCGACTACGGCGACATCGAGCTCGAGTCGAGCTTCCTGGTGCTCGGCCGCGACTGCGGCCGCACGCGCCGCGTCTACACCTACGGCTTCCTGATCACCGGCGGCAAATACCCGATCGTCGTCGACACCGGCTACCGCGACAACGCGATCATGGAGACGCTCGGCATGCGCGGGCTCCAGTTCCACGAGAACATGATCGAGAACCAGCTCGCCCGCCACGGTGTGAAGCTCGGCGACGTCCGCTACGTCTGCCACACGCACCTGCACATCGACCACGCCGGCAAGGACGACCATTTCCCGATGACGACCACCGTGGTCCTCAACCGGCGCGAGCTCGAGCACTCGGTTTCCGGCCTGATGCATCCGCAATATCCCAAGCCCGACATCCAGCACCTGATCGAGCGTCTGCACACCAGGGACGCGCTGCGCCTTGAGGACACCGAGCTCACCGGCGAGATCGAGCTGATCCCCGGCGTGACGCTCGACTGGGCCGGCGCCCACACCGAGGGCTCGATGAACATCCACGTCGAGACGGCCGAGGGCAGGGCGACGATCTGCGGCGACGTGATCTACGACTTCAACGACCAGGTCGTGAATCCGCTGAACGAGATCCACAACCACGAGCCGCGCGTCACCGGCAATCACTCGGTGTCGAAGCGCCAGGAGAAGGCGGCGATCAAGAAGCTCCTGAACGGCTCGAAGTTCCTGCTGCCCGTCCACGACCGCCCGGCCAAGATCGAGGCCGACCAGGTCGTCGGCCGCCTCGGCATGCAGGTCCCCGGCCCGATCACCGAGACCGTGCCGCGCCGGGACTGGTTCCCCGCCTGATCTCCCGCCTCGAACGGAGTGCCCGCCATGTCCCACGAAGCGCTGCGGCCGGAATTCCGCGACCTGATCGACGAATACGCGCCGGTCCGGCAGATCGGCACCGGCTTCACCTTCACCGAGGGGCCGATCTGGCACCCGCGGGACCAGTATCTCCTGTTCTCCGACATGCCCGCCGACGTGCGCCGGCGCTGGGACAGGTCCGGCGTGCGCGAGGTCATGCGGCCCTCCAACAAGGGCAACGGCATGACCTACGATGCCGAGCTCAACCTGATCGTCTGCGAGCACGCGACGTCGTCGGTCGCCCGCTTCCGCCCCGACGGTCGGCGCGAGGTGCTGACCTCCCATTTCGAGGGCAAGGAGCTCAACAGCCCGAACGACGTCTGCGTCGGGCCGGACGGGTCGATCTACTTCACCGATCCCTGGTACGGCCGGATGCCGCATTATGGCGTCGAGCGGCCGCGCCAGCTCGGCTGGCAGGGCGTGTTCCGCATCAGGCCCGGTCAGGAGGGCCGCGACCCGGACCTGCTCGTCGACCGCTACATGTTCTCGATGCCGAACGGCCTGTGCTTCTCGCCGGACGGGAAGCGGCTCTACGTCAACGACACCGAGCAGGTGAACATCCGCGTCTTCGACGTCAACGCCGACGGCAGCTTGCGAAACGGCCGCATCTTCGCCTCCGGCATCAAGGATTCGCTGAAGCCCGGCGTCCCCGACGGCATGAAGTGCGACCAGTCCGGCAACGTCTGGGTGACGGCGCCCGGCGGCATCTGGGTCTTCAACCCGCAGGGCCAGCACATCGGCAAGGTCTCGATTCCCGAGCTTCCGGCGAACCTGCACTGGGGCGGCGAGAACTGGCGCACCCTCTTCGTCTGCGCGTCGACATCGGTCTATGCCGTCGATACGAAGATCGGCCCGCGCAACGAACCCTTCATGCGCGCCGACGCGGGCAGGGGAGCGGCATCCGCGAGCGCGGCTCCGGCAAGTGCGGGTCCCGCGCCGTCGCCGACCGCGGGCGGCGGCCTGAGCCTCGATCCCTCCCGCTGCGCGCTCATCATCCAGGACATGCAGAACGACGTGGTGATGGAGGGCGGCGCCTTCGCGTCTTCCGGCTCGCCGCAGCACTGCCGCGAGCAGAACGCGATCGCCAACGCCGCGCGGCTCGCCGATCATTGCCGCCGGCTCGGCATCCCGGTCATCCACGTCTGGTTCCTCTGCCCGCCGGGCCACGCCGGCATCACCCTCAACGCCCCGCTGTTCGAGGGCACGGTCGAGGCGAACGCCATGGTCGAGGGAACCTGGGGCGCCCAGCCGGTGCCCGGGCTCGAGGCGAGGCCCGGCGATCACATCGTGCGCAAGATGCGCATGAGCGCCTGGGAAGGCTCCAACCTCGAGACGGTGCTGAAGGCGGAAGGCCGCGACATCCTGATCGAGTGCGGCGCCTGGACCAACATGTCGATCGAGCACACCGCCCGCACCGGCGCCGACAAGGGCTACGTGATGATCATTCCCGAGGACGCCTGCTCGACCATGAACGCCGACTGGCATCGCGCCTCTATCGACTACGCGATGCAGAACGTCGCGGCCGTCACCAAGGTCGACGATGTGATACGCGCGCTCGGCGGGTGAGCGCGAGGCCCGCGCTGCTTCGGAACAGCGAGTGCCTCAAGGACCGTGGCGGCATCACCCGCCGTCGGAGCTGCCCTGCTGCTTCTCGATCCGCTCGACGAGAAGGTCGGAGGCCACCGCGATGTGCTCGCGCATCCGCGCTTCCGCCCGCGCGCCGGCCCCCGTCCGCAGGCACTCGAAGATGTAGCGGTGGTCGATTTGGGCCATGCGCATGAGCGTATAGTCCGGTGTCGCGGCCCAGTCGGCGATGACGCTCATGGTCGCGAGCGGCACCTTCTCGGCGTGGCGCGCCGCGCTCTTGAGCGTCTCGTTGCCGGCCGCGTCAAGGATCGCGTTGTGGAAGGCGACGTTCATCTCGCGCCAGCGGGCGTGATCGAACGCCGTGTCCGCGTCGGCGACCAGCGCGTCGCCCGTCTCGATGCAGGATCGCAGGATCGCCTCGGTCGCCTCGGCCAGGCCCGCCTCGGCGACGATCCGGCAGGCGAGCCCTTCCAGTACCGCGCGCACCGAATAGGCGTCGGCGATGTCCTTCGCGCTGAACCGGCGGATTCGGTAGTGGCGCTGCGGCTCGTAGGCGAGCAGCCCCTCCTGGGCGAGCGCCTGCAGCGCGGCGCGCACCGGCGTGCGCGAGATGGCGAGATACTCGCAGGCCGCCTTCTCGGTGATGCGGTCGCTTTGCGCGAACACGCCCTTCACCAGCGCCTGCCTCAGCGCCTCTGTCGCCTTCTCGGTGATCGTCACGGCATGCACGGCGCGGCTCCGGACCTATGGCTTGCGGGATAATATGTATACATTTTTGCCGATATCATCGAAAATGGGTTTACACATGGGGAATCTTGTATACATTTATGGACCGGACCACAATGACAAGGGAGGTCGGCCATGGGCCTGCAGGGACTGCACCACGTCGCCTATCGCTGCCGCGATGCCAAGGAGACAGCGGACTTCTACACGAGCCTCCTCGACGTCGACTTCAACATAGCGATCGCCGAGAACCATGTCCCCTCGACGGGGGAATGGTCGCCGCACATCCACATCTTCTTCCAGATGGACGACGGCAGCTTCATCGCCTTCTTTGAGCTGCCCGAGGACAAGGAGATGCAGCTCGATCCGAACACGCCGGACTGGGTTCAGCACCTCGCGCTGAAGGTGAAGGACATGGACACGCTGCTCGCCTACAAGAAGCGGCTCGAGGACAAGGGCGTCCCGGTTATCGGCCCGACCGACCACAAGATCTGCCAGTCGATCTACTTCTTCGACCCGAACGGGCATCGGCTGGAGCTCGCGGTCGATACGTCCGACACGATATCCCTGCCGGATCTGAAGAACCGGGCGCAGGCGGTGCTCGAGGAGTGGTCGCGCACCAAGCGTGCCCCCGACGTCGACGCCCTGCACGTCAACGCGCGCGGCTGAGCGGGTACGCACCATCCTCCGGAGTATTGCGAGCGTGACGGAGTTCGACGTCGAGCGCCTGCCCGTGATCGTCTCGTTCGCGGAGACGGCGGCGTTCACCGAGACCTACGGCTTCACCGGCAGTCAGGGGCTGGTGTTCCTGGAAGGTCAGCGCATCGTGCCCGTCGGCAAACGGTCGGACACGGTGCTGCTTTTCATGCACCCGGCCTCGACGCTGAACCTCATGCCGCTGCCGGCCGGCCTGGCGCGCGCCGGCCATCACGTCATGTGCTGCGCCTCGCGCTACGCCAAGAACGATACCGCGCTCATCATGGAGAAGGTCGCGGCCGACCTCGGCGCCTATGTCCGTTACGCCCGCGAGGATCTCGGCTACGACAAGGTGGTGCTCGCCGGCTGGAGCGGCGGCGGCTCGCTCGCAGCCTTCTATCAGAGCCAGGCCGAGAATCCGACGATCACCGAAACGCCCGCCGGCGACGCCTACGACCTGACCCGCGCCGGCCTACAGCCGGCCGACGCCCTGATGCTGGTCGCAGCCCATATCGGCCGGGCGCACACGTTGAGCGAATGGATCGACCCGTCGATGCGCGACGAGGCCGATCCCGACGACCGCGATCCCGACCTCGATCTCTACGGTGCGACGGTTCGCCCGCCTTATGCGCCGGCGTTCGTCGACCGCTTCCGCGAAGCCCAGCGCGCCCGCATCCGGAAGATCACGCAGCGATCTGAGGAGACTCTGGCCGAACTCAGGCGCCGCGGCGGCGCCGAGGTGGAGCGGCCGTTCCTCGTCCACCGCACCATGGCCGACCCGCGCTTTCTCGATCCCGCGCTCGAGCCGAACGGGCGCAGGCCCGGCTGGTGCTATCTGGGCGACCCCGAGACGGTCAATTCGGGCCCCGCCGGCCTTGCCCGCTTCTCGACGCTGCGTGCCTGGCTTTCACAATGGTCGCCGGACCACAGCCGCGCCAACGCGATAGCCAACGTGGGCTCGGTCTCGGTGCCGTTCCTGGTCGTCGAGAACGAGGCCGACGACGCCGTGCCGAAGAGCCATCCGCAGGCGGCTTTCGCCGCCGCCCGGATGGCGGACAAGACATTTCGCGTGATCGACGGGGCGACGCACTACTATAAGGATCAGCCCCGCCATCTCGCGGAGGCCGCCACCGTCATCGGCGGTTGGCTCGCCGAGCGCGGTCTTGGCGCCTGAGCGAGACGTACGGGGTCCGTTGGGAGGACAGCCATGCATCGGCCGGAAACGACGCCGCGCCATTCCGTCTTCTTCGATTACGAGATCTATCCCTTCCGCCGGCCGGCCGAGATGGAGGGCAAGGGCGAGCGTCACCGCGTCGTGATCGTCGGCGCAGGGCTGATCGGTCTCGGGATAGCGCTCGACCTCGCCCGGTTCGGCATCCGCAGCGTCATCCTGGAATCCGAGGCGCAGGTCTCGCACGGCAGCCGCGCCCTGGCGCTCACCCGGCGCACCAGCGAGATCCTGTCGCAGATCGGCGTCGTCGAGCCGTTCATGGACCACGGCATGGCCTGGACCCACGGCGACAGCTACTACCGCGGCCGGAAGGTCTACGAGATGGTGATGCCGCGCAGCGACGACGACGGCTTCCCGCCGGCGCTCAATCTCGCCCAGCAGTACATGGAAAAGTACCTCGTCGACTATGCCGAGGCCTCCGGCCTGATCGATCTGCGCTGGCAGAGCAAGGTGATCGCCGCGATGCAGGGCTCCGACGGCGTGCACCTGACCGTCGACACGCCGGAAGGCGAGTACGGCCTCGACGCCGAGTGGGCGATCGCGGCCGACGGCGGCCGCTCCGAGATGCGCCGCCAGCTGGGCCTGAGGCTCGAGGGCAATTCCTACGCGGGCAATTTCGTCATTCTCGACATCAAGGCCGATCTCGGCCTGCCGCCGCGCCGCCAGTGCCACTACGATCCGGAGTGGAACCCCGGCAACAACCTGCTGATCCATCGCCAGCCGGAGGGCATGTGGCGGCTCGACTACAAGCTGCCCGAGGGTGAGACGGCGGAACAGGCGCTGGAGCCCGAGCGCATCGCCGACCGGGTCGAGAAGATCATGGCGATGATCGGCCGGAAGGTCGACTGGGAACTCGATTGGGCGACGGTCTACACCGCCAATACGCTGACGCTGCCGGACTACCGCTGCGGCCACGTGCTGTTCGCAGGCGACGCCGCGCACCTTCTGCCGATCTTCGGCGTGCGCGGCGCCAACACCGGTTTCCAGGACGAGAACAACCTCGCCTGGAAGCTCGCCTACGTGATCGAAGGCCGTGCCCCGCTCGCGCTGCTCGACACCTACTCGCACGAGCGGGTGAAGGCGGCGCGCGAGATCTGCGAGGAGGGCGGCAAGAGCACCCGGTTCATGACGCCGCAGACGGCGGGGCAGCGGCTCATGCGCGACGCGGTCCTGTCGCTCAGCCTGTCGGAGGGGTTCGTGTCGGACCTGATGAACTGGCGCACCTCGCGACCGCACACCTACTACGACAGCCCCCTGAACTCCGGCACCTTCGGCGTCTTCGAAGGCGGCCCGGACTGTGGCGAGGTCGTCCGCGACGCGCGGCTGGGCGGCGGCCGGTTCCTGCTCGGCGGCCTCAGCGATCCCGGCTTCCACCTGTTCGTCTTCGTCGGCGAAACGCCGGACCCGGCGGTCAAGGCGCTGCTCAACGGTGCGGCAGAACTGCCGTTGCCGCCGGTTAGGGTCGTCATCGGCGCCGATCCGTCCACGGGTTACGCCGGACTGGCCGATCACCTCGTCGCCGACCGGGACGGCCGTGCCGCGAGCCGCTACGACGCGGAGCCCGGCACCGTCTATCTGTTCCGCCCCGACATGCATGTCTGCGCCCGCTGGCGCGAGCCGGGTCTCGCAGGCGTCAGCGCAGCGATCGAGACGGCGCTCGGCAAGGGGCTCGGCAAGGGGCCCGGCCGGACGGAGGACGCCTGATGCATGCGGACAAACTCTCTCTCGCCGATCTCGAGGCGATCTACGACCGGCTTGCCGACGCGATCGATACGGCAGGCGAGGACAAGGCGAAGCTGTTCCTCGCCAAACTCGCGATGATCTCCGCCGGTCTCATCGCCGATCGCGGGAAGTTCGAGGCCGCCGTCGACGCCGCCTTGCGGGACCTCGACCCGGAAGACGGAGCGTAGCCGCGTCAGGCCGCCCGCCGGCCGGTGAAGACGTCGGTCAGCGCCCGTTCGGCGAGGCGCTGCTGGCGCTCGCTGTGGCGCAGCAGGACGAAATCGCGCGGCGGCAGGTTGACGGGCAGGGCGCGCAGCCTCCCGGCTTCGATGGCCGATGCCACCACGTGCTCGGAAATGATGGTGGCGCCCGCGCCCGCCTCGACCGCCTCGCGCACCGCCTCGTTGCTCGGCAGCACCAGGAAGATGCGCAGGTCCTCGAGCCGGTAGCCGCGCCGCTGGGCCTCGTCCTCCAGCACCTGCCGCGTGCCGGATCCCGCCTCGCGCACGACCCAGGAGAGCTGCCGGAAGTCGATTTCCCCGTTCGCCATCTCCTGAGGCAGCTCCTGGCTGTTGGACACGACGAGCACCAGCCGGTCGCGGTCGACGGTCTGGCGGATCAGGGCGGCGTGCTTTGTCGGACCCTCGACGAGGCCGATGTCGGCCGTGCCTTCGACGACGGCCTTCTCCACCTGCTGGGTGTTGCCGATGACAACGTCGAGGCGGATGCCGGGATGGTCGCGATGGTAGCTGGTGATGCGGCGCGGCAGCCAGTAGGTGGCGATCGTCTGGCTGGCCGCGATCGTGACGGTGCCGCTGGCGAGATTCGACAAGTCCTCCAGCGTCGCCCGCGCCGCGTTCGCCCGGTCGAGCACTGCGCGCGCCTCGGGCAGGAAGCGCCGGCCGGTCTCGGTGAGCTCGATGCCGCGGCCCACCCGGTCGAACAGCCGCGCCCCGTAGCGGGTTTCCAGCGCGTTGATAGCAGCCGACACCGCCGACTGCGTCATCGCCAGTGCCCGGGCCGCCCGCGTGACGTGTCCTCGCTCGGCGACGGCGACGAAAATTCTAAGCTGATCCAATGTCATGGAATTATTTATCGATTTTCCTGATCGAAATAACAACAGCAATTTGTTGGATCGATGAATTGGAATATATGTAACTATCGCCTCGCAAGCTGGACAAGAATCGAAACGAACGGCCAGGTCGAGAGATCCCCCATGCCCAAACTGCTCAAGCGCGTCGCGAGCCTCTTTCGCAAGCCGTTGAAGAACGCGGCCGAACGCTACCAGCCCGAGAAGCACTACATGCGCGGGCCGGGGCCGAAGACGCTCGCCAAGAAGCGCGTCGAAGTGCGGGCCGACCCGCTCACCCAATGAGTTCCACGCCTTCCGGCGCCAACAGCAGGCCTTCGCAGGCTCCGCTGGCCGTCAATGCTGCGCCGCGGGAAGATGATGGCGTCGAGACCTCGCCGAAGGTCTCCGACGAGATCAGGCGCACCACCTGCTACATGTGCGCCTGCCGATGCGGCATAGAGGTCCATCTCCAGGGCGGCAAGGTCCGCTACATCGGCGGCAACAGGAAGCATCCGACCAATCGCGGCGTGCTGTGCGGCAAGGGCAGCGCCGGCATCATGCAGCACTACAGTCCGGCGCGGCTGAGGAAGCCGCTGCTGCGCACCGGCCCGCGCGGCTCCGGCGAGTTCCGCGAGATCGAGTGGGACGAGGCGCTGAATATCGCGGCCGACCGGCTCGCCAGGATCCGTTCGACCGATCCCAAGAAGCTCGCCTTCTTCACCGGCCGCGACCAGTCGCAGTCGCTGACCGGCTGGTGGGCCGCCCAGTTCGGCACCCCGAATTTCGCCGCCCACGGCGGCTTCTGCTCCGTCAACATGGCGGTCGCCGGCCTCTACTCGATCGGTGGCTCGTTCTGGGAATTCGGTGAGCCCGACTGGGAGCATGCGAAGTACTTCATGCTCTTCGGCGTTGCCGAGGACCACGACTCCAACCCGATCAAGATCGGCATCGGCAAGCTGAAGGAGCGCGGCGCCAAGTTCGTCGCGGTCAATCCGGCCCGCACCGGCTACAACGCCGTCGCCGACGAATGGGTGGGCATCAGGCCGGGCACCGACGGCCTGTTCGTCATGGCGCTCATCCACGAGCTCCTGAAGGCCGGCAAGGTCGACCTCGACTATCTGATCCGCTTCACCAACGCGGCCCATCTGGTGATCTCCGATCCGGGCGCGGCCGACGACGGCCTGATCCTGCGCGACAAGGACGGACAGCCGCTCGTCTGGGACCGGGCGAGCAAGTCGGCGAAGCCGGCGAACGCCAAGGGTCTCAAGGCCGAGCTCGCCGGCAGCTTCACCGTCGACGGCCGCGGCGTGCGCCCGTCCTTCCAGCTGATCGCCGAGCGCTATCTGGCCGACGAGTACGCGCCCGACGCGGTCGCCGAGCGCTGCGGCGTGCCGGCGGGGCAGATCCGCCGCATCGCCGCCGAGCTGGCGCACGCCGCCTTCGATCAGGCGATAGAGCTTCCCGTCGCCTGGACCGACACCGACGGCGTCCGCCACGAGACGATGACCGGCCGCCCGGTCGCGATGCATGCGATGCGCGGCATCTCCGCCCATTCGAACGGCTTCCACACCTGCCGGGCGATCCACCTCCTGCAGGTGCTGCTGGGTTCCGTCGAGGTGCCCGGCGGCTTCCGCTGCAAGGCGCCGTTCCCCAAGCCCGTTCCGCCCGGACCCAAGCCCGCCGGCAAGGACGGCGGCAAGCCGGACACGCCGCTGCCCGGCATGCCGCTCGGCTTCGTGCACGCGCCGGAGGACCTGCTGATCGACGACAACGGCGCGCCGATCCGCATCGACAAGGCCTATTCCTGGGAAGCCCCGCTTTCCGCCCACGGCCTGATGCACACCGTCATCCGCAACGCCTGGGCCGGCGATCCCTATCCGATCGACACGCTGTTCATGTTCATGGCCAACATGGCCTGGAACTCGTCGATGAACACGTCCGAGACGATCGCGATGCTCACCGACAAGCGCGAGGACGGCGAGTACAAGATCCCGTTCATCATCTACGCGGACGCCTATTTCTCCGAGACGGTTCCCTACGCCGACCTGGTCCTGCCCGACACGACCTACCTCGAGCGCCACGACTGCATCAGCCTCCTCGACCGTCCGATCTCCGACGCCGAGGGTCCCGGCGATGCGATCCGCTATCCCGTCGTCGAGCCGGACCGCGACGTGCGCGCCTTCCAGACCGTGCTGCTCGATCTCGGCGCGCGGCTCGGCCTCCCGGCGCTGGTCGAGGAAGACGGCAGCCCGAGGTACCGCGACTATGCCGACTACATCGTCAACCACGAGCGCAAGCCGGGCATCGGCCCGCTTGCCGGCTGGCGCGGCGAGAGGGGCGACCAGGACGGCCGTGGTGCGGTCAATCCGGGCCAGCTCGACCGCTACATCGAGAACGGCGGCTTCTGGAAGTACGAGCTTCCCGAGGGTTCGCGCTACTACAAGATGGCGAACCGCGACTATCTCGAATTCGCCGTCCACATGGGTTTCATCGACAGCCCCGATCCGATCGTCATGCATCTCTATTCGGAGGTGCTGCAACGCTTCCGGCTCGCCGCCCGCGGCCACGGCAAGGTGCTGCCGCCGGAGTCGGAGAGGGAACGCATCGAGAAGCACTTCGACCCGCTGCCGATCTGGTACGTGCCGCTTCTCCAGCAGGCCGTCGACACGCAGGCGCTGCCGCTCTACGCGCTGACCCAGCGGCCGATGCACATGTACCATTCCTGGGGCTCGCAGAACGCCTGGCTCCGCCAGATCACCAACCAGAACCGCCTGTTCGTCCACCACGCAACCGCGGCGAAGTACGGCGTCGCCGACGACGACTGGGTGTGGGTAGAGAGCGAGCACGGCAAGGTGAAGTGCCAGGTCCGTCTCGTCGACGGCGTCAATCCCGACACGGTGTGGACCTGGAACGCCATCGGCAAGCGCCATGGCGCATGGGGCCTTTCGACCGACGCGCCCGAGGCGACGCGCGGCTTCCTCCTGAACCACACGATCTCCGACCTGCTGCCGGCCAACGGGGCGGGCAAGCGCTATTCGAACTCGGATCCGATCACCGGTCAGGCCGCCTGGTTCGACCTCCGGGTCAAGATGACCAAGTGCGCGGAGAAGGACTTCGGCATGACCGAGCCGCAGTTCCCCGACCTTGCCGTCCCGCCGGACATCCCGAAATCGCCGAAGGTGCTCTCCTACGGCAGCCTGTTCCGCAAGCTGAGGGCGGGGGCGAAATGACCGCGCTGCCGGCACCGACCGGGCGCAAGCTCGGCCTCGTCATCGACCTCGACACCTGCGTCGGCTGCCAGGCCTGCGTGACGAACTGCAAGGAATGGAACACCGGCGGCCACATGGCCCCGCTGACCGACGTCGAGCCCTACGGCGCCGAGCCGGACGGCGTCTGGTTCAACCGCGTCCACACCTTCGAGCACGTCGACGCCGGCAAGAGCCGCACGGTACATTTCCCGCGCTCCTGCCTGCATTGCGAGACACCGCTCTGCGTCACCGTCTGCCCGACGGGCGCCTCATACAAGCGCTCCTCCGACGGCATCGTGCTGGTCGACGAGGACAAGTGCATCGGCTGCAAGCTGTGCAGCTGGGCCTGCCCCTACGGCGCGCGCGAGTTCGACCTCACCGTCGGCGTCATGAAGAAGTGCACGCTCTGCGTCGACCGGATCTACAACGACAACCTGCCGGAGGCCGACCGCGTCCCGGCCTGCGTCGCCGCCTGCCCGGCGGGCGCCCGCCATTTCGGCGATCTCGGCGATCCGGCCTCGCCGGTCTCCAGGCTCGTCGAGGAGCGCGAGGGTGTCGAACTGATGCCCGAGCTCGGCTACAAGCCGACCAACCGCTACCTGCCGCCGCGCAAGCCTACGCAGACCGCTGCCGCGGACGCGCCGGCGAAGCTCGAGCCGGTTGCGGCCGACGGCGGGTTCTTCGGCTGGGTCGACCGGATGCTGTCGAGGTAGCCCATGCATCCGGCATTCTCCGTCATCTTCTTCACCACTTCCTCGGGCGCCGGCTACGGCCTCCTGGGGCTCATGGGCCTCGGCGCCGCCATCGGCCTGATGCAGGACAGCCTGGCGCTCGCGATCGTCGGCCTCGGCCTCGCGCTCGCGATGATCACGGCCGGCCTCCTGTCCTCGACCTTCCACCTCGGCCATCCCGAGCGGGCCTGGCGCGCCTTCTCGCAGTGGCGCACGTCCTGGCTGTCGCGCGAGGGCGTGATGAGCGTGCTCACCTACGCCCCGGCGGTCGTCTTCGCCGGCGGCTGGGTCTTCTTCGGCGTCGATGCCGGGTTCGTCCGCCTCGCGGGCCTGCTGGCCGCGATCGGCGCGATGGCGACGGTCGGCACCACCGCGATGATCTATGCCTCGCTGAAGCCCATTCCCGACTGGTCGAACGGCTGGACGTTGCCGGTCTACGTCGCCTTCTCGCTCGCCACCGGAGCGGTGCTGCTCAACGCGATCATGGTATGGCTCGTTTGGCCCATGCCGGCTCTCGGCTGGCTCGCCGTCGTGCTGGTGGCGCTGGCCTGGCTCCTGAAGATCGTCGCCTGGCGCCACAATGACGTCCTGTCGATGCCGAACGCGGCGAGCGCCACCGGCTTCGGGTCGGGCGAGGTCCGCTCCATCGAGTGGCCGCATACGCAGGCGAACTACATTCTGAAGGAGATGGGCTACCAGGTCGCCCGCAAGCACGCCGGCAAGCTGCGCCGCTATGCCCAGGTTCTCGCCTTCGCCCTGCCGATCGCGGCCCTTCTGCTCGGCCTTTTGGCCGGCGGCGGCAGCGCCTTCGTGCCGGCGGCGACGGCAGCGCTGGCGGTCGTCGCGATGGTTCCCGGCGTGCTCACCGAACGGTGGCTGTTCTTCGCCGAGGCCCGCCACACCTCGACCCTTTACTACGGGTATCAGCACGCCCGGACAGCCTGAATGGAGGAAACCGGCTCTCGAGACGCGAATACGCGCCGGGGTCGAAAAGAGAGATGACGGCACCTACCTTACTTGCGATCCGATATGCTCCCGGTGAGAGTGACGCCTGTCCGCGATTTCGGGCGGTGTCTGAAGCAATTGGGAGGTAACAATGCGGCTTCGTGTCATCGATTTCGGTTCGGTTTCCCCGCTGCGCAGCCAGGCCGGCTTTCACGGGGTCGCGAAGGCGATGGGCCCGGACGACGATCCGGTCCTGACCCTGACCAATCCCGACGGGCCGTACGTCTGCGTCGGCCTGCATCAGGAGATCGCCAAGGAAGTCGACGAGGATTTCTGCAAGGCGAGCAATCTGCCGATCTTCCGGCGTCGGATCGGCGGCGGCGCGGTCTATCTCGACAAGAACCAGCTGTTCACCCACTTCATCTACCCGCGCAAGAAGGCGCCGGAATTCGCGGTGAACCTCTATCCGCTGTTCATCGAGCCGGTCGTGCGCACGTACCAGGAACTCGGCGTCAACGCCGTCTATCGTCCGGTCAACGACATCCAGGTCGACGGCCGCAAGATCGGGGGCACCGGCGCTGCCTCGATCGGCGAAGCGACGGTCATGGCCGGCAGCTTCATGTACGACTTCGACACCGCCAACATGGCACGCTGCCTGAAGGTGCCGTCCGAGAAGTTCCGGGACAAGCTGAAGACGACCCTCGACGACTACATGACGACGATGGTCAAGCAGCTCGACGAGGTGCCGGACCGCTCGCGCCTGATCGTGATGTTCCTCAAGCACTGCGCCGAGGTGCTCGGCGTGACGCCGGAGATGTCGGAGCCGACCGAAGCGGAACGCAAGGCGATTGCGGAAGAGGAAAAGGCCCTCACCGATCCGGACTGGACGTACCGGCAGGGACGCAAGTTCGTCGAGATGGGCGTCAAGATCTCGGCCGGCACGCATCTGACCGAGAGCGCCCACAAGGCGCCGGGCGGCATGATCCGCGTCCACCTGCTCGAGCGCGACGGGAAAATCGCCGATCTCATGATCTCCGGCGATTTCACCTGCCTGCCGCCGGGCGGCGTCGACAGGCTGGCCGAGATGCTCGTCGGCGAGACGATCGATTTCGACGGTCTGACGAAGGCCGCTGCGGCTGGCTACGAGGAGATCGGTATCGAGATGCCGGGCGTCGCGCCCGAGGATATCGCGACGACCGTCATGGCGGCGAAGGAGGCATCGGGCTGACATGAGCTGCGGGCCGTCCCTCAACATGCTGAAGAGCCTTGCCGCCGCGGCGGGCGAGGGCGGCAAGGAGGAGCTTTCGCCGTTCTTCCCCGCACCGATGAAGACGATATGCGTCCTCCAGCATACCGAGGCCGAATATCTCGGCCTGATGGAGGACCATCTCGAGGCCCGTTCGGTCCGCTTCAACTATTCGCGGCCGTTCACGTCCGGCGGCAAGGTTCCGCCGGACGCCGAGGGTTTCGACGGCCTTATCGTCCTCGGCGCGGGCCCGCAAGGCATCGTCAGCGGCAGCCTCGTCCCGAGCCTCGGGCCCGAGTTGCGGCTGATTTCCGATTTCCTGAAGCGCGGCCTGCCCGTCATCGGCATCGGGCTCGGCGCGGCGATGGTGGCGACGGCCGCAGGCGGTGGTGCGGACGAGGCCCCGCTGCGCTTTTCTGTCACCACCGCGCACCGGACCGTCGACGACGCGCTGAACGGCTTCCTGCCGGAGAGCTTTCCCGCATCGATCTACATGCGCGACCGCCCGGTGCTGCCGGAAGGCGCCATCGTGCTCGCGGCCGATGCGGCCGGCGAGCCGCTGGTTTTCCAGATCGGCGACGGCGTTTTCGGGTTTCTCGGCCACCCCGGCATCAAATCGGGCATGGTCGAGGACCTGATCATGGAATTCGAGGAATCTCCGGACGATACGGCCGGGACGCTGGACGCCCTGCGCGCCGCTCAAGGCCCGATTGCCGAGGCGCTGACCTCGATCATGGTCGGCCTCGTGATGAGTGCCGAATGGATGTCGGAACAAGGGGGTGGGCAATGATCGCGATTCTTCGCGGACGCGCCCCGCAAATTCCTTGCGTCCGACGCATTCAAAAATTAGAATATGAAAAAACTACAATAGGTGGAAAGCGGATCGACCGCCCCTGAGGCCGGGCCGAAGGCGGGATCGCTACAAGGAGAGGTGTACTGGAATGGCGAGCAAGCTCATCATCGTGATGGTCAACACGGATCCTCGTAACGGCGAGGAGCTCGGGGCGCCGTTCTTCCAGGCGACGGTCGCCGCAGCCATGGACTACGAGGTCGAGGTCGTCTGCACCGCGACCGCCGGCCAGCTGATGAAGAAGGGCGTGGCCGAGAAGCTGGTCGTGAAGCCGGGCTCGCCAAAGACGGTCTACGATTTCATCAAGGATGCCCATGATGCCGGCGTGAAGTTCTACTGCTGCTCGCCGAACCTCGATCTCTTCGACATGAGCGAAGAGGACCTGATCCCCGAATGCGAAGGCATCGTCGGCGGTGCCAAGGTCATCGAGGACATCATGGAAGACGACGACGCAAAGGTGCTGACCTACTGAGCCGCGGAACGCAGGGAGCAGGCGCCATGCATGCGACAGCCGAACGCAATCCCGTCGGCGATCCGGTATCGGAACATCCGGTACTGCCGCGCGAGGATCTCGAGGAGATCTTCGAGGACATCCGCTCACACATGCTGTTCGACCACGAACTGCATGGCTGCCTGAACTGCGGCATCTGCACCGCCACCTGCCCGGCGGCGTTCTACTACGACTACTCGCCGCGCGAGATCGTGCAGTTGCTGTGGACCGAGAACCTCGAGGGCATCTACGACGCCATGCAGGAGAAGATCTGGGCCTGCGCCCAGTGCTACACCTGCGCCGCGCGCTGCCCCTTCGAGAATTCCCCCGGCGGCCTCGTCATGATCATGCGCGAGGTAGCCATCAAGCACGGCATGCAGTCGGCCAAGGACGTGCTCAGGCCGTTCTCCCGCGTGCTGCTCAAGGTCATCTCGACGGGCAACCAGCTCGCCCCGAACATGATCACGCGCGAGGCCTTCCCCGACTGGGGCCCGAACGTGTCGAAGGTGGAGGCGCCGCTCAACATCCTGCGCAAGGCGATCCCGGTGCCGACGATGCACACGATGGACACGGCCTGGGAAGTGAACCTGAAGACGTCGGTCGAGCTCTACTCGATCTGGGAGGCGACCGGCGTTCTCGACCAGCTCGAGATCGTCGACGAGAACCTCTTCGACGTGGTCACCGACGTCATGGACGAGAAGCGCGACGAATACCAGGAATGGCTCGAAGAACAAGAAGAAGACGAGGACGACGACGACGGGTAGCGGCTCGTCGTTGTCCGATGACTTTTAGGAGGAGAAATTGGACAACCCTGATACCGAAAAAGCAGCCTACACCGGCTTCGGTTCCGATTGGAAACCGTCCAATCTGACGCCTGACGAGGCACAGAAGGCGACCTCCTGGGTCGAGGCGCGGATCGACAAGCGGTCGATGCTCACCGGCAAGGAGCGCGTCGAGGACATCCGCGACGCCATGTGGCAGCTCGAGAAGGACGGCGAGATCCTCGTCCACCGCATCGACGATCGCCACGATCCGGTGATCGCCAAGACGCTTTACGGCTGGGACAAGAAGATCCCGACGAACAATCTCTGGCACCACAAGTCCTGCGGTCAGTGCGGCAACATCCCCGGCTATCCGTCGAGCGTGATGTGGCTCATGAACGAGATGGGCATCAACTATCTCGACGAGACCGACCAGACCTCGTGCACGGCGTGGAACTACCACGGCTCGGGCATCGGCAACGTGGTCAGCCTCGCCGCGGTCTTCCTGCGCAACTTCCACCAGGCCTACGTGTCGGCGAAGTCGCAGGGCCTCGACATGGGTACCTACTACCCGCTCGTGCATTGCGGCACCTCCTTCGGCAACTACAAGGAGATGCGCATCTTCCTCATGCACTCCGCCGAGCTGCGCGAGCAGGTGAAGAAGATCCTCGGCAAGCTCGGCCGCCTGATCGACGGCAAGCTGCTGATCCCGGAGGAGATCGTCCACTATTCCGAGTGGCTGCACGTGATGCGCCACCGTCTCCAGGGGCGTCAGAAGATCGACGTCTCCGGCGTCCGCGCCACGATCCACCCCGCCTGCCACGTCTACAAGATGGTGCCGCAGGACGTGATCTATGACGAGACGGTCTTGAACGGTGACCGCGTGGCCGTCTCCACCGGCCTGATGGAGACGCTCGGCGCCCAGGTCATCGACTATTCGACCTGGTACGACTGCTGCGGATTCGGCTTCCGGCACATCATCGGCGAGCGCGAGTTCACCCGCTCGTTCGCCATCGACCGCAAGATCAAGGTCGCCGTCGAGGAGGCCAGGGCCGACGTGATGATCGGCCACGACACCGGCTGCATCACCACGCTCGACAAGAACCAGTGGATCGGCAAGGCGGTCGACAAGGTCTACGCGCTGCCGATCATGGCCGACTGCCAGTTCGCCGCGCTGGCGCTCGGCGCCCATCCCTACAAGCTCGCCCAGCTGCACTGGCACGCCTCGCCCTTCGAGACGCTGCTCGACAAGCTCGGCATCGACTGGGAGAAGGCGAAGGCCGAATTCCAGACCTACCTGGAAGAGGTGAAGGCCGGCCGGATCGAGACCCTCTACGATCCCAAGCGCGCCATCACCTCCGGTCCGGGCTACGTCAGGCCGAAGGCGCTTGCCCCCGCCGGTGCCGCCGCCTCGGGAGGCGACGAATGAACAAGCCGGTCCTCATCGTCGGCGGCGGCCCCGCCGGCCTGTCCGCCGCTCAGTCGCTCGCCGCCGCCGGGCAGTCCGTCGTGATCGTCGACAAGGCGGACCGGCTCGGCGGCGCGCCGATCCTGTCGGGCTATGCCAAGCTCGTGCCGTCGGGCCAGTGGGCGAAGGATGCGATCGGCGGGATGGTCGCCCGCGTCGACGCCGACAAGAACGTCAAGGTGCACCTGAACGCGACGGTGAAGAGCTTCAACGGCGCACCCGGCGACTTCACCGCGACGCTGTCGGACGGCACCGAGGTCAGGGCAGGCGCGACGATCCTCGCCACCGGCTTCACCCACTTCGATTCCGTCAACAAGCCGGAATGGGGCTTCGGCACCTATCCCGACGTGGTGACGACCACGCAGGTCGAGCAGATGCTCTCCTCGGGCAAGGGCGTGCGCTGCCCCTCGGATGGGCGCAAGCCGGAGCGCGTCGCGATCCTGCTCTGCGTCGGCTCGCGCGACCGGCAGATCGGCCGCGAGTGGTGCTCGAAGATCTGCTGCACGGTGTCCTCCAACATCGCCATGGAGATCCGCGAGGAGCTGCCCGACTGCAACGTCTACATCTACTACATGGATATCCGCACCTTCGGGCTCTACGAGGACCTCTACTACTGGCAGAGCCAGGAGGAGTTTAAGGTCAAGTACATCAAGGCCCGCATCGCCGAGGTGACGTCCGACGGCAAGCGGCTGATCGTCAAGGGCGAGGACACGCTGGTGAAGCGCCCGATCACGATCCCCTTCGACATGGTCGTCCACGCCATCGGCATGGACCCGAACGTCGACAACATGACGCTGTCGGCGGTGTTCGACGTGAAGCTGCAGAAGCACGGCCACATCGAGAAGGCGCCGAGCTATTCGTCGATGTCGCACACCTCGCGTCCGGGCGTCTTCGTCGCGGGCGCGGCGACCGGTCCCGAGACGATCGACGACTCGATCGCGCAGGGCCAGTCGGCGGCGATGGCGGCGCTCACCATGGTGCGCGCCCCGGTCCGGGAGGCCGCCGAGTAATGTGGCCGATCGGCGCAGTCAGGCCCAAGGCCCCGGCCGCGTCAGGACCGGTTCTCGACCTGTCGGGCCCGGTGCTCCGGCGCGCGTTCGAGCATCTCCTCGAATCCGCCGAGGACACCGGCGGCGTCGAGCGCTATGTCGGCGCGCTCGCGCTCAAGGCCTCGCTGTTCGAGGAAGTGCTGGGCAAGGGCAAGCTCGGCGAGCTGACGGAGGCCGAGTTCTACGATCTCGCCGCCTTCATCACGCCGGTGCGCCGCCGCATCGCCGCCTGGCTCGCCGAACACGGCTTCGTCGATCTGCGCAAGCGGCTCGAGGCATTGCTCGAAGGATGGTCGGACATGTCGACCGTCGACGCCCGCATGGCCGGGTTCGTCAAGGGCTTCCCGGCCGACCGCGAGCATCGCTGGGTGCGCGATCTCGCCGCCGAGGCCCTGCACTTCACCGCGCCCGAGCGCTATCCGCTGATGACGCGCTGGATGTGGGACGCCCGCGTCAACACCGGCGTGCTGCGCGAGATCTGGTTCTCGAACGACGGCCGCGAGATGGGCAATATCGACGTGCCGGACGGCTACGCGACCTTCAAGGTGCTGCGCGGGGAACTCGAGGGCTTCCTCGCCGAGAACGGCGTATTCCGCGAGATGCCGTTCTACGTCGACCTGCTCTGCGCCCACATCTACGCGGACTACATCAACGACAAGGGAAGCCAGTTCCTGCGCGCCGATTTCTGCGGCACGGCCAGATCGGATGCGATGGCGCACACGCGTCGCCTGCTCGGCCTCGACGCGGTCGACACCGAGTCCGGCCGCACCCGCCTGAAACTGATCGACGGCGAGGCCTATGTGCTGGGCGAGCCGCGCCGGCTGACGAGTTGAGGAAGCGCCAATGCCGATCCATGAGAAATCGCTGATCCGGCCGGAGAACCTGGTCACCCACGAGCACCTGGAGATCGACGGCATCGACGTCTCGGGTCACTGGTCGACCTTCATCGAAAGCCGTCAGATCACCGATTACAACGAGAAGCTTCAGGAGGAGATCGCCGCGCTGCCCGGCGGCGAGTTCGTCCACCGCTGCTGGCAGTGCGGCTCCTGCACCAATGCCTGCACGGTCAACGCCATCAATCCCGACTTCAACCCGCGCTACTGGATCTACCTGATCCGCATGGGTTTCGAGGAGGAGCTGGTGCGCGACAAGGACATCATCTGGCAGTGCGTGTCCTGCAACAAATGCACCTACGCCTGCCCGCGCGACGTGTTCCCCGAGGGCGTCATGAAGGCGACGTCGCACTGGCTCGAGCTGAAGGGCTACACGAAGAAGTCGCCCTCGATGATCTTCGACGAGGAGTTCTCCTCGCAGGTCTTCGCCACCGGCAAGATCGAGGAGGGCAAGGTGCTGCGCCGCTTCTTCCAGCGCACCGGCCAGCCGCTGTTCCAGGACTGGCTGGTCGCCCTCGTCCGCGGGCTGTTGAGCCAGCTGCCTGTGAAGCTGCTGATCCGCCTCGGCCTCGCCAACGTCTTCCACCCGCGCACGCGCGACTGGGACAGGGCGAGCGCGGCGATCGCCGAATACGTCACCGAGCGCAAGACCGCCGAGCGCCGCGCATTGGGCCTCGAGACGCAGGGAGCGGAATGATGACCGGCAAGCACAAACGGGTCGCCTACTACCCCGGCTGCGCCCTCGAGGGCACCGGTCACGCCTACAACCGCTCCACCAAGGCCGTCGGCAAGGCGCTCGATCTCGATCTGGTCGAGCTGAAGAACTGGAACTGCTGCGGGGCGATGGAGGTCAAGAACATCGACCCGAAGCTCCAGACCTACCTTTCGGCCCGCAACCTGACGATCGCCGACGATATGGGCTTCGACACCGTGATGGCGCCCTGCAACGGCTGCTATCACAACCTCAAGAAGGCCGAGTACGACCTGAAGAACGACGAGGCCTCGCGCGAGGTGAACCATCGCCTGTCCTCCAAGGCCGGTCACAAGACCTACGAGGCGGGCAAGGTCGAGACGATCCACGCGCTCGATTGGATCAGGGATTCGATCGGCGAGGACGGCCTGAAGGCGCGGGTGAAGAACTCGCTGAAGGGCCTCAAGATCGCCAACTACTACGGCTGCATGTACACGCGCCCGCGCCACATCTTCCCCGAGAAGGACAAGGGCCCGGGCTCGGAGTCGACGTTGACGCCGCATTTCATGGACGACCTGCTCGCCGCCGCCGGCGCCGAGAACGTCGAGTATCCGCTGAAGACGGCCTGCTGCGGCGGCGCCCACTCGCTGTCGGACTGCGATACCTCGACGAGGCTCGTTCTGAACCTGCTGACGACGGCGGAGGCCTGCGGCGCCGACGTGATCGCCACCGAATGCCCGACCTGCCACACGGGTCTGGAGATGCATCAGGTCCGCGCGGAAAAGGTGCTCGGCAGGAAGACGAGCGTGAAGATCCTTTACTTCACCCAGCTTCTCGGCCTTGCCCTCGGCCTGTCGCAGCGCGAGGTCGGCGTCCAGGAGAATTTCTCCGATGCGACCGATCTCCTGCACGAGAAGGGTCTGGTGTGATGGCGAGAGCCGAGCCCGTCACCTTCGATGCCGTGAACGAGCGGGCCGACTGGATGGTCGGCGCGTCCGACGAGGCGCTGGTCGCCGAGGCGTCCGCGCTCGCCGATGAACTCCTGGCGATGGGCGAGGCGGTTCTCGAGCGCTGGCTCGTCGCCCACGGCCGCAAGCCGACGGACGGCCAGGTCGAGGGTTTCCGGCTGTTGGCGCTGCATCGCCAGGCCGCCAAGGGCGCCCCGAGCTTC
The DNA here is from genome assembly GCA_023458595.1 of Pseudomonadota bacterium. Lineage (GTDB taxonomy): Bacteria > Pseudomonadota > Alphaproteobacteria > Rhizobiales > Tepidamorphaceae > Microbaculum. Next base: position 95,203 of record JAEWYT010000121.1, read on the forward strand.
AATGCCTGTCGCGAAACCTGCCGGGAGCTCGTGTATCATCGCAACCTCGTGCACCATGAGCCCGCCTCGCCGGACGTCGCGAGGCGGCTGCGCCTCGGCGCCATGGTCGCGCGGCATCTGGCGCTTTTCGTCGGGGGCAAGCTTGAAAATTCGGGGCTCGGCGAGTTCTGTTGCTCGTCGAAGCCGTTGCGCCGGTTCGAAACGGCGCAGGGCGAAGCCCGACACGCATGAAATGAGGAGCTGAACAATGGCTACCGTACGCGGCTGCGATCTTCCCGACGAACTTCTCTACGACGTCGACAACAACATCTGGTACCGCGACAACGGCGACGGCACGCTGACGCTCGGCATGACGTCGGTCGCCTCGGCGATGGCGGGCGAGCTCGTCGCCTTCACGCCGAAGAAGGCGGGCCGCTCGGTCCAGGCCGGCAAGTCCTGTGCGACGATCGAATCCGGCAAGTGGGTCGGTCCCGCCAAGATCGCCTTCGACGCGGAGGTGATCGAAGTGAATGACGCGCTCAGCGCCAATCCCAAGATGGCCAACGCCGAGCCGTACGGCGGCGGCTGGCTGGTCAAGGTGAAGCCGGCCGATCCGGGTGCCGCCGGAGGGCTCACGCCGGGTAGCGCCGTGGCCGTCCCCTACGAGGCGAAGATGGCCGCGGACGAGTTCGCAGGCTGTGCGTGAAGATCAGAGGATCGGTCGGGAAGGGGTGAGCCCCGCGACGGCCGGTGAGGCAGAGACAGACAGGAGGACGGCATCGTGAGCACGCAAACTGCGGGTGCCGACATCGCGAACAACAAGAGCATGTCGATCATCGTGACCAAGGGGTCGCTCGACTGGGCGTATCCGCCGTTCATCCTGGCGACGACGGCGGCGGCTATGGGCCTGAACGTGACGATGTTCTTCACCTTCTACGGCCTCATCCTCCTGAAGAAGAAGCTCGAGCTCGGCGTCACCCCGCTCGGCAATCCGGCGATGCAGATGCCGATGTTTGGAATGCATATCGGCATGCCGAACATCGCCTCCGCTATTCCCGGCGTCGATGCGGCGGCGACCGTGATGATGAAGAACCTCATCAAGAAGAAGGGCGTCGCCTCGATCGAGGAGCTGCGCGAGATGGCCGTCGAGGCCGAGGTCAACATGATCGCCTGTCAGATGACCATGGACCTGTTCGAATACACGATGGACGACATGATCGAGGGGCCCGTCCTCGGCGGAGCGGCCACCTACATCGAGACGGCGACCAAGAGCGATATCAACCTGTTCATCTGAACGACCGGACAAGCACACTCGGAGACGCAACCCCATGGCCGACCAGGTTCTCGACGTCAAAGGTCTGAACTGCCCGCTTCCCATCCTGCGCGCCAAGAAGACGCTGAAGGACATGCCGATGGGCGCCACGCTCGAGATCGTCGCGACCGATCCGGGCGCCGTGAAGGACTTCGAGGCGTTCTGCCGCACGACCGGCAACGAGCTCGTCGAATCGAAGGAGGAAGGCGGCACCTTCACCTTCGTGATAAAACACACCGCGTGAGCGCGGCGGCCAGACGGGGAAACGGCCATGACACAACCGCTCTACATTCTTCTGTGCTCGGGCGAGCACGAAAAGGTGCAGATGGCCGCGATGATGGCGTCCGTCGGCGCCGTTTCCGAACGGCCCGTCGAGGTGTTCGTCTCCATGAACGCCATCTTCGCCTTCGAGAGGGGCGCCGGCGCCGATGCGCGCTACAAGGGCGGCGAATTCTCCAGGCTCCTTCGGGAAAAGAAGGCGCCGGACGCCATGATGCTGTTCCAGCAGGGCAAGGAACTCGGCGACCTGAAGATGTGGGCTTGCTCGATGGCCCTCGACGTCAGGGAATGGGAGCTGGACAATCTGGAGGACGGCCTGTTCGACGGGCCCCTCGGTCTCACCAGGTTCCTGTCGGACGCCGAGAACGGCCAGCTCATTACACTGTAGAATATCAAGGGGCCCGCCCGAATGACCCAAAGAACGAAGATCGACGCGCGCGGCGCCTTCTGCCCGGGTCCGCTGATGGAGCTCATCGCGGCGCTGAAGCTCGTGAATGTAGGCGACGAGATCGAGGTCCTGTCGAGCGACAAGGGATCGGCCGCCGACATTCCCGAATGGGTGAACAAGGTCAAGCACGAGATGGTCGGTGTCACCAAGGAGGGCGACCACTGGTCCATCGTCGTGCGCAAGGCCAAGTAGGCTTCGAGAAAGCGCCCGCGCGGCCGCGCCATCGTGGCGCGGCGGACGGGCGCGGAATTGGGGAGGGAAATAGGAAATGGCGAAGAAGATACTGATTGTCGGCGGGGGGCTCGCTGGCACGATCGTAGCCAACGGCCTATGCCGTCAGCTCCACTCGGAAATGGCCTCGGGCACGGTCTCCATCACCATGCTGGGGACGTCGGACACCCACATGTACCAGCCGGGCCTGCTCTATGTCCCGTTCGGCCGGATGCGCGAGGCCGAGTTGTTCCGCCCGCAGCGCAAGGTTCTGAACCGCAAGGTTCCCTACCATGTCGATCCGGCCAAGCACATCGACGTCGAGAAGAAGGCCGTCACCACGGAGTCCGGCAAGACCTACACGTACGACTATCTGGTGATCGCCACCGGCTCGCGAATCCGGCCGGACAACATCCCCGGCATGGTCGAGGGCGGCCACTGGTTCTACGATCTCGACGGCGCCCGCAAGCTGCGCGACGCGCTCGACGGATTCCAGGGCGGCAAGATCGTCCTGAACGTCAACGTTCCGCACAAGTGCCCCGTGGCGCCTCTCGAGGTCACCTTCATGCTGAAGGACTACCTCGAGGCCAGGGGCCTTCTGGACAAGAGCGAGATCACCTACACCTATCCGATCGGCCGTCTGCACACGCTGGAGCCGGTAGCGGCCTGGGCGGTGCCGGAGTTCGAGAAGCACGGCATCAAGTCCGAGACCTTCTTCAACACCAAGGAAGTCGATCCGTCGGCCAAGACGATCACCTCGGAAGAGGGCACGACGCTGCCCTACGATCTGCTCATCACCATCCCGCCGCACACGGGCCAGCAGGTCATCATGGATTCCGACCTCGGCGCCGGCGGCTGGGTGCCCACCGAGCGCAACACGCTTCTGCGCGAGGGGTCGAGCGACGTGTTCATCGTCGGCGACACCACCAACATCCCGATCTCGAAGGCGGGCTCGACCGCGCATTTCGAGGCCGACACGATCATCGACAACCTCACCTCGCTCATCAAGGAGGGCCGCTGGGCCCGCCACTACGACGGCAAGGTGTTCTGCTTCGTCGAGACCGGTCTGCACACGGGAACCTATGTGTGGTTCAACTACACGACGCCGCCGAACCCCGGCCCGCCGTCGCAGATGGTCCACTGGTTCAAGCTCGCCTATAACCGGCTGTACTGGCTCTCCGCCCGCGGCCTGCTGTGAGGAGGCGACCATGACCGACGTGAAAACCCCGCCGGCCGACGAGATGGCGCGGCTGACGCTCGCCGTGCGCGAGGCGCTGACCGACTCCATGGTCGAGCGGCTCGCCGTGACGGGCGCCAGCGCCTTCGAGGTGGTCGACCGGCTGAACGACGAGCACACGAGCGCGGCCGTCCACTCCCTGCTCGACCGGCTCACCGAACTGCACAAGGCGGGCGCGCTCGACACCCTGTTCGAGCTGGTCCTGCTGATCCACGCCGCCCGCAACGCTTCGACCGACAATATCGTCGAGCGGATGTTCATGTTCTTCGAGCAGATGATCAACACGGTCGGCAACGAGGCGATGGGGACGCTGGCGGAGAACACCCGCGAGGCGCTCGAGGAAGCAGCCGAGGAGACCGCCCGCGCCCCGGCGAAGGGCGGGCTGCTGGCAACCGCCTCGATGCTGTCGAAGCCCGAGGCGCAGAAGAGCCTCGCCTTCCTGCTCGCCTTCTCCGAGAAGCTGCAGCAGCGCGCTGCCGGCGCCTGACGCGCGGGATATCCGGCATCCATCGAACGGCCCGGCGGGGCGCCCCCCCGCCGGGTAGGGGGGGAGGCG
>JAEWYT010000122.1 GCA_023458595.1 Pseudomonadota bacterium
CATTTTTCCTCCTATCTGCCAAGCTTACCATTGTCCACCAAACCGGGTCAACTCCACATGAAAGACATTTTAGAACTTTTACAACCCATAGCACCTCTGATTTCTAAGACGACCATGCGCCAGTTGAGCCGGGTGATTTTCGGGATGCTGTCGATGACAGGTCGAGTAACCATGCTGGGAATTTCTCGCTGGGCTGGCAACGGTGGTAGTTATCGTACCATCCAGCGTTGGTACTCGACGAAACTTCCCTGGACAAAGATTTTTTGGTTCTTTTTTCTGAAACTCCTTTGGCAGCCTGCGGATGAGTATCTCCTGGTGGGTGATGAAGTCGTGGTGAGTAAGGCCGGAGAAGCAACCTTTGGGAAGGATTGTATCTTCTCTAGCATCTTTCAGCGAGCAATTCCAGGATTAGCCTTCTTTGTTTTCTCCTTGGTCAATGTTCGACAACGTTGCTCCAGCCCGATCCAAGTAGAACAGGTGGTACGTTCAGCAGAGGAAAAAGCAGCCTGCAAAGCCAAGACCAGAACTCGTAAGGAGAAGAAGTCACCCACCGACAAACGCAGACCAGGTCGTCCGAAGGGCAGCAAGAACAAAATCAAGCAACCACCGGAACTTAATCCAGAGCTAAAACGTATCCAGACCATGCTGTTGGCACTGTTGGAGCTGATCGGTGGCCTGATCCGTCTCAAATATCTGGTCATGGATGGTCATTTTGGCAACTATTCATGTGCCTGGATGGTTCGGCAAACCAAGCTCCATCTGATTTCGAAGTTGCGTCACGACGCTGCCCTGTATTTGCCCTACTCAGGTGCCAAACCAAAGCGAGGTAAATACCCTAAATATGGCGCTAAGATCGCATACAACAACTTGCCATCTGAGCTGCTTCGACAGACTACCATCGAAGGTGAAATTCAGACGAATATCTACCAGGCTCAGCTGTGGAACAAGGAGTTTACTGATCTTCTCAACGTGGTTATTATTCACAAGACGAACTTGAAGACCCTAGCTACCGCCCACGTTGTTCTGTTCAGCACCGATCTCGACTTGCCTTTCGAAAAGATGATTGATTACTACAAGTTAAGGTTCCAAATCGAGTTCAATTTCCGGGATGCCAAACAGTATTGGGGTCTGGAAGATTTCATGAATGTCGAGCAGACACCGGTCACCAATGCAGCCAACTTATCACTATTGATGGTTGGTTTATCGCAACGCTTGTTAGCCGATTATCGCTCCGCTGATCCAGCTTTCAGTGTTCTGGATTTGAAAGCTCAATTCCGAGGCTACCGCTATGTGATCGAAACAATAAAAATGCTTCCGCAAAAACCCGATCCTGATTTATTGGCTGATATTTTTCTGCAAGTAGCCAGCTTAGGAAGGATTCACGCCAGCCAAACTATTGTGTCTACCGCCTAATTGGCGAAGGTATTGGTGTATAAGCATGTAGTTTTTCAGCGATTTGTTGGGTAAGCGGGTAGCAAGGGATCACACCAGGGGCGTGCCGTTTTGCAAGCTGCGAATACGCAGCCGGTCCTCTAAAGCTCGCCGGAAGGCTGAACTGCTATCATATTTCATCAACCTCCTCCTGAAGTGCTTCTCGAAGGACCTGTTCCACCCTTTTGCCCGCGCTCGCAGCCTGGCTCAGCAGCATATCCCGGTCAATCAGGCCGCGGCGCAGCGCCTCTCGTGCCGCTATCCGTACCTGTTCCTGGGGCAGACCGCTTTTACTCACATCCACCAGCGTGCGTTCAATGGTCGTGACCGGCAGCCCGTTTCGTTTTGTAATCTCTTTCGGACTAAGTCGCTGGGTATGCTGGCGCAGTCCTCGACGTCTCCGGGAACTGGTGCGGGGTACGATGATATGGATTTCACCGGGGAGAACGTCCGAAAGTTCGTAAACGGCCAGAGCGCTTTCGTGGGAAATGACTGCGGATGGCCCAGCTCTGAGCCAGGCGACGAATAAATCTTCAAAAGGCGATCCAGGGAAATGGTTGAGGCGGTAGACGCCATGCGCAGCACGCAGAAATCGTCCGGAGCGCACGTTCGCAGAGAGGCGGTCCCATGAAAAACCTACTCTCTGAGCCTGCTTTGCCGTAAAATAGCCAGCCTGCCCCTCTGCTATCTCATAAAGGTGATCATAATTTGGATTCACTGGCATATGTGTGCAATACCTCATGGAGGACCATAGGTTGCGCACACATTATCTCATAATTTGACGAAGAAGTGAATAATATCCTTTAGGCCAGGTTCACATCCTGGTTATAATTCGCCTTGTAGATGCAGCTCACTCGATTACGAACCGCTCTACTCTCTTCGGAAGGTGCTGCGCCTTAAACGCAAGATCGCCCAGCAACCACTGAGCGATCCCATAGTTACAATCTCATTATCAGCAAAATTACGAATATTTGATCAGCGGAGAGGGTGGGGCCACTTTCCAGAAATACTTAATTGACCGTTATCCATACCCCCTGATTGTCTTCCAGAAGAAGCTCACTCGGGAAGAAGTGGTTGCAATCCTCAATCAGGAGTTTGGTGGGAAAGAAATGTAAATAGCCATCCTTCCGGATTCGTCCGGTCGGTATGAGTTTTAAGAGCAGTTCCTCTAGAACGGGAACTGCTCTTTGCTTTAACCACAGATATTCAGATATGAGAGAGGCTTATGACTCAACAACCGATTTTCTCCACCTCCCGGGTGGGGGTTTACGTGGATGTCGTCAATCTGACGATGAACGGCGGGTTCCATATGCAGTACGGCGTCCTGCGGGAATTCGCCTGCCGGGATGGCGCCCAACCGATTCGCCTGAACGCCTACGTGGCTTATGACCCGGAGCGGGCGAAACGCGACCCGGCCTATAAAGCCAGGGCGACCGGTTTTCATTCCGTGCTGCGGGACTTTGGTTTCAAGATTGTGGTCAAAGAAGTGCGCTGGTTTCAGAACGAAGATGGGCGCTACGCCAAGGCCAACGCAGACCTGGACCTGGCGGTGGATGCACTGCTTCAGACCCAGAATTTGGACCGGGTGCTGATCGCCACCGGCGACGGGGACTTCGTCCGGGTGGTACATGCCCTGCAGGGCCGCGGCTGCCGGGTGGAGATCGTTGGCCTGGATAACGTCTCTCATGAGCTGCGCCAGGAAGCGGACCTCTATATCTGCGGCTACCTGATCCCCGGTTTGATCCCCATCGAAAACGACGAGGAAGAAGAAACGAGCCCCTGGGGGCAGATCGGCTCGCGGGTGCGAGGCTGGTGCTATTGGCACAACCAGACCTACGGGTTCTTCCGCTATCTAAAGACTGCTGGCCCCAACTTATGGGTGACCGACCCACGCAATCCGCTTTCCCCCTATGAAACCGCCTTCTTCCACGATTCGAACCTGCCGCCAGGCGCTCGCCAGCTCACCCTTCCCAGTCGGAATTCTTTTTTCGAATTCACGCTCGTTCAATCGGAACGCGGCCCCCAGGCAGTCGATATCAGCCTGGTTGGGGCAAAGTTGACTGACTAAGGAGATCCAGGTCTCGGAAGATTTTTCTGCCTACGCTTGCCCAGGAGCGAGTCTCGAACAATCAAGGAGAATTTTTGAATGAAGACCACCATCATAGCCGTCTGTAATCAGAAAGGCGGAGTCGGAAAGACAACGACGACCGTGTCCCTGGCTGCTGGCCTGGCGTTGAAAGGCCATGAAGTCCTGATCGTCGACCTGGATCCCCAGGGCCAATGCGCCACAACGTTGGGTTTGAACCCGGAGCCGGGCGCCTTTTATCTGCTCACCATGGGAACGTCTGCCAATGAATCGGCCTTTATCCGCCAATACGTTCGGAATACCGGGCGAGACGGGTTATGGCTGCTCGCCGGCAATCAGACTACGATGGCCGCCCAGACAATTATCAATGCCGAAAACCGGGCGGTCTCCTGCATTCGGGATGCGGTCGGGCGCTTTGCCAAGGGCGGGCTGCGTTACATCATCTTCGATACTGCCCCTTCGGTCGGCGGCATTCAAGAGCGGGCAATCTGGGCAGCCGACCTGGTTGTCATCCCAACTTCTACCGAATATCTATCCACGGACAGCGTGCGCAAAATCGCCGACACGATGCTCTACCTGCAGACGGAAAAAACCTGGAAGGGAGCGCTGTTGGGGGTATTGCCAACCTTCTTCCACGATCAACTGCGCGAGCACCGGGCTGCGATGGAAGACCTGCGCCAGGGTTTTGGGGAGCGAGTTCTGCCGCCCATCCACCGGGCTGCGATCCTGGCCGAGTGCCCTGGCGAAAGTAAGACGATCTATGAAAAGGATCCGGAAAGCCGGTCGGCCCGAGAATACCAGGGCCTGGTCAACCTGGTGCTCCAATATTCCTGAAAGGGAACCCAATGAAAAAGTCAGGGCGTAAAAGCATCTGGAATTCCACGGAGACGGAAATCTCCGAACCGGGTGGCCAGACCACATGGGAAGGGCACTCACCGTTGAGTGGAGAACAGCAACCTCCGGAAGCGATCCCGGTGGTCGAGCAGCTGCGCGTTGCAGAAAAGAAAGAACGCAACCGCCAGTGGGAAAGACAGCCCGAGAACCGGCCGATGCTCATTCGCGGCATCCCGCCTGTCCTGAGAGCCTCGGTGAAAGAAATCGCTGCAGTCCTGAATGTCCGGATTGATGATGTGGCCCGTGCATTCCTGGAGTTTGGACTGAAGTGCTACCGGAGCGGCGAGATCCAGATCCAGCCGGTTTTGAGTGATGGCCGGCGAACCCTGTTCCCATCGCCGGATGCCGGCTGGGGCAGAAACATACTCCCGGGATGGTACGAGAAAGTCTGGGATCAGCAGCCACCCCAGAAAGGAGTCCGATCGAAACGGCAATCCAACTCAACTAGGGACAAGCCCTGGAAGTGGCAGGCTTCCTATCGCGGGATTCCGGAAGAAATTCAGGCGGAAATCCGCCAGATCCGAATCAGCAAAGAAGTCCCGCTGGGCGAGATTGCAACCATGTTATTGGGACATGCGCTGGAAGCCTACAAAACCGGGCGGCTGGTGTTGAATCCCCTGCCCAAAACGGAAGCGAAGCTCCACACGGATCTCAGGTAAAACGGGCCAGAAATGAGCACCAGTCGAATTTCTCGGACGAAAGAACATCTCAAAATCGCCCAAAAACGAACGATAGCGGCAGTGCTATCGTGCCGCTATCGCCTTGCTATCGTGCCGCAATCACACCCGCTATCGTTGCCGCTATCGCTCTCCCCGCAGGAAGGGCTGCAAGCCCCTTATTATGAGCGGGGGCAACCCGTTGCTCGTACGGCTCATTTCAGGCGTTTTCCCCAATTTAGGTCCTTCATTCACTGCCCATCTTACATTCAAATCTATATAGGAAACCATGTCTGATAATCTCCAACAAACCCTGGTCCCGCACAGCCGGGAAGCCGAAGAAGCCGTTATCGGCGCGATCCTCATCAACCCCGATTCTTACTATGATGTCGCCCAGTTTCTCCAGGCAGAAGATTTCTACATCCACCGCCATCGCTGGATCTGGGAGGCCATTACCCGCCTGCAAGAACGCCGGACCCCGGTAGATTTCCTCACGATTTCGGAAGCGCTGGATAGCTCCGGCCGCCTGGCCGAAATAGGCGGCCCAGCCTACTTGACTTCCCTGATCAATAACACGCCTACTTCTCTGCACGCGGCTGCTTACGGCCGGATCATCGAGCAGACGGCAGTGCGCCGGCGCATGCTGGAAGCCGCCAACCAGGTGGCGAAGCTTGCTTATCAAAGCGATGCCTCGCTGGAGATGGTCATCGACGAGTCTGAAAAGGCGCTCTTCTCAGCCAGCGAACGCATGCTAGCCCGAGATATGAAACCCTTCGCGCAGATTCTTGCAGACCTGTACGATCAGGTTGAAACGCGTGCAGACCAATCCGGCCTTTTTGGCGTCCCCACAGGCTTTGTCGATCTGGACCGGCTGCTGCAAGGGCTGCAGCCTTCCGACCTGCTGATTGTCGCCGGCAGACCGGGGATGGGGAAAACCAGCCTGCTGCTATCGGTGGTCAAGCATGCAGCCCAGACCCATAAAAAGCACGTGGCCGTTTTTACCCTGGAGATGTCCGCCGAGCAGCTGGCCCAGCGCCTGGTCTCGCAGGATACCGGCATCGATACCCAGCGGATGCGCTCTGGGAAACTGGAAGAACAGGAATGGCCTTAGTTCACCCATGCGATTGAAAGCCTGAGCGAAGTGCGCCTGTTCCTGGATGATACCCCGGCGATCACACCCTTACAGATGCGCTCCAAGTGCCGGCGGCTGCACCTGGAGTTCGGCCTGGATCTGGTCGTCGTAGATTACCTGCAGCTGATGAGCGGCGGATCCCGCTTTGAAAATCGCGTTCAAGAAGTGTCCTTTATCTCCCGCCAGTTGAAAGTCCTTGCCCGCGAGCTGAACGTGCCCGTGCTGGCCGCGGCCCAGCTTTCTCGAGCAGTGGAACAGCGCGCCGATAAGCACCCTGTGCTCAGTGATTTGCGTGAATCGGGCAGCATTGAAATGGATTCGGACGTGGTGATGTTCCTGTACCGGCCGGAAGAAGGCGACCTGGCTAACCGGGTCGAAGTGATTGTCGCCAAGCATCGCAATGGGCCAACTGGAACGGTGCAGCTGACCTTCCGGCCTTCGCTGACCAAATTCGAGAATGCGACGAAATAGCGGACCGCTCTGCAAAGATCGTTATCACTGAGCCAAGGGACTTCCCCATAAAAGACCTATGCCTGTACCCGAGACATCCCACTCCCCATATCGAAGCAGCGACCCGGATGCGCCCATCGAGGTCTTCTTTGGGAATCCTGCCCTGGATATGGGCATAGCGACCGTTCCAAAAATACTGCCTCGTTACTGGATCTATCTGGCCAGCGACGGAGAAAAGCTCAACGAGCGAGAATATGCGCTGCTCATGCAGGTGCTGCTTTTGCGCGAATCGCAGGACTTCGAGCTGCGGGTAAGCAATATTCCCACCCAATGTCCAGACAGCACCGTAACTCGTTCGCTTGCACTGCTGCGGCGCATGGGGCTGGTCTTTACCCAACGGCTGTACTACCCACCCAGGTCTGGCAAGCCCCCGGTCTTACGGGCGCAGCGCTGGGATCTGCGCTCCCTGTTTTTCAACCTGGAGCAAATCAATAAAACCTGGCAGATGGGACAGCGGGACCGGCTGCTGCAGTGGGAGTCCGCTGGCCGGAAGGGCCGTAAACCGTTCTTTGTTTTCCCTGCGGACTTTTCCTTAGAAGTGACCATACCGGTAGAAGTCGCCCTGGACATCGTTCAAGGCGTTTTCTTCCCGGTTGCAGACAAATGGATCACCCGGGCTCAGATGCTTTTATCCACATCCTCAGGCCAGCCAGCTCCTTCCTTTAACACGGAAGCGCCTACCGCGCAAGAACTGCGCGATAGGCAGCCTACCCTGCAGAATCTGCGCGGTAGGGAAGACATGCCTACCGCGCAGGATTTGCGCGGTAGGAGCCCTACCGCGCAAATCCTGCGCGATGATCAGTTAAAGAAAGAAGAAGATGAGGAGGAGGGCGCCACCCGGGAAAAAGCATTTGCCCATTTCACCAGGCTGAAGGGGGAAGCAGATAATCAACCATCCGCGAAAGAGATTGCTGCCCTCGACAAGCTGATCGCCGATGGTTTTATGCTTGAACAAATCATTGCCGGCATCGAGGAAGCATTTCAGCGTCCCAAACCGCCCCGGCATTTTACGCACTGCGCGGCCATTACGCGCGACCTGGCCCGTTCTCAGCAGGAAACCCGTCCGCCGGAATCCCGTACCCAGCCGGAAGCCCGCCAGCCGGAAGCCCTTCACCGAACAAGCGAAACGAATAGCAACACCACTGATTCTAGATCGGCACCAGAAGCAGAGCTGATTGAAGCGGATCTTTCACCGGCTGTCGAGCTCTACAAAAACACAGGCCGGGAGACCACGGCTGATCTTCTTGCTCGTTTTCGTTTGATGGCAGATCGCTGTGACCAGGCTGCTCGCTCCAAAGGTTCGACGGGTGGAGAATGGTTGACGGATGCCCTTACGACGGCCCTGGGGGTAGCCAGGCCCGGAAATCTGCTCAACTATGCAGATGCAGTTTTGAACGATTGGATCGCGAATGGGAGGCCAGAAAAGCGAACCAGACCCATTCAAAAATCACGCAGTCAGAAACGCGACGAGCCTGGCGTTCACCAGGGAATTCGCGATTACTTAAACAAACATGGAGGCTTTCCAAATGGCGACCCAGATTGATGTTTTACGAGTCCTGAAAATATTAGGGGATGTTTATCCCAACTTTCACCTCAGCAGTTCGGCGGTGGAAGTTTATATTCAGCTGCTGGCCGATATTTCTCCCAGGGTCCTCGAGCAAGCTGCTCTGGACCATATCAGCCGGTCAACCTTCTTCCCGGCCGTAGCCGAACTGCGCAATGCGGCCTTTGACATCCTGGAGGAAGCCGATCCCTGTCCAAGCGATTTCCAGGCCTGGTCCGAGGTGCAGGATGAAATCCGCCGCACCGGTCACTACGGAGAGCCGGAGTTCTCCCATCCCCTGATTGGACAAACCGTCGATATGTTTGGGTGGCGCTATCTGTGTCTGTCTACCAATCATGTAGCCGATCGGGCTCATTTCGTCCAGGCCTTTCAGGCATTAGTCGAAAAGCGCCGGCGAGACACACGCTGCCTGGAGCAAACCATCGAGTTTATTGGCGAACTGTGTACCGCCAAACAGATGCAGCTGCTCGAAGCAAAGTCTAAAGAGGAATAAAACCATGCCCACCTATACCAATTTGAGCATCTTGCAAGGCTGGTTAGAGATCGAATCGGTTTCGATCGTTGCCTGCAACCGCACCCAGGTCCCTGTCGTGAACGGCTGGATTACCACCACGGATCGGGAAGGCCTTGAGGATGTGTTTGATGAGCGCCATCCGGTTCTGATCTCCGGCAAAGCGGCCGAAGCAGTCATGGAAATGAGCCGCAAAATTCAGGAGAAATTCTCTCGATTCACCCATCTCGGCCTGTTCAGTGTGCCAGAAGCCGGTGAGACTGGAGCCCATTTCCTGGTGAATTGCGGCCGGCCGTTCGTTATAGCCCAGGGCAAGCTCGTCTCTCGGAATGGCCAGTCCCGACTGGACATCAAGCATATTTCCTTGCTTGGCGCACCTTGGGGTTCGCTGGAAACACTGGAAGAGCTGGATCTGGATCCGCCAGATGAATACCAGCAGATGATGGACTGCCTGACGCCGATCGAAAAAACGGCGATGCGTTCTGCGATCCTTAATGCCATGTATTCTTTAGCTCAAATGCGAGGCCAGGCTGGGGACTTGCTTTCTATAGAACAGAAGGTTGCCGTTTGAGTCAGCATCCAATGAACAGGGTCTCTAGTATCGGTAAGAGATTTCCTTTCTGGCTGACGAACAAAGCCCTGCCAGGACGATCCGGTTATTCCATCTGGTTGTGAATCCTGAATTCAGATAATCCCATGATCGATCCAACCCTCCGCCAGAAGGTAGAACAGGCCGCCCACCTGGCCGCTCAACGCTCCAAGCGGGTGGACCTTGCCGGCTGGATGGACCGTTTGAAGGCTGCCGCTAAATCGCCTTCCCTGGCGGAGCGGTTGGAACTGGCTCGTAGTCATCGCTGGGCAGGAGCGATCCCCAACTGGGAGCCTGTAGATTTAACGAAAAAGGCGGATGTTCACCCTTTAGATGTGATTGGGGTTGATGGATCCCAAATCTACCCGCGAGAGCATGGACCCGTAAAATGGACTTATATCCAGGCTGTCGCTTATCGCAAGCTCGTACATCCCTTGTTTGAATCGTCCTTCTTCGACATCGGCACGCTGCTAGCCAATTGCAGCCAGGCTGGCTCAGAAATCTCCGAAGAGATCATGGAAAATCGAGATGAACTGATGGCGCTCACGAATGCCTGGCGGACGCTCATGGAGATGCGGCTAGCAAACCGTGCATCCAGGGAAAATCCGGGAGCGCTCACCATTCTAGATAATGGTCTGCTTCCCTGGCTAAGCGTATCTGGGCAATCCGCTCAGAAGCAGCTGAAAGACTATTTAGAGAACTTTCTCGGTATCCGGCCGGGCTTAATCGCAGGAGTGATTTCCGGTCCGCAATCGCACTTGCTGGCTCGACTGGTAACATTGATCGAATCTGAAACCGTTGAAAAAGGTCTCCGCGAAGAACAGGCGATTCTGGATATGTCTCTGATGCGCCATCATCTGGAGCCTGGGGAGCGATCGGCGCTTTTCCTGCATGGCAGCCCCAGGAATCAGGTATTTCAAGATTTTGGCGCAGGAGTGTTCTTTTTCTTTCTCCGGGTTAATCGGAATGAAATCGTCAGGGTGGAAATTCCGGAGTGGGTAGTGGAAGACCCTCAGTCTATCGATCTCGTCCATGCGACGATTTTGGCAGATGCCCTACCGACTGGCTATTCCTATGTTCTTTCTCAGGCTCACCAGCATGTAGTCGTGCCGATGGAGATCGCTACAATGATGCATTCAGTCGAAAGCTCCTCCTTTTTAGCAGAGAGTGGAAAGGTTCCTTATGCTTCAGGGAAAACGAATTTCAAACGTGCAAAAAGTTAGCTCGGTATGCCTGGCATAAATAGGCTGACCTCCCCTTATCGGCCTGAATATCTGCGCACCTGGTCACTGGGACAACTTACTATCGAGCAGTTTTCCTCTAAATCCAAATTTAAAACCTAGATTTTGCACGGGTCATCTTTGTCCCGTACGGTCCGGATACAATTTAAAAGAAGGTGGGCAGATGAAATCGGCTTGATGGGGTACAAGGCCCATTTGCTCGTGTAGATAAACTTAGTTGCGAGAAACATAAATAAGAATACATCAACATTGATAGTTTCTTAGCATGCCACTCGCATTTCCCCACTGTTTCGTCAGAAAAAAACCTTCTTTACGCTCATTGACTTCACTGGCATTTTAGGTTTATAATTTCCCTAGACTTTGCGCACCCCTCTGGGCGGGGCGTTTTTATTTAACTCTAGCGCATCACCCTGGCGGTGGTGCGCTTTTTGATTCCCGTCTCAGGAGAAAGCTGTGCGCAACAAGCTCATATTCTTGCTCATCACACTAGGGCTCGTTCTTCCTGGCTGCAAAAGCATGCCATCGCCAATCAATACACCGGCAGTCTCTCCACCAGCTGTTCGAGGCCTGGTTCTTCCTAAAGTCAGCAGCGGCGTTCGAGATGCCATCCGCCAGGACATGGCTTTGTTTCTCAATGCCAATCCCTACACAGAATTCGAAGTTGGTGCGCAGCTCATCTTCTACCTGGTCTCCAGCGGAGAATTTGGGCAGGCTGAGATTACGCTGGAAAATGGAGAAACTGTACTGGCTGATGTGCTCTATACGTACGCTTTGATGAGCAATCAGCGCGTTTTAGCTGTACCGGTCACGATTGGAATGCTCCAGCCCGATGGACAGTACGCTTATTTTTCAGAGAAGTTTGCCTTCGATCACGATGAGGGTGTTATTTCTACTTCGATCGATCGAGAGACTGCCCTGGAAGATGCCCGGCAGCGCTTGCCGCGCGAGCGGATCTTCCGCCTGATCGCCTACGGCATGGTCAGCCCGCAGGAGCTGCTGTGGAACCAGTGCCGGAGCAAGTCCTTCATGCCTGAAGACGTGTGCCAGGCCGGGGAAATCGTAGAACAGCTGCACCCGGGTGCAACCAAACTGTTCGTACTGCGCACCGCCGACCGGTTCCCTGAGGACTGGCTGCTGCTCGGTTGGGTCTTTCAAGAATTTGCAGTTGAAGAACTGGCCCCCGGTATCAGCCCGGATGTCATCTTACCCTAGCAAAGAAGAGGTTCCCATGATCCTTCGCAAAGCTGCCCAATCTCTGAACCAGATGCAAACCATCAAGCGGAAATGGTGGAAGCTGCTCCTGCTGGGCTTCCTGATCGCCATCGCCATCAGCCTGTGGCCATCGGCCTGGTGCGCGCTTGCCCAAACCTGTGATGGACCTAAGGATGTCTGGTGTGATCCGAACGGCACTCAATGCTGCGGCCCGACCAATGGCCTGGGCGTCCTGGTCGGCTGCTCGCGCGGCGCTTATGGCTACTGCATCCAGGACTTTATCGCCGATTCCTGGGGGGTGCGCTGCACCAATGAGGATGACTGTAATGTAACGGAATGCGTCACCTCTCCAAATGGCTATGGATGCTACTTGAGAGGCGATGGCCGCTGGGATGTGGGCCGCTGCAGCGCTTACCCTACCTGTTCTCGCCAATCCCGCACGATTCCGGTGACCTGCTGCACGGGCGACAGCATCAAACCAACACCTTGCCCAAAAACCGGGCCGGCAATTACCAACTCCTCTCTGGCGACCACCCCACCTTTTCCGCTGGTTCTAGGGCAGGATCCCGAGAAACTCGGGGTGACCATCACCAATGTGACTGCGGAAGCAGGCGTGCATGACTGCAAACAGGGGACGATCACGGACCTGACGATCAGCGTCAGCCTGAGCAAGGACAGCGTTTCCTGGATCAAGGGGGAGCTGTCCCGAAAATATCCGGGCGCGAAAGTTTTGGGAGCCTATCCCTTTACTCCCGATTTGACCATTACCGGCCTGAATTCGTCCATCGCGCGGGCAAGTTTCCACTTCGATCCTCTCGATCCGGGCGACTACGAAGTGACCGTTACCGCAGTGCAAGATGATGGCCAGACGGTGGTCCGCGTGTTCAAAGTGCACGTAGCCCTATACGAATCGACAATCACCCAATAGCCGTTCATCATGATTTACCTGCTCTATCTGCTAAATGGATTTCTGGCTGTGCTCTGGCTGCTGGTCGACCACGCGCTCCTGGCGCTGCTCCTGCCACCATTGGTCTCGCTTGCGTACACCGCGCCTGAGGAGCAGCGGCCCTGGACCCTGGCTGCCGGCGGGCTTTCCTTTCTGGCCGCAGCCTGCGCGCCAGTCCCGGTTCCGGTTCTGACTTTCGTCATGGCAGTCGCCGGCATCCTGGCTGCGCGTGTAGAGCAGTTCAACGTAGCGGCAGTGCGCTGGAATACGGTGCGCGGGCTGGCCCTTTATGGGCTGGCCGGGCTGGGTTTCCAGGCTTACCAGGGCCTGCTGGAAGTCTCCTCCACTGGCTCGCCGCTGCTCGCTCAGGGTCAGCTCTATTTCTCAGCCATCGCGGCCTTTGGCATGTACCTGATCCCGCTGGGTTTCCTGGCGCTCCTGGCGCAGTCGCTCTGGGCTCATCCGCCAGTCCCTGGTAAGCCGGCAGACTTGACCAACGCCATCCGTTCCCGCGGCAGAGGGAATTAGCCGGATATGGAAATCATCGACAACGGATTGCAAATTCAGGACGGCGCCCTGCAGTATGCCTGGTATCGTTTGAATTCGAACCAGGGTGAACGCTTCCACTGTGTGGCGCTGCGAGAGCTGGCCGCTCTGCCGGTCGATTCAGCCGAGGATTACAACCTGCTGGGAAAGCAGTGGGGGGCGGTCCGCGGCCTCTATAATGCCGGCGTGAACTTTGTGTATACCGCCAGCGGCCTTTTCACTCCACAGCATATCGGGATCGTCCAGTACTACGGCGCCGCTGCAGATGGGGAAAGCCTGGATGAGGCAGCGCAAAAGGTAAAAGAACAGCTCTCCGCTGTTCTGGCTGTCCTGGCCAACTTCACCCAATCCCGCACCCGGCCCCCCGACCTGACCTGGATGCGCTGGTACATTGATTTCGTGATGAGCCGCAGCCGGAACGTGATGGCCATCCTGGGCTACCCGGATCCGCGTGAAAGCGCCCGCGGCATAGGCATGGACGGCCGGCTGCCGGATGACACGGGAGACGATCTCTCCAGCGAGCAGAACGAGCTCCTTTTTCGCGGCCTGGCCAAGCTGCGCGAAGATTTTGTCTTCCAGGTCACCGCCCGGCATATCGGCCGCAAGTTCCTGACCGATACCCTGATGCAGGTGGCCGAGATCGCTTCCAACGTCGCTTCCCGGAGAAAAGGAGCGATGAGCATCGGCTTCAGCCTGGGCATCCCATTGATGGCAGCCCTTTCGAACGCCGTTAGCGGCGGGCATGCCATCTCAAACAGCCAGGCGCACTCGACTGCGGACGGGCAGTCGCACGGCTGGGGCCAGGCCCACACCGACAGCTACAGCCATACCGAGAGCCAGGCAAGCACAGTGGGCGGGTCAGAAACGCACACGATCGGCGTATCTCATACCGATAGCCAGGGCCATACGGACAGCTCCGCTCATACCGACAGTCGCAGCCACACGGACAGCCAGAGTCACTCGGACACCTGGTCGAACACGACCAGCCGCTCGCACAGCGAAAGCTCGATGGTGGGCGGCAGCTCTTCCCACACCCGGAGTTCGGCTCACAGTGAAAGCGCTTCATCCGGCAGCTCTGAATCGAACACAACCGGGATGTCCAGCGGTCAAACCACCTCGAACAGCCAGACGACGGGCACTTCCAGCGGCAGTTCAACCTCCGCAGGAATTAGCTCATCTCAGTCCAGTGGGCATACGGATGGCTGGAATGTCGGGGGTTCGGTCAGCGGCGGAATTCCGGGGGTGGCTTCCGCCAGCGTGCATGGGGGCATTAGCGGCAGTGATTCCACCTCTTCCAGTACCGGATCGTCAGCCAGTACCTCGGAGAGCACTGGGGCGATGGAATCCAGCTCCAGCGGAGTAGCAAACAGCAGTGGAGCGATGGAATCGGCCACCCTGGGCACGAGCACCAGCACCGGAAGCTCAGATACGGTTGGCAGCAGCGATACGAATACGTCGATGTGGTCGAGCGGCAGTGCGGACACCTGGGGCAGCGCGCATTCCGTTGGCGGCGTCGATACGGTCGGTCACGCTGACACCGTGGGCAGCGCCGATACGGTCGGACGTGCAGACAGCATTGGCAGCGCGGACAGCGTGATGGAATCGCATTCCTGGAGCAAATCCTGGGCGCAGACCCGCGGCCAGGCAGACAGCTGGGGCCGGGCTGACAGCGCCAGCCAAAACTGGGGGCAGACCCATGCCGAAGGCGAAGCAGTGGGCCAGGCGCTGGGTCGCTCAGGTGCCCAGGCGTTTTCAGGCGGTTTATCGACCGGGCTGGTGCCAGGCGTCTCGATCAACCGCTCCTGGCAGCTCGAAGATGACGTCGCCGACCGGCTGGCCGAAGTGCTGCGCCAGCTCGAAAGCCTGGTCAATGTGGCCTCCCAAGAAGGCGGCTTTATGACCGACGCCCTGCTCTTCACGGCTTCACCGGGCGGGGCGCACGCCGCTGAAGCCCTGGTGCCGCAGGCCTTCCACGGCCCAAACGTGCCCACTCCTGTGCTCACAATCCGGCCAGACGACGCCGGCGAAGAGCAGCGGCTGCGCCGCAACGCTTTGGCCTTCTTCCCTTCAGGAAGCGAGAAAGATCGCTCGTTCATCCCCGGCGATCCATTCCACGGCCGCCTGTGGAGCCGCTATTCCACGCTGCTCACAGCCAGCCAGGTCGCCGCCTACACAGCCCCAGGGTTATTCCCGGAGGGTAGGACGGTCACCGCCATGCCGCCGATTCCGAAAGGGATGGGGTTTTACCCGCTCATGCCTGGCGAAGCGCTCCTGGGCCACCAGTTCTCTCCCGAAACGGCTGACCTGACCAGCGCACCGGTCTGCCTGGACCAATCCCGGCTGATGCACTGCATGTTCGCCGGCGATACCGGCTTCGGCAAGTCCGTTGCAGCCATCCGCTGGGCATATGAAACCACCTTGCGCTGGCACTTGCGCACGGTCGTACTGGACTTCGGCGCCGGCTGGCGGCAGCTGCTCAATGCCTCCGGCCTGGAAGGCCATGTTGAAATCTTGCAGCTCTGGCCGAACGCTGCCCGCCCGATGCGCTGGAACCCGCTGCAGATTGGGCGCAATATCGACCCGGAAACCCAGTGGCGGGCCTTCGCTGACATCTTCGGCTCGGTGGCGCGCCTGGGCGTCAAGCGCCAGAAGCAGGAACTGCTCGAAGCCCTGCGCAAGGTGTACGTACGGGCCGGCGTGCTGGTCGATGATCCAGAAGTGCGCGGAGACCTGCAGTGGGGGCGGGTGCAGATCAATGAACGCAGCCTGGTTGGAGCCAGGGAAGGCACGGCGATCTCAGATCTTTCCCAACGGCAGCGCCAGCTGCTGGCGGTCAGCCGGTCCCGGCTGGTCGGGCTGGCTGAACTGTATCGGGAGATCAGCGAGAAGCTGGCCAGTGTTCCGCCCCGCGATACGATGCTCACCGGTGTGCTCGAAGGGATCCTGTTTCGCCTGAATCCCCTGGTTCAAGGCGCCGCTGCCGCCCAGTTCGCGGCGGGACCGGATACATTGGCCATCGAAGACCTGGGGAAACCCTGGGGGATCGGGATCGTCGAGGGCGGCATGTTCCTGGACGACTTCGGCAAGGCCTTTCTGCTCGGCTGGATCGGCTGGCACCTGTATACGGATATGGTCGCCCGGCGGGTCCACGAAGTTAAGACCGGCGAACCTGTCCTGCAGATTTTCTTTGAGGAGGCCAACAAGATCTTCGTCAAAGACAGCGGCGGGGGCGGGGAGGATGATTCGGGCGGCGTTTCCGCCTCACAGCGTTTCGGGGACATGTTTCGCGATGCGCGCAAGTATCATGCCCGTCTGCACGTCATCACGCAGGCTCCCCATATGATCCCGGATGACATCATCTCCTCCTGTAACAACCTGGTGGTGGGCTTTCTGAAGAACCCGAAAGACAAGGATCTGGTGCTTTCAGCGCTGGCGCGCTCTGAAAAAGGCTTTCATGACGAACCCTGGCGGCGTTTTCTTTCAGACCTGCCCATCGGGATGGCCATCGGCCGCCTGCCATACACGGCCAACCGGGAACTGCAGCGTCCTTTCCTGTTCCGCCCGCTCATGGTGGATTTCCCGGAGCCGTCGGACGATGAGATCGAGCACCGGCTGGGGAGGCTGAACGGGTGAACCGCAAACACACCTCCGACTTTCTCTTTTTCCTGTTTGTCATTCTTTCGCTCGTCTTTGCTGTCGTTCAGGGCGAGCTGGGTGGTGCCAGTGCGACTTCCACTCCCTGGCCTACCCCAAATGTTCTTCTCACCCCGGTCACGTCGACAGCTGAAGCGGGATGGTGGATGGATCTACCCACCCCGATTCCACTCCCCAGCCCGACCAGCAAGCGTTGATCGTTTCAATCCAATGGATTTCGCGCCTGTCGGAAGATCAGGCGCAGCAAAGCTCACTGACAAGGAGAAACCATGAAAAAACTTCTACCCATTCTCATCGCTGTCCCAGTTTTTCTGTTTGCACTGGCCATGATGCGGCCCGAGGCGACTGTCCCCGTGGTCGTGGCCACTTATGATCTACCGGAAGGCCGTACCTTAATGGACACCGATCTTCAAGTACAGCAGCTTCCGCGCAGCCAGGCGCCCCAAGGTGCGATCGACGATCCCGTAAAAATCATTGGCCAGACCTTGCGCGTCTTCCGAGGAACAGGCGATGCCATTTTCCTCACGCACCTGGGCGGGGAAGAGATCATCCTGGCTCCTGAAGAGCGGGCTGTTGCCCTCCATGTTTCGGATGCTTCCGGACTGGCTGGGCTGATCCGGACGGGAGATACCGTTGGCGTTACCGCGGTTATGGAGAGCAGCGAAGGCCCCTATGCCAAGACGGTTGCCAATGGGCTGCGCATCCTGTACATCTCTCCGGAGTTCAAGGCGATCCAGCAGCCGCAAACAGAGCCCGCCTCGTCGGGTGACGCCTTCTCTGGGGGCTCTTCCTCATCCTCTCAACCTCCCAGGGAACTGGAAGGGACGGTCGTCCTGGCGGTGCCGGTGGATGCCGTGACCGTCGGCTATGATTTTTCTTCCTTCGGCGTCAACTCCGAGAGCCAACTGGTCTATCTGACCGACCTGCTGCCGGCGCTCGACCTGGTGAGCAACGTGCAGTTGAGTCTGTTCCTGGAACCCGAGTCGCCGGAAGCCTTCGTCACTTCCGGCCTGTTTCTCCCCAACCTGGTCATCACCCCTGGACCCTCTCCCACGCCGACGCCCTGCCTGGATGGGATCTGTGGCGATCTGGCTGCCACCCCTGCCGTTTCCACCCCTACCCCAGCTCCGTGAGGTTTCTATGTGGTCTGGTAATCAACCTGCCTCTCTTCAACAGGCCGCAGATGCGGTGACGGTTCTGCTGGCTGCCCCCATGTCGCGGGTCAATGCCTGGTACACGGCCCTGGCGGCCGATGCCCGCGCCCGGGTGACTTCCTTCTCTCTCGATCCGCAGGATCTGGCGATCAAAATCGCCGCTGCTCCTGAAGCATTGATTCTGGATGCCAGCATCTACGACGGCCCGACTGCGATGACCGAGCTGCTCACTCGCTTTTCCGGCGCCGCCTACGTGATCCTGCCGCCCCAAGCCACCGGGGAGATTGCCGATAACGTGGCTCGCATTCCATCGGTGAAAGGCGTCTATCAAGGGGATGTGAACCTGGCCGAGCTATCTGGAAAACTATTCGGCGACGTGCAGGCCCTGCGCCAGAACGGCCGGAATGGGATGGATGCCTTATGGAAACCGCGGTCCGATGGGATTGCGCCAATCGGAATGCGGATCATCGCCGTATGGAATCAATCCGGTGGGGTGGGCAAGACCACGGTTTCCACCAACCTGGCTTACGAAGCGGCCCGGCGCGGTCTGCCGGCCATCCTGATCGGCCTGGGTGCACCGGATGACCTGCCCCTCATCCTGGGGCTGAAGCCCGAACCCAATATCGTCACCTGGCGCTCAAACCCGACCCAAGAGGGGCTCAAGATGTCCCTGCAGAAGATGGATACCCTGGACGTTCTGGCTGGCTTTCCCGATGTGCTGGCCGAGGCCGTGGCGATCAACACGCCGCAGGATTCTCCTAACTCGGTGCAGAAGCTAATCCTGACCGCCGCCTATGCCGGCTATGCCGTCATTGTGCTCGATGCCCCGCCGACGGCCCTGGCCGCTTCGGCGATCGCTGCTGCCAATACTCTCGTCCTGGTGGCCCGACCTTCCCTCGAAGGCGTGATGCGCACCGTTCATGCCTACCGCACGGTGGTTGAGCGCCTGGCTGGGGAACACCGCATTCCCGCCAACGGTGTCTATGTGGCGCTCAACCGGATCTCTCCCAACCGGATGACGGCCGATGAGTGGCACAAGGCGGCTTCCGGCCTCCTGGGCCAACCCTTCCCACCGATTGCCGCCCAAATTCCCGAGGATATTCAGGTGGGCGAGCTGCAGGATCGGCGGCGGCTGCCGTTGATGGCCAGTGAAGCCTTCACCCGCGGTCTGCAACCGCTGGCCAATGCGCTGTTCTCAACCAATGGAATGGCTGCAGCCGGTAATGGCAGCCGGCAAGCGGGCAAAGGACGAGAGATCAACCTGTTGGGAATGAAAGTGAAGGTGTAGAGATGTCTTGGGCGGATTTAGCGCAATCGATCAATCAAGACCAGCAGCATTTGCTGGTAGACCAGGCCGTGCAGGGCCTGCAAGGCCTTCCACTGGCGACGATCCGGGATCGTACCCGCCTGACGGCCCATGCTTCCAGCGCCATCTCAGCTGCTGCAACTCGCTTGGGATTAGTCATTCCCGCGAACTTGAACGCGGCGCTCATCCAGCAAGTCGTCGCTCGCACCGGCGGCCTGGGCTTTCTCAATGACCTGCTGCCACCTGCCCGCACGGATCTCTCGGAAATTGCTATGAACCCGGATGGCACGGTCTGGCTGATGAGAAAGGGGGCGCGTGGTTTCGAAAAGCTGGAAGGCCAGCCGCCGCTTGACGAAGTTTGGCGTTCGGTCGAAGCGCTCCTGGCTCCCATGGGACGGGCACTGTCAGAAGCCACGCCAACCGTAGACGCCAAGCTGCCGCGCACCAAAGATGGTCTTTCTGGGGCGCGGGTAAAGATCATCCACCCGGTGCTGGCTCCTGGTGGGGGCTACCCGGCGATCAACATCCGCCTGTTCGAGCCGAAGCCGGTGAAGCCCGAACGGCTGGTCGAATGGCAGGTCGCGCCCGAGGCGGTGATCGAAGGGTTGGTGGAGGCAGTCGCCAACAAGCTGCGCGTTCTGGTAGTCGGTGGAACCGCTACCGGGAAAACGACGGTGCTTTCAGCCCTGGCCAACGGCATCCCGCAGCAGGCGCGGGTGGTCAAGATTGAAGATCCGGAAGAGATCTGGCTGACGCATCCTAACGTGGTCACCCTGGAGGCCCGGCCGGCGCCTCCAGGATCAACGGTTCCACCCTATCGAGTTCAAGATGGGGTGGATGATGCCATGCGGATGGCGCCCGACTGGCTGATCGTTGGCGAGGTGCGCACCGGCCAGGCTGCCCTGTCCCTTTTCCGCGCCCAGATGTCCGATCACCCTGGACTGTGCACGTTTCACGCAGAAGGGGCAGAAGCGGCAGTACACCGCATGTCGGTAATCATGTTTGCCGATGCCCAGGTGCGGATGGAAGCGGCGAAGGAGATCTTTGCCCAGGCAGTGGACCTGGTGGTCCAGGTAGGTTGGGTAGATGGAAAACGAAGGATCCTTGGTGTATGGGAGACTGGTTCGGAAATGAAGGCGGGAAATGTAACCTTTCGATCTTTGTTTAAGGCAGGAGAGATGAAACTGAATGATTACAGCAGGAACAGAGCATGATAGCTCTTTTTTATTGAATACTGTGGATAAGATTTGCAAAGTGGACGAAAGGACCAGACCCGGCTGGCCAAGTCTGGTCCTTTTTGCGTAAGGCTGGAAAATGTAGCTATAAAGAATAAGTCAAGGACGGACGACCAGGTTTCCCTTCATTCCTGCATCAAAGTGGACGCCTTCCTGCTCGAAACAGCCAATTTCCCATTCACCGACCATATCTTTGGTCGGAGTAAAGGCCAGCGTGGCCCGATCACCGGATTTTGGCAGAAGGATCATGAAACCTTCATGATCTTCCATATGCATATCGCCTTCCATTTGGTGTGCTTCACCTTCACTGCTGGCGGCAAGCATCTCCTCGACCTGCGGCTCGACTCCCGCAGCTGCGAAAAAGTCTTGTTCGAAGCCGTTCGGACGGTTGTTCATTTTTGTGACAGTCCTTCCCAGCATGAGCTCGTGTTCCAAAGCGCCTAAATTGATCAATTCAATAGTGACCGGCTGCCCAACCTGAACTTCGATCGTATCTGGTGAAAAGGCATATTCGCTCATTTCGATCGTATAGGTCACCGGTTCAGGTGTCGCCCGCGCACAACCCGTCAGGATGATGATCGTTAAAACCATCCCGATCAAACCCACTCTGCTCTTCATCTTTCCTCCTGCTCATAAAGATAAATTTACAATATGCTTCTACAATCCCCTTATACAGATCATATCTGTCTTGATTTTATGCGTCTATAAGCCATTCTGCCTAGTGAGATATAGGCAGTATGGCGATACCTTTTCTCTCATTTTCACCTATAATAAGCCGGAGGTCTGTAGATCATGTCACAAAACCCACCTATTCGTGTATTACTTGCTGACGACCACGCCGTGGTCCGAGCCGGCATTCGCCAGTTCCTGGAACACTCCGGCGATATTGAAGTTGTAGCCGAAGCCAATGATGGGGTAGAAGCCCAGGCTCTCATCGAGCAGCACCGGCCGGATGTAGCTGTGTTGGATATCCAAATGCCAAAAGCTAGCGGCATTGAAGTGACCCGCTGGGTACGTTCGCAGTATCGGGAGGTCGGCGTACTCGTCCTGACTGCTTACGAAGATGATCCTTATGTCCTGGCTGTGCTGCAAGCTGGAGCGAATGGATATGTGCTGAAAACCGCCTCCCCGGCCGAAATTATTCAAGCCGTGCATGATGTGGATGCTGGAAAGTCTGCTCTCGATCCTGCCATCACCCAAAAAGTGATGGAGCATATGTTTGGACAGAAATCCGCAGCCGCTCAGGCCATCGAGCCACTAACTGAACGGGAGCTGGAAGTGTTGACCCTGGCGGGGAAAGGGTACACCAACAAAGCCATTGGCGCCCAGCTTGGGATCAGCGATCGCACCGTCCAGGGCCACCTGGCCAGGATATTTAATAAGCTGCAAGCGGAAAGCCGCACCGAAGCGGTCATGCGGGCCGTCTCCATGGGATGGCTTCCTCCGGATTTGGGGACGCCCGGGTAAGGCCGGGGAAAATGCAAAGGAAAGCCTGGTTTTCTTCCTGGGGCCTGACTCCCCAACTCTTTTTGTTTTTTGTACTTCCCCTCACTTTGCTGCTCATCCTGGTGACATTTGGCGGGCTGGCGATTCACCGCAGAGCGATGCGCGACCTGGTTGGTGAGCGGGATGTGCGGGCGGTGAGAGCGGCCGCCAGTGCCCTCTTCGAACAGCTCAACCACCGCCGCATCGCTGTGCGAACCCTGGCAATGTCTGCCTCGACGGTCTCGGATACCGGTGAGCTGGATGAGCTCCTTTTGCGTTCGGAGTTTCTGCTGCCGTTCTTCGACCGGGGGTTAGCCTTCTATAACCTGAATGGTCACTTGCTCGCCGACACAGGGCGACCTGAGTTTTGGGATAATCTTTCAGAGATTCCCGAGTTCAAACAGCTGCTCAAGCCCACCGATCAGGCTCAGATTACTACGGTTTCAAATCCAGATACCGGTGATCCCATCGTTCTCGTTTCGTTTGCAACCTCTTCTAACCGGGTGGCAGTAGGCGCATTGTCTCCGAATTCTTTGATCGGGCGGGCTCTGGCGGATGTCATCCTTCCTTCAGAAGGCAGCGTTGCTTACGTTGTAAACGAAAATGGCATCCTGCTTTACCAGGCAGGTCATTCGATTGTGCCTTTTTCAATCTCAACGCATCCTGGAATTGCCCAGGCTTTAGAGGGCATCAGTGGAGCGACCTATCTACCAGTCGATGGGAAGGAGCATGTTATCGCGTATAGCCCGATACCCCTGGTCGATTGGGCGCTGGTTGTTGAAGAGCCCTGGGCAACGGTCGCTACGCCACTTCTGGATCTAACCGAGCAGGCTCCTCTGGTCCTGATCCCAGTAGTCGTGCTTTCTATGATCGCCCTGTGGTTCGCCACGCAACGAATCGTCCAACCTCTGAAGAACCTGGAAAGCCGCACCACCCGCCTGGCCTGGGGAGATTTCAAGGCGATTGAAGAGCCGGTTGGAGGAATTAACGAGATCCGGCATCTACAAGTAGAGCTGATTCACATGGCGAAGAAATTACGTGCCGCACAGCAGGGTTTACGCAACTATATTGGTGCGATGACCCAGGGGCAGGAAGAAGAGCGCCGGCGTTTGGCGCGCGAGCTGCACGATGATACCCTCCAGTCCTTGATTGCACTTAAGCAGCGGGTTCAGCTGGCCGAGCTTTCTCGTAATGGTGGCGTGGAGAGGAATGGGCTCAAAGAGATCGAAGGATTGACCGACCAGACGATTCAGAATCTTCGCCGGGTGACGCGTGCCCTACGGCCCATTTACCTCGAAGACCTGGGGCTGGTGCCGGCGCTGGAGATGCTGGCCAAAGAAGTGGAGACGACCAACGGTATCGAAGTGCAGTTTCAGCAGTCAGGAACCGAAAAACGCTTATCCCCCACCACGGAGCTGGCTTTGTATCGGATGGCTCAAGAAGCACTGAGCAATGCAATCCGTCACGCGAATGCCAGCCAGGCAGCGGTGGATATCCAATACAACGCGGATGAAGTCCGCTTACAGGTGACAGATAACGGAAAGGGGTTTGCTGTCCCCGAAAGCCCGGCTGAGTTTGCCCCCGGTGGGCACTACGGGCTGCTCGGAATGCACGAACGGGCCGAGATGATTGGGGCCCGGCTCGAAATCGAATCGCAAGTGAGCCAGGGGACACGGATTACGGTTGTCCTGGTAGACCGAGGCATTACTTGAGATCCGTTGCTAACAGAAGGAAGGTAGGCAGAAAATGTTTCGGTATTTTTTCAGTATTTTCATC
This sequence comes from Pseudomonadota bacterium, assembly GCA_023458595.1. Lineage (GTDB taxonomy): Bacteria > Pseudomonadota > Alphaproteobacteria > Rhizobiales > Tepidamorphaceae > Microbaculum. Next base: position 23,929 of record JAEWYT010000122.1, read on the forward strand.
GTCGTCTTGCTGGTAGCTGGCTGCAGTACCACGCCAGCCAGCGTAAACTCCGGGGCGAATGAATCCCCAGCTATGGAGGTTCAGGGGGAGGAAATCCTCTTGGAGGATGGTACCTATACCAATATCACAGTAGCTGAACTGCAAACGATGCTCCAACAGAAGGATTTCCAGCTGATCAATGTACATATTCCAGATGAAGGCGATCTTCCGGACACCGATCTATCCATCCCCTACAATGAGATCGACCAGCACCTCGATCAACTTCCTGAGGATCAAAACGCTAAGTTGGTTTTGTACTGCCGGAGCGACCGGATGAGCACCATCGCGGCCGAACAGCTCGTCGATCTGGGTTATACCAACGTGTGGAACCTGAAGGGTGGAATGGTTGCCTGGGAGCAGGCCGGTCTTCCTTTGAAGTGATGCCTGTCTACACTACACTAACTTTGGTGCCATAGCCCCGCGCGTCCCAGGCAGGACCTTCTTTCGATTCTTCCCAGTATGGGGTTGACCAGCGAAAAATCCACTTAGCATCCGCATTCCGCATGTTTACGCAGCCGTGGCTCATCTGGACGCCGAAGTTGTTGTGCCAGAATGTTCCATGAAAGGCAACTCCGGTCTCAGGAATAAAAAAGCTGGTCCAGGGAACTCCTGGCAGAGAGTAGCCACCTGGGGCACCACTGGCCTGGATCGATCCCATATGCTTAGAGGGTGACTTGCTCCCAATTCGATAATCCCCCCGAGGGGTGTGGGTGGGAATGCCATTCGTTGATGGGCGAGTGCTGTGAATTCCGGTGGAAACTTTGGCTTCTAGTACCAACTGATCGCCTTCATAAGCCCTGGCCACCTGTTCGCGGATCGATACTTCGATGCGTTTCTCTTCATCGGGAACCTCAGGAGAAAGTGGGGTAAGTTCTTCTGCTGGAATCGGGCGCAGGTGGCTGGCGGGGGCGTAGTAGGTGAGCATTTTATCCAGCTCGTTGGTTATCTGATACCAAGGCTGTCCATCGGGTCCTTCTTGGAGGCCGGTTACCCAGTGCGTGGTCTCATAATACAGCCGGTACTGCTGCTTCCAGCCCTCGTACCTAGAGTATCGAAGCGCATCCGAATACGGAACACTTACTTCACACAGCATTCCGTTTGAGGGAACTGCTTCCATAACTTGATTGAAGCGCATTTTTACCATCTGCACGTATGCGCTGTGGATGTATCCTCCCCATAGCCGATACCAGATTGGGTTGTAAGCAGGGCCTTCAGGAGCAACAACGGCTGAGTAGAGGATAATCACCTGATCCCGATATCGTTTCCCGACAATCAGGTTGACTTCTGAGCGAGGCTCAGCATAAACATCTATCTCATCGATTGTCACCCGCCCCATCAGATCCGGGTAGGGCCGGTTCCAGGGCTGGAAAGGGGGCCAGGGAAAAGCCAGGCTGCCGAAAGCCAATCCGCTGAGTTTTAGAAAATCTCGCCGGGATATGGATCTGTTCATCCGATGCCCCATCCAATCCAGGATAAACCCCGGTAAAGGAGACCGCCAACCAGGAACGCCAGGGGAAAAATGAACAGCACCATTCCAGCCGCTGTTCGCCAGCCGCGCTCTTTGGCGATCATCATGACACTCGCAATACAGGGGATGAAAAGCGTGATCGTCACCATAGCGACAACTACTTGAAGTGGGGTCAGCAGTCCCTGGTTCTGCATGACGAATAGATTGGTGGCGGCAAAGTCGCGCCTCAAGAATCCGATCAAGAAAGCCGCACTGGTTTCTGCCGGCAACCCAAGCCAACCACTCACCAGGGGTTCTCCCAGGCGGATGACCTGATTTAACACCCCAGTTTTATCTAGAACGAACAGCATCAAGGTTCCGAGCAGGAAGAGGGGTACAACTTCCTTGATATACCATTCCAGGCGGGTAAGCGTTTTGAGAACAACGTTGGAGAGCTGCGGCCAGCGGAGCGGGGGAAGTTCGACCAGAAGTTGGGTCCGTTCCCCTGACAACAGGCGGGCTGCCAGCCAGCCGACGACCAGCAGCACTAGGAAAACTATCCCGCTCCATATTAAGGTGGCTGTGAAGGATATGCCGGCGAGCATTCCCATTACCACGCCTAGCTGGGCAGAACAGGGAATTGCCAGGGCCAGGAGCAAGGTAACCAACCAGCGTTCTCGCTTGCTCTCTAAGGTCCGTGTTGTAACCGTTGCCATGGTGACACAGCCCAGACCTAGCACCATCGGGAGAACGGCCTTGCCGTTCAATCCCAGAAAAGCAAAGAACCGGTTGCTCAAAGCAGCAAGCCGTGGCAAATACCCGGAATCCTCCAGGACGCCAAACGCCAAAAAGAAAGTGGAAACGATTGGTAAGATTAAGGCGATGGCATAGGTCATCCCCATGGTCCAAAGGCCATATTCGCCGACCAGCAAATCGCGGAGAATGGAGAAAGGAATCGCTCCTTGGATAAGTTGAGCGAACCAGGGGTTAAGGATCTGCCCGAACAAGTTTTCTTCCATCAGCCCCACCAGGGTACCGGCACCAAAAATTCCTACGAACCAGTACATGCTATACAGAACAAGTCCAAGCAGGATGAAACCCCAGAAAGGATGAGTGGTGAGCTGGCCCAGGCGCAAGCTCATTTTTGAGCGCCTGTCGTCGCTGACAGTCAGGACCGCGTCTGCCAGCTCATTTACCACCTCAATCCTCGTGTTTTGAATAAGTGCCGGTGCCGGATCATCTTTTCTATGAAATTTGCTGCGGGCATCCATGACGGAATTAAAATCATCCGGCGGCAGGTTTTGCTCCAGCCAGCCTGTGCTGACCGCATCTTCGCTGAGGAACAGCAGGCTGAGGGAGCGCGCCGAAATGGGCAGGTGAGCAGGCAGATGCGGAATCATCGCTCGGACCGCATTTTCTATTTCATCCGGATAACTGACTTGAAAGGAGGATGGACCGCAGTTGTGCAGGCGCTTGCTCACCTCCGCAAGGCCTTCTCCGCGAGTAGCGACTGTTGGGATGATGGGTAAACTTAGCATCTCTGCTAACCTACCAATATCTATGTAAACTCCCCGTGAATGAGCCTCATCCATCATATTGAGCGCCACGATCATGGGCAGACCCATCTCGGCTAGTTGAATGGTTAGGAGCAAGGTGCGGCGTAAGTTCTTTGCATCCCCTACTTGAATCACGGCCCGTAAAGGTTCATCGAGCAGCACATTTGCAGTGACAAATTCATCTTCCGTTTGCGGTGGAAATGTGATGACCCCTGGCGTGTCTACCAGGGTGCTATCTGGAAACGAGGGGAACAGCCCCCGGGATAGTTCGACCGTGGTTCCAGGGTAGTTTGAAACCTGGGTGCGTTGGCCGGTCATCTTTTGAAAGAAAATTGACTTACCTACGTTGGGATGTCCAACCAGAGCAATGGCCCCGTTATTTGTTTGCACCTCAATACCTGAGCTTCCATGACAGTGCATGACTTTTTCTCCTTACTGCAAATTATTTGCAGCAACTGTTGCCAATGAAGCCTTGAACCTCCGGTGTAAACTGGCCGGGGTTAGGGCTGGTCGTTTGTGACTGATGATGAAGGATCACCAGGAACTTTAGTCCTTGATTGCTGATACAAACGCTCATATTCCTTGGGGTTATCCAAAATCATCTGCTGCCCGCTTATCCGACCGGTGAAAATGCTGAATGTGGGTGAGTGAAAGAGAACATGGTAGAGATGCCAGGTCAAAACAAAAAACAAAGCAGCGGTTGCCTCACTACCATGGATGATTTGAGCAAGTGCAAGGGTCTCGCCAGAAAGTAAGCGCGCGGCAAAGTCGGGGAACAGCAGGAGCAAACCACTTCCCGACAAAATTGCGATACTGAAAAAGAAAAACCAGTAGGTAACTTTCTGTTCCAACCGGTACTTTCCTGATGATGGTCTTTCACCTTTGAACCTAATACTGCGGAAGTACTCGATTCCGGAGTAGATATCTTCGCCGGACAAGAAAATTTCAGCAGACAGCTGCCTGCGGAGCATTCGGACCAGTCCATGTCTCAGATGTAAGGCCGAGTTGAGGATGAGGACTAACCCAGCTAAACGGTGTATCTGACGAAAGTAGGCCAGGGTATCCAAGGAGCGAAACAGGAAATGTCCCCAGCTCTCATAATACATTTGTGGAAGACCGGTCAAAAGAAGAACTGTGAAGCTCAGCAGGAGAACAGCGTGCTCGATGCGCTGCCGATGGCTGAAGCGAGAATAGAATCTGGTCTGGTAAGCAACCTTTGAAGGATGAATGGACTTTTGGTAAAAGACTGCCGGGAAAGGCCTCCGAGTCCGAAACCATTCCTGGCGTAGTGGAGACCCGACTACTTGAGCACCGATGGTACCTGCAGAAACAAGCAAGACGAGAAAAGGTAAAGCTTGATAAAAAGGGACCACTTCAGCTGCAGGAGAGAAAGGATTGGAAATCACCGGGCGAGAGACAGTGAGATTGGGTTGGTGAACATCCCCAGCAAGTACCGGAACACCGATGTAGAGGGAGAGCAGGAATACACTCAGAAAGGAAGTAAGAAACCAAAAGCGACGCTGCATGGCGATCTTACCTGCTTTTTTGAGCAACAATGAGTTTAAACAAGCCACCCATCCCCAGATCTTCTACCTGTTCAACGATCAAACCTGACTGATTAACGTTCGAAACCGTTTGCCGGTTAATATTCGGCCCCATCATTCTTACCACCACAGGGTTGATGAAATCCATGATCCGGGCGAGAAAAGGATTTTCAGAGCGGACATGATCCATCAAAAAAACTTTCCCGCCGGGTTTTAGAACGCGCTGGACCTCTCGCAGCCCAAGGACAGGATCAGGAACCGAGCAGAAGACACAGGTAGCGACGATAGTGTCGAAGGTGTTATCGGCAAACTCAAGATTCTGCACATCTCCCATATGCAAAGCAACAGCTAGGTTCATCCGGCGGGCCTTCAGGGTCGCCCGAGCGAGCATCCCGGGCGTGAGATCCACCGCAGTCACCTGCGCCCGTGAAGGGTAATAGGGGAAGTTCTTGCCCGTTCCAACGCCAACCTCCAAGATTTTCTTGCCTGTAACCATGGACCACAAGCGCTGGCGCCAGGGCCTATAACGATGCTCCGCAAAGGTCTCGAAAAGATCATATATGGGTGCAATCCGTTCATATCGCCGGCGGGTTGCATCAGTAAGATCCCGGTTTAGGGTGGAAACCGAGGCGCTCAAGTTGTCTCATCCTTTCTTTCCTGCAGGATGATCCGTGCCTGCTGTAACAGGTTCGACCGCTGGTGGGCATATGTTTCCCCAGTGACCTCACCCTGTTCCTGTGCCTGGTCTAGCCGGGCGATTTCGGCCAACAATTTATTCAATTGATCGCCAGCTGGGACCAGGGCTGGTTCGGCAAGTGGCCTGCGCCACCACCAGATGCCAAGGAGAACCATAGTGAGCCCCAGAACTGTTCCACCGATACCTAAACCCGTTTTCAAGCCCGGCTCCTGGCTGCGGGGTGTCACCGCTGAAGCTGGCTGGTTAACTGCTGTTGACTCCCCGGATAATGTGACCGCCAGGGTTCCTCCAGCCTTGAGCCCATCTCTAGAGAGAACCGAAAAAACATCCCCATTTTTGGATGGCCAGGTGCCATCGGTAGCGAGACCTTCAGCGCTTACTTCCAGACCGCCGTTTTGAGGAACGAGGATACTGACATTCTTGACATCCAGCGGAGGTTTGATTTCAAACGACATGCCCGATTCGTAAGGCAAGACATAGGAAACCATTACCTGGCTGCTCCGCTCCCCGGGAGATAAAGGCTCCGTATCGGCAAATCCGTCTGCGAACTGCAAAAACCGGCTTCCACCATTATGGCCAAAGGAAAGATTGGCAGCCCCTTCTGGCAGGTTGAACTTGAGGGTGACAGGGGTACCATCCTCCAGCTGATCAGCGCCTTTTATCG
>JAEWYT010000123.1 GCA_023458595.1 Pseudomonadota bacterium
CAAGTGGAACCGCATCGCCTCCGAGACCCTGGAGATCTACGCCCCCATCGCCCACCGCCTGGGGCTGAACCAGACCTACCGCGAGCTGCAGGACCTGTCCTTCCGCTACCAGCGCCCCTGGCGCTACGAGACCCTGGAAAAGGCCATCACCAAGTCGCGCGCCCGCCGCCACGACCTGGTGCTGCGCGTGCAAAACGAGATTGCCGCCGAGTTCGACCGCGTCAACCTGCCCGCCCGCCTGGCCGGCCGGGAAAGCACGCTGTACTCGCTCTACCAGAAGATGCTGCGCCACCACCTGACCTTTGCACAGGTGACCGACATCTACGGCTTTCGCATCATCGTGCCCACGGTGACCGACTGCTACACGGCGCTGGGCATCCTGCACCAGATGTACAAGCCCGTGCCGGGCAAGTTCAAGGACCACATTGCGATTGCCAAGGCCAATGGCTACCAGTCGCTACACACCATGCTGGTCGGCCCCTCGGGCGTGAACATCGAGTTCCAGATCCGCACCGAGCCCATGCACATCGTGGCCGAGGCCGGCATTGCCGCCCACTGGCTGTACAAGTCGCAGGGCAAGCAGGAGGTGCTGAACACCAAGTGGCTGCAGTCGCTGCTGGACATCCAGACCGAGACCAACGACGCCACGGAGTTCTGGGACAACGTCAAGGTGGACCTGTTCCCGGACTCCATCTACGTCTTCACGCCCAAGAGCAAGATCATGGCCATGCCGCGGGGCGCCACGGTGGTGGACTTCGCCTACGCCATCCACAGCAACATCGGCCACCACACCGTCTCCGCCCTGATCAACGGCGAGCCCGCCTCGCTGCGCTCCGAGCTCAAGAGCGGCGACGTGGTGCAGATCATCACCGACGACAGCGCCAACCCCAACCCGGCGTGGCTGGGCTTTGTGAAGACCGGCCGCGCCCGCTCCAAGATCCGCAACTACCTCAAGACCGCGGCGCACAGCGAGTCCATGGTGCTGGGCGAGACCCTGCTGGCCCAGGCCCTGCGCGAAGAAGGCATTGCCACCGTGCCCGGTGCCGACGAGGCCAACAAAGCACTGTGGGCAGCCGTGCTGCTCAAGGCCAACAGCCCCAGCCGCGAAGACCTGCTCACCGACCTCGGGATGGGCCGCCAGGCCGCCGGCTGGGTGGCACGCCACTTCATGGCCGAGCTGTCCAGCCAGGGCCAGCGCCCCGACGCCCTGCTGCTAACCCAGGAACGCTTCGGCAGCCAGAGCCTGCGCAGCCACAGCACGGTGGCCCTGGACGGCAACAGCAACAGCTCCGTGCGCTATGCCAGCTGCTGCCGGCCCGTGCCCGGCGATCCGGTCGTGGCCTATCTGGGTCGCGGCGACGGCCTGCACGTGCACAACGCCCAGTGCGTCAATGCCAAGCGCCTGCAGCACACCGACAGCGAACGCTTCGTGCCCGTGGAATGGGCCGAGGAAAGCCGGCAAAAGCTGTATGACAGCGGCATCCGCGTCACCATCCACAACCAGAAGGGCGTGCTGGCGCGTGTGGCCACCGAACTGAGCAACGCCAACGTCGACATCCGCCGCCTGGAGATGGACGACGAAGCCGCCATGCAAACCACCGAGCTGCGTTTCATCGTCTCCGTGCACGACCAGCAGCAGGTGGAGGCCGCCCTGCGCAGCCTGCGCCGCGTGCCCACCGTGGTGCGCGCCGCCCGCATCCTGCCGCTGGAATAAGCCGCGCGCACGCTGGTCAGCGCATGCGGCCCTTGGGGCCGCATTTTGTATGCGCCTTGATCAAAACAAGAGCTGCCTGCGCAGGTGATACGGACGTTTCAGGTGGTTCTGATCCTGAAATGCAACCTAGACGAGCGCAGGCAGCTACTTTTTTTATGAGCTCACCCAATCCGCCAGACCAGGCCCCGGCACGCCTTCCTGCGCCTGCGCCGAGGCAACACGCGCCAGCACCGACACCTGCACAGACTCAGGTTCAGGTTCAAGTGCAGGAATAGGCAGCCAAGGCGCCCGTTCTCGCCAAACTGCCGTGTGCAGCGGCTGCGCCACCCGCTCAGGCGGCTGGCGGCGGGTACTCCACGTCCAGCACCTCCAGCATGCGCACGCCGGCCGGGGTGGGCAGCGGCACCTCGTCGCCGATCTTCGCCTTCAGCAGCGCCCGTGACACCGGCGCAATCCAGCTCACCTGCCCCTGGGCACTGTCGGCCTCATCGATGCCCATGATGGTGATGGTGCGCTCCACGCCTTCGTCATCGGCATAGGTCACGCGCGCGCCGAAGAACACCTGCTCGCTGCCGTGGTGTACCGACGGATCGACCACCTCGGCCGCTTCCAGCCGCTTGGTCAGAAAGCGGATGCGGCGATCGATCTCGCGCAGGCGCTTCTTGCCGTACAGGTAGTCACCGTTTTCCGAGCGGTCGCCATTGCTGGCCGCCCAGTGCACGGTCTCCACGATCTTGGGACGCTCGTTGTCGATCAGCTCCAGCAGTTCGGCCTTGAGCGTCTGGTAGCCACGGGGCGACATGTAGTTCTTGCTGCCCTTGGGAATGACGGGCAGGCTGGGCAGGTCATCGTCGTCGTCCTGCCCATCGGTTTCCTTGGTGAAAGCCTTGTTCATGGGACCGCATCTTCACACAAAACCTGTGGCGCCCCGGCGGGATGCAGGGCACAAACCAAAAAGTCCTGACACCTTGCGGTATCAGGACTTCCAATTGGTGAGGCTGGCAGGAATCGAACCCACGACCCCTTGGTTCGTAGCCAAGTACTCTATCCAGC
>JAEWYT010000124.1 GCA_023458595.1 Pseudomonadota bacterium
ACGCAGCGGTGTCAGACGGGCATTCTTGTGGATGTTCATTCGGACCCTCCGGTGTGTGCTGAAGCTTGGTAACTCCAGTCTCCCCGGTCCGGTCCGAATGGACAACCTGCTGAAACCTCACATCTAGCCGACCACGAGCAGCGCGAGCCACAGCGGCAGGCTGATCGTGGCGCCCAATGTCTGCAGTGTGATGATCTCCGCCATCAGCTTGGCGTCGCCGCCCATCTGCCGGGCGAGCAGATAGCCGTTCGCCGCCGTCGGCACGGCGAGCGCGACGACGGCGGTGCCGAGCGCGGAGCCGGTGAGCCCGAAGACGGTCGCGTAGCCGAGGCCGATCGCCGGCATGACGGCGAGCCGGAGCCCGGTGGCGAGCACGTGCGCCACGCCCGGCCGCCCGAGCGCCTTGAGGTCGAGGCCGAGCCCGACGGCGACGAGCGCGACGGCGAGACCGGCGCGTCCGAAGATGTCGAGGGCGGACTCGACCGGTCCGGCCGGGGCGATCCCTACGATGCTGAAGGTGAGGCCGATGACGCAGGCGACGATCAGCGGATTCCGGGCGATCTCCTTCGCCAGAACGATGAGGGGTGGCCGCGTCGTGCCGCCGTAATGGGCGAGGACGAGCACGGCCATCAGGTTCAGGACCGGCACCATGGCGACGATCGCCACCGCGACCAGCGTCAGCCCCTCCGTGCCGAACAGGCTTCCCGAGAGCGCCAGCGCGATGAAGGTGTTCCAGCGCGTCGCGCCCTGGAACACCGACGTGAAGGCCGGGCCGTCGATTGCGAGGCGGCTTCCGAGCACGGGGCGCAGGGCGATGCAGAGCGCCCCCATCGTCAGGACGGACAGGAGCAGCGTCGCTCCGAGCGCCTGCCACGGAAGGGCGCCGTAGTCGGCGCGCGACAGCGCCAGCACGATGAGGCTGGGGAACAGCACGTAGTAGGCGAGGCGCTCGATCCCCGCGCGGCCGGCGTCGTCGACGATCCTGAAGCGGTGGATCGCCCAACCGGTCGCGATGACGATCAGCACGGGCAGGAGGCTGTCGAGGGCTGCGTGCATCGGCCGTCAGCGCACCGCGCTCAGCCGGTCGAGCGCGCCCTGCAGGATGTAGGCGGCGGCGACCTTGTCGACGATCTCGGCCCGCTTCTTGCGGCTCGTGTCGGCGTCGATCATCGCCCGCGTGACGGCGGCCGTCGAAAGCCGCTCGTCCCACAGCAGGATCGGCAGGTCGATCATCGCGGCGAGGTTGCGGGCGAAGGCGCGGGCCCCCTGCGCCTTGGGACCGGCGCTGCCGTCCATGTTGAGCGGCAGGCCGATGACGATGCCGGCGACCGCGTTGTCGGCGCAGAGCTGTGCGATCGCGGGGCCGTTTTCCTTGAACTTCGCCTTCTTCAGCCCGACCAGCGGCGAGGCGATGCGCCGGCCCGCGTCGCAGATCGCGATCCCGATCGTCTTCTCGCCGGGGTCTATCCCCAGGAGCGCCCCGCGCCCTGGCAGGGCGGCGGCGAACTCGTCTGCGTCTTCGACGGGAGCGGCCATGGGCGCCTCCTAGCAGAAACCGAACGTCGCCGCAGCGGTTGTTGACGCACGGGCGCCGTGTATAACCTGCGCGGGACGGAAACGCGGCGTCGCGCGCAACGAACGGAGGCGAGTTCCATGAAGGTAACCTGGTTCGGCCATTCGGCCTTCCGCGTCGAGACCGGCGGCGCGGTGATCATGATAGACCCGTTCCTGAGCGGCAATCCGACCTGGGACGGCTCGGTCGAGGACGCGAGCAACGGTGCGACCCACGTCGTTCTGACCCACGGCCACAGCGACCACATCGGCGACACGGTTGACATCTGCAAGGCGACAGGCGCGCTGCTCGTCGCCAATTTCGAGATATGCATGTACCTCGCGGCCAAGGGCGTCGAGAACTTCAGCCCGGGCAATCACGGCGGCACGCAGCACCATGACGATTTCGACGTGTCCTATGTCCAGGCCATCCACTCCTCCTCGGAGATCGAGGACGGCGGCCGGCCGCTCTATCTCGGCAACCCCGCCGGCGTCGTGATCGCCTCGAGGGCCGAGCCGGGCAAGGTGCTCTACCACATGGGCGACACCGATATCTTCTCCGACATGGGGCTGATCAACGAGATCTACGGGCCGAAGATCGGCATCGTCCCGATCGGCGACCGCTTCACCATGGGCGCGAAGCTCGCGGGCCTGGCGTGCAGGAAGTACTTCAACTTCGAGACCATAATCCCCTGTCACTACGGGACTTTTCCGATCATCGACCAGACGGCGGACAAGTTCATCGGTGAGGCGGCGGGGCAGAACGTCGTGGTGCCGGACCGGGGCGTTGCCGTCGACGTCTGACGGCACCCGCCCGCGGGTTGCCGGCCCGGCCACGGCGGTGATATAGCCGGCGCGATCCTTTTCCCGTTCCTGCACAAGCGGAAACCGCCCATGTCGGTCGATATCGACACCGTCAAACGCATCGCGCGGCTCGCCCGCCTCGCCGTCACCGAGGAGGAGGCGCAAGGCCTCCAGGGCGAGCTCAACACGATCCTCGGCTGGGTCGAGCAGCTCGGCGAGCTGGACGTCGAGGGCGTCGAGCCGATGACGGCCGTCGTCCAGGTCGCCATGAAGAAGCGCCGGGACGTCGTCACCGACGGCGATATCGCCGCCGACGTCGTCGCCAACGCCCCCGAGACCGAAGACCACTACTTCGTCGTCCCGAAGGTCGTCGAATAGCACCCGCTTCCGACCGAAGACGAACAGCCGACCACGCGCGGACCGACATGACCGATCTCACCGAACTGACCATCGCCGGGGCCCGTGACGGCCTGAAAGCAAAGAAGTTCTCGGCGACCGAGCTGACCGACGCCTACCTGAAGGCGATGGAGGCCGCCCGCCGGCTCAACGCCTACGTCGCCGAGACGCCCGAGCAGGCGCGTAAGATGGCGGGCCGGTCCGACGCGCGCATCGCCGCGGGCGAGGCGCGTCCGCTCGAGGGCATCCCGCTCGGCATCAAGGACCTGTTCTGCACCGAGGGGGTCCACAGCCAGGCCGGCAGCCACATACTCGACGGCTTCAGGCCGACCTACGAGTCCACCGTCACCGCCAATCTGTGGAACGACGGTGCGGTGATGCTCGGCAAGCTCAACATGGACGAGTTCGCCATGGGCTCGTCGAACGAGACCTCCTACTACGGCCCGGTCGTCAGCCCGTGGCGGTCGAATTCGAACAACGCGGACCTGGTGCCCGGCGGCTCGTCGGGCGGGTCCGCGGCGGGGGGGGGGGGGGGGGGGGGGGG
>JAEWYT010000125.1 GCA_023458595.1 Pseudomonadota bacterium
AAGCAAAACAGAGCAGAAAAACAGCATTTATACAGAAAGAAAAGAATATGCACTAAACTAATATTCAATAATAATCAAACAATAAACCTTTATATTTGGAATGAATCGTTACTTTCGTAACAGATAAAATTATCACAGAATAAATTTATTCCATAGTATTAAAGGTGTAAGCGACCGGTAAACCGCGTATTTTCTTTTTCCTTATGCTCCTGTACCTTTGTGGTCAAAACAGAAAAAGAAAAATGTTATGACACAAGAAGAAGTAGCATCCGTGATGTATTATTGCAAAGAGCACGGCGTTTCTTACAAAGCCCGGCTTGCAGAGCTGGGTATTCCCGAATGGCGCTTTTATAGTAGTAAGGCCCGTTGTGCGAAAGCTCAATCGGAAGATCGTTCCGGTGAGTTCATCCAGTTGAATGCAGGAGGTCCTTTGGTTCCTTTGCCCTCGTTTGCACCAAGAAATACCCGATCCTCTTCTAAAGAGAAGAAAAATCAACACTCCTCTAAGGAGATATGTATTGAACTACGTACTCCCACCGGAACGCTGATCCATATCCAGGGTGAGATGAACGAATCATTTCTACAGACCATCATCCAAGCCTCAAGCACCCATGTTTAGCCTGAACGACAGCATGCGGTATCTGTTGTACAATCGTCCGACCGACATGCGCAAAAGTTTTCATACCCTGAGTGGAATTGTCTCTAATACGATGGGCGCTGACCCTTGCAGTGGAGATGTCTATATTTTTATGAATAAGTCCCGCAATAGAATCAAGCTGTTGCATTGGGAACCGGGAGGAATGGTACTCTACACCAAACTATTGGAAGCGGGCACCTTTGGTCATCCATCCCATATAGACAAAGAGGCGATAAGTGGCAGCATTGAATGGCGTGATTTGGTTCTTATCGTTGAAGGCATCCTTGAAAATCCGGATAGTCGCAGACAGCGTCTTGAAACCTTAAAAAAATTACGGAAATAGTCCTTAAAAAATGGACTGAATCCTTGTCTATTTTATTCCTTTTTGCTATCTTTAAGTATTGAAAGTCAAACAGGATATGACAGTAGAAGAGCAATTAAAAGTGGCAATGGAGGAGGTTCGGCATCTACGTGAAGTGGTTGCCGGGAAGGATAAAAAGATTACTTCCCAGTATGCTGTTATTGCTAAATTGGATGCTACAGTCAAGGATTTAGAGAACCAACTTGCCTGGCTTCGGCGGAAAGTCTTCGGTAAGATGAGTGAAAAGAAGCTTCCTCTTGATCCGGCTCAATTACGCCTCTTTGCTCAGGAGCAGTTGATGAGCGAAGAAGAAAAGGCAGAATTGGCTAAGGAGGTAGAGGAAGCGGAGAAGGAAATCACCAAAACGGTTACCGTAAAAGTTAAACCCTCACGTAAACCTCTTGACATCACAAAACTGCCCGTCGAAGTAGAGAATATCTATCCGGAAGGAACGACCGACGAAAACGGGAATCTTAAGGCAGAGTACGTGGAAATCGGCACCGAAGAGACTTCCCGATTAGAAAGAATCCCGGCTAAAGTCTATATCGTGCGTACCGTACGCCATAAGGTAATCCGTCAATCAGATATCAGAGAGAAGCATCCGGAGGAAAGGACGATCCTCACCCCTCAGCTACCCCTTGCATCGGTCTATAAATGTATCGCAGGAGCTTCCGTCCTGGCTGATATTATAACAGGCAAGTTTCTATACCATCTTCCTTTCTACCGGCAGATACAACAATACAAGGAAGCGGGTATAACGATCAGTGATTCCACAATGGGTGGTTGGTATGAAGCGGCAGTAGAGAAACTCAAACTGTTATATGATCTGCTTCGAAAGCAGATACTCTCGAGTGAATATATCCAAATAGACGAAAGTGTGATACCGGTTATTGATAACGAAAAGCACCGGGCACGCAAGGGGTATGAGTGGTGCGTTCGTGACGCGATCACGGGAGACGTCGTATTCTATTATGACCGGGGGAGCCGTGGATCTCACGTTGCCCGGGAATTGATCGGCAACTACCGAGGATGTGTACAGAGTGACGGCTACGAAGCCTACAACCAATTTGAACGGATGGAAGGCATTACGCTATATGGTTGTTGGGCACACGGACGGAGAAAATATTGCGATGCCTTAGAAGAAAATAAAGCGTTGGCAACAGAAGCTATCTGCTACATCCGTAAGCTCTACAAGGTGGAGGATGAGGCCGACAAAGCCGGTCTCACACCGGATGAGCGATGCGAGAAAAGACAGAAAGAATCCTATCCGATTATCCTGACTTTTGAGAAATGGATGATGGATCATTACCCAGAAGTGCTGCCTCAAAGTAGAATAGGGAAGGCTATAGCCTACACTTACAGCTTGCTCCCAAGATTATCCAGATATGTAAATGATGGCAGGATAAACATAGATAACAATCTCATCGAAAACAGCATCAGGCCCTTAGCATTAGGCAGAAAGAACTATTTATTCTGTGGCAATGACGCTTCCGCGTACAGAGCAGCCATTGTATACTCTCTCATCGGCACATGTAAAGCGGCCGGAGTGGAACCCCGGGAGTGGCTCGAAGACGTGCTAAAGAAGATACCCTACTATCTGCGTGATAACCGGGATATGACAGAGCTACTTCCACGAACTTGGGCCAACTTGGCACCTACTCGTTAAGAATAGTCCAAACTTGCACCAACTAGCCCCGAATAGGATAAGACTTGATCCTACTCGGGGCTAGTTATATCAATTTGTAAAGAAATGCAATACGTGTTTTACCGTAAGCTTACTTAAAGGTTAATTTAATTTTTGTATTTATTCAATTCTATTAAAAGTTCACACAATTGATCAAAGAGATAATAATTAAAGCTTATGCCTGACGAACTGAAAGAATATTCTCAGATAGAATTTCGTTGGAAAGAAATAGGATTATCTTTTCAAGTGCAGTTTGTAAAACTTGATTATATTGAGGAGCAAGAGTTACAGCAAGAGCTGTCTAACCAGACTATGTATTCTTATATCCTTAATAAAATAGAGGAAACCCCTCTTTCCCGCAAAGAAATATCAGAAGGATTAGGGCAGAAACAAGTTTCTGGAC
>JAEWYT010000126.1 GCA_023458595.1 Pseudomonadota bacterium
TGCTCATGCTGCACGGCGTCGTGCACGACACAGGCCGAAGTGAGCGGCAACCGCAGCCCGTCACGAAGCATCATGTACCGCACCCCGGCACCGGATGCGGAGTGCCCCTGCCCTTGCCCTGCGACGGGGGCGGAGACGGCCCCCTCGCACCCCAGAAGGCTGGCGTAGCGACCATCCGCCAAGGTCGTGTCGGTGGTAGGGCGTTCCTCTCCCGCGCCTTCGGGCCGCACAAGGTATTCCGGGGGGCACGACGCAGGAAGCTGCCCCGCAAGCCCTGCCAGAACAGCCATATCGGTTCCATGACCATAGCCCGTGGCGCTCAGCGAACCGAAAAGGCGCACACGCACCCCTGCGGCACGGCACAGGATGTCGTCCGGCAGGGTGGCGCACCGCTGCGCGAAGTCGTAACCCGCCTTCATGGGACCGATGGTATGTGAACTGGAGGGGCCGGGTCCGGCCTCGAACAGGTCGAAAAGCGATATGGCGATGGCGGAACATGGGACGAGAGGCTGCATGGTGCTCCCGTTACGGGCGGAAAGGCTGCGCCCATGATGGCACGCCATCCCGGTTTCCGGTTGAAGCGCCCCGCGGAAGGAACGCCGTTGGCGATGGCGACAGTTGGCGATGGCGGCAAGGGGCCATGCCTCGGCATGCCTGCCGGACAACCACCGATGTCGACGGACACGATGGGCACGAGTGGCACGGCTCACACGCAGGACATGCCGCACATGAGTGGGCACCATGAGCACGACGAATGCCGCACACTCCGCCAGCTTCACCCGCGCCATGCCCCCGGCAGGAATAAGCCCGCGACCATCATGGTCCTCACAGACGGGCACACCGGAACGCACATGGCAACAGGTTGAAATAACGCGGTATCGACACTATGATGAAAGGCTCTTCACGGTCAACCGTGCGGCATGTTACCTGTCACACTATTATGCAACCTGTAACCGCGCACCACACACGCACGAGGTACGCCGTCCACCATGTCCACATCCTTCG
Source organism: Pseudomonadota bacterium (assembly GCA_023458595.1). Lineage (GTDB taxonomy): Bacteria > Pseudomonadota > Alphaproteobacteria > Rhizobiales > Tepidamorphaceae > Microbaculum. Next base: position 1,006 of record JAEWYT010000126.1, read on the forward strand.
TCGGAGAAGGCTTCGCCATCCTGTTGCTCATTCTGCTCAACGGTTTCTTCGCCCTTGCCGAGATGTCGCTGGTCACTTCACGCAAACCGCGCCTCGAAGCGGAAGCCGCACGCGGCAACAGGGGGGCCGCAGTGGCCCTGCGGCTTCTTGAAACGCCCGACAGCCTCTTCTCCACGGTACAGATAGGTATCACCCTCATCGGCATTCTCACAGGTGCCTTCGGCGGCGCGTCTGTGGCTGCGCACCTGACCCACGTGCTGGCGGACATGCCTGCCGTGGCCCCCTACGCGGCATCTCTGGCTTTCGGGGTGGTCATCATCGTCACCACCTACCTGACGCTCATCTTCGGTGAACTCGTGCCCAAGAAGATGGCCTTCGCCTCTCCTGAACGTTTCGCGTGCGCCGTCGCCCCCGTCATGCTGGTGTTCATGCGGCTTTCCATGCCCGCGGTGTGGCTGCTCAGTCTCTCGTCGCGTGCGGCCTCCACCATACTTCGTATCCGCGAGGACGGGCCTTCCGTCACCGATGAGGATATACGGGGGATGCTCGCCGAAGGTGTGCGTTCCGGCGTGGTACTCGACGCGGAACGCACCATGTCCGAACGCGTCATGCGCCTTGGCGACCGTAGCGTGACGTCCATCATGACGCACCGCACCCGCGTGGCGTGGCTCGACAGCGAAGCGCCGCAAGAGGACATCATCGAACGTCTTGCCGCCTCGACCTATTCGCGCTTTCCGGTGTGCGACGGCGACCTCGACAACGTGCTCGGCGTCATCAAGGCGCGCGAATACCTCGCTGCCTGCGCGGAAGGGGCCGACGTGACGCTCAAGAACTTCATGCGCCAACCCGTCTTCATTCCTGAAACGGCCCGTGCGCTCGACCTGCTTGAAGCCTTCCGCACCACCCCGCATGTCCACTTCGCCATGGTGGTGGGCGAATACGGCGAGGTGCAGGGCATCGTCACCCTCAACGACGTGCTCGAAGCCATCGTGGGCGACATCCCGAGCCCCGACGAGGCCGATGAGCCCGAAGCCGTCCGCCGCGCCGATGGTTCATGGTTGCTGGATGGCATGATGCACATCGATGACATGGCCGATGTGACGGGTCTGCGCCTGCCCGACGAAAAGCATGGAGACTTCGAGACGCTGGCAGGTCTTCTGCTGCAACACCTCGGCAAGCTGCCCGCCATCGGCGACACGCTGCGTCTGGGCCCCCTGCATTTTGAAATCGTCGACATGGACGGGCGGCGCATCGACCGCGTACTGCTCAGCACCGCCACCTTGAAGAATGAAGGCGCACCCGGCACCGACACCGCAGCGCAGAAGTCCGCCACCGATGCAGCCCCCCCGAAAGGCGGCAGCAATCCCGCCGCATGAGATACGGGCACGGGTGGCAAAAGCAGCGCCAACGATACAGGAAGGGAATGCTGGCGGCTACGGCAACGCAAGTGGCTACGGCAAAACTGGCAGGAGTCCCGCCATACCAGTCGTCTAGCCCGCCTTGGTAGTCGCCGCCTCGTTATCATGACCGGGCAGGACGCTCCCTTCTGCAAGGCGCGTCTCCAGCGTGGCATCCAGCTTCACAACCAGAGAGGTGAGCGTGCGTTCGACACGCACCTTGCCGGCAGGGGCCCCGCGTACAGGTTTCACGTCCTTGACATAGGCGCACATGATGCGCGCCTGTGCATCCTCGCGTTGCCAACTCTTCAGCCCCACCAGCACTCCGGCCTGAACGAGCGTCTGTTCCGGCACGTCATGGGCGGCATGGTCGCGCCGGATGACAAGATGCGCGCTGGGGCCGTCTTCGGCGTGCATCCACAGGTCATGCGGCGAAGCCAGTTTCAGCAGCGCGGCGTTACCCTCTGCGCTGCGCCCGCGCAGCAGCCTGAAGCCATCGTCGCTGCGGAAGGCCTGCACCGTCTTGGGCAGCCCCCCTGTCCGGGCACGCACCTGTGCCCCACGGCGCCCCACCTTGCCCGCGGTGGTGTCAGCAGGGGCATCCGGGGCGAGGCGCGCCTGTTCGGCAGCCATACGCTCTTCGCGCACGCTGGCCCTGCGTGATTCCAGCATGGCCAAGCCCCGTGCGCCACGGTCGGAACGATGGAACATGTCCGCCATGTTCTCACGCACGGTCTTGCGCGGGTCGAGGGCGATGCGTCGTTCGCCCTCCCCTTCGGGCACGATGACGTGATCGAGTCTGGCCTCGGTCGGGTAGCGATACAGCACCGCCTGCAACGCCACGGCATCATCCCGTTCCGCAAGCAGGGCACGCAGACGGCGCTCTTCACTGTCGAGTTTGGTGAGCAACCGTCCGAGTCGGGCCGATTCCCCCTTGAAGGGCCTTGCTGCCTCGTTGTGCCGGGTCGCCGCAAGGTCACCGAAGACGAGGGGTTCGCCATAGCGCAATGCCGCGTCCAGCGGGTCTTCGCAGACCACTTCACGCACATCGCCAGAGAGGCTCGAGACCCGCCCGGACACTGCCGCCCACGCCCCGCCAGGTGAGACGACGGGCATGCCACCGGGCTGGACAAGGGGCTGTACAGGGGGCTGGACAGGGGACTGTGCAGGGGGCTGCACGGGGAGTCCGCCGAGTTCCAGCGGCCACGCCGACAAGGCCACCGGGCCATCGCCACGTTCATACAGGAAAAGGTCGCCGCAGCCCGCCTCAAGGTCGACAAGCAGCGCCGCAGCGTCCGGTCTATCCATATGCAGCAGTGTCCGGCGCAAGGCAGGCGTGAGCATGGGGTAGGTACGCCAGGCTTCACTGACCGCACCTTCTGTCTGCGGCATGGCATCATCGGAACAGGCGTCAACGAGCGTAAGGGCATCGGGCCATGGCCCGTCATCGGGGGCAGGAGCGAACGCCGAGGCCAGCGACACCCCCTCGCGCATGTCCATCACCAGCCAGGTCTGGTCGGCCGAGGCGACACGCATGGCAAGACGTCTCTCTTGCCAGTGGCAGACGACATCTACGACACGCTTACCGCACAGGTACTTACGCAGCCGCATGGTGACGGCATCGGGAGTCGATGGTGCCGCAGGACGGCGTGGTGACAGGAAGAGGAGTGGAAGCTTGCGGCCGGCCCGCAACACCAGATGTTGCTTATGACCGGCCGCATAGAAGGTGACGGTGTACAGATCGGGGGCGGGATGGTGGATCTTCTCCAGCCGCGCCCCCGTGAGCACGGGGGTCAGTGCCGCGAACACGCGGCGGACGACATGCGCGTCCATGGCGACTCCCCGGCGGAGGCTAATCGCCCCGCAGGTGCTCGTCTTCTTCCTGCTTGCTCTTGCAGTTGATGCAGAGCTTCGTCACAGGACGGGCCTTGAGACGCGGAACACCGATCTCCTCACCGCATTCGTCGCAGACGCCAAACGAACCGTCGTCGATGCGCTGGATAGCTGCACGGATCTTCTTGATGAGCCTGCGCTCACGGTCGCGGATGCGGAGCGTGAACGCCCTGTCCGACTCGGCAGTGGCACGGTCGGCGGGGTCGGCGAAGATCTCGTTATTATCGGTGAGGTCTTCGAGCGTGGAATCTCCCTTCTGCTGCGCTTCATCCAGCATGGAGGCAAGCAGTTGCCGGAAGTATTCGATATCCTTCTGTTCCATGTGTGACCTCCTCGCGAAATGGCACGGGCAGGATCCCGCATGGGGCTTTCAACCCACACGTCTTTGAGATCAAGCACACTCGCATAAATCATCATGTCCATCTAGTAAAGGCCCGATTATGCCCGTAACAGAACTTATATGTATTGAATGCGCAGCCAAACAGATCCATGACGCCACCGCACCTGCACCACCACATGTCCGACACCCGCCCCAGCCGAGAGCGGTATATACCAGACACGCAGCAATGCGTGCATGATGGAGCACACCAGCACCCCAGGTTGACCGCCTTCCGCGCGCCTCGCACTGCCAGCCCCGGTCGCTTGGCTGCTACGCCCCCGCCTGCCATGCCCCCAGCACCAGAGATGATGAGAGGACATGATTCGGGATATGCCAATGGCATCCCAAAAGGGCGACGCGACGCCCCGCCCGCCGCATCAGGATGTTCCATGTGCTATCTCATGCCGGGGCGCACGCTACCAGCCCGCATCCCCCTCCTCGAAGCATCTTGCCGTCGCCCCGAATACGGGATACTCGACCTTGTGCCTTTTGTTCTATCCCTTCTTGCCGCACTTGGTGACAAAGGGTGGATACGGGAGCGTATTCAGCGGTTTCGCCCTTCGTGCGGCGACTTTTTATTCACGCACAACCCGCTGACTTTTCACGCAACTTCTGAAAAAATTGATTTTATCGAATCGCGTCGCTTGACAGTTCCGGGCTGCTGGCGTAGAAGCCTTTCCTCGCTGAGCGGGAGTAACTCAGTGGTAGAGTGCAACCTTGCCAAGGTTGAAGTCGCGGGTTCAAATCCCGTCTCCCGCTCCAGCAAATCCGATGGCGGCGTAGCCAAGTGGTAAGGCAGAGGTCTGCAAAACCTCCATTCTCCGGTTCAAATCCGGACGCCGCCTCCACATCGGTGCGGGAGTAACTCAGTGGTAGAGTGCAACCTTGCCAAGGTTGAAGTCGCGGGTTCAAATCCCGTCTCCCGCTCCACCGCAACGCCTAGCCCTTCGGGGACACCGCAGGCGGGAATAACTCAGCGGTAGAGTGTCAGCTTCCCAAGCTGAAGGTCGCGGGTTCAAATCCCGTTTCCCGCTCCAAGAAATCAAGAGGCTTACGAACAATCGTAAGCCTCTTTTTCGTTTCCGTGGCTAACCTTTGGCTAACCAAGTGCCAAAACGCGCGCGCATGACCTAGCCCTTTTGCATGTCTGCAAGCTCGGTACGCAGGGTCTGGGCCTGTGCTTCGAGGGCTGCTATCTTGGCTTCGTCCTCTGCCGTCGCCGTACCTGCGAGCTTGGCGCGCACGGGGCGCACTGATTGCAGGTCTATGGCGTCGAGTTCGCGCTGGATTTGGGCTTGGCGATCTATCTTTGCAAGCTGCGCATACGCAGAATCAAGCTCTGCTTGCGTCGGCTGCGGGTCTGGGAGGTTCCACTGGGTGATGGCGATCTGTCCCCCGGTGTGTGGACCCTGCTCCAGTCTCCACGCTATGAGCGGGTCGGCTTGTGGGAACATCAGCCGAAGCGCTTCATATATGCGTTCGTTCTGCATAATACCTCCCTAGCGTATGCGGGTTATGGTGGCCCAACCACTCGATGCGTGGATACCCGCTGTCGTGCCATTCGCCTGTACGGTAAAATACATGATGTCACCTGCTTGGCATTCGCATACCGAGTGCATATACGGGTACAGCCACACGGCTTCGTTAGTGGGCAGTCCGACAAGAAGATTGTCCACATTGGTTACCGAGCCCGCCCTGTTTCTTTTCAGAAATATGGACGCGAATCCTTGTAGCGTGCCGCTCTCCATCAATGGAAGTTGCAAATCAAAACGGTACGTTCCGCTTTCTTGAATAGTCCACCCGAGGTCGCCGCTATCAGGAGTCACATTGAGATTACCGCTATTCGGCCCCGTGGTGAGGATGTTCGACAACACCCCGTTTGCCAGAGCTTGTCCGGCGGCGGTCGTTATCCTGTAATTGTTGTACTTACCGACTTCGGGCGATAGTGCCCCTATCGCACCACGCACCGCCTCCGCAGTCTTCTTCCCCGCCAATACATGCCCCGCAGCCATGTCAGACGCGGCAGCCGCCAGCGTGGCCGTGACAGCGTTGCCGGTGCATGCCGCAGCCGTAGCCGCCTGTTGCGCCTGCGCCGCCCGCAGGGGCGGCATCTCTGCCCACGCATCACCCACACGGCGCAGCATGAGCCAGTGCGTCGTCGACAGGGCGCAATCCACACCGCCCAGCAGGGCGATGCCACCCGCCCCCGTGCCGTGCTTCACCGTCACGGTGCGCCCGCTGTTGGCGGCGCACAGCATGAGCACCGCCCCGGCGTGCATGTTGGTCGTGGCGATGGTGGTAAGGTCGTCGGCGGACGTACCGCCTTCGGTGTCGACGATGACCGCCGCCCGTGTGGGCGTTATCTGCCCGGTGGCGATGGTGAGCGCCTCGGCCTCGGCAGCGCCGGGGAGTTGCAGCGTGGACGCCAGCCAGCGTTCGAACTCGACACGCGCCTGTGCCGCCGTCCAGTTCGGGTCCACGTTGAACAATACCGATGCCTGTGGGAACACAGCCATGTTAACCTCCTGCCGCGCCCTGTAGGCGGGCGTCGATGCGCCCGGCGACAGGTGCGCCGTTACTGTCTATGCACTGCACGAGCGGGCCGGATACGACCCGCCCCGCCTCGATGACGCCCTTGTCGAGATAGCGGCATGACGCCGCTGTGCCGCCGTCGAACTCCAGCCCGAAGGTTATTGCGCGTATCCAGCGGAACAGCCCCGCCGGGACGGGCAGCCTCATGCCGGATGACGGCACGGCCACGCCGTCGAGCGTGAGGTCGGCATCCGGTACGTCGAACGTCCACTGCACGTCGGCGAGCACGCCCTGTGTCCCGCCCCGTGAGGTGACGCGGATGTACACCTCGTCGCCCGTGGCCACGTCGAGCAGGTCAGGCATGGGGTTCCACGCCGTGGGGATGACGCCGCCCCACATGGCTGCGGCCCCCCACATGGGCGAGCCGTCCCACGCCGGACGGCGCGGGCCGTGGGCGTACTCCACGGCGTCGAGCACCCCGGTGACGAGCTGCACGGCAACGCGCAACCTCGCGCCCGTGGCCTCGTCCGGCACCAGCAGGCGGGCGACGTATGACGCTGGAAGGTACGCATCGCCCCACATGGTCGTTGGAGGCCACATGGCCCCACCGCCCCACATCGCACGTGCCCCTGCGGCATGGACCTTGCCGTCGAGCCGGATGCCGCCGGTGAGCGTGCCGGGCCCCCCCTGCGCCGCCTCGCTGATGGTGAGCACCACGTTCTGCACGGGCTCGTCACCGAGGTTGACGACGGCGGAGACGGCAGGGCTACGCAGGCCGATGTCATCCACCGTGCGCACGAAGACGCGCCGCGCCCGACCGGCCCACGGCCCCACGTCGAACCGGCGTTCGGTCAGCAGGCCGGGGGTGAGCAGCAGCGCACGTTCGACCGGGTCGGTGTCGTCCATGCCCATCAGCACCTCCCAGCCCGCCACGTCCACGGGGGCGTCGTCGGGCATGGTCCAGTACACATGCGCCCCCTCAAGGTAGACGCCCGAAGGTGCGGGAGGCGGCGTGGTGCGCCCCACCACGGTATGCCGCTGCGGGGCCGTCCACCCCGACCCGACCCCGAGGCGGGTGATGGTCTGCACGCACACCTCGTACTCGACCGACTCCTCGACACCGTCGGCGTAGACGACGCCATCCTCCACGGCAGCCGACCCGGCCAGCCGCCACGAACCGCCAGCGGGCCGCACGCGCACCTGTACCGATGCGCCACCGCTGGCGCGGTAGTCGACGGCGATGCGCGGCACGAGTGCGCCGGACGCCTGCCGCACGAGCACGGCCTCGTCAGAGCGCAACGACAGCACCGATGGCGGGTGCGGTGGCTTCGCAGGGTCGTCACCCTGCAACGTGATGTTGCTGTCGAACGGGGGGATGGGTCCGGTGGCGGCATCGAACACGGCGGGGGCATAGTCCACGAGGACAAGCCGCGCCGTGAGGTTCTCGCCCGGTTCGATGCCCTTGACCACCAGCTGGGCGCATTCCCGACCCAGCAGGCCGAACAGCCACAGGTCACCGGCCTCGGGCACATCGCCCGTACCGGAGAGTTGCAGCGTCTGCGAGTGCCCCGCCACGGTGACCACGTCGCGCACGTGCGAGGCACCGTCAGCACTGCGCCAGCGGATGCGGTACACTTGCCCGGCCTCCATGCCCACGGGTTCGTCCACGGTGAGCACCTGCCCCGCCACGGACTTCACGCGGCCGGAAGCCACGCCCCACATGGGCACGTCGTGCTGTACGACCACGAGGTCGCCGCGTGTGCAGACCAGGTGCTCCATGTCGGCGTACAGCTCATACTCCTCGGGCCGGAGTCGGGCGCAGGCGATGTGATGACGCCCAAGCACCCACACCTGCTCGGGGTCGGTCACGCCGGGCAGCTCAAGGCCCTCGAACACGGTGGCGTTGTCCGCATCATACCCGTCGGCGTAGACGATGCGCTCGTCCTGCTTCCAGTCCTGTGTCGCGTTCACGAAGCGGACGCGCCATGCGTGGGGCTGCTGCGGCAACGCCTTGGTGGAGCGGAAGCCCCACGACGTGCGCGGCGAGAAATGCTGCGCCACCCGTGTGCGCGGCTCGTCGATGACCACCGACCACTTGCCGTTGGGCCGTGCCCGCCCGGCAAGCCCGGCTGCCGCCACGTCGTCCAGTACCTCCTCCACCGATGCCGTGTAGTCGTGGTCGCGGTTGTAGGTCAGACGGCGACGCTCACAGAACTCGTGCCAGTAGGCGAGCTGGTCGAGGTCGAGGCGGTCGTCGGGCACGGGGCGGGCGATGGCCGGACCCTGCAACACGTACCGGAACAGGCTGGCGGGGTTGCTGGTGGGACGGCGCACCCATGTGCGGGTGGCCTTGTCCCAGTCGAGGCACACCGTCTGGGCGATGCAGTTGAGTTCGTCGAGCGCACCGTTGAGTTGCCCCGTGGCCCGTATGCGCGTGGAGACGACGCACAGCGGGCGCGAGAACCGGAGGGGCGCAATCTTGCGCGTCGACCGCAGGGCGCCCCACCACGTCTCGTCGGCTATCTTGCTGTCGTCCGTGTCTGCGGTGATGCGGCGCACCCGCACGTCGTACTGTCCGGTGGGCACGTCCACGCCCACGGTACGCCGCAACGCCGAAGTCTGGGCGGCGGTCATCTCCAGTGACGTGATGGGCAGCGAGAGCGGCGACAGCGAGAGCTGCGCCCGGTTGTTGGCCGTGCCCGTCGTGTACGTGATGGCGTCGCTGCCCGCTGGCGCGATGATGACGACGCGGGAGACGACGGCCCCGACGACGCGCACCTGCACGATGCCCGTGTACCCTGCGGGTGTCGGCTGGGGGCTGTCCACGCCGATGGCCCCGGCCCGCTGCTCGATGCGTCCGGACGCGCTGGAGCAGATGACATGCCACTGCGGCACGTCGCGCCACTCCATGATGTCGTAGATGTTGCCGTCGACGTATTCGCCGACCTTCACCTGCTGCCGGGCACGCTCGAACTGGTAGCTCGTCGCCCCCACCTGCAACGGGCCGCCCAGAGACGCCCACGCCTGCGAGCCCTTGGGCGCGTACTGCGCCTCGATGAGCACCGTGCGCTCCATCTTCTGGGCGCGGTCGTTGAACTGTACGAGACCGCGCGGGAGCGAGATGTCGATGTCGATGCGGTCGCACGCCTGCGGGGTCGTGCGCGTCTGCCAGCCTCCGGACTGCTTGAGTTGCACGGAGAGGGACTGCTCGTACACGTCATTGGAGTAGTGCGCCGGGCGCGAGGTCTTGTCCGCGAACGGCAGCACCTCGAGCTGCACGTCGCTGTAGGCGTTGATGTCCGTCTCGCCGAGGCGGAACCCCGTCTCGATCTGCATCTCGGCATAGCCGAGGCAGAACAGTTGCCGCACGTACTGGTCGTTGCCGACCACCTCGGTGTAGGGCATGGCGCACTGCGGCGGCACGATGCGATGGCGCCCGAGCAACAGCGGCACCGTACCCCACGGGCGCAACGTGTTACGTACGCCTTCGATGGAATAGGTGGGCGAATCGGCCGCGCTCGACGCCGTGCCCTGTGACAGGCTCGCCGGGCGCAGCGGCACCAGCGAGTTGATGGCCAGCATCCCCGCCCCGGTGACGGCTGCCGCCACCGCTGCCGAGGCCGCCATGCTCCCGGCGGTATAGGCCGTGACGCCAGCCGCCGTGGTGAACGTGGTGCCATACGTCGCCAGATAGTATTGCTGCGAGACGACCGCGAGGGCGATGACGGCGACGGTGAGCAGCCCGCGCAACGCCTTGCTGCCGCCCCCGCCCCCTGCGGGCACGAGGCGATAGGTGACCGTGCTCCCGGCGCGTGGCGTGACGTCGGCCCACTTGTCACGCGGGACGTACTCCCCGTCCACGAACGCATGACCGCAGCCGCGTAACGCCTCCGGTACGCCCATGGCGTCGAGGCCACGCACGACGATGGATTCGAGCGTGCCACCCACGGGCACGACATCATGCACCCGGTCGCCGGGGCGGAACGGATGCGGGCACCCGGTGACGGATACGACGTCAGCCTTCATGGCGGTACACTCCCTCCAGACGTGAGAGCCAACGGGGTGCTCGGTACTGCTCCGTGCAGGCATCGATGCCCTTGCAGACGTGGAGCATGTAGCGGGCGTCGCCTATCACCACGCCGACATGGAGCGGCAGCCCGCCGATGCGGAAGAGCACCACGTCGCCCTCTCTGGCGTCGCCGGGCGGGACGATGCGCCACCCGGCCATGTTGCTGTCGATGGCTCCGGCGATGCCCGCGTTATCGGCGGTGCTGGTGTAGTCATCGGTGTAGCTCGGCAGGTCGATGCCGAACTGCTCGTGCAGCACGAGGCGCACAAGGCCCCAGCAGTCGCACCCCTCACGGGTGCGGCCCTTGTCTGCGAAGGGCAGCCCCACATACTCGTTCCACCACTGGGTTTGGCACTGGTTGCGGCACTGCATCAGAACATCCCCGGGAACTCGGCGGGGTTGAACGTGCCCGCCGGGCATGGTTCGGTGGTGAACTCCGTCACGGAGAGCGTGCCGGAGATGCTCATGGCATCGTAGGTTACGGACGAGAGCGCGAAGCCGGGGAACACGGCCTCGACCACGTCGGGCGTGGAGGCCATGACCATCTCCAGCGTTATCTCCGGCGCGCTGGTCAGGGAGCGGATGGTGGGCACCATCTCCCGCCCCACGTTGTCTATGGTGATGCTGGTCTGGGGTGTCTCCTCCGCGCTGTCGTTGGGCAGCGAGATGGAGAACGGCACGAAGACGAACGTCTCGACGCGGCTCACCGTGCCGTAGACCACCTCCTCATCGGTGACGACGGTGCGCTGCGTCGGGTCGGACGAGATGCGCAGCGGCGCAGCCAGCGACGGGTGCGTGATGGTGATGAGCAGTATCGGGTAGTCGCCCGTCTCCTCGGCGTAGATGGCGCGGAGCATGGATGAGGACAGCGTGCGGCTCACGGCAGCACCTCCAGCGAGAGGCTCGCCACCCAGTGGCTCACCCCCAGCGGCGTGAGCGTGTACAGGCTCTCACCCGTGCCCCGCAGGCGGCATTCGATGGCTCCTTTCGTGCGCGGGTGCACCCACATGAACCGCAAGGCCCCGCCGGACAGCGTGTCGTACACGAACGCCCGCAACGTCTCGGCCTGTTCCGTAGTCAGATACAATGACACCTGCATGCCCCAGGGGCGTGCCGCCCCCCTGCGCCGCACCTTGGCCGGGCCTGTATCCATGCTCGTCCGCAACGTCAGGTCGGGTGCCTGTTCCTGATAGCCGTCAGCAAGGGGGGCTTGCGGCAACGAATCTGGCCAACGCGCGATCATCATCCCCTCCTCGTCAGAGTGGGCCGTGCGCCGTAGCGACTGCGCATGGCGGTATCCACGCCGCTGCCATGACGGCGCACCTCGCGGGCCACGGCCTCACCGATGATGACGTCGATGTTGCGGCCTCCCCGGGCGTCCTGCGTCTCGCGCGTCTCGACCGGGGCACCGCTATGATTGTGGACGTTGACGGTGACATTCACGCTGGATGAGTCGGTGCCTGTGGTGGATGTCCGAGCACCGGCAAGGGCATTCAACACGCTGTTGGGCTGGATGACACCTGACACATTCGGTTGGAAAAGCTCAGGGCCTCTCTCGCCTACAAGGTAGGTCCTGCCAGCCGCTACCGGCCCCCCGGACGCACGCGTGCCAGCAATGCCGGGCACCCTGTCGGCGTAGTCGCCCCACACGCCGGAGGAAGAACCGCCCGTGCCACCACCCGAAGCGAACAGACCGCCGACCCACGAACCCACAGCACCCGCCAGCGGGCCGGTTATGCTCTGCCGGATGGCGATGCGCGCAAGGTCGGCGATGATGGAGTCTGCAAGTGAAGAGAACTCGAGCTTGCCCTTGGTGCATGCCTCCACAAGGGCGTCTTCGAAGCCCTTTGTAACGTCGGTGGCGAAGTCGCCCCATTGTTGCGCGGCATTCCGTGTCGCTTCGTAGTATTCGATGGTGACGCGCCTCATGCCGCTGTAGGCATCGGTGGCCGATTGCAGGCGCTTGCGGTCGAGCCATCGCTGTATGTCCGCCTCGGCGACTCCAGCCGCGCGAAAGTCATCAAGCCGCTTGTTCAGCGACCGCATCTGCAGGGCTTCGTCGTTGCGGTAGAGTTGGGCCAGTTCGTCGTAGAAGGCGATGCGTGCCTGCATGTTCTCCTGCACCACGGCGGCGTGCGCCGCCTCCACCGTCAGTTCACGCTTGCGGGCCGCCACCGCCCCGTCGATGCCCTTCAAGAGGTCTGCCCGGTACTCGCGTTCGGCAGCCGCCGTTGTGGTGAGCATCGACAGCTTCTGCCGGTTGATGGTGCCGTCATCGCGGGTGGCGGCCCGGATGGCCTCTGCCCTGTCTTCAAGGGCTTGCGTCTCAAGCTCCACCGCGCGGGTGGACTTGGCCACCTCTTCGGGCGTGAACCCGTTGTGCTGCTTGGCGTACTCCATGACATCGGCAAAGGCCCGCACCTGCGGGTTGGTCGCGCCAAGCACCTTGGCGAAGGCGTCATACTCCTTCGTCAGCCTGGCTATGCGGCCCTGCCCTTCTGTGCCCGTGTCGCCATAGCGGGCGAGCTTCTCGGTGATGGATTCGGTGGCCGAGGCGACCTTCGACGCACCCTTGGTGTCGGTCGAAGTGCGCGGGGGACTCGTGATGCGAAGGCCGGCCGTCGTGGAGGCCTTGAACGCCGCAGCCATGGCCCTGTCGCGGGCAGAGAGGTCGCCGTACTGGCTCTGCCACGACCGCACCGCGTACTCCATCTCGGCGCGGTCGATGTTCTCTTGCATGGCCTTCCAGCCTGCGGAGCCTTTCATGTACGTGCGCTGCTTGCGGCGCATCATCTCAAGGTTGCGCTGCGCGTTGGCCGGGTCGTGCATCGCGGCGAGCTTTTCCTCAAGCCCGTCCTTGCCTGAAAAGACGAGGTCGCCCCACGAGAGGGTTCCCTTGTTGATGCCCTCAAGGGCGCGATGCCACCGTTCACCGACGCCATAGAGGGTGGAAACCCCCGCCGTGACGAGCATCCCCTTCTTGCCGCCAATCAGCGCAGCGAGAAGGCCGGCCTCGCGAATGGGTTCGGGCAGCTTGTTCCAGCCCTCGACCACGTCGGAGAGCACACTGCCGATGGCCGTGCCCACACCGCCCAGAACCGTCAGTGCGGTCTGCCCGGTATGCGCCACGTTGCCCAGCGTGGTCTCGATGGACTGGAGCGTATCCGGGTCGTTCAACTCATGCAGCTTGTCGATGAACTCGCGCGTGAGGGTGATGACGCCCCCGCCCAGCACGTCATTCAGACGCCGCAGGCTGTCGACGATGTTCTCCACGTCCGAACCGGCCCGCAGGTTCTGTGCATCGACCAGTT
>JAEWYT010000127.1 GCA_023458595.1 Pseudomonadota bacterium
GGGTTTCACCCCCCAAAAGCCTTCCCATTTCCCCCGCGGCCCCCACGGCGCCTCGACCGTCACTCACCCATCTTCAGCGCCGCGATAAACGCCTCCTGCGGGATTTCCACCTTCCCGAACTGGCGCATGCGCTTCTTGCCTTCCTTCTGCTTCTCCAGAAGCTTCCGCTTGCGCGTGACGTCGCCGCCGTAGCACTTCGCCGTGACGTCCTTCCTGAGCGCCGCGATGGTCTCCCGCGCGATCACCTTGCCGCCGATCGCCGCCTGGATCGGGATCTTGAACAGGTGGCGGGGGATCAGGTCCTTCAGCTTCTCGCAGAGCTGGCGGCCGCGCGTCTCCGCCTTGGTGCGGTGGACGAGCATGGCCAGCGCGTCGACCGGCTCGCCGTTGACGAGGATCGACATCTTGACGAGGTCGCCCTCCCGGTAGCCGGTGATCTGGTAGTCGAAGCTCGCGTAGCCGCGCGACACCGACTTCAGCCGGTCGTAGAAGTCGAACACCACCTCGTTGAGCGGCAGGTCGTAGACGACCATCGCCCGGTTTCCGACGTACGAGAGGTCGACCTGCTCGCCGCGCCGGTCCTCGCAGAGCTTGAGGATCGCGCCGAGATGCTCGTCGGGGGTCAGGATCGTGGCGCGGATCCACGGCTCGGAGATGGTGTCGATCTTGACGACGTCCGGCATGTCGGCCGGGTTGTGCAGCTCGATCTCCTCGCCGTTCGTCAGCGCGATTCTGTAGACGACGCTCGGCGCGGTCGCGATCAGGTCGAGGTCGAACTCGCGCTCGAGCCGCTCCTGGATGATTTCCAGGTGCAACAGGCCCAGGAAACCGCAGCGGAAGCCGAAGCCGAGCGCGGCGCTCGTCTCCATCTCGAAGGAAAAGCTGGCGTCGTTCAGGCGAAGCTTGCCCATCGCCGCGCGCAGGTCCTCGAAGTCGGCCGCGTCGACCGGATAGATGCCGCAGAAGACCACCGGCACCGAGGGGCGAAAGCCCGGCAGCGCCTCTGCGCACTGGCGGCGCTCCTCGGTGATCGTGTCGCCGACGTTGGTGTCGGCCACCTCCTTGATCGAGGCCGTCAGAAAGCCGAGCTCGCCGGGGCCGAGCTCGGGGATGTCGACGAGCTTCGGGGTGAAGATGCCGACCTTGTCGACCTCGTAGGTCTTCTTCGCCCGCATCATGCGGACCTTCATGCCCTTCTTCAGCACCCCGTCGACGATGCGCACCAGCACGACGACGCCGAGATAGGGGTCGTACCAGCTGTCGACGAGGAGCGCCTTCAAGGGCGCCTCGCGGTCGCCCCTGGGCGGCGGCAGGCGGGTGACGATCGCCTCCAGCACGTCCGGCACGCCGAGGCCGGTCTTGGCCGAGATCTCGACGGCGTCGGAGGCGTCCAGCCCGATAACGTCCTCGATCTGCGCCTTCACGCGCGGCACGTCGGCGGCGGGCAGGTCCACCTTGTTCAGGACCGGAACGATCTCGTGGTTGACGTCGATCGCCTGGTAGACGTTGGCGAGCGTCTGCGCCTCCACGCCCTGGCTCGCGTCGACGACGAGCAGCGAGCCCTCGCAGGCGGCGAGGCTGCGGTTCACCTCGTAGGTGAAGTCGACGTGGCCGGGCGTGTCGATCAGGTTGAGGACATAGTCCTCGCCGTTCTTTGCCCGGTAGTTCAGGCGCACGGTCTGCGCCTTGATGGTGATGCCGCGCTCGCGCTCGATGTCCATCGAATCGAGCACCTGCTCGCGCATCTCGCGCTCGGTAAGGCCCCCGGTGAGCTGGATCAGCCGGTCGGCCAGCGTCGACTTGCCGTGGTCGATATGCGCGATGATCGCGAAGTTGCGGATATGGTCCGTTTTGGTCATGGCGGCGCTGATAGCACCGGATATCGGGGGAGGGAAGCCGTTACGAGAGGCGAGCGGCAGCCCCGGTGGCGACGGGGAAATGAAGGCGAGAGGCGGGGAGCGAGCGCAGCGACCGGCCGGGAAGCAAACGGAACCGGCGTCAGCCG
Organism: Pseudomonadota bacterium; assembly: GCA_023458595.1. Classification (GTDB taxonomy): domain Bacteria; phylum Pseudomonadota; class Alphaproteobacteria; order Rhizobiales; family Tepidamorphaceae; genus Microbaculum. The sequence goes on from JAEWYT010000127.1 coordinate 2,006, forward strand.
GGCTCGCCGTTCCCCGAGAGAACCTGCGCGCTGCCGCCGATCCCGCTGCGGAACGCCTCGTCGAAGCTGACGCCGCCGACCGACCAGGCATGGCCCCCGCCCGGCGCCTCGAGGCGCCAGTCCGCGCTCCAGCCGCGCTTGCCGGGGTCCCAGGTCAGCGACCCGGCGAGCGGCACGAGGCCGGCTCGCTCGCCGTCCCGCTGCCCCTCCGCGCGCGGCAGTTCGACGTCGAGGCCGAACCGCTCGGCTGCGTCCGCGAGCGCCTCGCGCATGTCGCGGCCCTTCGCCCCGTCCTCGGTGAGCGCGAAGCCGGTGTCGCCGTTGCGTACGGTCAGGCGCATCGAAAGGCGGGGGCGCGGCTGAGGCCACGGCCTGCGGCCGAGGCCCTCGAGCGCGGCGTCGATGCGGTCGGGATCGAAGTCGACGGTGAGGACGTGCGGCCGCTCGCGCGAGCCCTGCTCGTCGTGCACCGGGATGCCGGCCATGCGGTCCCGGAAGGTCGCCGAGGCGACCATGGCCCGCGCGTCGCCGGCGAGCTTCGCCGCCGCAGGGTCGGAGCCGAGCCGGGGATCGCCGGACACCTTGACGAGCACGGCGGCGAGGCAGCGCGGCAGGCCCGCGGCGAGGCTTTCGGGGCTGCGGCCGGTGACGACCGTGCTCGCCCGGTACAGGCTCTCGCCCGCGCCCGCGCTTCCCGCGGCGTTCGCCGCCAGAAGCCCGACCGCCGCCAGCACTCCGAGAGCCCGTCGCACGGTCCGGCTCCTCGCGTCTCCCGCCCCGCTACTCCGCCACTTCCCCGGTGACCGGGCCGGACTGGGTGTCCTTGCGGCCGGGGCCGAGCCTCTCGGCGACCCATTCGAACATGACGTAGAGCCCGGGGATCAGCAGGATGCCGAAGAACGTCGCCGCCGCCATGCCGCCGAGCACGGTGAAGCCCATCGACACGCGGCTCGCCGCGCCGGCGCCGTTGGCGAGCACCAGCGGGATCACGCCGAGCACGAAGGCGATCGCGGTCATCAGCACGGCGCGGAAGCGCATGTGCGCGCCCTCCATCGCCGACTCGATCAGCGATTTCCCCGCCTCGCGCCGCTCCTTGGAGAACTCCACGATCAGGATCGCGTTCTTCGCCGCGAGCCCTATCAGCAGCACCATGCCGATCTGGCAGTAGATGTTGTTGGCGATGCCGACCACGGCGATCGTCGAGATGGCGCCGAGCACGGCGACCGCCACCGACGTGATCACCGCGAAGGGCACCGACCAGCTCTCGTACTGGCCGACGAGGAACAGGTAGCCGAAGATGATCGCCAGGGCGAAGATCATGCCGACCTGGCCGCCGGCTGTGACTTCCTGGTAGGTCAGGCCCGACCACTCGTAGCTGTAGCCCTGCGGCAGGGTGTTCTCGGCCACCTCCTTCAGCGCCTCGATGGTCTGGCCGGACGAGAAGCCCGGCGCCGACGAGCCGTTGATGGTGGCGGAGGCGAAGTTGTTGTAGCGCATCACCAGGGTCGGGGCGAGGTCGGGCTCGACGGTCGCCAGCGTGCGGACCGGCACCATCTGGCCGTCGTCGTTGCGCACCCACAGGTTCAGGATGTCCTGGATCTCGGTGCGGTAGCGCTCGTCGGCGGCGAGGTTCACCTGGTAGGTGCGTCCGTAGGCGTTGAAGTCGTTGACGTAGAGCGAGCCGAGCTGCGCGCCGAGCGTCTGGAACAACGTCGAGACCGGCACCTTGAGGCTCTGCGCCTTGTCGCGGTCGACGTCGAGCAGCAGCGTCGGAACGCTCGCCGAGAAGGTCGAGTAGGCCCGCGAGATCGCAGGGTTGCCGTTGGCCGCCACGACGAAGGACTGCATCACCGAGGCGAGTTCCTCGGGCGACTGCCCGCCGAGCGCCTCGAGCTGCATGTCGAAGCCGCCGGTTGCGCCGATGCCGGGGATCGCCGGCGGCGGAAACGCCAGGATGTCGGCTTCCGCGATCTGCGAGAACTGCTCGCTCAGGCTGGTGTAGATGCCGCGCAGGCTGAGTTCGGGCGTCTGGCGCTCGTCCCACGGCTCGAACACGACCACGGCGAGCGCGGTGTTCGACGCCGATGCGCCGGACAGGAGCGAGTAGCCGTTGACCGTGATGACGTCGGCGACGCCGGGCTGCTTCTTGGCGATCTCCTGGACCTGGTTCACCACCTCCTGGGTGCGCGGCTGCGAGGCGGCGTCGGGGAGCTGGATGTTGACGAACAGCGCGCCCTGGTCCTCGGTCGGGATGAAGCCCGTCGGCGTCTCCTTGAAGAGATAGCCGGCGGCGAGGCCGACGGCGAGGATGATCAGGCCGGCGATGATCGAGCGCCGCGCCAGCGCGCCGACGATACGGGTATAGCCGTCGCGGGTCTTGTCGAGGCCGAGGTTGAACCAGCGGAACGGCCCGCGCGCCTGCCGCGGCGGCCGCAGCACCACGGCGCACAGCGCCGGCGACAGCGTCAGGGCGTTCAGGGCCGACAGGGTCACTGCGGCGCAGATCGTCACCGCGAACTGCCGGTAGAGCTCGCCGGTGATGCCCGGCAGGAAGCCGACGGGAGCGAACACGGCGATCAGCACCAGCGTGGTGGCGATGATCGGTCCCGTCACCTGCTTCATCGAGCGGTGCGCGGCCTCCTTGGCCGTCGTTCCCGGCTCCTCCTCCATGATGCGCTGGACGTTCTCGACCACGACGATGGCGTCGTCGACGACGAGGCCGATCGCGAGGATGATCGCGAACAGCGTGATCGTGTTCGCCGAGAACCCGAGCGCCAGCAGGATCGCGAAGGTGCCGATCAGCGAGACGGGAATCGTCAGGGCGGGGATCAGCGTGGCCCGCAGGTCCTGCAGGAAGATGAAGACGACGAGGAGGACGATGACGCCGGTCAGCGCCAGCGTCATGATGATCTCGTGGATCGTCGCGGTGACGAAGGCCGTCGAATCGTAGGTGACCTCGTAGTCGACATCCTCCGGGAAGCGCGATTTCAGCCGCTCTAGCTCGGCCCGGACGCCGTCGGCCACCGCGAGCGCGTTGGCGTTGGCCGACTGGTAGATCGCCAGCGTCGACGCCGGCTTGCCGTTGAGCTGGCTGGTGGCGGCGTAGGTCTGCGCGCCGAGCTCGATGCGGGCGATGTCGCGGACGCGGACGATGCCGCCGTCGGAATTGGTGCGCACGACGATGTCGCCGAACTGGTCGGTCGAGACCAGGCGGCCCTGCGCCGTGATGTTGTACTGGAGGACCTGCTGGTTGGAGATCGGCGGGGCGCCGACCGAGCCGACGGCGGCCTGGATGTTCTGGTCCGCGATCGCCTGGTAGACGTCCTGCGGCGTGATCGACAGCGCGGCCATGCGGTTCGGATCCATCCAGACGCGCATCGAGTAGTCGAGCTCGCCGAGGATCGAGGCGCTGCCGACGCCCTGCACGCGGGCGATCGGGTCCTTCACGTTGATCGACGTGAAGTTGGACAGGAAAAGACCGTCGTAGGTCTCCTTCGGCGAGAAGATGTTGACGATCAGCAGGAAGCTCGGCTGCTGCGTCGTCACCGTCACGCCGAGGTCGGTCACGGCCGCCGGGAGCTGCGGCAGCGCCGCCTGCAGGCGGTTCTGGACGTTGACCTGCGCGATGTCGGGGTCGGTGCCGATCTCGAAGGAGACGGAGAGGGTGTAGGTGCCGACCGACGCGCTCGTCGAGGACATGTAGATCATGTTCTCGACGCCGTTGACCTGCTCCTCGATCGGGGCGGCGACGGTCTGGGCGATCGTCTCGGCGTCCGCGCCCGGATAGGTCGCCTCGACCTGCACGACCGGCGGCGTGATGTTCGGGTACTGCGCGACGGCGATGGCGTAGATGGCGATGGCGCCGACGAGCGTGATGACGATGGCGACGACCATCGCCAGTCGCGGACGTTCGATGAAGACGGACGAGAACATGGCGCGTCAGCTCGCGGGCTTGGCGGTGGTCGGCTTCACGACTTCGCCGGGCTTCACCTTCTGGATTCCGTCGACGATGATCGTGTCGCCCTGCTGCAGGCCGGAGGCGACGGCCCAGCCCGTCTGCATCTTGTCGGCCGTCTTGATGCGCTGGATCTGGGCGCGATTGTCCTTGTCGATGACCAGCACGTACGGCCCCTGCTTGTCCTGCAGGACGGCGCCCGCGGGCACGACCGGCATCATCTTGGGCTGGCCCATCGTGATCTTCACGGAAACGAACTGTCCGGGCACCAGCACGAAGTCCTTGTTCGGGAAGTCGGCGTAGACGGCGATCGTGCCGGTGTTCGGATCGACCTCGTTGTCGATAAAGGAGATCTTCCCCTTGTCGGGATAGTCGTGACCGTTGGGCAGCACCAGGTTGGGCACGAAGTCCTCCTTCACGTCGAGATTGGGCGTGTCCGAGGCGCCGTTGGCCGTCTCGACCACCTGAACGTAGTCGCGGTCGGAGATCGAGAAGACCACCCGCATCGGATTCATCTGGACGACGGTCGACAGGGTGCCGGACGACGGGCTGACGAGATTGCCCTTGGTGTAGTTCGTCTTGCCGATGCGGCCGTCGATCGGCGACATCACCTTGGTATAGGACAGGTTGAGCTGGGCGGACTCGATCTGGGCGTTCGCGCTGGCGATCTGCGCCTCGGCGTTCTGCAGGTTCGCGTAGGCGTTGTCGCGGTCGGCCTGCGCCTTGTCGACCATCGCCTGCGAGACCGTGTTGGACTTGAGAAGGGTCTTCTGGCGTTCCAGCGTCAGGTCGGCGTCCTGCAGCGTCGCCTCGGCGCCGGCCTTGGCGGCGTTGCCCTGCGCGAGCGCGGCCTGCGCGGCGGCCAGCGACGCCTCGTACGGACCGGTCTCGATCTGGTAGAGCTGCTCGCCGTTCGTGACCAGCGCGCCTTCCCGGAACATCACCTCCTCGAGGAAACCCTCGACGCGCGCCTTCAGCTCGGTCTGCTGGATCGCCTGGACGCGGCCGACGAACTGGGTCGACTTGCTGACCTCCTCGTTCTTGACGGTCTGGACGACGACCGCGGGAGCGGGAGCGTCGGATCCGGATTTGTTGTCCTGCGCGACGGCGGCGCCGCACATCCCCAGCGCGACGGCGAGCCCGAGGCCTCCGGCGGCTGTGCGAATGGTCCTGATCGACATCGTTTCACTCCGAAAGTCGTTACCGGCGTGCCCGGGGCCAGGGAGCGCCCCCTAAGGCAACTTACCGTCTGTACGCTGAATCGGGGAAGTCCACCCCCACGAAATTACAGGCCCCGCGGCCGTCGAACCGCCTGCCCGCCCGCAAGGAAGCGGCAAAACCCTAAAAAACAGTCGCCACCTCGTCGAACGCCTTGCGCGCGATGTCGGGCACCGCGCAGTTCGCGGCCGGATAGCCGGCGACGACCAGCACATAGGGCTTCTCGTTGTCGGGCCGGTGACAGATCTCGTTGAGGAAGCCCATCGGCGCCGGCGTGTGGGTGAGGGTGGCGAGCCCGGCGTTGTGCAGGGCGGCGATCAAGAGGCCGGTGGCGATGCCGACCGATTCCGGCACGTAATAGTGCTTCACGCGCCGGCCGCCCCCGATGCCGTAGCGGGCCGCGAACACCGCGATCAGCCACGGTGCGGCCTGAAGGAACGGCTTGTCGGCGTCGGTACCGAGGGGCGCGAGCGCCTCGAGCCATTCCGCGCCCGCCCGGCCCGCGTAGAACTCCCGCTCCTCGGCCTCCGCCGCCTCGCGGATGCGCGCCTTGACGGTCGGATCGCCGATGATCGCGAAATGCCAGGGCTGCTGGTTCGCGCCCGAGGGCGCCGAGGCCGCCGTCATCACGCAGCTCTCGATCAGGCCTTGCGGCACCGGCCGGTCGGAGAAGTCGCGCACCGTGCGCCGCCGCGCCATCAGCGCCCGGAAATCGGCCGCCCGCGCCGCCATCTCGTTCGGCTCGCGTTCGACGAAATCGAGCGGCTTGAAACCTTCCGGGATGTTGCTCATGGCAATCCTCTAGACGATCCGGCTCGCCCCGCCGCGGCGCGGGTCGCCGGCGGCCTCGAAGCCGGCGCGGGCGGTGCGCTCCACCGCGTGGACCCCGCCGAAGAAGAGATTGTGGTCGGGCCACGCCCGATGGTCGGGAAAGGCCTCGACCAGCCGCTCGCGGTCACCGCCCCCGGAGAAATCGCCAAAGAAGTCCTCGAAGTCGAGATGACCGCGCTCGACATGCAGGCGCGGTGCGTCGACGGCGTCCTTCAGCGGCATGCCGACAAGGCAGCGGTTCAGCAGCGCCTGCAGGATCGCCGTGCGGATGCGGTTCGAGCCGCCCGAGCCGAAGGCGATCACCGCGCCGTCCTTCCTGGCCGCGATCCCCGGCGTCATCATCGAGCCGAGCCGGGCTCCGGGCGTCCACCGGTGGAAGCCGCCGGGGTTCAGGTCTTCTTCCCCCAGCATGTTGTTGAGCATGAAGCCGCAGCCGGAAACGAGCCGGCCGTTGCCCTCGCCGTTGGAGACGGTCGCGGCGACCGCATTGCCGTCGGCGTCGATGACGCTGACATGGGTGGTGCCGCGCGTCGCAGCCCGCGTCGGCCTTTGCGCCGCCATGTCGAGGAGCCGCCCCGGATCGGTCGGCGCCTGCCGCCAGAACCGGTCGACGGCGTCGATCGCACCTGCGCGGGCGAGCGGATCGCCTGCCTCCCTTTGATCGAGGGTGCGCAGCATTGCGACGACCAGAGCGCCGCCGAGCGCCGGCGGCGGATTGAGCGCCACCGCCCATTCGTCCGCGCCGATCGCGGCCCGGACCGGCTCGCGCAGCTCGACCTCGAAGCCGTCGATGTCCGCAGGGGTCAGGTGTCCGCCGTGGGATGTGGCGACGTCCGCCATTGCCCGGGCGATCTCGCCCTCGGTCGCGATCCTGAGGCCCTCGCGGCCGATCGCCTCGATCGCCTCGCCGAGCGCGGGGTTCCTCAGCGTTCCGCCTTCCGCCGGCATCCTGCCGTCGGGCGCGAACAGGGCGGCGGCGTCAGGCGTCCAGCGGTAGATCGGCGCGACGATGTCGAACAGATAGGCCTGCAGCGGCGTGATGCGCACGCCTTCGCGCGCAAGGGCGACGGCATGTTCGGTCAGCCGCCGCATCGGCAGGCTGCCGAGCTCGCCGTGGACGGCGAAGAGCCCCGGCACGAAGCCCGGTACGGCGGTTGCGCCCGCGCCGATGTGGAAGACCTGCGTCGCCGTGCCGAAATCGACGGTCACCTCGGCGAACTCGATCTCGTCCTCCGGGATCCGCCGCAGCGGCGCGGCGGTGAAGAAATCGAAGACGCGCGCGCGCCCGGCGGCCTGCGCCGTCAGGAAGCCGCCGCCGCCGGGGCTCGCCAGCACGGGCTCGCAGACGCAGGCGGTCCACAGCGCGGCGATCGCGGCGTCGAAGGCGTTGCCGCCGTCGGCGAGGATGTCGGCCGCCGCCTCGACCGTGAGCGGGTGGCCGGCCGCGACCGCGCCGCGCCCGCTCATCCGCCTTCCCCCCTGGCGAAGCGCTCGAGCACCGCGTCGAGGCTCGCGTCGTCGGGAAGGGCGATCGTGAAGGTGTCGGCGAGGACCTCGCGGAGCTCCGCCGCGGTCTCCAGCGCGCGCTGCTCCGACGGCGTGCCGAGGCGGTGGATCGACAGCGTGTTGTTCCGGAGGCCGAGGCGGCCCTCGTCCGTGGCGCGCGCGGCCATCAGCGTGTGGCGGAAGATCGACTGCGGCCAGGTCGCGGTGAAGTGGTTCATCATCTCTATGTCCGGGGCGAGCTGCGCCGTGAGGTCGAACTCGTAAAGCGGCGTCCATGTCCCGCCGACGAGCGCCTCGAGGCCGAAGCCGTTCCGCAGACGCGCGAGCCGGAACGGTTCGTGCGGGGTCTCCTGTTCGGCGTCCGCCTCCATCCTCAGCACTCCCGTCAGCGTCAGCCCGCCGTAGCCGACGTCGACGATCACCGGATCGCCGCCGACCTCGACGGCGAGCAGCATGTGCGTGCGCGGCAGCGGCGTGCCGGCGGGCTGGTTGCGGACGACCCGCGCGGCGAGCGCGGTCACCGGAAAGCCGAGCGCCGTGAGCGCGAGCGCGAGAAGGCTGTTGTGCTCGAAGCAGTAGCCGCCGCGCCGCTCGGCGACCAGCTTTTGCTGCACGGAGGCCGCGTCGAGGCGGATCGGGCGGCCGAGCAGCGGATCGAGGTTCTCGAAGGGGATCGACGTCGCGTGCGCGAGGACGAGCGTAGCCAGCGTCTCCCGCGTCGGGGCGGTATCGCCGGAATGGCCGATGCGGGCGAGATAGGCGTCGAGATCGAGGCTGTCCGTCATGCGTCTCCCGCTCCGTGTCGGGCGGGTATCGGCGCAATCGGCCCGAAAGACAAGGCGATTCGATCGATCCGCTTCCCGTCCGCCGTGCGCGCCTGAAGCGGCGGTGGCGGGGCGTCGAAAACGAAAGGCCGGGCGAGCGCCCGGCCTTTCCGCATTCGGACTTCAGAAACGGACTATTCGGCGGCGGCGCGCAGTTCCGGCGCGGCGGCGCGGACGTCCGGGTCCACATGCGTCTCGAACTTGGCGAAGTTCGTCTGGAACATGCCGACGAGCCGTTCCGCCTGCACGTCGTAGGCGGCCGGATCGGCCCAGGTCGAGCGCGGGTCGAGGATGCGGGCGTCGACGCCCGGCACCGCGGTCGGGACCTCGAAGCCGAACACCGGATCGACGCGCATCGGCGCGGACTTGAGCGAGCCGTCGAGCGCGGCCGAGAGCAGGGCGCGCGTCGCGCCGATCGGCATGCGCCGGCCCTCGCCGTACTTGCCGCCGGTCCAGCCGGTGTTGACGAGCCAGCACGACACTCCGTGCCGGGCGATCAGGTCGCGCAGCAGGTTGCCGTAGACGCTCGGGTGGCGCGGCATGAACGGCGCGCCGAAGCAGGTCGAGAACGTCGCCTCCGGCTCGGTCACGCCCTTCTCGGTGCCGGCGACCTTGGCCGTGTAGCCCGACAGGAAGTGGTACATGGCCTGGCTGGCGGAGAGCCGCGAGATCGGCGGCATCACGCCGAAGGCGTCGCAGGTCAGCATGACGATGTTGCCGGGATGGGCGGCGAGGCCGGTCGGGCTGGCGTTGTCGATGTAGTGGAGAGGGTAGGCGCAGCGGGTGTTCTCGGTGAGCGAGCCGTCGTCGAAGTCGGGCTCGCGGGTCGCCGCGTCGAGGACGACGTTCTCGAGCACGGTGCCGAAGCGCCGGGTGGTCGAGAAGATCTGCGGTTCGGCCTCGGCCGACAGGCGGATCGTCTTGGCGTAGCAGCCGCCCTCGAAATTGAAGATGCCGTCGGGGCCCCAGCCGTGCTCGTCGTCGCCGATCAGGGTGCGGGCGGGATCGGCCGACAGGGTGGTCTTGCCGGTGCCCGACAGGCCGAAGAACACGGCGGCGTCGCCCGCCTTGCCGGCGTTCGCCGAGCAGTGCATCGGCATCACGCCCCTGGCCGGCAGCAGGTAGTTGAGCACGGTGAAGACGGACTTCTTCATCTCGCCGGCGTAGCTCGTGCCGCCGATCAGAACCTCGCCGCGCGAGAAGTCGCAGGCGATGACGGTCTCCGAGCGGCAGCCGTGCCGCTCGGGATCGGCGCGGAAGCTCGGCAGGCCGACGATGGTGAGTTCCGGGAGGAACTGACCGAGATCGTGTCGGTCGGGGCGGATCAGCAGGTGGCGGATGAACAGGGCGTGCCAGGCATATTCGACGAAGAGGCGTACGTGCAGGCGGTTTTTCGGATCGGCGCCGCCGAACAGGTCCTGCGCGTAGAGTTTCCTGCCTTTGGCGTGGGCCAGCATGTCGGCGCGCAGGCGCTCGTAGTGCTCCGGCGACATCGCCTTGTTGTTGTCCCACCAGATCACCGGATCGGTGGCCTCGTCGCGGACGACGAACTTGTCCTTGGCGGAGCGGCCGGTGTGCTGTCCTGTCCTGACCGCGAACGCGCCGGAGGCGGTCACCTCGCCCTCGCCGGCGGCGACGGCGTCCTCGAACAGAAGCGGCTCGTTGAAGTTCCAGCGGATTTCCTCAACGCCGGAAAAGCCGAACTCCTCCGCCCCGTGGGCCGGATTGCGAACACCGATTTCCTTCACTTGCGTCTCCCCGTGTACCGTCAGGCCGGTTTTCTACCGGTTCCAACCCGTCATGCCGGCACCGGGTTCCGTGCGCCGGCCGTCTGCCTCGCCACCAGCCGGCCCGCCCGCCCGGCTCGTGGCGGGCGAAACTAGACCGTGGAACAGCAAGGAGCAAGCGGATGCTACATCCGCTTTTGTACGTAGTTTACGCGGCATCCGAGCGCGCCTGCCTGGCGAGCGCGGCAAGGGTCGCGCGCAGCGCCCCGCCGTCTTCGACGGGCGCGGGAAAATCGAGCCGCGCGGCCGTGCCGCCGAGCAGCATGTCGAGCCCGAGCGGGTCGATCCCGACCACCCGCCAGGGGCCGTCCGCGAGGCCGAGCAGCCTGGTGGCGTAGAGCCGCACCGCGTCGGCGTGGTCCTCGTTCATGTGGGCGACCGCGCCCGGCTCGGCCTCGACGAGCCCGTTTTTCGCCTCGATCAGCAGCTTTTCGGCCGGAATGTCCACGATCCGACCGAATCCGGCGACGAGATGACCGCTTTCGACGGTGAATCGGTAGAAGGCGAAATCGCTGAAGCCGGCGTAGCCCGCCGCTTCCGGATGCCGCGCCAGGAAGCGCCGCCCGAGCGCCGGATCGTCGTCGCGGGCGACCGTGCCGGTGAGCGAGACCCGCGCCCCGGCGAGCGGGTCGCCGGTCTCCCCGCCCGGGCCGACCACCAGGAGCGAGGCCCGCCGGTCGCTCTCCAGGTTCTTCGTGTGCACGGCGAGCCCGGACAGGAGCAGGATCGGCTCGCCGGCGATCGTGGTCGCGGTCGTCACCAGCGAGGCGTAGGGATACCCCTTCTGGTCGAGGGTCGCGAGGCTGCCGGTCAGCGCCAGCCGCATGACTGCGCGGGCGCTCGAAACCGGATCGAAAGGGCGCTCCTGGAGGGTGTCGTTCATTCGTGAAAGTCTCCGATCAAGCCATGACAGGCGGGCTCATTGGCACTAAACTATGCCGCGACTATAGAAATCCGGGCGCGGCACCGCCACATTTTCGCCCATAGGACGCGATGAGTGGCGTCTGAAAACTGTGCCAACAGCCGCGAGTCGCTAGATATCATGCCGACCATCGCCCTCGTCGACGACGATCGTAACATCCTGACCTCGGTTTCCATGACGCTGGAATCCGAGGGCTACCGCATCATGACCTACACCGACGGCGCCTCGGCGCTGGAAGGTCTGTCCGCCACCCCGCCCGACCTCGCCATCCTCGACATCAAGATGCCGCGCATGGACGGGATGGAGCTCTTGCGCCGCCTGCGCCAGAAATCCGAGATGCCCGTCATCTTCCTCACCTCGAAGGACGAGGAGATCGACGAGTTGTTCGGCCTGAAGATGGGCGCCGACGATTTCATCCGCAAGCCGTTCTCCCAGCGCCTCCTCGTCGAGCGCGTCAAGGCGGTGCTGCGCCGCGCCGGCGCCCGCGAGGCGACGGCGCCGCGCGAGGAGGGCTCGAAGGCGATCGAGCGCGGCCAGCTGATGATGGATCCCGAGCGCCACACCTGCACCTGGGACGCCAGGCCGGTGACGCTGACCGTCACCGAGTTCCTGATCCTGCAGGCGCTCGCCCAGCGCCCCGGCGTGGTCAAGAGCCGCAACGCGCTGATGGACGCCGCCTACGACGACCAGGTCTATGTCGACGACCGCACCATCGACAGCCACATCAAGCGGCTTCGCAAGAAGTTCAAGGCGGTCGACCAGAGCTTCGACATGATCGAGACGCTCTACGGGGTCGGCTACCGATTCAAGGAGGTCTGATCCCCTCTCCATGGCTGTCGAGGCGGAACAGGGCTGGCGGGCCGACGATACGGGGGCCCGCACCGAGCGGGCGCCCGGCGAGGCGGCCGCCGGCTGGCTGCGCCCCCTCGGCCGCTTCTTCGGCGCCTACGTCTTCTCGAGCCTCACGAAGCGCATCGCCATCCTCAACCTCGCCGGCCTCGTGGCGATGGTTTCCGCGATCCTCTACCTCAACCAGTTCCGCGAGGGCCTGATCGACGCCCGCGTCGAGAGCCTGCTGACCCAGGGCGAGATCATCGCCGGCGCGATCGCCGCGTCCGGCACCTACGATCCCGACGCGCTCAGGATCGATCCGGAGATCCTCCTGAAGCTCGGCCAGGGCCAGAGCGTGTCGCCGACCGAGGATCAGCTCGGCGTCGTCGATTTCCTGATCAATCCCGAGCAGGTCGCCCCGATCCTGCGTCGCCTGATCTCGCCGACGCGCACGCGCGCGCGCATCTACGACCGCGACGGCTTCCTGATCCTCGATTCCCGCCACATCTTCTCGCGCGGCCAGATCCTGCGCTACGAGCTGGCCTCGCCGGGCATCGACAAGCCGAATGCCGTCGAGCGTGTCTGGGAGGAGATGCGGCTGTGGCTCCGGCGCGGCGAGCTGCCGCTCTACGAGGAGATCGGTCCCGACGGCGGGCGCAGCTACGCCGAGGTCGACGCGGCGCTGAACGGCTCCTCGGCGAGCGTCGTGCGCGTCAACGACAAGGGCGAGCTGATCGTCTCGGTGGCCGTCCCGATCCAGCGCTTCCGCGCCGTCCACGGCGCGCTGCTGCTGTCGACCCAGGGCGGCGACATCGACGACATCGTTGCCGCCGAGCGCATGGCGATCCTGCGCATCTTCCTGGTCGCCGCCGTCGTCACGCTCGGCCTGTCGATCCTGCTCGCCTCCACCATCGCCGGCCCCGTCCACCGTCTCGCCGCAGCCGCCGAGCGCGTGCGCTACGGCACCAAGGCGCGCGCCGAGATCCCCGACTTCACCGAGCGCAACGACGAGATCGGCCACCTGTCGCGGGCGCTGCGCTCGATGACGCGGGCACTCTACCAGCGCATCGAGGCGATCGAGAGCTTCGCCGCCGACGTCGCGCACGAGCTGAAGAACCCGCTGACCTCGCTGAAGAGCGCGGTCGAGACCCTGCCGCTCGCCCGCACCCAGGAGGACCGCGACCGCCTGCTCGCCATCGTCCAGCAGGACGTCAAGCGGCTCAACCGCCTGATCACCGACATCTCCGACGCCTCCCGTCTCGACGCCGAGCTCGCGCGCACCGACGCCGAGCCCGTCGACATGGCCGAGCTCCTGGAGACGGTCGTGTCGCTGTCCAACGAGATGCGCCGGGAGGGCCAGCCCGAGGTGAAGGTGACGATCGCGGCGAACGGCGACCGGTCGGCCTATTTCGTCATCGGCCACGATACGCGCCTCGGCCAGGTGACCAACAACCTGGTCGACAACGCCAAGTCCTTCTCGCCGCCCGACGGCACGGTGCGCGTTTCGATGCGCCGGGTGCGCGACGAGGTCGAGATCGTCGTCGACGACGACGGGCCCGGCATCCCTTCCGAGAACGCCCACCGCATCTTCGAGCGCTTCTACACCGACCGCGGAGAACGCGAGGCCTTCGGCAACCATTCGGGCCTCGGCCTGTCGATCTCCCGCCAGATCGTCGAGGCGCTCGGCGGCCGCATCTGGGCGGAGAACCGCCTTGCGCAGGGCGGATCGGGCGACGGCAGGCCCGCCGGCACGGTGCTCGGCGCCCGTTTCGTCGTCCGCCTGCCGGCCGCCGGCTGAGGCCGTCCTTGTCCGCCCCCTCCGAACGTGCCGCCCTTCCGGTCCTGCAGGCGACCTGCGTGCTCGTCGGCGCGGCCGCCGTGCTGATCCGCGGCGAGCCCGGCAGCGGCAAGTCCTCGCTCGCCGCCGCCCTCCTGTCCCGCGACGGCCCGCGGCGCCTCGTCCGTCTCGGCGCCGACGACGCCGTCTTCCTGCGCGCCGCCGGCGGCCGCCTGGTGGCGATCGCGCCGCCGCCGGTCGCGGGCCTCCTCGAGATGCGCGGCCTCGGTCTCCTCGTCCGCCCGCACGAGGGTCGCGCCGTGGTGCGCCTCATCGTCGATCTCGTCGATCCGCGCGACGTCGAGCGTCTCCCCGGCCCCCCGGATTCGACGGCGACGGTCGCTGGTGTCGTCCTGCCGCGACTGGCCCTGCCGGTCCGCGACCCGGCCGCGCCCGAGCGGGTGCTCGCGGCGCCGGCGCTTCTCGGTCCGGCGGGCCCGGCGGGGGCGCGTCGCCGTGGCGGCAGATGACGCTCCGGCACGCATTCGGGCTTGAAACGCGGCTGCGGACCGGTTCAAGATGCGCCGGCTCGGAGGCCGGCTGGCCCTTCGGAACGGAAATGACCTGTGACAGGAACGTCCCGGTCCCCGGCTCCCGGCCTTGCACGGCGGGACGCTCACGGATCGGCTTGAAGCGATCGCCCGGGAAAACGATTAGCGCATGATCGGTCTCGTCGTCGTAACCCACGGCCGCCTCGCCGCGGAATTCCGCGCAGCGCTCGAACACGTCGTCGGTCCGCAGGACCGTTTCGAGACCATATCGATCGGACCCGACGACGACATGGAACAACGGCGCAACGACATCCTCGCCGCCGTCTCCAGGGTCGACGACGGCGCCGGCGTCGTCGTCCTCACCGACATGTTCGGCGGCACGCCGTCGAATCTGGCGATCTCGGTCATGGAGAACGCCCATGTCGAGGTCGTCGCCGGCGTCAACCTGCCGATGCTGATCAAGCTCGCCTCGATCCGCGGCGCCACCGCGCTCGAGGAGGCCGCCGCCATGGCCCGCGACGCCGGACGCAAGTATATCAGCGTCGCCAGCGAGGTCCTTTCGGGGAACGGCAAGTAGGGCGCCGGGCGGGATGACTGGTTCCAACCACAGCGCCTCTCCGGCGCCTGGGAATGCGACGCCGGACGATGCCGCCGACGGGGATGCGACCGGCGGGGATGCGACCGGCGGCCGCGTCTCCCGCGTCGTCGGAATCTGCAACCAGCGCGGCCTGCACGCCCGCGCCTCGGCGAAGTTCGTCAAGCTCGCCGGCACCTTCGACGCCAGGGTCACCGTGACCCGCGACGAGCAGACGGTGGCGGGGACGTCGATCATGGGCCTTCTGGTGCTCGGCGCCGCGCCGGGCTGCGCGATCGAGATCGCCGCGACCGGCCCGGAGGCCGAAAAGGCCCTGAATGCCCTCGCCGAGCTGGTCGAGGCGGGCTTCCACGAGGAGTGAGCCTGCCTCTGCGGCAATCCGCCGGGCGTTGAGCCCGCCCCATCCTGCTGCTATAGAGCGCGCCGATCCGGTCGGCCAGGTCTCGCGTGGACAGGCCGAGACCTCCCAGAAAATTTTTCCTGAAAGGACGCGTTATGAGCGGCGACTATGTTGTGAAGGACTTGGGGCTGGCGGAGTGGGGGCGCAAGGAGCTGGAGATCGCGGAGACGGAGATGCCGGGTCTGATGGCGACGCGGGAGGAGTACGGTCCCGCGCAGCCGTTGAAGGGGGCGC
>JAEWYT010000128.1 GCA_023458595.1 Pseudomonadota bacterium
GAATCCCTGCCTGGTGCTCCTTCAGCACCGCAATGATCTGACCCTCACTGTATCGGTTCTTCTTCATCTCCGTCTCCTTCTGACGGAGTCCAGTTCAAACCGAGGCACTTCAGGGGGCAACGTCAGCTACTATAGGATCACGATCGATGGTGTCTGGGGGCCGCGTTCCCGGCAAGCCCTTCGGGAATTCCGAGAGCGCAACCGGCTTAGTCCAGCCGATCAGTGGGATAGCCGAACTCAACAATTGCTTTTGTCGGAGAATGCAATCGGCGCCGGTACAGGCCCCCTGATACTGACCCCGCCTTCTACGACTAGGACGCAAGGGGTTCCGACGCGCCTATCCCAGTAGTCGTTCTCTATCGATAGCCGTACCTCCCGCTGTTCGGGTACCCGAACAGCGTCCGAACAATCCAAGTTCGACCGAGTTGGTACCGATCGCGGCGTTGGTCTCAAACCGCACAGGACGTCGCCTGAGGCGTTCGCCGCCTTCTCAACGACTTCCCCCTGCCAGATAAGGCGAAAGTGAAATTTCACGCCCCTCAGACGGTCACGCGAGTGGCATTTCGGACGCACGGAAAAACGCAAACATCCAATACCAATTTCAATAGATGACGAGATTTCTACCAATACTTGGCTGGATTCTCTCAATAGGGATCTAGATTGCCGTAAAAATAAAATAATCAATAATGAAAATCTGCACATATATGTCTTATATGTTTTATATGAATTATATGTACCTATATGCAGTCCGGATTTATTCTTATATTCTCTATGCTTATGCATACTTCGCGCACCAAACTATGCGTAAGTGCGCACCAAACTATGCGTAGAACCGCACCGAACTATGCGTAAGTGCGCACCGGACTATGCGCACCTGCGCACCGGACTATGCGCGGGCTTATCGGTAACCCGTTGATGTCGCTAATGCATTGTTTTCCGGAGGCGCACCGAACTATGCGCAGGCGCCAGGGGGCCAAGGATGCCGCCCGAATTGTCGGACAGCGCACCGAACTATGCGTAGGTGTGTGGCTCATTTGCCAAGCCGCTTGGGCGGCACGAAAAGAGAGCCCGGATCGGAGGGAAACAGCATGATCCCCTGCTCCGTCAGCTTGACCGGCAGTTTTGGAAACACCTCCCTGATGGCCTCGATATCGGTGGCAAACGTCTGGCGGAACTTGCGCGACCGCTCGATGTCCTTGCCGAATTGCTCCTTGAGGGCCGTCCAGCTGATGGGATAGCGCCGGTCGACGGTGCGCAGCCGCCAGGCAAGCCACAAGACGATATCGATCTGTCGGGACGAGCTGGAGAAGGCTTTGAGCGAACGGATATCGATCGGCATCGCGTGTTCCTTCAGCGACGCGAAGAAATCCTTGTTGAGATAGAGCGTCGAGCTCCACAGCTGCTTCTGGTCCGGGTCCTGGGGCAGCCAGATATCGAAGGCGTCGATCGCCTGGGTCTTGATTGTGCGCGCGGCCCCGTTGCCACTCCACAACCCGAGCTGCATATGGGCGGCGGCAAGCCGATTGAGCTGCTCCTTGAACAGGTTGATGGTTCCGTTCTGGCCGCCGGTTACTTTGAACCCGAGGTCACGAATGAGCGCACTCATGGAGTCGGCCACCTCGATTTCGTGGCTGTTCTGTCGCATGGCCATCGTGCAGATGTGAATCATCAGGAGCCGGGCCTTGGGACCGTACGGCAATCCCGGCTGGACCATCTTGCCCGTGAGCGGGTCTTTCAGGAACCCGGCCTGCACGGCAAGGGAGTTCTTGCCGTACTCGCGGATGTAGTGGTCGCGATCGGCCGGCGGCCGTTTGTAGGGAAACCCGCACAGGGCGAGCACGCTGTGCAGATGGTATCGGTCGTTGTCGGCAAGTGGCTTGTCCACATACTCGCGCGCATCGTCTCGCCGTTTCTCGACACGAGTCATGTTCGCCTGCCGCGCCCGCTTCTTGTCGCGGCGCTGTTGCTCCTCCTCGACACTCGTGCGTTCCAGTCGTGCTGTAAGCGGCGCGCCTTTCGCGGCATGCCAGCGCTCCAGGAGGTCCGCGTCCAGCGGTAGCGGTGGCGCGACGGTGGGTGACGTTTTGACACCGTCCGCGGCAGGCGGCGTTTTGCCCGGTCCGGATTTCCGTAGTTCAGTATGCCCCACTCATCGCATTTCCGTAGTTGAACATTCACGAAATCCCGGCGTTGCGGAATCCAGCCTCTCAGGCATCTGCAATTGCCTCCTTCAAGAGATCCCGGACGTAGTCGCTCATCATTTTGCCGCGCTGTACGCAGGCGAGCTTGAGATCACGGTGGAGCTTTTCCGGTACATCGACGGTCAACCGCTTCATCGGCTCCTTCTCGGCGGGTTTCAGCGTGTTCTCCTTCGCTTGCCCTACCCAATCATCCGGCGTTGCCGGACGGACCGGGACCTTGATGGCGATAGCTTTCTTGCTCATGCGGCTTTCCTCCTGTTGTTCTTCTTGTTTGTAAGCGCTGGAATTACCTCGCATGCGAGAGCGGCGACCTCCGCGGCGGCATCGCCTTTTGGTTCGGCCTCGATGACCGTCAGCCCCGAAGCGGCGCTCTCGGCGAAGATGACCCGCTGGGTCAACGCGGTGCCAAGCACCGGCACCTCGAGATCGGAGAGTGCTGCCTTCACATCGCGGGCAATCACCGTATTTGCGACCTTCCGTGAAATCGCAAACGCGCATTTCAGGTCGGCTTTGAACACTTGCGCTTCGCGGATGAGCTGGACGGTATCGGCGGCGGCCCAGACGTCGTAGGGAGACGGCTGAACGGGAACGATGACCAGGTCGCTGGCCATAATGGCCGCGCGGCCCAATTCGTTCACCCGTGGCGCGCCGTCGACCACCACCAAATCGTAGTCGGCGGCAATAGAAGGAAGGTCACGGTGCAGAGTGGGGGTTGGCATGGCGACCACATTGAACAGTGGTTCTTCCGTTCTGGCAGCGGACCATGCCAGGGCGCTCCCTTGGGGATCGGCGTCGACCAGCAAGACCCGCTGCCCGGCCCTCGCCGCACAGCCGGCGAGGTTGACGGCTATCGTGGTTTTACCAACGCCGCCTTTTTGATTGAGTATCCCAATAATCACAAATTCGACCTTATTGTTTGCAGTAATATTTCCATATTCTGAATATTATTCTACGTAACAATAAATATTACGCCAACTCGGAATTGCGATTTTACGCGATTGTTGAAATTATACGACCCGAAGCGGCGTAAATCATGAAAGGCGGAAATGTTGTTATCCGATATTCATGAAGGCGTGCCCCCAGCTAGTTGAACGCTTGGAACTCAGACCATTCCAAATGGAAGATGATTTCGTCGACTGGAATCGGCTGACTTCGAGAGTGACCGCACTGCGTCCGCATTCGTCCTTCGAAGAAGGCCAATCTTGATCACGATCAGAATCGGCACGGCGGCCACGAATAGCAGAGCGACTGCTTTGAACGCCGTATCGAATGCGATTATGGCAGACTGCCCGGCGATCGCCTTGTTCAAGAGATTTGTGGCTGCTCGGCTCGACGCAGTAGCATCCATACCTCGCGCAACCAACAGCGCTGATGTCGTCGCAATCCGTTCGGAGATGGTCGGATCCCCTGCCGAAACATGCGCACCCAGTATCGTAACGTCGGCCGCGATATTGCGGTCGATGATTGTTTGGAGTCCGGCAACCCCCAGTAGGCCACCGAACTGCCGACCTGCGTTGAAGATGCCAATACCGCAGGCAAGGTTTCGACCGTCGAGGTCACTGAAGGCGATCATGGTAATCGATAGAAACAGGAAGCCGAGGCCGCAGCCGCGTAACAAAATCGCTGCCATCATGTCGTCCGACCCGCTCTCTCCAGAAGAACCCGACAGCATCCACATCGCTGACATAACCATCATGATGCCGAAGGGAACCGTTGCAATCGGAGGCACGCGGCGAAATTGAATCAGATAAGCAGCAACGAAAAGCGCACCGGCAAACGGCGCTCCGCTGGGCAATAAGAGTTGGCCCGCATCCATTGGTGTGAACGCCAATACAGATAGCGCAAACGACGGAATTAGATACGCACTTCCGAATAGCGCGGCGCCGGCAACCAAACTGACAATAAGAGCGAAGGCAAAATTGTTTGACTGAAAGATTGTGAAGTCCAGGAGCCCGTCTCTTCTAGACACCAATTGTTGACCGAGAAACGCCAGTAGAGCTGCCGCGCCAACTATCGCCAGCCAGGATATGCGTGAGGCTTCAAACCAGTTCCATCGGCTGCCTTGGCTGAGCACGTAGGTGAAACAGAAAAGCGCTGTAGCGAGGAGCGAAATGCCTATCCAATCGAACGGACGTTGTGCGATCCCGACGAATTTCGGGATGTCCGCGAGCAACACCAAGCCCGCTGCAGCCAAAGCCACCGGGACAACGCTGAAGAATATCCAACTCCAGGAGCCGCTATCGAGTAACCACCCCTGAAGCGCAGGAGCCAGCGTAGCGGGGGCAACGACCGCCCCAACGGCAAATAGCGCTTGCAACATCGGTTGATAACGACGCGAGTATCCGAGGAAGACAATGGTCTGTCCCGCAACAAGCAGGATGCCTCCGGCGACCCCTTGCACGAGACGGAGTCCGACGAGCAAGTCCAACCGGACTGTGACAGCCGCAAATGCGCAAGCCGCACCCATAAGAAGGGTGGAACTGGTCATAAGGCTGCGCGGACTGAGACAACTCATCAGCCACGGAGCGACCAGGAATCCAGTCATCTTTAGGGCGATGTAGCAAACGTCCAGCCACGCAAACTCATCGGGCGTAGCGTAGGTATCGCCGATCAAGTCGATACGGCCCAGCGACAAGATTGTGCTGGCGATTGCTTCCGTCAAAGTGGCGAGCACAATTCCTGCGACGAGGATGGTGCCCGACGTCGAAGGCGGGCGCTGCGGCGTGGTCATGAACGCGACATTCGTGTGAGTTGGCAGCGAACTAATCCACGTCCCCGTATCGAGTGACAGAACATGAGATTCTTATTCATTGGTTTGCCCGCAGATGTGGCTGCGCTGATCCACCGGCATGTGTGTAGAGCTCACTCGGCTCGGCAAACCCTGCAAGTTCGTAGCAGCCGATTTCGACAGCCGTTCCTGGTGCGAGTAACTTTGCAAACCGCTCAGACATGATGAGCGGACGCCCGGTCGCACTGCACACGGTCTGTATTCGGCTCACCAAATTTACGTCAGGGCCAATAAACGTGAAGTCGAGGCGCTGGCCGGAGCCGATATTGCCGTAGCCAACTTCTCCGTAGTGCAGCGCAATTCCGGCGAGGAGTTCAGCATCCGGCGCTTTGAACCGCGCCAGACCGTCCAAAGCGCTCAAAGCACCATTCAGCGCGGCGGCGCAGGCTGCTTCCGCGTTCTCACACCTGAAAAATGCAAGCGCGGCATCTCCCATGAATTTGATCACTTCGCCACCGGCGTTCGCAATAGCGGGCACAACCAAATCAAAATATGCATTCAGCAATTCAAGCACGCGTGCGCCCGGCAAACGGCCCGCAAGTGCGGTGAACCCCCGTAGATCGCAGAGAAGTAGACCGACTTCGAGGCTTTCGAATTCACCTCGGCGAATGTGGCCTGCCAACACGCGCTGCGCAGTCGTCACGCCGACATAGGTATCGAGCAGCGTCGTCTCGACACGCCTGAGAGCTCGTAGCTCGCAGGCGTTTCGAAGGGCGGGAACGATCCGCTTCAATGTTGTCCGTTCCAACTGGGAAAATCCGCTCGGGCGTGTGGTTGCGAACGATGCGGCGCTGACCAGGCCATCGCCGTGGCGCAAAGGGACAAAAATAAATTCGACGAGGCCGCGACCATCGAATAGGTCCGTATGAAGCCATTCAGGATCGCTGGAATCGTCCAAGTGCACCGTTGATGGTTTTCGGGTTTCCATTGCGAGTCGAAGAGGACTTTCGACAAAGCCCGGCAGATATTCCGCACCGTGTTTCCGCTCACGAACTTCCACGGTCTCGTTTGGTGCCCATGCCACGCTGCGGCCAAGTATTTCCGGATGAAGGGTCTTGAAGTGAAGCGTGAGCCGGTCGATTGGCAGCCCAGCGGCGCGTAGCCGTAGCCCCAAGCCGGATGCCAAACCTGCATCGTCGAGATCGTGGCTTTCGTCGCCCACCAGCCAATCGATCAGCCGGGCGACAGTGGAAACGACACCGCAGTTCTCGCGCGCCATTCGACATCCAGCTCTGCCGGAAGCGCGTACGATCGTTTCTTTCTTTTTGGTGCCCGATTTCGGCATTAGGAAGCTGCTCGGTCAGTCTTTGATAGGGAACTGCTAGGGGCCTGCCGAGCATCGGGGCTATCCGATACGCTGGTGGTCTCATTGTCGTGACCAATGACGACTCGAGCCGATAGGCCGGGCACCAGACGCCCTGGCAAAGGATTATTCCTAAATCGGATTTTCACAGGAACGCGTTGAACGACCCGAACAAAATTTCCAGTGGCGTTGTCTGGCGGAAGCAGGCTGAAAGCCGATCCACTCCCTGGGGAGAAGCTGTCGACAGTGCCTTCGAATACCTCGTTTGGGTAGCCGTCGACTGTGATGCGGACGTGCTGGCCAGCCCGTATGTACTCGACCTGGGTTTCCTTGAAATTCGCTACAACCCAAACGTCATTGACTGGGACGATATCGAGCAGCGACACGCCGGGCGAAACAAGTCGGCCGACCCGAACCTGTCGATTGGCAACGACCCCGTCTACCGGAGCGCGAACCGATGTGCTGTCGAGATCGATTTGGGCCAGGTCGCACAATGCTTTTGCCTGGGCAACCGCCGCTAAAGCTGCGTCACGCTGCGCAGACAGGACCTGAATACGCTGCTGCTGCGCTTCCACCGATGCCGATGCTGCCGATAGATTCGCAACGGCCCTCGACTTGGCGGCAGTGCTTTCGTCGACGAGAGCCTGGCTCACTACGTTGGTACGGACAAGTTCGTTATGACGGTCCGATACCCGTTTTGCGAGATCCAGCGCCGCAATTGCTGCGCTTCTTTCAGCCTCCGCTTGACGGATTAGCACCTGCTGGAGGCTGACTTCGGCTTCGACGTTTTTGAGGCGTGCCTGCGCGGCGTCGACATTGGCTACCGCTTGTGCGAGCCGCGCGCGATAGTCTTGGTCATCAATGCGAAACAGTACGTCACCCTTACTGACTGCTTGATTGTCGATAATCTCCACGGCGGTGACATAGCCCGCCACTTTGGACGCGATCGAAGTTACATCGGCTCGGATGTAAGCATTATCCGTCGACATCTCCCCGCTACGCAGAACCCAGGCCCATGACGAAACCAGAACGGCCACGGCTGCCACACATAGAAGCGCTCCCACAAACCTTCTCTTGTTTTGCATCGACATGGCTTTCTCCGGTAATGCCTGTTACCATACAGCCGTACGGTAACGGTCATTACCCGTCAAGAGCCGGCATCGCATATGGAAGGAATGCCTGTGTCTACGAGGAGCGAAAGCGGGAAAGAACGCCGGGATGCCCTTCTTCGGGCCGCCACGGAGGCCTTTTTCGAGCACGGATACCTTGCGACCAGCATCGATACGATCATTGCGCGGGCTGGCGGATCGAAGCGCAATATCTACAAAGAGTTTGGGAATAAGCATGGGCTATTTGCCGCCATTGTTAAGGAAAACGCAGATGAAATTTTGTCCACGCTCGATATTGAAGAAATAGAGTTCAAAGATCTTCGGACTGCGCTTATAGCATTCGGTAACCACCTGATGGAGGTGAATATGTCGCCCACCATGATAGGTATTTATCGAATTGTTATCACAGAGGCCGATCGATTTCCTGAGCTTGCAAAGTCGTTTTTCGATATTGGCCCCGGTCGAGCCACGCTGCGGTTGGCCGAAGTCCTGGAAATCGCCAATGAACGCGGAGAAATTCGAACAAAGAACTGCCAGCGTCTGGCAGGGCACTTTGTAGGCATGATCCGCGACACACTTCATCTTCAAGTTGTCCTGGGGCTCCGCCCGCCGCCTTCGAAACGAGAGGCGCGAGACGCGGTCGCCTCTGCTGTTGACGTCTTCCTGAACGGCATTCGTTCTGGCAGCCGCAAGTAGGAGGGCCTAGCCTGCACGAAGTATTGAATTTGGCTTGTTCGCCATTACTCGGAGAGCCGCGAAAAAAGGTACGCCAGCCCGACCCGCTAGCCTATTCTACGCAAGCATCTCAGTTACGACGCGAACGTGCAGCACAACTAACCGGAGAGATGGTGAAACATGACAAAAGGCTAGTGTGTAGTCGAGCCATCGGGACGGACGGTACTAACGTCGGCAATTGCCGCAAAACCTGCCCGGATCCGCATTCGCGGTTCTTCGCAGGCGCCATCGCCCTGCCGTCAAGTAGAAGCACCGCCCATATTATCGCTTTTTTGAAGCCAAGCCGATTATCTACCAAGCGAGCCGCAAGGCGAAAGCGGTAGCATTTAAGTCGGCGAGGGCACCGCGACGAGCTAGTTTGTTGCGGTCTCGCGTATCTGTGGCGGCAGAGACTCCCAAATCCGGATCAGTCCTCCGATGGAGGCGGCCTCCATCTTCCGCATGACATTACCGCGGTGCAGTTTGACAGTCACCTCGCTGATGCCGAGGTCGAATGCGATCTGCTTGTTGAGTCTGCCACGCGCAACTTCGTACAGCACCTCGCGTTCTCGCGGCGTCAGCGTCTTGAGGCGCTGGACGTTGCGCCCCACGACCTCGGCTTTCGCCTGCCGGACGGCGTCCATCGCAATGGCCGCGTTTACGGCGTCGAGCAGCGTCTGGTCGCGCACGGGCTTGGTCAGAAAATCTACGGCGCCGGCCTTCATAGCTTGGACGGTCATCGGGATGTCGGCATGACCCGTCAGAAAGATGATTGGCTTGATTGGACCGCTCTGCGCCAACTGGCGCTGCAGATCCAATCCGCTCGACCCCGGCATACGGACGTCAAGAATCAGACAGCCCGGTCTGTCGAGAACCGCAGCATCCAGCAGTTCCTGGGTCGAGGTGAAGCAGATTGGCTGCAGACCCGCCGAAAGAATCAACTCGGACAGCGCTTCCTGAATAGTCACGTCATCGTCGACAATTATGACGAGCGGACGGTCCGGTTCGCTCTGCTGCTGTGGCGATACGGATGCCGAACTCCGTTGGAGCGGCTGATCAGTTCTCATGTTCACCCTCCATAATCGGTTCACGTAACTGCTTCATCGACGGCCGCAAGCAGGGCGCGAACATCGAACGGCTTTCGAAAGAAAGCGCTGATCCCTTGCGCGCGATCCTGGTCTGCTATCTCATGGCGACCGGTAATCAGGAATACGGGTAGTTCGGGGCGTGTTTTCCCGACTACGTCACGAAGTTCGAACCCGTCCGTTCCTGGCATTCCAATGTCAGTAATAAGCAGGTCCACGTCCGCGAGTCCGGCATCCAGCAGCGCGCCTGCGGACGAGAAGCTGCGGACGGAATAGCCGGCCGACTCCAGAAGATCTTCCAGCGACTCGATCAACCTTGGATCATCGTCGACGATCGCGACGACCGGTGCTCGCCTGCTCACGTTCGGCTCCCTCCGACCCTACGGGAGTGCGTGATCGGAATTTCGAGTCGCTCCGCCATTCGCACGAGATCGGCAAGCGACGCGGCTTCCATTTTCTGCATCGTGTTCCTTCTGTGGACTTGCAGCGTAACTTCACTGATCCCCAGTTCCGCGGCGGCCTGCTTGTTGAGGAGGCCGCTCACCACTAGCGGCAGCACGTCGCGCTCGCGCGGCGTCAGGCCGAGATATCGTTGCCGCAGTACGTTGAGTTCGGCGCGTTCGACTCGTCTTTCCCGGTCCTGCCCGATCGCTGCATGAACGGCAGCCATGAGCTCGGCGTCATTGAACGGCTTTGTCAGGAAATCGACGGCACCGTGCTTGATCGCACGCACCGACGATGGGATGTCGCCATGCCCGGTTATGAAAACGATCGGCGGATGATCGCCGTTGGCAATCTGCCGCTGGAGATCAAGGCCGTTGATATCCGGCAGCTCGACATCAAGAATGAGACACGCGGGAAGATCCGGCTTATCGGCCTTTACGTACTCTCCGGCCGAACCGAACGCTACAGCGAGCATGCCATGCGACGCCAGCAATTCGGTCAGAGCTTCCCGAAGTCGCACGTCGTCATCGACGATGAAGACCATATGCTCGCCCGCCGTCATCGGTCCGCCTTCGCCTCGACCGGCAGCGTGAAGGCAAACACGGCGCCCGTGGGCTCGTTCTTCTGCGCCCACAACCGCCCGCCATGCGACTCGACGATCGACCGGCAGACCGCGAGGCCCATGCCCATGCCGCGTTCCTTCGTCGTGAAGAACGGTTCGAAGATCCTTTCCGGAAACTCGATGCCCCTGCCGCAATCACTGATTTCGGTCCGGATCGCATCCTCGTCTCGATGCACCCGGATGCGAAGGATCCTCTCGGAGAGGTCGGAATCCATCGCCTCCAAGCCGTTGCGGACAAGATTGATCAGGACCTGTTGGACCTGGACGCGATCAAGCGTGACCAAGGGAAGATCGTTCGGGACCTCGACATCAAGGCGGATACTGAGCCGCACAAACTCCTCCGCCAAAAGCTGGTGCGCCTCGGCAATAATTTCGCTGTAGGAAGCAGAACTCCGCGACCCTGACGACCGCTTGAACAGGGCGCGTATGCGACTGACGACATCGGCCGCGGAATTGGCATCGCGGATGATCCGCTCTGCCGTGATCTTTGCCCTTTCCACGTTCGCCGGTTCCGCCGAAAGCCAACGATGGCAGGCGTGGGAGTTGGCGACGATCGCGGCCAAAGGCTGATTTACCTCGTGGGCGATGGAGGCCGAGAGTTCCGCGAGGCTCGCCGCTTGGCTCGCGCGCGCGAGCCGGTCATGTACCAGGCGCAATTCTTCCTGCGCGCGAACCTGATCCTCTATATCGAAGCAAACGCCGTTCCATTGCACAATCGCACCATCGGAATCACGCATCGCTGCAGCGCGTGTCTCCACCCAGCGGTACTCGCCATCGAAGCGCCGCAGGCGGTGGCGTAGCGCATAGCGCTCGCCAGTCGAAAGGGAATGGCCGTACCTTTCCTTGACCGTCGGCAAGTCGTCCGGGTGGATGATGGCATCGAGCGTGCCGGCCAACCTGGGCATGCCCGCCTCGTCTTTGTCCTCGAGGCCGAACCCGAGAAAGTCCTGGAGCTGCTGACTTCGGTAGATCGGCTCGCCCGTCGGCGTGGCGCAGTAGATCAATGCGGGCAGCGTTTCGACGAGCTGATGGAGCGCCCGCTCGCGCTGCCGAAGTGCCTCCTCGGCGTGCATTTGGTCATTGATATCGTGACACAAACCGTACCATTGGACGATGCGTCCGTCTTCGCCCCGCATCGGCTCCGCGCGGCTTGACATCCAGCGATAGACGCCGTCCGCGCGGCGCAGGCGATAGCGCATCGAGAAGCTCTTGCCGGCGACCAGGCTGTCGCCCAAAGCAGACCTGAACTGCACCACGTCGTCCGGGTGGATGGCTTCAACGAGCGCGTCCAATCGGCCTATGCCTCGACTGTCCGCGTCCGGGATATCCTGCCCGAGGTACTCCACCATTCGCTTGCTGTAGAAAACCGGCTCGCCGTCCGGAGTCAGGCGCCAGAGATGGCTCGGAACCATATCCACCAGTTGCGAAAGCTCCCGTTCCCTTTCCCTCAATGCCAACTCGGCAACCCTGTAGGCGTCGAGGTCCATGGACGCGCCGTACCATCCGGTGACGCTGCCGGTACTGTCGCGCGTCGGGACAATCGCGGTTCGGGACCAGTCGAAGATTCCTGAGGCACGCCGGATGCGACGTTCGATGTAGAAAGGGGCACCGGTCTGCAGGCTTTGACGCCAAGCGGCGGCGATATGTTCATACTCATCCGGATGCGACGTTCGGCTGAAAAACGTGCGGCCCTCATCGGCGGCCACCTGAAACTCGTCCAGCGTCACGGAAACGAAGGCCTGAGCGAACGGAGTCAGATAGGTTGGCCTCCCCGTCCGATCGAATGCCCATGCGTTGCCAAGCAACCGCTCGACATACTTCGCCGCCACGACTGCATCATCGTTATTTGGCGGACAGGACGCCGCCTTTGACGGTCCCAGAGGTTCCGGCCTTATGTCGTCGATTCTGGTGCTGACGCTATTCCACCGGCGTATGCCGCTTCGCTCGCGCAACGCCTCGGTGCGCACCTCAGTCCAGCGATTGTTGCCATCGGACTCGCTTCGCCAATATCTCAAGTGAAATGGCGTCCCGCCCCAGAATGACGCTGCAAGCATCAGTTCCGCCGTCGCCTCGTCATCCTTGGCCGCTATGCTCACGAAAGGTGAATGGCGTGGAGCGGCTTTTTCGTCGGGAGTGGGACCCGACGTCGGATAGAAAGGCGCCGCCCGGTCCGACGCGCCGGGGATTACCGCCTGTACGTCTTCGGCACGAATCGATGCAGACGTCGCCACGATTCCGCCAACGCAAAGTACTACGATTAAGAATCCGGCCCACGGCAGTACAAGCTCGCGATAACTACCTGCGTCAATCAAAGCGGCAATGACCAATCCTGCCACAGCGATCGCCAATATTGACAAAAGCAGCGCAACTGCGCGGCCCCGCACATAGAGAAACAGTGCGGCGATCGGTACAACCAACCCGAACGGAGTCTCTATCAGCCACGACACAGCGATCCCTGTAGCAGATGCCACGATCGCAAGGGCCAGGCGGTATTGGGGAAGCATTTGCGTCAACATCGGCTGCTCCTGCCGAGCAAGGAAAGCATCAAGATACATCCGCACTTCCTGTAGCGCTTATCCCAGTATGTGGGCGGCCGATTTCACAGCGCTACTTTAGAGCCGCCCCGCGCGTACCGCATCCGATGGAAATCCATGCATTGCGATGCGTGGCGGCGACTTCAATCGTCGCGCATTGACGGTCTGATTGCGCTGGGCGCGCAAGCTAGCTGGAGCGCGCTCTGACTGTCCCGACGACGAAACAACCGGGTCCGAGCTCCTATACTGCGGAGCAGGTAGTCTTTTTACGCGGCGTAGGTAGCCCTGTCTCTTGAATCAATCGATCACAACCATGGTCGCAAAGTAGTCTCTTCCCGGCACATCGCGACGCGCGAATGTCTCGGTAGCAAAAAGGGAGACGAACGATGCACATGACCGAAATGGCGATCGGCTATGAGATACCTCTCACAACATGCGACGGAGCGAAGGGAGCGGCCATGCCAAGCACAGACATCTCTCCTTCGCTGCAACGAGACCTGGGAAATCTCCTCCATGTCGCGTCTTCCGTCGTGAATATCGTCGCGCGCTACCCTCGCCTGTACGAGGCCGGTCTGGAACAGATACTCGTAAGCGCAAAAGCCTCGCTCGATCGGGCGGCTATGTCAGCCTTTCACGCGCGGCCCGAACTTGTGCACGTTGATCTTGCCATGTGTCTGGCCGAGATCGAAGCACTGACGCACGCCACCTGGGAGCCCGACGTCAAGGTCCTCGTTCGCCTGGACCCCGATCTGCCGCCGATATTTTGTGATCCGCTGGCACTTCAGAGCGCCATACTGAATGTGCTGCTCAATGCGCGTGAGGCGATGCCGGACGGAGGGATTGTACTCGTCCGAGGCCGAGCGGCCTGGCCGGAAACTGGCGTCAAGGCCGTCGAAATTCAGATCACTGACAGTGGCATCGGGATGGATCCGGCCACGATGAACCGGGCCTTTGAGCCGTTTTTTTCCACAAAGTCCTGCGGACTGGGCGGATTCGGATTGCCGATGGCCCGGCGGTCCGTGGAAGACGCCGGGGGGCACATCCACCTGGAAAGCATGGTCGGTATCGGAACCACTGTGACCCTCTACCTGCCGTCCTTAAATCCATCCTCAGACTGACGTCTCCGCGGACACTCGGTGGCGGCACCCGACACGGGGCTAGTCGACACCCCGCAATCTGAATGGCAGGACCTATACCATCGCACCGCGCACTCTATTCCTCGACCCAATCGATCGCAGTCACGCCTCAACATAGCTTCGTCGATGCCGTGTGTAATGCGGCGATCAACAGGAGAGAGACATGACAAACCTCGACTACATCTCACGTCCCGACAGACTGGGACCCGACGAGCTGGTTCCGTCGCGCTACGCGCTGCAGGTCGGCGAGATCGACGTGCTGATCGTCAGCGACGGAGTGCTGCCGCTCCCAACCGAGATGTTGGCACATAACGCAGACCCTGAAGTCCGCGCTGCCTGGCTGGACGACATGTTCCTGCCGCCGGACGCTTTTGACTGGTCTCTGAACGTGGTCGTAGTGCGTAGCGGCGACCAGACCATACTCATCGACGCCGGGCTCGGATTGGACCCGGACTTGAACTTGCCGAGGGCCGGGCAGTTAATCAAGCGACTGGAGGGCGCTGGCATCGATCTGGCGGCCGTAACCGACATCGTACTCACACACATGCACATGGATCACGTGGGTGGGTTGCTCGTGGACGGGGTGAAGGACCGACTGCGTCCCGACCTGCGGATCCACGTGGCAGCGGCCGAGATCAAGTTCTGGGAATCACCCGATTTCACCCACGCGTTCATGCCACCGGGGTTCCCGGACGCGCTTCGGTCGGCCGCCAAGCGGTTCGCGAACGAGTACCGCAACCAGCTTCGGCTCTTCGATGAAGAGGCCAAGATCGCGCCAGGGGTGGTGGCCCGTCGCACGGGCGGCCACACCCCCGGGCATAGC
The DNA here is from genome assembly GCA_023458595.1 of Pseudomonadota bacterium. GTDB lineage: Bacteria > Pseudomonadota > Alphaproteobacteria > Rhizobiales > Tepidamorphaceae > Microbaculum. The sequence continues at coordinate 14,760 of JAEWYT010000128.1, forward strand.
GTGGTCCGCGTGGAGTCCGGCGAAGATCGATTGACGTTCGCCGGCGACGCCATATTCGCCGTCGGGTTCGAGCACCCCGACTGGTACAATGGCTTCGAACACGACCCCGCGGAGGCGGCTCGCGTTCGGAAGCGGCTCTTGGCGGAGCTGGCTGAAACCGGCGAACAACTGGTGGCCACCCATCTGCCGTTCCCCTCCGTGGGACGGGTAGCGGTCGATGGCGAAGCCTATCGCTGGGTGCCGGCCTTCTGGGACTACTGACCGCTTGCCGGGTTCGGGCTGAACCGGGGCGCGCGCTCGTGGTGCTAACGAGTCCGCGCCCCAGTCGCTGCATTCCCTTTCGAAGACCTGTCGCCGTTACAGATTCCCGTCACCTCGCCACGCCGAGTCGGAAAACGATGCGTGCATTGCGATCCCTGGTACGGTCGGGCAACGTCATCGCAATAGTCGGACCGGTCGCACAGGCCGTCGGCCTCGCGCCCAAATACGCACGTCCCTCCCCCAACTCGATCGTCCAAGCGTTGCGCGCCGACGGCAGGGCGTCGCGGGACAACCTTCCCTCTTGGAAATCGCCAACGGCGGATCGACCGGCTAGCGACCGGTCGCAGGTATGGACCCGTGGCCAGGACCGGCGCGTCGGACAATCCGCCCAAACCGCGCGCGAGGTTTATCCGACCTAGACTTTCGCAGTGGCCAACAGACGCCTCAGTCGAATAGCGGAGCAGGCCCCGGCGCCGCATCTTTCATTCCGTTCAGTCAATCGCACGATACGGAGCATCGAAATGAAGATCGTAGTCATCGGAGGCACTGGCCTCATCGGGTCGAAACTGGTCAGCAGGCTTCGCGACGACGGCCACGAGGTCGTGGCGGCGTCACCCGCGTCGGGTGTCAATACGATGACCGGCGAAGGCCTTGCTGAAGTGATGGCCGGCGCACAGGTCGTCGTCGACGTCGCCAACTCGCCCTCCTTCGAAGACAAAGCGGTCCTCGACTTCTTCGAGACTTCGGGTCGCAATCTGTTGGCGGCCGAGCAGGCTGCGGGCGTTGGCCACCATCTCGCGCTCTCCGTTGTCGGCACCGAACGCCTTCTCGACAGCGGGTACTTCCGCGCCAAGCTGGCACAAGAGAATCTGATCAAGGCTTCCGGGATCCCTTACACGATCCTTCACTCCACGCAGTTTTTCGAGTTCATCGGACGGATCGCCGACTCCGGCGCACAGGGGAATGTGATCCGCATCGCGCCTGCCTACGTGCATCCGATCGCTTCGGATGATGTCGCCGCAGCGCTCGCAGACCTTGCCGTGGCGGCTCCGCTGAATGCGACCGTGGAGGTGGCGGGACCCGACGCCTATCGCCTGGACGAGATCGCACGCGAATTTCTCGCGGCGAACGGTGACGGCCGCGAGGTCGTAGCCGACCCTCACGCGCGCTACTTCGGCGCCGAGTTGAGGGAAGACTCGCTTTCGCCCGGTGAGCACCCGCGTTTCGGCGCGACCACTTTCGACGAGTGGCTGCACCACGCGCCGGCGCACTGAATGCCGACAAACTACACGCCACCGGAACCATTTCCCCAACATTCGCTGTTTGGACGAAACCCATGTCGACGAAATCGAGACGTCTCACCGGAATGACCCGCCGCGAGCTCGTGGCGGGCGGCCTGACGGCGGCAGTTGCGGCCGGAATGCCGGTGCCGGCACTGGCGCAACCGCAATCGACAAACCCTCCCACGGACACAGGAGCTACAACGATGAGTATTGTCACTGCCAAGGACGGCACGCAGATCTACTATAAGGACTGGGGCCCCAAAAACGCACAGCCGATCGTCTTCCACCACGGCTGGCCCCTCAGCGCCGATGATTGGGACGCGCAGATGCTGTACTTCCTGGACAGGGGTTACCGCGTCGTCGCCCATGACCGGCGCGGCCACGGGCGTTCGTCGCAGGTAAGCGACGGTCATGACATGGATCATTATTCCTCCGATGCCGCGGCCGTGGTCGAACACCTCGACCTTAGGAACACGGTGCATATCGGCCACTCGACAGGCGGCGGCGAAGCGGCCCGATACGTGGCGCGGTACGGCACCGGACGCGTCGCCAAGCTCATTCTTGTCAACGCCGTGCCGCCGATCATGGTGAAGACGGCGGCCAATCCCGGCGGATTGCCGATCGAGATTTTCGACGGACTGCGCAAGACGCTCGCCGCGAACCGTGCCCAGTTCTACGTCGATTTCCCGTCCGGCCCGTTCTACGGCTTCAACCGACCGGGGACCGAACCCATTCCTGGTGTCATTCAGAACTGGTGGCGCCAGGGAATGATGGGCAGCGCCAAAGCGCACTACGAAGGCATCAAGGCGTTCTCTGAGACCGACTTCACTGAGGACCTCGCGCTCATCGACGTGCCGACGCTTGTGATGCACAGCAAGGACGACCAGATCGTGCCGTTTGCTGACGCTGGACCGCTTTCTGCGAAGCTGTTGAAGAACGGCACACTCAAGGTCTACGAGAGCCTTCCCCACGGCATGTGCGCGACGCACGCCGACACGGTGAACCCCGACCTGCTCGCGTTCGTCGCGGGATAGGCGAGACAGCCGCCCATACGCGCTACCAGCCTGACCGCCGGCATCCGACACTTTGTCGGCCGGCGGTCACATAGCCACTCGGAACCACACTCGAAAGGAGCCGATCGATGATCAGGCAACTCGTTCTGATGCTCGCCCTGACCGTGCCCTGCGCGTCTGCGGCGTTTGCCTACGACGACGACGGCGAGACCTCGAAAGTCACGCTCGTCTATGACCATGAGCTCCCAAACGTGCCCGGCAAGAGCATGCGGGGCGTACTGGTCGAGTACGCTCCGGGCGGCACATCACCTGCCCATACACACCCGAACTCCGCCTTCATCTACGCTACGGTTCTCGACGGTGCGATCCGGAGCCAGGTCAACGACGGCCCGGTTATCACCTACCGCGCCGGCGAGAGCTTCTCCGAATATCCCGGAGATTTCCATGCCGTGAGCAAGAACGCGAGTACCACGGAGCCGGCGCGGCTGCTCGCCGTGTTCGTCGTCGACACCGGCGAAACGGTTCTGACGATCGACGCCGAATGACTTCGGCCGACCTCAATCCAACTGTTGGAGATCAAGAAATGACACAACGCCTGAACGTCCTCGCGCGACGGAACGAGGGCATCGAGGGCCTCGCCGCAGTCGAGGCCTGGATCTCGAAAAGCTTCGATCCGAGGTTGCTCGAACTCGTCAAGGTGCGGGTATCGCAGATGAACGGCTGCGCCCACTGTCTGCACATGCATCGGCAGGACGCGGCCAGGCTCGGCGAGACCGATGACCGGCTCCTGTTGCTCGACGCCTGGCGGGAATCCCATCTCTATTCGGAACGCGAAAGGGTGGCCCTCGCCTGGGCCGAGACGCTCACGCGGATATCCGAGAGCCACGCGCCGGACGATGTGTACGAGGCCGCGCAAAGCGAGTTCTCCGAAGATGAGCTGATCGCACTCTCGATCGGTATCGCCATGATCAATGCCTGGAACAGGCTGGCGATCGGCTTCCGCCTGCAACATCCGGCCGACCGTAGGCGCGCGGCCTGATCGAACGCCGCGAACCAGAGCAGAGGCGATCACCTGGAGCTGGCAATGCGCATAGACACGTTGAATCCGGTGACGTCCACCCGCCTGGCGGTGGTCGACATCGGCGCGAGCCTGCGAACCGCGGCCATGTCACTGTCCGAGCCGGCAACCCGGTTAATTGTCGTTTGCCACGAAGACGGACGGGTCGCCGGCGTCCTGAACGGTCTCGACATCGTTCGCCACCTCGCGACCTCGGGTTCGGTCGACGAGCCGGTCGCAACCCTGATGAGGCGTCGTCTCGTCGCATGCGGCCCGGAAGACGACGTCCAGGTCGTGAGGACGCAGATGCTCGCACAGAATCTCGAGAATGTGCCGGTGATCGGTGCCGATTCCAAGCCGCTGGGCATACTCGATATCCGGGATCTGACGGACGTACTCCTCGATCAGGAGGAGCGTCAGGGCCGGATGCTCGTGAATTATGTGATGGGCGTCGGATACCGGTAGCGCGATGCAAAGACCGTCTCGCCAACAATTAGACCCGATGGAAAAGGGTGTAGATATGAGCACAACCGATCTTCAGATCCCGACAAGGCTCCGGATCTCGTCTTCGCCCGTCATCGATCGGGCGATCGAGCATGCCCAACGTACAAGCGAGCCCTATCTTTTCAATCACGTCATGCGCTCGTGGCTCTATGCTGAGCGTATCGCCGCGCGGCAAGGCGGCAGCTACGATAGGGAAGTCGTCGCCGTCGGCACGCTTTTGCACGACGTGACCCTCAACGTCGGTTTCGCGGGACCGCGAAGGTTCGAGGTCGAAGGTGCCGATCTCGCGCGGACGTTCGCATTGGAGGTCGGCTTCGACGATCGCAGGGCCCAACTCGTCTGGGACAGCGTCGCCCTAAACTCGACACCGTCGATAGGGCTCTACAAGGAGCCCGAAGTTGCGCTGTGCACCGCCGGCATCTGCTTCGACGTAGTGGGTCTCCAATATGAGCTGGTTCCACCTCATGAGGTGGCAGCGATTGTCGAGGCATTCCCGCGTCTGCACATGAAAGCGCGGATGGCCGAATGCTTCTGCCACATCGCGCAAACGCAACCCGAGACTACCTACGACAATTTCGTTCGGGATTTCGGCGAGCGCCTTGTCGCGGGGTATCGGAGTCCCTCGGCAGTCGATCTTGTGGCAAACGCCCCTTTCGATGAATAGGCAGAAACACGCGCGACTCCTCACGCCGAATGGCGCTCGATCAAGTGTCGCGTTATCGGAGCGATGACTATGAATAGATTCAAAGATCGGGTTGTCGTCGTGACTGGCGGCAGCTCGGGAATCGGGCGCGCCGCCGCTCTTGCCTTCGCAAGCGAAGGCGCAAATGTCGTGGTGACAGCACGTGATGCGACGCGGCTCCAAGGCACGACCGGAATCCACGCCAACATTGTCGGACTCGTCGCCGATGTGGCCGGACCGGACGCTGCAGTGCCGACGATCGCAAGAGCCGTCAATGAATGGGGTCGCCTGGACGTCCTCGTGAACAATGCCGGTGCGGGTTCCATATTGCCATTGGCCGATGTCACTGCCGATCGGATCGCAGCGATACTCGACGTCAACGTGGTTGGGCCGAGTCTGCTTGCGGCCGCAGCGATTGATCACCTCGCCGCAACGAAAGGGGCGATCGTGAATGTGTCCAGCACCTATGGTCGCAAGGCGGCGGCGATGCTTTCACACTATGCCGCCAGCAAAGCTGCATTGGAGCACCTTACGCGGTGTTGGGCACTGGAACTCGCGCCAAAGGGTGTGCGCGTCAACGCAGTCGCGCCCGGGCCGACGGAGTCGGGCGCATTGACGGGAATGATGGGTCTCACACCCGATCACGCCGCCGCCGTCAAGGAACAGGAACGCCAACAGATTCCGCTCAAACGACGCGGAACACCCGACGAAGTGGCACGTTGGATCGTTCAACTCGCCGATCCGGCATCCGCGTGGGTCACCGGACAGGTGATCGGCGTCGATGGCGGTTTGCTGGTTGCGTAGTTGGTTGACGGATTCTTGTCCACCATTGGCCGACCTAACAGCTGAATTTGGACGGCCTCGCGGCCGCTTTTGCCATTAAAGAAATTTACACTGCTCGGTCGGCGGCGCAGCAATCGTCCTGCGGTTTGCGGCGACAAAACCGGACTCGGAGGTTACCCTTAGTATGATGTCAGCTTGGCGATTGGCGATCGCAACAGAAGGCGACCGGCCCGGACAAATGCACTTCCGCAATTCCAGATCACCGGAAAGCCGGAATTCCGATTGGCTATGGGCTTGGCGAGTGTGGGAGATTATTGGCCCCAAGTGTGCCCAAAGTGTGCCCCGAGACACGAAAGGCACCTCGCGGCGCCTTCTAAGTCATTGATTTTATTGGTAGCGGAGGAGGGACTTGAACCCCCGACACGCGGATTATGATTCCGCTGCTCTAACCAGCTGAGCTACTCCGCCGCCGATCGGCCCGGCCGGCGCGAGGGATCGCGCCCCGGACCGTGGAGGCGATATAAGGAGGGGGCCCGAGGAGTGTCAAGGCGGGCCGTTCAGGCGTCCGCGGCGATCGCTTCCGGCATTTGCGCGATTTCCCCGTCGAGACGGCGGAACCTGAGCATCGTGAACAGGCCCGCCGGCGGCAGCGCCCGCTTCTCGGTCAGGGCGAGGCCGGGGCGGTCGAGCACGGTTTCCACCGGGAATTCCGGCCGCCAGCCGAGCCGGTCGGCGAAGGGAGCGAGCGCCTGCTCGATCGCCGCGCGCGGTCCCGCCTCGGCGCTGAAATGATTGACCAGGATGACCTCGCCGCCCGGCCGGCAGACCCGCTCGAGTTCCGCCATCACGCGGCGCGGCTCCGGGGCGACGGTCACGACGTGCATCGCGACCACCGTGTCGAAACACGCGTCGGCGAAGGCGAGCCGCGAAGCGTCCATCTCCAGAAGGGCGGTCACGTTGCCGAGCCCCTGGCGGGCGACGCGCCGGCGCGCCTGCTCCAGCATCTCGAGCGACAGGTCGATGCCGACGACCTCGAGGTGCTTCCCGTAGAGCGGCAGGGCGATGCCGGTGCCGACGCCGACCTCGAGCACCCTGCCCCGCGACTTGTTGATGTGGCGGATCGCCGCGCGCCGCGCCGCCCGCGTCACCGAGCCGAACAGCTCGTCGTAGACGGGCGCCCAGCGCCGGTAAGCCTTGCGCACGGCGTTGCTGTCGAGCGTTCCGGCGCGACGCCGGATCGGCGGTGTCTGGTTCACTTCGCTCGGGCCCCCATACCCCTTGCGCCTGATCGCGCGAACAAAGTCAGCGGCCGGCCGACACGGCGACCCGGTCGGAGCGATATGCGTCCACGCGGCCCACCTCAGGCCGCCGCGCGGCGGCGATCCACCCGCCGCCCAGCACGCGGCTCTGCGGCGCGTCGACTTCGTAGAACACGCAGGCCTGCCCGGGCGATACGCCGTATTCCCCGGCCAGCAGCTCGACCTCGACCGTCCCGTTCCCGACGATCAGCCGGGCCGGCTGCGGCGGGCGGGTCGAGCGGACCTTGGCGCAGATGTCGCGGCTGCCGGGCGAAAGCGGCGCGTCGCCGAGCCAGTTGACGTCGCGCAGCGTCATCCGCCGCGTCTCCAGCGCCTGGCGCGGCCCGACGATCACCCGCCGCCCCTCCGCGTCGAGGTCGACCACGTAGAGCGGCTCGCCGACGGCGACGCCGATCCCGCGCCGCTGGCCGATCGTGTAGTGGATGATGCCCTCGTGGCGGCCGAGCACGCGCCCGTCGAGATGGACGATGTCGCCGGGCTCGACGGCGCCCGGGCGCAGCCGCTCGATGATCTGGCTGTAGCGCCCGGTCGGCACGAAGCAGATGTCCTGGCTGTCGCTCTTCTCGGCGATGGCGAGGCCGAGCTGCCGGGCGAGCTCGCGCGTCTCCGGCTTGGTCATGTCGCCGAGGGGAAAGCGCAGGAAGTCGATCTGCTCCTGGGTCGTGGCGAACAGGAAATAGCTCTGGTCGCGCTCCGGATCCTTGGCCCGGTAGAGCGCCCGATGGCCGTTCGGCATCGGTCGGCTCGCGATGTAGTGGCCCGTCGCCAGGGCGTCGGCGCCGAGGTCGCGGGCGGTCTCCAGCAGGTCGTGGAACTTGATGTCCTGGTTGCAGGCGACGCAGGGGATCGGCGTCTCGCCCGACAGGTAGCTGTCGGCGAAGGCGTCGATGACCGTCTCCTTGAAGCGCTTCTCGTAGTCGAGAACGTAGTGCGGGATGCCGAGATGCTCGGCGACCCGGCGCGCGTCGTAGATGTCCTGGCCGGCGCAGCACGCCCCGGCGCGATGGATCGCGTCGCCGTGGTCGTAGAGCTGCAGGGTGACGCCGACCACGTCGTAGCCCTGGCGCTTCAGGAGCCCGGCGACGACGGAGGAATCGACGCCGCCCGACATGGCGACGACGACGCGCGTGTCGGCCGGGGCCTTGGGCAGGTCGAGGCTGTTGAGCGGATGCTCGGGCATTGGTCCAGAGGCCGGAGGCGGAAAGGACGCGGCAACCCGAAGGCGGTCGCGATGCCGCTAAATGATAAGCGCAACGGCGCCGCATTCAAGGCCGCCGGCGGCTGCGCGCGCGGGGCAAGTCCTGCTGGACGCCCGGCACCATTTGCCGGGTAACGGCGGTCGCCGCCGCCCAAGGTTTCCGTAACGCACTGAAGCAAAAGAGATATTTCTCTGGCGTGGTTCTTGCTGACCACACCGGCGGAGGCGCGAGGTGCGTCTGCACGGTTCGAAATCGGTCATGGCGGCTACGTCGGTCAACACTGCGGCCCAGATCCAGTCCTCGCTGCCCGCGGGGGCGGCGGCGCCTGCCGGCCAGGGCGGCGGGGCTGTCGGCGGCGCGGCGTTTCTGGCCATTCTCGACCAGATGCTCGGCCTTGCCGCTGCCGGCGGCGGGGCCCGGGCGACGGGGCTCGGCGAGGCCGGCCCCGGTGGTGC
>JAEWYT010000129.1 GCA_023458595.1 Pseudomonadota bacterium
CCCATGCCGGCGGCCACCATGTGCTTGATGGTTTCCAGGGACGAGCCCTCAAAGGTGCGGCGGATGCCTTCGGCATTGCTGGCGTAGCGCGCGAACTCGGGGCACACCTCCAGCACATGGTCGCGGAAGCAGTGGCCCGCGCCCAGCAGCAGCATGGTCTCGTTCTTCAGCTCGGTGGTGGTCACCGATTCCTGCTGCGCCAGCGGGTGGGCGCTGGGCACGGCGGCCATGAAGGGCTCGTCGTACAGCGGCGCCATCGCCAGGCCGGTGTCGGGGAAGGGTTCGGCCACGATGGCGCAATCGCTCTCCCCGGTGCGCAGCATCTCCAGCAACTTGACTGTGAAGTTCTCCTGCAGCATCAGCGGCATCTGCGGCGTCATCTTGATGGAGTTGCGCACCAGCTCCGGCAGCAGGTAGGGGCCGATGGTGTAGATCACCCCCAGCGTCAGCACGCCCGACAGCGGGTCCTTGCCGCGCTTGGCGATTTCCTTGATCTCCGCTGCCTGTTCCAACACACTTTGGGCCTGCCGCACGATGGACTCGCCCAGGGGCGTCACCGAGACTTCGCCCGCGCTGCGTTCGAAAATCTTGACGTCCAGTTCCTCTTCCAGCTTCTTGATGGCCACCGACAAGGTGGGCTGCGACACATAGCACGCGTCTGCAGCGCGACCAAAATGCTTCTCTCGGGCTACGGCAACAATGTATTTCAGTTCAGTCAGTGTCATGGGCGGAACGTGCGCCTATCGCAGTTCGTGGGTTGAAAGTGCAAAGCGGGGATGTAATCGAATGTATAGCAGGCTGGCTTTCTCTGCACGGCCGCATGCCTGATTATTTCGCCCAAAGCCGCGCTTGTCCTACGCCTTGAGGAACTCGGACTTGGCGCCCAGCCAACGCTGGATGTGCAGGTCCGCCAGGTGCGGGTAGCGCTGCAGCATGGTGGGCGCCAGCTCGCGCGCCCATTCCAGCAGGGCCACGTCCCGCTCCAGGTCGGCAAACCGCAGCAAAGCATCCCCGGACTGGCGGGCGCCCAAAAACTCGCCAGGGCCGCGGATTTCCAGGTCGCGCCGCGCGATCTCGAAGCCGTCGTTGGTCTCGACCATGGCGCGCAGCCGCTCCTTGCCGGTGTCCGACAGGCGGCCGTTGTCGTTGACCGAGTACAGCAGCACGCAGGCCGATGCAGCGGCGCCCCGCCCCACCCGGCCGCGCAGCTGGTGCAGCTGCGAGAGGCCAAAGCGTTCGGCATGCTCGATCACCATCAGGCTGGCGTTGGGCACGTCCACCCCCACCTCGATCACCGTGGTCGACACCAGCACGCCCATGATGCCGGCGGTGAACAGCTCCATCACAGCCTTCTTCTCGGCCGTGGGCATGCGCGAGTGCAGCAGGCCCACCATCACGCCGGGCAGGGCCGCGCTCAGATCGGTGTGCGTGGCCGTGGCGTTCGACAGGTCCAGCGCCTCGCTTTCCTCGATCAGCGGGCACACCCAGTACACCTGCCGGCCGGCCGCCACCTGGGCCCCGATGCGAGCGATGACCTCGTCCTTGCGGCTGTCCGAGATGAGCTTGGTCACGATGGGCGTGCGGCCCGGTGGCAGCTCGTCAATCACCGACACATCCAGGTCGGCGTAATAGCTCATGGCCAGGGTGCGCGGGATGGGCGTGGCGCTCATCATCAGCAGGTGCGGCTCCAGCCCGGCATGGGCCAGCTTTTGCCGCAATGCCAGGCGCTGGGCGACGCCAAAGCGGTGCTGCTCGTCGATCACGGCCAGGGCTAGGTTGTGGAATTCCACCTGCTGCTGGATGACCGCGTGCGTGCCCACCACCAGGGCCGCCTCACCGCTGGCCACCAGGGCCAGCATGGCGGCCCGCTCCTTCTTCTTCTGCGCGCCGGACAGCCAGGCCACCTTCTTGCCCAGCGGCGCCAGGATGGGCTCCAGCCAGCCGACCAGCTTGCCGAAATGCTGCTCGGCCAGGATTTCCGTGGGCGCCATCAGCGCGCACTGCCAGCCCGCAGCGATGCAGACCATGGCCGACATGGCCGCCACCACGGTCTTGCCCGAACCCACATCGCCCTGCAGCAGGCGGTGCATGGGCAGGGGGCGGGCCATGTCCTCGGCGATCTCGCGGCACACGCGCTGCTGGGCCCCGGTCAGGCCGAACGGCAGCTGCTGCAGAAACTGCTCCACCAGCGTCAGTGTGCCCGGGGCGGGTGCGGGCACCGTCAGCACCGGGGCCTTCAGCAGCGCCCGTTCGCGCTTGGCGCGGAACTGGGACAGCTGCTGGGCCAGCAGTTCCTCGGCCTTCAGGCGCTGCCAGGCCGGGTGGCTGTGGTCTTCCAGCGTGGCCAGGGCCACATCGGGGGTCGGATGGTGTAAAAAATGCAGCGCTTCGCGCAGCCCCATCAAGGGCTGCAGGCCATTTTCACCCCAATAGTTCATCACCGGCGGCGGCGTGCCGGGCGGCAGGGTTTCGGGCAGTTGCACGCGCTGCATGGCACTGGCGATGGCACGGCGCAGGTAGGGCTGGGGCAAGCCGGCCGCCGTGGGGTAGACCGGCGTCAGGGCCTGGGGCAGCTCGCCGCCGGCGGCCTTGAACGCGGGGTGCAGCATCTGCCGCCCCCAGAAGCCACCCTTGACCTCGCCGCGGATGCGCAGCACCGCGCCCTCGGCGATGCTTTTTTGCTGCGACGGGTAGAAGCTGAAGAAGGTCAGCACGCATTCGCCCGTGCCGTCGTCCACCGTCACCTTGAGCATGCGGCGCGGGCGCAGCTGTACCTCGCACTGCGTGACCGTGGCCTCGATCTGCACGGTGTCGCCATCGCGGGCGTTGCGCAGCAGGGTGATGCGCGTCTCATCCTCGTAGCGCAGCGGCAGGTGCAGCGCCAGGTCGATATCGCGCACCAGCCCCAGCTTGTGCATGGCCTGCAGGGCCGCGCTGGGGGCTGTTTTCTTGGCGGGCGATGCGGAAGGGGCGGACATGGATCGGTAGCAGTTGACGCAATTGCAGGGAGAGGGGAAAAGGCTACCATGGGCGTGCGCGTATCCAGTTGTTACGTTCTCCGCCTTTTCGACCCATGCTCAAAAAAATCCGTGTTGATCAGCTGGAAATCGGCATGCATGTCCATGCGCTCTGCGGGCCATGGCTGTCGCACCCGTTTTGGCGCACGTCCTTTCTGCTCGACAAGGCCGAGGTGCTGGACAAGCTGCGCGCCAGCCCGGTGCAGGAGCTGTGGATCGATACCGACCGGGGGCGCGACCTGCCCGCACCGGCCACGCCGCCTGCGGCCGAGGGCCCGGTGACCCTGGGCAGCGAGGTGCAGCGCGCGGCCGCGCTGTGCGCCGAAGCCCGAGACGCCGTGATGCACATGTTCAGCGAGGCCCGCATGGGCCAGGCGGTGGACATGACCACGGCGCAAAACCTGGTCCAGGAGATCACCAGCTCCGTCGCACGCCACCCCGATGCCCTGATCAGCGTGGCACGCCTGAAAACGCTGGACAACTACACCTACATGCACTCGGTGGCGGTCTGCGGCCTGATGGTGGCGCTGGCCAAGAAACTGGGCCACACCCCGGCCCAGGTCCACCAGGCCGGCATGGCCGGGCTGCTGCACGACATGGGCAAGGCGCACATGGATCTGCAGATTCTCAACAAGCCCGGCGCTCTGACCGAGGCAGAGT
>JAEWYT010000130.1 GCA_023458595.1 Pseudomonadota bacterium
CCTTGGCGGTCTTTGCGACGAGCTTTTCAGCTTCGCGCACCGACAGGCGGCGCGCGATGATGAGGTTGGCAAGCTGGATCTGCGTAGCCGCGTCGACGGCGAGGAGCGCGCGGGCATGGCCCATATCGACGTCGCCGGCCAGCAGCATGGTCTGCACGGGCGCGGCCAGGTTCAAGAGGCGCAGCAGGTTGCTGGTGGCGGACCGTGAACGGCCGATGGCCTGCGCGGCCTGTTCGTGCGTCAGGCCGAACTCATCGAGCAGGCGGCGCACGCCGTGCGCTTCTTCGAGCGGATTCAGGTCTTCGCGCTGGATGTTTTCGATGAGCGCCATGACGGCGGCGTTTTCATCGGCGACTTCGCGCACCAGGACCGGCACTTCTTTCAGGCCGGCAAGCTGCGCGGCGCGAAAGCGGCGTTCGCCAGCAATGATTTCGTAGTGGCCGGGCGCATCGCCCAACGCACGCACGAGTATCGGCTGCATGATGCCTTGCGTGCGAATCGATTCGGCCAGCTCGCCCAGGGCCCCCTCGTCCATGCGCGTGCGCGGCTGATACTTGCCGGCGCGCATCTTCGAGATGGGCAGGGTGGACGGCGGACCCTCGGGCTTGGCGACAGCCTTGCCGATGTTGTCGATTGCGGGCGCATCGGCGCCCAGCAAGGCGTCCAGTCCGCGACCCAATCCCTTGGGTTTCTTGGTGGCCATAATTAAATCCTCTTTCCTTCTGTCTTTGTATCCTGAGCGCCGGGCTCAGGCGTCCGCCTGCTCGGCGGGCAGGCGGTACCAATACGCGTAACAGTCTTTGAATCCGTAGCGGTCATACAGGGTCCGCGCGGCGACGTTTTCCGGCTCGACCTGCAGATAGGCCGTCCTGGCGCCGCCGGCAGCCCCTTCGGCCAGCAAATGCTCCACCAGGACAGCGGCGTAACCTTTGCGCCGATGTCCCGGGTGGGTAACGATGTCGAACAGGCCGAGCAGGTCGCCTTCACACACGGCCATCCCCGCAGCGACCACCTGCCCTGCCGCGTCGGTGGCGAGCACCGGCTGCTTATCCACAGCCAGACCGGCAAGGCGCGCGTGGTGTTCGGCGATGTGCGCTGCCGATGAGCCGCGCAGCGCCCCGACCGCCGCCGCAAAGCGCTCGGCATCGACCATGCTGAAATGCAGATCGCTCCTGACGCTTGCGCGGGGAGCGAGCGGCGTGCTCATGACGCGAGTCTCACCGGTGTAGAGATAACCGCGGGCCTCCAGCTCGGCGTCGAGCGAAAAATCGGGGCCGATGGAGGTGATGCGCAGCACCATGGGCAAACCCTGGCGCGCATACAACGATGAACAATACGCCAGCCGCTCATCCAAAGGACGTGTGGATAACCCCAGCACATTGACGCTTCGGACCCGCTTGGCCGGCGATTGGGCAAAACGCACAAGCCAGCCATCATAGATCACCTGCGCGCCCACGGCAGTGGCATTGAGCGCTGCGTCTTCCAGCCGCACGCGCAGCGCATCGCGCACGTCGGCGGGCGGCGTGGAGAGGGTTGGCTGTGGCGGAAAAAAGAGCGCGGCGTCGGGCATCGGGGACGGCTAGTTCAGGTCTTTCCTGACGCGTTCGATCATTTCGGCGCCGAACGAGATATACGCCTGCGCGCCGCGTGACGCGCGGTCATACACAACGCCCGGCATTCCGTAACTGGGTGCTTCGGCCAGGCGCACGTTACGCGGCACGACGGTCTTGAAGACCTTGTCGCCGAAGTGCGATTCGAGTTGCGCGGACACCTGCTGTTGCAGCGTCATGCGCGGGTCGAACATCACGCGCAGCAAGCCGATGACGCGCAGGTCGTCGTTGATGTTTCGATGCACGCGCTTGATGGTGTTGACGAGGTCGGACAAGCCTTCGAGCGCGAAGTATTCGCACTGCATCGGAATGATGACGCCGTGGGCGGCGGCCAGCCCGTTCAGGGTCAGCAGCGAGAGCGTGGGCGGGCAGTCGATCAGCACGAAGTCGTACTGGCTGGAGACGGTGTCGATGGCGGCCTTGAGCTGGCGCTCGCGCTGTTCCATCTGCACCAGGTCGATCTCGGCGCCGGAGAGTTCGCGGTTGGCCGGCAGCACGTCGTAGCCGCCCGATTCTGAGCGCACGCGCGCCTGTTCGATGCCGGCTTCGCCGATCAGCACCTGGTACAGGTTCGATTCGAGCGAGTTCTTGTCGATGCCGCTGCCCATCGTGGCGTTGCCCTGAGGGTCCAGGTCCACCAGCAGCACGCGTTGCTTGTGCGTGGCAAGGCCGGCCGCCAGGTTGATGGCCGTGGTCGTCTTGCCCACACCGCCCTTCTGGTTGGCAATGCAGAATACGCGGGCGGTCGTGCTGGGGGGTATGTTCTTCATAGGGTTCCTTGACTGCGGCGCATCCAGACCAGGCAGCGTTCCGCTTGCAGTTCCGGCACGGACAGCGGCTGTATGTGATCGACTTGCCATTGCCCGCGCGCATGCAACGCCTGGATTTCATCCTCGGGGTGCTTGCCCTTCATGGCGACGAGGGTACCATCGTTGCGCACGTGCCGACCTGCGAGCTGCGCAAAATCGTCCAGCGATGCGAAGGCGCGCGACGTGACAATGTTGCACTCGGCCGGCTCCAGCGTTTCGATGCGGGCGTGGCGCGCCTGCAGGTTGGGCAGGGCCAGCGCGCCGCTCATCTGGCGCACGAATGCGGTTTTCTTTTCGACGGCGTCCACGCAGGTCACGGACCAGTGCGGCCGCATGATGGCCAGGACGACGCCAGGCAGGCCTCCGCCCGAGCCGACGTCGTAGACCTTGGCCGGCGCGTCCGGACCGCCCAGCGCCTCGCTGAAGGGCGCCACGGCGGCTAGGCTGTCGAACAGGTGCTGCACCAGCATCTGCTGCGGATCGCGGATCGCGGTGAGGTTGTAGGTCCGGTTCCAGCGCTGCATCTGCGCCAGGTAGTCGAGCAGCCTGGCCCGGGCGGACGCGTCGGCGTCCAGCCCCAGCTGTTCGCACGCGCGCGCGAGCCGGCCGGCCATGTCGGCGGGCTGGTCTGCGCGGCCGGTCACGGAATGGCTTTCATGTACGCTGCGGTACTCGCCCTTGGGGCGCCCCACGGGGCTCATGCCGCTTGCTTGCGCGAGCCGTAGTGCAGGCGCTTCAAGTGGATGAGGAGCAGCGAGATGGCGGCGGGCGTGACGCCCGAGATCCGCGCGGCCTGGCCGATGGTCTCGGGACGGTGCGTCTTGAGCTTCTGGCGGACTTCGAACGACAGGCTGGTCACGGCGTCGTAGTCCACGTCGGCCGGAATGGGCTGCTGCTCGTGCGCGATGTGCTTCTGGACCTCGTCCTGCTGGCGCGCGATGTAGCCGGCGTACTTGACCTGGATCTCGACCTGCTCGGCCAGCACCTCGTCGGCGACCACCCCAGGACCGGCGAGCAGCGTGCCGTCGGTATTGCGGGCGGCCATCAGCGCTTCGTAGGAGACGCCGGGGCGTTTCAGCAGGTCTGCAAGTGAGTACTCACGTTCAATCGCCTTGCCCAGCAGCGGCTCGGCGACCTCGGCCGGCAGCACGCGCGGATTGACCCACGAGGACTTGAGGCGTTCGACTTCGGCGGCCACCGCGTCGCGCTTGCGGTTGAAGGCGTCCCAGCGCACGTCGTCGACGATGCCGAGGCGGCGGCCGATTTCCGTCAGGCGCAAGTCGGCGTTGTCTTCACGCAGGCTCAGACGGTATTCCGCCCGCGACGTGAACATGCGGTAGGGCTCGGTCACGCCGCGCGTGACCAGGTCGTCCACCAGCACGCCCAGGTAGGCTTCGTCGCGGCGCGGCGTCCATTGCTCGCGCTCCAGCGACAGCAGCGCGGCATTGGTGCCGGCCAGCAGGCCCTGGGCCGCGGCTTCTTCATAACCGGTGGTGCCGTTGATCTGCCCGGCGAAGAACAGGCCGGCGATGGCCTTGGTCTCCAGCGTGCTCTTCAATCCACGTGGATCGAAGTAATCGTATTCGATGGCGTAGCCGGGGCGCAGGATGTGCGCGTTCTCCAGCCCGGGCAGCGAGTGGATCAGTTCCAGCTGCACGTCGAACGGCAGGCTGGTCGACACCCCGTTCGGATACACCTCGTGCGTGTCCAGGCCCTCGGGCTCCAGGAACACCTGGTGCGACTGCTTGTCGGCGAAACGGTGGATTTTGTCCTCGATGGACGGGCAATAGCGCGGGCCCACGC
>JAEWYT010000131.1 GCA_023458595.1 Pseudomonadota bacterium
GGTTGAGGCAGTCGCAGGCTCGACACGTGCCACAGACGCCAAAGAAGAAGAGTCCTGGAAGCTGCACCACGCAAAAGCCTTGCTCCTGGCCCCCGATGGCAGCCGTGTGAAGCTGACGCTCACCGAACTGCAAATGCTGTCGGAACTGGCAGGAAAAAAAGGCAAACCTTGTAAGCACAATGAACTGGCCAGAGCCCTTGGGCTGCAACCGGATGAGGCTGTGTGAAAACACTGCATTGGCGGTGGCCCAAACTTAAAATCGTGGCATCTGTATTGAGGTCGATGCCATATGAAGCGCTTCATCGAAGGTGAATGTCGAGATCAGGTCACGCTGCTGCCAGAGTGCCTGGATGACTTCATTGGCGAGGACAATCCTGTACGGATCGTAGATGCCTTTGTTGATGAATTGGACTTGCAAGCTCTGGGCTTCAACAGAGCTGCACCTGCAAGCACAGGTCGTCCGGCGTATCACCCTGCAGTTCTTCTCAAACTTTATATCTACGGGTACCTCAATCGCATCCAGTCCAGCCGCAGGTTGGAGCGGGAAGCTCAGCGCAATGTGGAGTTGATGTGGTTGACAGGACGCTTGGCTCCAGACTTCAAAACGATTGCGGACTTCCGCCATCACAACGGAGTTGGCATTCGCAAGGTATGCAGCCACTTCATTGGTATTTGCAGGGAACTCAAGCTCTTTAGCCAGGCCATCATTGCCATTGATGGCAGCAAATTCAAAGCGGTTAATAACGGTGACAACAACTTCAGCAATGGCAAGATTGAAGGCCGCAAGCGTCAGATCGAGCAAAGCATTCAGCGTTACCTGGACGCCCTTGAAACAGCAGACCGTACGCAGCCTGCAGAGGTCGAGGCAAAAACCAAGCGCCTGAAAGAAAAGATTGAGCTTTTGCGCTTGCAGATGCAAAAACTGGAGCAGGTACAAGAGCAAATTAAGCAGCAGCCTGATGGCCAAATATCTACGGTGGATCCTGACTCGCGGGTGATGATCTCCAAAGGTCAAGGAGTCGTGGGGTACAACGTGCAAGCTGCTGTTGATACTCAAAACCATCTGATCGTGGCCCACGAAGTGACCAACATTGGCAATGACCGTGCACAGTTGAGCAAGATGGCAAAAGCTGCCAAGCAGGAAATGGCTGCAGACAATCTGCAGGCACTGGCAGACCGAGGGTACTTCAATGGCCCGGAAATCAAAGCCTGCGAGGATACTGGCATTGAGGCATTTGTGCCCAAGCCGCTGACATCGAACGCTAAGGCGGATGGCCGCTTCGATAAGTCTGACTTTGTATATCTATCGGAAACGGATGAATACCGCTGTCCTGCAGGCGAGAGTGCCATTCACCGCTTTAACACGGTGGAGCGCAGTGGCCTGAATGTGCGGGTGTATTGGAGCAGTGCCTGCATAGGCTGCCCTCAAAAGAGCGAATGCACCACGAGCCAGTACAGACGCATTCGCCGCTGGGAGCATGAAGATGTACTGGAGCGCATGCAGGAACGGTTGAATACAAAAACCGATGCCATGACCGTGCGCAGGCGCACAGTGGAACACGTGTTTGGGACGCTCAAGCACTGGATGGGGTCTACCCACTTCTTAACCAAGACATTGGCACATGTAGGCACGGAAATGAGCCTGCATGTGCTGGCCTACAACTTCAAACGTGTGATGTGTATCTTGGGTGCTCAAAACATGATGCAAGCGTTGCGATCTGTGCCAGCGTAAGCCTTTGTGGCTCAATTTTTAGCTGCAAAGCGGCACAGATTGGGCGCAAAACACCTTGAGTGTCGCCACGTTCCCAAAAATAGGGACGCCATTCAAAGACCGACTGTGTAGTGGCGTGCCAATAGCTAACTCGGTAAAAATGCGTTTCCACACAGCCTCGACCCATTGCAGTCATCGGAGCAGACTGCCTGGACGACTGAAATGCAGCGATTGCTGCCTCTCGATTTCATACCCTGAGTGACTGCTTTATGTAGTGCAGCAGTCATTCGCGACAAGCGACAAATGATTGTCTGAAAGCAGAAATTTTTCACGTAAAACTCGTGCAATTCATTTGCTGCCAAAATTTTCTCAAGAAAAGTCTGCAGCCAAACTCAGGAGCTGCCGCTCAAACTCCTCTGCAGAGCCCATCAAATCAATGGTCTTAAACCGCAGCCGATGTCCCTGCATATCGACGTAGGCATCTACGACCTCGCCACAATGCGGGTGCAGCAACATGCCCTCACTGCGCCAGCCTTACCCCAAGGTGGCAGCTTCTTGCGTGCGCAAATAGGCATAGAGCTGGTACAGGTAGCCACTGCGCAGCATCTGCTCCTTGTACTGTGACGAAGTAAAGATGTGGGTGAACTTGGTATCAACCACCAGCTTGCGCTTGCTGGCAGGGTGTAGCAGCTCGATATCCGTCGTCATACCCGGCAAGTGGTCCCGTAGGCCTTCGGATAATTGCTCCACCGGCCAACTCAGCTTGCGCCCACACAGCACTTGCCAACCCAAGGGATGGAGCTGAATGCGAAAAGCATTGCCCACCGCTTTTTTGGAGCGGCCCCATTGATCTGAGGACAGGCAAACCCTCTTAACCTAAGAGGTAGTCTTGTGACTGTATTTATGCCTAGTCCTAAAAATCTAACGAACGTAGAGGTGCTGGGGCCGCAGAAGCGCCGC
>JAEWYT010000132.1 GCA_023458595.1 Pseudomonadota bacterium
TGTACTTGGCGCCCAGCGCATAGCCGTTGCGGTTGTCGGTGGCGCCCACGGCGGTCTGGGTCGACATGCTCTTGGGCTGGAAGGCGGCGCCCAGGGTCAGCCCCCCGGTCTGGTAGCTGGCGGCCAGCTGCAGGAAGTCCTTCTTGTCGCCGGCCGTGCCGCTGACGGTTTCGGAGAAGCCGTAGGCCACGCGCGCCTGGAAGCCGCCCAGCTTGGGGGTGGCGTACTGGACCTGGTTGGACTGGCGCGAGCTCATGAACGCGCCATTGGCGGCGATGCCAAGCACCTTCATGGCGCTGGAGCCATCGGCCGTGCCATTCAGGTCAAACGTGCCCATCAGGCGGTTCTGGGGGGTGGTGGTGCGGCCCAGCATCACCTCGCCAAAGCCGCCCGACAGTCCCACCCACGACTGGCGCTTGAAACCCTCGGTCCAGGCACCGGTGTCGCTGCCGATCTCGCCTTCCAGCTGGAAGTTCGCCTTCAGGCCATTGCCCAGGTCTTCCGAGCCGCGGAAGCCCAGCTTCGAGGTGTCGGTATAGCCGCTCATCATTTCGGCACTGGCATCGCTCTTGTAGCCGCGGCCCACGCTGGTATCGATCACGCCGTACACCGTCACGTTCGACTGTGCGGCCGCGCTGCCGGCGGCAGCGGCCAAAACCATGGCCAGCGCCACGTGCATTTGCTTGTTCATGTTCCGTTCCCTTGGGTTGTGAATCACGCCGGGGGCATCGCCCGGCGCTGGCTGCGATTGGAAATTTCGGAGATGACAAGGCCGCGTCGGGCAGATGACGATTTGGTTGCGCACCACAGGCACCCGCTGCAGGGACAAAGGCCATGGCGCCCGGCACGTGCCCAGGGCCCAGCCGCTCCAGCGGAACCAGGGGCCGCCAAGGGGCGCGCGGCGGATCAGTGGCCGGGGCGCGGTGCCAGGCGTGCGGCCAGCAGCACCAGCAGGGCCGTCAGACCGATGGCGATCAGACTCATGGCCATGCCCTCGCCGACCGAGCCCTGCTCGAACTGGCGCCAGACATAAACCGACACCGTCTGCACCCCGGTCGGCGCCAGCAGCAGCGAGGCCACCAGCTCGCGCGAGGCGATGGCAAACACCAGCAGCATGGCCGCTGCCACGCTGGGCGCCAGCAGCGGTGCCACCACCTGCGCCAGCATCTGCCACAGGCTGGCCCCGTGCACGCGCGCGGCCGATTCCAGCTGCACGCTCACCTGCTGCAAGGCGGCGTTGGCATAGCGGATGGGATAGGGCAAAAGCAGGCAGGCATAAGCCAGCAGCAGGATCAGCCAGGTGTTGTAGGGCGTGACCGGCAGCCACGGCTGGTTCCAGGCCAGGATCAGGCCCACGGCCACCACAATGCCCGGCATGGCATTCGGCAGCACCGACAGCACGTCCAGCGCCAGGGCCGTGCGGGTGCGCAGGCGCACGCTGCAGTAGGCCACCAGGGCCCCGAACACGCCCACCAGCAGCGCGACCGCCAGCGCCAGCGCAAAGCTGGTGCCCAGGGCCTGCAGCGCTTCGGAGCCCGCCCCCAAGATTGACCGGAAGTGGCGCAGCGTCCAATTGTCCCAGGCCAGCCCGCCCGACAGCGTGCCCGTGAACGCCGTGGCCGCGATCGACAGCAAGGGCAGCAGCGTGGCACACACGGCCACGGCCGCAAACAGCAGCAGCACCGGCAGGCGCCAAACACCCAGCGCCGCGCGGTGCAGGGCCTGCGGCTTGCCATCGGTGGCCTCATAGCCACGGCCGGCCATCAGCCGCCGCTGGCCCACATACGCCAGCACGGCCAGCAGCATCAGCACCAGCGACAGCAGGGCCGCGCCCGGCAGGTCGATGGGCCAGTCGGACAGGCGCTGCTCGATGGCTGTCACCAGCACCGCAAAGCCCACATTGGAGGCCAGCACCGCCGGCGTGCCGTACTCCTCGATGGTCATGGCAAACACCAGCAGCCCGCTGGCCGCCAGGGCCGGCAGCGTCAGGGGCAGGGTGACGCGCCACAGCGCCTGCCAGGGGCTGGCCCCGCAGACCCGCGCCACCACCGCCAGGCGGCCACCGGCCGCCGCAGCGGCCCGCGACACGGCGAAGTACACCACCGGAAACAGGTTCAACACCATGACCAGCACCACGCCGGGCACCGAAAACAGCAGCCCCGCCGCGTGCTGGCCCGTGGCCTGCTGCAGGTAGCCGGCAGGCTGCAGCAACAGGATCCAGCCCATGGCCGCGATGTAGGGCGGCACCATGAAGGGCACCAGAAAGCACAGGTCCCACAGGGCGCTGCCCGGCAGGTGCCCCAGCCCGCGCAGCAGGCCCAGGGGCAGGCCCAGCAGCAGGCAGCCCAGCACCACCCACACGCCCAGGGACACGGTATTGCCCAGCAACTGGGCCATGGCCGTGTCCTGCCAGACCTGCCGCCAGTGCGCCAGCGGCTGCGCCCAGTCGGCCTGCGCCGCACAGGGGAAGACGGCCTGCAGCAGCACAAAGGCCACCGGCACCACCACCAGCACGCCCATGCCCAGCATGGCGGCACCGGGCAGCAGCGTGCCCCCTCGTTGCAACGGCATCATCGGTTCCATTCCTTGCCGGCGCCCGGTAGGGCGC
>JAEWYT010000133.1 GCA_023458595.1 Pseudomonadota bacterium
CGGTAAGAAAGATCACCGGGAGCATAAAGCCTCGCGTGGCCAACTCGGCTTGCAACTCAAAGCCGCCCAATTGGGGCATACGCACATCCAGCAAAACGCAGCCCGGTGTACCTGGACGAGCTCTCTCTAGGAATTCCCGCCCATTTTCGTATACCTGAGCGTCGACTCCCACCGATTCGAGCAGCCACTTCAGCGACATGCGCACACCACTGTCATCATCGACAATATGCACAGTGTGTGCACCAAGCGTGGCGCAATGTCCGGACAGGGAGGATTGAGTTGCGAGCATGGAATTCATAGAGCACCAAATCGGATTGGAGCCACTCGGACTAGCCAATTAGATGGCCGAACTCACTACACCGAGGCCTCTGATGACGCACTGGCCACCAACCGGCAGACTATATACAAATCTTCCAGATCAAAGAAGACTAGGCTGGCGTCTCGCCAGGCTGCGGTGGAAACGCCCCGGTTCTACTGCACATGAATTCTCAGAAAGAAAGCATAGTGGATGATGAACAATCACGCCGCAGCACCCCGCCAACAAGTCGCGCATCATTGTCTATCGAATAATTTTCTTCCAGACCGCGCGCGGGCTAGCATCTGTCAGTTCGTCAAATGAGCGCCCCCTATCAGCTGCGCTGCATGCATTAAGTACATGAGCCGTCAGGTGGCCAAACGCGCCGTGCAACACCAAGCCATACGAAGCCGGAAGAGCTGCTTGGCGTTGCGCGTAAACCAGGTCAGCTACCGGCGCATCACATAGACAAACCTCAGATCCGGTATCCTTTGCGCCCGGTCTGGCGCTATGAATCGCCATCCGGGTCATGCGGGCACGGCGCAACTCTGCCACACTCAGTCGGCATGCTCGTCCTATCGGCTATCGCGCAACGGGCGAACACTAGCGCGACGACAGTTTGTCGGCGTCTATTACGAAGATGAGTGGGGAAACCCGACCTGCCGGGGAAAAACGCAGATCGCAGCCCAAGAGACCGAACATGGCCTATTTGGCGCTATGGAAAACTTGCATCTTTGCGTATGCAAAGCTTCCGTAAAGGACCAAAAACGTAGGTTTTTTTTGGCTGGCGCGCCCGACAGGAATCGAACCTGTATCAAGAGCTTCGGAAACTCTCATTCTATCCATTGAACTACGGGCGCGCAGAATTGTTATTGTACCTGTTTTTGTGCACCGCGTTGAAGCCCGGATGCCCATGTTGCCTGGCCGTCAGGCCGATCCATGCCATGCCGGCGATCCGGCGTGCCGGCGACCGCCGGGCAACAGCCACCTTTGTTTAAGCCATGTCCGATTTCCATCCTGCGCCTGACCCGTCCCGCCCGCCTGACGCGCCTCTGCGCGCATACCGGCGCGCGGCGGTAGCGGCGTTTCTTGCGCCCATCGCGTTGCTGGCAGGGCTGGTGGTCTGGCTGGCGCTTGACGACGGCCCGAGCCCGGATCCCGGGAAGTTCTCAGAGGCGGCCGTGCTGCAACGCATCGCGCCGGTGGCGCGTCATGTCACGGCATCGCGGGAGCCAGGCGCCGACACGCCCGATGTGCCGGGCGAACCCGCAGCCGGCAGCCCGGCCGCCGGGGCCGAGGCAGCCATCGGCATGGGCCAGAAACTCTATCAAAGCGTGTGTTTCGCCTGCCATGCGACCGGCGTGGCCGATGCGCCCGTGCTGGGCGATCGCAAGGCCTGGGCGCCCTATCTGGCCACCGGCACCGAGGCGATGCTGCAAGCCGTGATGCAGGGCAAGGGGGCCATGCCGCCCAAGGGCGGCGCCGACGAGGCCACCGAGCAGGAATTGCGCGCCGCCATCGCCTACCTGCCGGCGGCGGCGCGCTAGCCGGCGGACCGCCGGACTCAGCCAGCCAGCAGCGACAGGCCGAGCTGCACGCGGCGTTGCAGCCACAGGCTGGGACGGTAACGCGGATCGCCGGTCACGCGCTCCATGGTGCGCAGGATTTCCAGGATGCGCGCCGCGCCCAGGGCATCGCCCATGGCCAGCGGGCCCTTGGGATAACCCAGGCCCAGCGTCCCCGCGCGGTCGATATCCTCGGCCGTAGCGATCCGCTGCTGGGCGATGTCGCAGGCAATGTTCACGATGGTGGCGACCACGCGCTGGGCCACGAAGCCCGGCGAATCCTCGACCACGCTGACCGCCACGCCATCCTTGGCGAACAGGGCATGGGCGGCATCGCGCCACTGGGGCTGGGTCGCCGGCGACGTCATCAGGGTGCGGCGGCGGCTGACGGCGAAGTCATGCAGCACGTCCAGGCCGACGCAGCGGCTGCCATCCAGGCCCTGTTCGGCCACGCAGGTCGAGACGTCTGCACCCATGGGCGTGACCACCAGCAAGGCGTCGACCGGGGCCGTTCCGGTGTCGATCAGGTCGGCGCCCAGCTGGCGCAGCAGGGCCACCGCGCGCGCCTGGCCGTCGGCGTGCGCCGGGCTGACCCAGACGCGCAGGCCTTCGGGCAGGGCGGGCACGGCCGGCTCGGCCGGAACGACCTTCTGGCCGTCGCGATAGACATAGAAGCCCTCGCCGCCCTTGCGCCCCAGCAGGCCGCCGGCCAGCCGCAGGGTCGTGATCGGCGACGGACGGAAGCGCGGCTCGTCGAAAAACTGGCGGTAGATGGATTCCATCACCGGGTGCGAGACATCCAGCGCGGTCAGGTCCAGCAGCTCGAACGGGCCCATGC
>JAEWYT010000134.1 GCA_023458595.1 Pseudomonadota bacterium
CTGGCCTTCATCGGGCTTGACGGTGCCGTAGATGATCTTCATCAGCGTGGACTTGCCAGCGCCGTTTTCACCCAGCACCGCGTGCACTTCGCCAGGCTGCACCGTCAGCGATACCCCATCGTTGGCCACCACGGCCGGATATCGTTTGGTGATGCCCACCAGCTGCAGTCGCGGTGGCGCGTCACCGGGCGTGGGGATGGATTGAGGGGATGTCATGCGCGAGATTGTCTCAGTTCAAAAAAATCCTAATAACAAATACTGCGTAACCGCAGATTTGGCGTTGGCTGATAGCTATTTATCTCATAGCAAAAGAGCGGTATTCTTCACGGCCTCACGCAGCCAGGTGCCGGCACTCGAGTGGTGCGTGCGGTCGTGCCACAGCTGGTAGTAGCGCATCTGCGGCAAGGGCACCGGCACCGGCAGGATGGCCAGCGGCAGCTGCGCGGCATAGCGCTCGCAGAACTGGCGCCCGGTGGTCAGCACAAGCAAGCTCGATGCCACCATCTGCGGCATCAGGCCGAAATGGGCGCAGCGCACCGCAATGTTGCGGTGCAGCCCCTGGGCGTTGAGGGCTTCGTCGATCACGCCCTTGGCCCCGGGGTGGGTCGGCATCGGGGCGATGTGTTCGGCGTCCAGCCACTCCTCGGCCGTCCAGCCACGGCGCACGGCCGGGTGCGACTGGCTGACCAGGCACACGGGTTCATCGGAGAACAGCTGGGCCATGCGCAGCTCGGTCGGTGGCTGGGGCCAGTTGCCGATCACCACGTCCACCTCGCCCTGGGCCAGCTGGCCGCTGTAGTCCACGCCCTGGCTCAGCGCCTGGAGTTCCACGGCGCACAGCGGCGCCTGCTTTTTCAGGTGGGCCACCAGCTTGGGCAGGAACTGCGGGTCCAGGTAGTCGCTGGCGGCGATGCGGAAGGTGCGCGCCGAGCTGCGCGGATCGAAGGCCCGCGCATCCGTAAACAGGTGCTCCGCCGACTGCAGGATGGCGGCCGCAGGCTCCAGCATGCGCAGCGCGGCATCGGTGGGCTGCATGCCCCCGCCCGAACGCACCAGGATGGGATCGCCCGACAGGTCCCGCAGGCGCTTGAGCGCCGTGGACACCGCCGGCTGGTGCATGCCCAGACGCACTGCCGCCCGCGATACGCTGCGTTCGGCAATCACCGTATGCAGCACGCGGATCAGGTGCAGGTCAATCTTTTCAAAGGGCGTGGTTTCTCGCATGAAAGAACGATGGGCCGCGAAAGCGACCCAGTATGCCAAGGCAGTGGCGCCCAGGGGGCAGGGATTATTCGGTGGTGTTCAATGCTGCTGCACGGCCTCGCCGGTCAGGGCTGCTTCGTCCAGCTTGGCCTGCCAGTACGCCAGCCGGGCGTTGTGGCGAGCCATGATGGCTGCGTCGATGGCCACCTTGTGGGTGTCGGAGTAATCCTCCATCTCATCCACCAGCTGGAGCATGGTGCGTTCCATCTGCGACATCTGCTCCATCAGCTCTTCCTCGGCGGTCTTCTCGGTCCGCAGGGGATTGGCCAGGGCGGCGATCAGCTTGCTGTTCTTCGGGGTGTCGGCGGTGCGCAGCACCCGGCAGGCTTCGTCGTAGGCGGCGCGCACGGTCGTGAACTCTTCCATGCGTTCGTTGAAGCCTTCGTTGAGCACGGCCTTCAGGTGCGCCTCGGCCTGCAGATAGACCTCGTGGCAACGCTGCACCTCGGCCTCGCGCTGCAGGCGCTCGGCACGGGTGCGCGGGCCTTCCAGGCGGAACAGCACGGCAAACGCCAGCACGGCCGCGGCGCCATACCACAGCAGCCAGTCGGTGGGCACCTGAAAGCCCCCCCAAGCCAATGCCGCCGTGCCTGCCCATGCCCCCAGATAGATCGCCTGGCTCTCCCAGCGCACCTCGCGGGGCACAGGAATAGGGGCCAGTTTGACCAAGGAGTGGAACTGCGTCGGCTCTTTGGGCTCGGGGACCTTGAGCTTGGCGACCCGCTCGGAAACTTCGTCGATGTGAAATTCTGTGGGGGCAGGTTCAGGTTGTGCAGGTGCAGACCAGAACTTGAGGGAACTTTTGGCGCGTCGCAAGAAGTCAGAAAAATTCATGTTGCGGCAAAAGGTCCAGAAAATTGGTGGTGCAGTTTAGCAATTGCAGGGGTGTACAGGCCGCCCAAAGCTCGTTGCACGGAAATTGCTTGGAACTTTTGTATACACATCGGGCCTGCGGTGTGCACCGGCCCTGGCCGGACGCACTATGGCTGCAATCGCATGGACTACATACGGAAGTCTATATGTCGCGGCGAGACCCGGATGGCTTAATGAACAAAAACACCGTCAAATTACCAGACTATGTCTCCACGCCCTCTCCATTTCCTGCGTCGCGGCCAGCCCGTCACGCTGCATGACATCCCGCCGGACCGCACCTTGCTGGAAGTGCTGCGCGAAGACCTGCACTGCACCGGCACCAAGGAAGGCTGCGGTGAAGGCGACTGCGGCGCCTGCACCGTGGTGCTGGGCGAGCGCACGCTGGTCGCCGACGGCCAGCCCCGGCTGCACTACAAGGCCATCAACTGCTGCATCCGCCTGGCGCATTCGGTCGACGGCATGGCCCTGTGGAC
>JAEWYT010000135.1 GCA_023458595.1 Pseudomonadota bacterium
CCGCCAAGCAGCCCGAGGTCTGGTGGAACGCCCCGGCCCAGACCGACGCATCCCAAGCCGCGGCCGCGATCAACGCGCTCGACCGGCGGGCCGGCTAGGCGGTTCAGAACCCGAGCCGCCCCAACTGTTTGGGGTCGCGCTGCCAGTTCTTGGCGATCTTGACTCGAAGGTCGAGATAAACCTTTGTGCCGAGTAATTTCTCGATCTGAGTGCGGGCGGCAGTGCCAACCTCGCGCAGCCGGGCACCGCCCTTGCCGATCACGATGCCTTTCTGGCTGTCGCGCTCGACGTACAGGATGGCGTGCACGTCAACAAGTGGGCTCAGATCGTCGCGACCTTCTCTGTCGGATACCTCTTCGATGACAACCGCCAGCGAGTGCGGCAGCTCGTCGCGCACACCTTCCAGAGCGGCCTCACGGATGAGCTCGGCCATCAGGACTTCTTCCGGCTCGTCGGTCAGCTCACCGTCGGGGTAATAGGCTGGCCCCGGCGGTAGTTTCGAGACGAGGACGTCGGTGAGCACGTCGAGTTGTTCGTTCGCGGTAGCCGAAACCGGCACGATGTCGGTGTCCGGCCCGACCAGCGCGCTGACCGCGAAAAGCTGCTCGGCCACACGATCTTTGGACACCTTGTCGGTCTTGGTGACAACGGCGATCAGGGTGGTTTTCGGCGCCACCGCGCGGATCTGCTGATAGATCCAGCGGTCACCCGGACCGATGCGTTCATCGGCCGGGATGCACAACCCGATCACGTCGACCTCGGAGTAGGTGTCCTTGACCAGATCGTTGAGCCGTTGTCCGAGCAAGGTTCGCGGCCGGTGCAGACCGGGAGTGTCAACCAGGATGATCTGAAAGTCCTCGCGGTGCACGATGCCGCGGATCGTGTGCCGCGTGGTCTGCGGCCGGTTCGAGGTGATCGCGACCTTCTGACCGACCAGGGCGTTGGTCAACGTCGACTTGCCGGTGTTGGGTCTACCGACGAAACAGACGAAGCCGGAACGGAATTCGGTCATACCGGTTTTCCCGCCCGGTCGGTGACGATCACCGAGGCGTCGCCGGACAGTTCCCGGACCGCGGCCACGCCGGCGTCCTCGGTGCTACCCCCGACCAGCACGGCGGCCTCCAGCCCGGTGGCGCCGCTGGACACGGCGGCGGCCACCGCCGCCTGCAGCGCGGTCAGCTGCAATGCGGCCAATGCCACCGGCGCACCGGCATAGGTGCGGCCGTCCTGATCGCGCACCGCGGCACCCGAGGATGCCTCGGCGCGGCCCATCGCGCCGCGGGCCAGCACCACGAGCTTGTTGTCTTCTGCGTCGAGCTCACTCATCGGTACCTCGGATCTCCTGTTCCTCAGATTCAGCCGGGCTCACCAGAACTGTGCCGATCCGCACCCGCCCGCGATGGTCGGAACCGCCCTCGGCGCGCAGCCGCAGGCCATCCCACGTCACTTCGGCGCCGGGCAGCGGCACCCGGCCCAATTCGAATGCCACCAGGCCGCCGACGGTGTCCACGTCGAGATCCTCGTCGGCCTCCAGCCCGTACAGTTCGCAGAGGTCTTCGATCGCCAGCCGTGCCGACACCCGGTACTGGCGGTCACCGAGTTCTTCGACCGGGGCCACCTCGTCGGTGTCGTACTCGTCGGCGATCTCGCCGACGATCTCCTCGAGAACGTCCTCGATGGTGACCAGCCCGGCGATCGCACCGTATTCGTCGACGAGCAGCGCCATGTGGTTGCGGTCGCGCTGCATCTCGTTGAGCAGTTCGTCGAGCGGCTTGGAGTCCGGGACGAACACCGCCGGGCGCATCACCTGCGCCACACTGGTGTCGCGGCCGCCGTTGGTCGAGTAGTAGGTCTGCTGGACAAGATCTTTCAGATAGACCACACCGACGATGTCGTCGACGTTCTCGCCGACCACCGGGATGCGGGAATGTCCGCTGCGCACCGCCAACGACGTGGCTTGGCCGGCCGATTTGTCACTCTCGATCCACACCATCTCGGTACGCGGCACCATGACCTCGCGGGCCGGGGTATCCCCCAGTTCGAACACCGACTGGATCATCCGGCGTTCTTCGTCGGCCACCACCCCGCGCTGCTGGGCCAGGTCGACGACCTCCCGCAGCTCGATCTCGGAAGCGAACGGGCCGTTGCGGAAACCACGGCCCGGTGTCAGTGCGTTACCGATCAGCACCAGCAGCCGGCTGATCGGGGTGAGCTACACCGAGATGGCCTGCAACGGCAATGCCGAGAGCAACGCGATGGAGTACGCGTTCTGCCTGCCGACGGTGCGCGGGCCGACACCGATGGCCACGAAGCTCGTCACCACCATGATGGCCGCCTAGGCCACCAGACCCCAACTGACACCGAGATGTCCGTCCAGGAACGACACGAGCAGGACTGTGGCACTGATCTCGCAGGTAATCCTCAGCAGGACAACAAGATTGATGTAGCGGGGGCGTTCGGCGACCACGCGGCTGAGCCGGGCGGCGCCCGGGCGCTCGTCGCGGACCAGTTCCTCGATGCGCGCGATCGAGACGGTGGACAGCGCGGCGTCGATGGCCGCGAACAGGCCCCCGAAACCGACCAGCACCACGGCGCCGAGCAGCGGAAGTATGCCGGTCACGGTTCGTCGAAATATCGAGACTTGTCCAGCAGGCGCTGATCTTTCTCGCTCTGCCGGGCGGCGTGGTATGCCTCGACCTGATCAGCCACCCACTCCTCGAGGAGCTGACGCTGCAGCGCGAACATCTCTTTTTCCTCGTCCGGTTCGGCGTGGTCGTAACCCAGCAGATGCAGCACCCCGTGCACAGTCAGCAGGGCCAGTTCCTGGCCGAGCGAGTGCCCGGCCTTGGCCGCCTGCTGCT
>JAEWYT010000136.1 GCA_023458595.1 Pseudomonadota bacterium
GGTGGGCAGGGCCGTGGCCGGCTGCCGGTTTGCGTACGCTGGGGGCGCCCGGTGCCTGGCCGGGCGGGGTGGGGCGTGGTGCCTGCGCCTCCAGCGGGGCGCCCTTCCAGGCATAGCCATGCGTGCCCCGGGGTTGCGCGTACCAGCCGGGGTCGCCGTAGTCGTTGGCGCCCAGGTGCTTGCGCACCTTGAAGCTGGTGAACATGCCGCCCATCTCGATGTTCCCGTACGGCCCTTTGCCCGTCATCATCGGGAAGGTGTTGTCGGGCAGGGGCATTTCCATCGCCCCCATGTCGCCCATGCCGCGCTCGCCCATCAGCATGTAGTCGGGCACGATCTTCTGGATCTTGCCCACCAGGCCACGGTGGTCCACGCCAATCATGGTGGGCACGTTGTGGCCCATGGCGCCCATGGTGTGGTGACTCTTGTGGCAGTGCAGGGCCCAGTCGCCGGGCTCGTCGGCGATCAGCTCGATCTGCCGCATCTGGCCCACGGCCACGTCGGTGGTCACCTCGGGCCAGCGGGCGGACTTGGGCACGGGGCCGCCGTCGGTGCCGGTGACCTCGAACTCGTGGCCATGCAGGTGGATGGGGTGGTTGGTCATGGTCAGATTGCCCACGCGGATGCGCACCTTGTCGCCTTGCTTGGCCACCAGCGGCGTGATGGACGGAAAGGCCCGGCTGTTGAAGGTCCAGATGTTGAAGTCCGTCATCTCGTTGATGCGCGGCGTCATGGCCCCGGGCTCCACGGCATAGGCAGCCAGCAGGAAGGCGTAGTCGCGCTGCACGTCGGCAATCAGCGGGTGGCGACCCTTGGGGTGGGTGATCCACAGGCCCATCATGCCCATGGCCATCTGCACCATCTCGTCCGAATGCGGGTGGTACATGAAGGTGCCGGGGCGGCGCGCCGTGAACTCGTAGACAAAGGTCTTGCCCGGCGGGATGTGCGGCTGGTTCAGGCCGCCCACACCGTCCATGCCATTGGGCAGGCGCTGGCCGTGCCAGTGGATGGTGGTGGCCTCGGGCAGGCGGTTGGTGACGAAGATGCGCACCTGGTCGCCCTCGACCACCTCGATGGTCGGTCCGGGCGACTGGCCGTTGTAGCCCCACATGTTGACGAAGAAGCCCGGCGCGACCTCGCGCACCACGGGCTCGGCCACCAGGTGGAACTCCTTGACGCCGGCGTTCATGCGCCAGGGCGTGGTCCAGCCGTTCAAGGTGACCACCGGGTGGTAGGGCCGGCCATTGGGCGGCGTCAGCGGCGCGGCCGTGTCGGCGTTGCTTTGCAGGACGGGTTCGGGCAGGGCTGCCATGGCGACCCGGCTGACGGAGGCAGCAGCCACTGCGGTGGCGGCGCCGGTGAAGAAATTGCGGCGGTTCATGCTCAGTGGCCTTGTGCAGGGGATTCGGACGGTGTGGCCGGGCTCGAGAGGCGGGCAGCCCCTGCGCCTGGCGAGGTGCTGTACAGCGCCAGTTGCAGGTCCACATCGGCCAGCCAGAAGTCGCGCTGGGCCTCGGTGGCGGTGGCCACGGCCTGGGTGGTGGTGCGGGCCTGGGCCAGCAGCTGCCAGGTGCTGATGAACATGCCGTTGTAGCGGTACACGGCCTCCTCCTGCATCTGCTGGGCCAG
Organism: Pseudomonadota bacterium; assembly: GCA_023458595.1. Taxonomy (GTDB): domain Bacteria; phylum Pseudomonadota; class Alphaproteobacteria; order Rhizobiales; family Tepidamorphaceae; genus Microbaculum. The sequence continues at coordinate 1,630 of JAEWYT010000136.1, forward strand.
GGGCAGCACCTCGCTGCGCTGCTGCTGGGCCAGGTCCCAGGCCGTGCGGTAACGCAGCCAGCTGGTGCGCGCCTCGCTGCGCGCCTGCAAGGCCGCATGGCGCAGCTGGGCACTGCGGTGCTGCAACTGCGCGCGTGCGCCGGCTGCGGCCACGCCACCCCAGTCGAACAGGGGCAGGGGCAGTTCCAGCTCCCAGCCGCGCGTGACCTCGTCGTGGCGTGTGGCGCGGTCGGTGGTGGTGTTGCGGCTGTAGCTGGCGCCGATGTCGCCAAACAGCGCGCCCACGCGGGCGAAGCCGTGGCGATCGGCCGTGGTGTCCAGCTCACGGCGCAGGGCACGCACGTCCAGGCGCTCGCGCAGTGCGGTGGCTTCGGCATCGGTCCCGGTGTGCAAGGCCTCGGCCTTGGGCAGGGGCGGCAGGCTGTCCGGCAGGGCAAAGTTGGCCTGTGGGCCCCACAGGCCCATCAGGCGGGCCAGTTGCTCGCGCTCCAGGGTCGCGTTCAGGCGGGCGCGGGCCAGCTGGGCGGCGGCCTCGTGCTGCACGCGCAGCTCCTGGGCCTGCTCCAGCTTGCTGAAGTTGCCGGCCAGGGCCATGCGCCGGGCCAGCTCGCCGCCGGCTGCCGCGGCCTCGTGCATGCGTTCGGCCGCCTGCAGGCTTTGCTGCGCGGCCACGGCCCGCAGCCAGGCGCGGCGGGTGTCGGCGGCGTGTAGCAGGACCTGCTGGGCGGCGGTGAGCGTGGCCTGCTCCAACTGCCAGCCTTGCCAGCGGCTGCGCCACGGCAGGGTGATGAGCTGGACCAGGTTGAGGCTGAGTTGGCGCTCGATCTCGCGCTCATGGCCGTTGACGAAGCGCCCCAACGTCAGCGTGGGGTTGAACAGGGTCAGGGCCTGGGCGCGCTGCGCATCCTGCTGGGCCAGTTGCGCCAGCTGGGCTTGCAGGCTGGGGCTGCGCAGCAGGGCGATGCGCACGGCCGTGTCGGCATCCACGGGCTGGCTCAGCCACTGGGCGATCTGTGCCTCGGTGGTTGGCTGGGTGCGGGAATCCGTGGACGGCAACTGGCTGTCGGCAGGCAGCCGGGAGGCCGTGTGGCGGTCCACGGCGCTGCGCAGGCCGTCGGGGGCCACGCTGGCGCAGCCCGCCAGCACCACGGCGGCGAGGACGGGGCTGAGTCGCAGGGCGCGGCGCGTCATGGCTGGCCTCCGTGTTGGTGCGTGCCGGGCGCTGTGGGCGCTGGCGGGGGCGTTTGTGCGGCTTCCCAGCGCAGTACATCGG
>JAEWYT010000137.1 GCA_023458595.1 Pseudomonadota bacterium
TCGGTTTTTAATAGAAACCTTAGTCCATAAACTGTATGTTTAAAGTACGATTGCGAAGGTGAATGGGAACGTTGTTGTAGTTCAAACAGATAATCTTTAACCTGTTCCGGATCCAATTCGGTAGGTAAACAGCCAAAATGTAACGCCATAGCTGCTACATGACGCGAGTAATTATTAAAAGTGGACTTACTTCTGCCTAAAATAGAAATATTTCGTTCAAAACGTTGTAAAAGTTCAGAAAAACCTGTAATTTCACTGCAAGCACGATTCAAATATTTGTTCGTCCTTAATTCCTCCGGAGATTTTTTTAGTAACCATAGTATCAATTATTTAATGTTAATATATACTAAGGTACGAAATCATCGCAGCGAAAGCTACCGGAGGTTTAGTTCAACTGAAGGTTTTGCAAAATGCAAAACACTTCGCAAAGCCTCCGGGCGTTAGCTGTAATGCTCCAAAAAAAATGTTCCAAAAATGAAAGAGTACGAAAGTATAGAAGAAACATTGCTATTTTACGGAGTAAAAGTCTGTGAGCCTTATTATATCTCCACAGGAAAGGAAAATTTAAAATTTCCTGAAAGGCCGTTCCGTATGGATTTTTATGCCTTTTGCATCTGTATTTCCGGATATATTGATTTAGAAATAGACAACAAAAAATTCACCGTCTCGCAAAATGGTTTTCTGGTTTCTGCACCGTCCACGGTAGTTCGATTTTTGTCACATTCAAAAAATTTCAGGATGAAACTGCTGTTTTTTGACAAATATTTTCTGCTTAAAAATATATCTAACCCGTTTTTCATCGAAGGGCTCAATTTGTTTTCCGATTCCAATTTTACAGTGACTTCGTCTGATAAAGAACAATCTACACGTTTAATCCTGCTGCTCCAATATCTTGAACAGCAAACAGAACGAAAAAATCATCGTCTAAAAGATGTTATCCGCACTATCATTATCAATCTGCTTTTGGAAATCAGTATCGTCATAGAAACCGAAAACAAACAGAGCATTAAAAACGCTCTTTCTGACCCCAACAATATTTATCAGAAATTTAAAAATTTAGTTCAGGAAAACGTATTGTCGCACCGGGGCGTACAATTCTATGCTGAAAAATTATATATCAGCAACAAGCATCTTATAGAAATCATAAAAAAACACTCCGGCAAAACGCCTCATGTCATGATAGATGAAACACTGATTAAAATTACCTACGTGTTGTTAGGAAATCCAGAAAAAACAATCTCTGAAATTGCCTTTGAATTGGGATTCAGTTCTACGTCAGCCTTCGGAAGATTTTTTAAAAAACAAGTGGGCATTTCACCACAGGAATTCCGAAACCAGCTCGCTATCAAAAAGTAAAAAAGGGTATATAAATCCTGAATTTCAGGACACCTAACGATTGTAGCATTTCCTAACTTTAAGTAGAATTTAAAATATAATAACTATGTATTATAGTAATGGAAATTATGAAGCATTTGCCCGTCCTCTGAAACCGGATGGCGTGGACGAAAAATCAGCTTATCTTATCGGATCCGGATTAGCATCTCTTGCCGCCGCAACCTTCCTGGTGCGTGATGCCCAAATGAAAGGCAATAGGATCCATATTTTGGAAGAGCTTGCCCTTCCCGGTGGCAGTATGGACGGCATCTGGAACGAGCAGAAGGGCTACATCATTCGTGGCGGCCGGGAAATGGAAATACATTTTGAAACATTGTGGGATTTATTCCGTTCCATTCCTTCATTGGAAACAGAGGGCGTTTCTGTCCTGGACGAATTTTATTGGTTGAATAAAAAAGATCCAAGTTTTTCCCATGCACGTCTGATAGAAAAACAAGGACAGAGGGTTGCTTCCGATGGAAAACTTACTTTATCTCAAAAAGCCATTCAGGAACTGATAGAATTATTTCTGACCCCGGAAGAAAAACTACAGGATGTAAAGATTAATGAGGTTTTTACAGACGAATTTTTCAAATCCAATTTCTGGGCGTATTGGGCAACGATGTTTGCGTTTGAGCCTTGGGCAAGTGCAATGGAAATGCGCCGTTATTTGCTGCGTTTTATTCATCATGTGGGACATGTTGCCGATATGTCCTCTCTTCGTTTTACCAAGTATAACCAATACGAATCACTGATTAAACCTTTGGTGAAATATTTGGAAAGTCACGGTGTGCAATTCCAATATAACACTCAAGTGCAAAATGTAATTATAGATCATATCGACGGTAAAAAAGTTGCAAAAAAAATAGAACTTGTCCAAGACGGAAAAGCAGAGACAATCAGCCTTACAGAAAATGATTTGGTGTTTATTACCAATGGTTCTATCACGGAAAACAGCACATATGGCGATAACCATACCCCTGCTCCTGTAAAACATACTATCGGTGGAAGTTGGCAATTATGGAAAAATATCGCACAACAGGATACGGACTTTGGTAGGCCTGAAAAATTCTGTGAAAACATTCCCGAAGCAAACTGGGTTATTTCCGGTAGCATTACCTTTTCCGACAACAGAGT
>JAEWYT010000138.1 GCA_023458595.1 Pseudomonadota bacterium
AAAGCGGGTAGTCCGAATTAGGTGCTCCTGCGAGCGCCCGCCGCGGCGACTTCGGGACCTTCGGATCGCCTGCGGCCGTATCACTGCGGTTCGCCGTTGTGCTCCTGAAGGCAGGAGCCTGACGCGCGACCCGGCGACCGGCGCTGTCGTGCTGGTCTGCCACGGCTCCGCCCTAGTACGGGACCGGCGGTCCACATCCTCCCCGATGCCCCGTCCCGACGACGGGGCATGGAGGCGCCGCTCCCCTTCCGTGTGGGCCTGTGTCGGATCCAGGCATGCCCTCGCGCGGGAGGAGATGGAGAGAAGGTACGAGAGATTCGGAAGGGGGGAATAGAACTTGGAATGAAAACCGTATAGTTGCCTGAAGAATCGGGATGTTCCAGATACGTTGGCTCAATTTTGCGCGCGTTCGTACGGTACTTGCTCATGGATGTCAGGTATGGAATATATGAAAATGATTATGGCAGAGACGATATAGATAATATTTATGTATTTGTCATGGAGATTTAGGCTATTATCCTCTTGCTTAAGTTAGCGGATCAGAAGGTTGTATGCATTGGCTAATCAGCGCAATAATCGTGTTCACGTATTTGTAAGCTACAGCCACAAAGATAAGCGTTGGCTTGATCGGCTGCGGGTTCATTTGGCGCCTCTGAATAGAGATTACGATATCGATTCTTGGGACGATAATCGTATTAAGCCTGGTTCGAAGTGGAGAGACGAAATCCGTGTAGCCGTCGATAAGGCAAACGCTGCAATACTGATTGTGAGCGCTGATTTTCTAGCGTCTGAGTTCATTCACACAAACGAGCTTCCACCTCTCCTGAAATCTGCTGAGGAGGAAGGAGCGTTGATACTTCCAATAATAGCCAGTCCGAGCCTGTTTATGAGGAATCGTGATCTATCGCAATTTCAGGCCGTAAATAATCCTTCTGAACCACTGAGCGCGGCGTCGGAAAATGAACAGGAAGCTGTGTTTCTACGTGTGGCGGAGGCGCTACTTGATCGTGCGGAGATGCTTCGAACAAATCCCGGGGACCTTTCCCGGGATTTGAATGTGCCGCCAACGGAGTCCTTTTTGGTTCATCGTTCTTGGACAAGGTTGATTAAGATCGGTGATTGGATTCGCGACGAGGAAAAAAGTAGGATTATAGGCTCTGGTCAAGGATCATATCTTTTATCGAGGCAGGAATACGGGTCTATCCCCTTTATGATACAAGCCAAGTTGGAATTTTCCAACTTTGAGAAGCCTCAAAACGGCAATCTTGGCATGAATTCTGGAATTATATTGGGCTGGAAAGAAGAGAGGGGCACAAATAGATACTATAATATATTAATGTCCGGCAGTGAGGTGCTTATTGAGAGAGTGGGCTTTAAAGGCGGCACGGAAACGACAGACTACGAACACGTAACTGACCCTATACGGTTCCATATCGAAAGTGGAAAAGTATATAACTTCAAAATTATAGTTGGAATGGATAAATTACTTGTAACTATAGATGAAGATTTAGTGTTTTCTTTAGAGCGCCCGACCGGTATGGTCGGTAGAGTTGGGCTAAGACCTTGGCGCAGCAAACTGGATTGCTTAGAATTTATTGTCGATACTGAGGTATAACGTTAAATGGCATAGTAGATATTTCTTTTGATGATCTTATTAAAGCTATTGTTCTTAATAATTTTGGTAATGGTTAGTTTCTGTGCGAATAGTAATATTTAGTTTATGCTCGGAAAGCTCTAATCATCCGTCACTCACCCTCGTGGAAGAAATCATACACCTGCCGCGCCGTCCGGGCGCTGATGCCGGGCGTCGCCTCGAGGTCGGCCAGCCCCGCGCGGCTCACTGCCTTGGCCGAGCCGAAATGGCGTAGCAGCGCGCGCTTGCGGCCCGGGCCGATGCCGGGGATCTCGTCGAGCGGGTTCGCCGACAGCGCCTTCTTGCGGCGGGCGCGGTGGGAGCCGATGGCGAAGCGGTGCGCCTCGTCGCGCAGGCGCTGGACGAAATAAAGCACCGGATCGCGGGGGCTGAGGCGGAAGGGCGTCCTGCCGGGGATGTGGAACTCCTCGCGGCCGAGATCGCGGTCGAGACCCTTGGCGATCGCGACCAGCGGCACGCCCTCCAGCCCGAGTTCGGCCATCACCGCGCGGGCGGCGGAGAGCTGGCCCGGGCCGCCGTCGATCAGCACGAGGTCGGGCCAGGGGGATGCCCTGTCGTCGCCGTCCACGACGACGTCGGAGATGTCCGGATCGTCCTTCGAGACGGCGCTTCGCGCCTCCTCGGGATGCGGAGACGGGCCCGTATCCGGCTCCGCGGCCTCGCCCGCCTCATCCGACGCCGGCGGCGTCCGACCGCTCTCCTTCAGCAGCCGCTTGAAGCGGCGGGTCAGGACCTCGCGCATCATGGCGTAGTCGTCGCCGGGCGTCAGGTCCGTGCCCTTGATGTTGAACTTGCGGTACTGGCCCTTCTCGAAGCCCTCCGGCCCGGCGACGATCATGCCGCCGACGGCGTTGGTGCCCATGATGTGGGAGTTGTCGTAGACCTCGATGCGGCGCGGGGCCTCGTCGAGGCCGAAGGTCTCGGCGACGCCGGCGAGCAGGCGGGCCTGCGAGGCGGATTCGGCCAGCCTGCGGCCGAGCGCCTCCCTCGCGTTCGACAGGGCGTGGTCCATCAGGTCCTTCTTCTCGCCGCGCTTCGGCACCGCGACCTCGACCTTGTGGCCGGCATTGAGCGAGAGGGCCTCGGAGAGAAGCTCCGTCTCCTCGATCTCCTCCGACAGGAGGATCAGGCGCGGCACCGGCTTGTCGTCGTAGAACTGGGCGATGAAGGCGCCGAGCACCTCGGAAGTCCCCAGCGACCTGTCGGCGCGGGGGAAGTAGGCGCGGTTGCCCCAGTTCTGGCCGGTGCGGAAGAAGAACACCTGGACGCAGGTCTGGCCGCCCTCCTGGTGGGCGGCGAAGATGTCGGCCTCGTCGACCGAGCGCGGGTTGATGCCCTGGTGCGACTGCACGTGGGAGAGGGCGGCGAGGCGGTCGCGGTAGACGGCGGCGGACTCGAAGTCGAGCCGCTCGGCGGCCTCCTCCATCTGGCGGGCCAGGTCCTCGCGCACGGCGCGGCTCCTGCCGGACAGGAAGTCCTCGGCCTCCCTGACCAGCACGTCGTAGTCGGCAAGCGAGATCTCGCCCGTGCAGGGGGCCGAGCAGCGCTTGATCTGGTAGAGCAGGCACGGCCGGGTGCGGCTCTCGTAGACGGAATCCGAGCAGGATCTGAGCAGGAAGGCGCGCTGCAGGGCGTTGATCGTGCGGCCGACCGCGCCGGCGGAGGCGAAGGGGCCGAAATAGTCGCCCTTCCGGTTGCGCGCGCCGCGATGCTTGACGATCTGCGGGGCGGCGTGGTCGCGGGTGATCAGGATGTAGGGGAACGACTTGTCGTCGCGCAGGAGCACGTTGTAGCGCGGCCGGAGGCGCTTGATCAGGTTCGCCTCGAGCAGCAGCGCCTCGGTCTCGGTCTGCGTCGAGACGAACTCCATCGCCGCCGTCTCGGCGATCATGCGGGCGATGCGCTGGGTCTGGCCGCCGATGCGGGTGTAGCTCGTCACCCGCTTCTTCACGCTGCGGGCCTTGCCGACGTAGAGCACGTCGCCCTTGCGGTCGAACATGCGGTAGACGCCCGGCCCGTTCGGCGCGCGCTTCACCGCGGCGGCGATCACCGACGGCCCGGTGCGGACCGACGTCGTCGGCCCGGTCGCTGTCTCGGAGGTGTCGGTTTCGGTCGTCATGGCACGGTTGTGAGGGCCTCGTTCTCCTCCGATGTCATCCCGGCCCCGTTCCGGGCATCCATGACCGCGATCGCCGGCGGTTGTGCTCATGGATTGCCGGGACGAGCCCGGCAATGACGGGGGAGGGGGCGATGTCGGTGCCGTATGCGCCTTACAGACCCGATTCCCCGGAGGTATCCTATCATTCGTTGATGCCTACGACGTCCGGCGTCTCCCAGGCAAGGTGCTGGCCTCCGTCCACAACCAGCATCTGGCCGGTGACCGAGGGCGATTCAAGGAGGAAGCGGGCGGCTTCGGCGACTTCCCGCGCGCTCGGGCCGCGGCGCAGGAGCACGGCCTCCTGCTGGCGGCGGAAGTCGTCGGCGCTCTGGCGCACGTTGGGCAGCGTCGGCCCCGGCGAGACGGCGTTGACGCGCACCGCCGGCGCCAGCCCTTGAGCGAGCATGCGCGTCGCCGACCACAGGGCTTCCTTCGATACCGCGTAGGAGAAGAACATCGGAGTGGGTTTCAGCACCCGCTGGTCGATCAGGTTGACGACGGCGCCCGTCGCCGTGTTCGGCAGAGCGGCGGCGAAATGACGGGCGAGCAGGACCGGGGCGCGGGTGTTGACGGCGATCTGCTCGTCCCAGCTCGCGGCGGTCACGGTCGCGGGATCGTCGCGCTCGAAGATCGAGGCGTTGTTGACGAGCGCGGTGATCGGGCCGAGCGCCTTCGTCGCGTCGGCGATCAGGCGCGCGGGCACGGCGGGGTCGGCGAGGTCGCCGCAGACCGTCGTGGTGCGCCCGCCCGAGGACTCGATCAGGCCGGCGACGGCGCGGGCGTCGTCGGCGGACCGGCGGTAGTGGATCGCGACCGCGTAGCCGTTCGCCGCCAGATCGAGGGCGATCGCGCGGCCGATGCGCCTGGCGGCGCCGGTGACCAGGGCGGCCTTCGTCATGTTCCGTTTCTCCGTTTCCGGCGCCTCACGAGCCCGCGAGCGCGGTCGACCGCGCGCCGACCACCATCGCGACGTAGATAAAATAAACGGCGACGAAGGCCAGTCCCGCCAGCTTGCCGATGCGCCAGCGCCAGTAGACGAACGGCACGACGGCGAGCGAGGAGGCGAGCATCACCCAGAGATCGACATGCAGCACGCCCGGGGCGACCGGCACGGGCGCGGCGATCGCGGTGAGCCCCATGATCGCGAGCAGGTTGAAGACGTTGGAGCCGATGACGTTGCCGACCGCGATGGCGCTCTCGCGCCTGAGCGCGGCCATGGTGGTCGCGGCGAGCTCGGGCAGGGACGTGCCGACGGCGACGACCGTCAGGCCGACCGCGGCGTCCGACATGCCCCAGGCGAGGGCGATCTCGCGCGCGCCGGTGACGGCGAGGTGGGCGCCGACGGGCAGGCCGATCAGCCCGGCGACGACCATGGCGGCGGCGAGGAGCGCCTTGCCCGCGGGCTTCTCCGCAGCGGCGTCCGGACCGTCCGCCGGCGCGAGCCCGTTCACGGCGCGCCGGGCGCGCACCCCCGAATCCCACAGGAAGGCCGCCATCAGGACGACGAGGACCGTGCCCTGCCAGACGTGCAGCGGCGTGGTGAAGGCGAGCGCGATGAACACCGCCGTGGCCACCAGCATGAACGCCGTGTTGCGCAGGAGGCCGGGCTCGTCGCAGCGGGTGGCGTAGAGGATCGAGGGCAGGCCGAGGACGAGCAGGATGTTGGCGATGTTGGAGCCGACGACGTTGCCGAGCGCGATGCCGGGCGCGTCCGACAGCGCCGCGCCGAGGGATATCACCAGCTCCGGCGCCGAGGTGCCGAAGGCGACGATGGTGAGGCCGATGATGAGGGTGGGGATGCCGAGGCGCACCGCGATCGCCACCGCGCCGCGCACCAGAAGGTCGCCGGCCACGACGAGGACCACCAATCCGAAGGTCAGCAGGACATAGGCGGTCACGGGAAGGCTCGCGCGCGGACGCCGCTCCGGCGGCGGGGAAACGTGACAGCCATATAGGAAGACGGTCGCGAACCGGAAGGCCGCGGCGGCTGCGAACGGTCGATTTCCCTGGCCTGCGGGCGAGGGAACGGGCCGTTTCGGGCGGTCCGGAACCGTATTGAAAAGGGCGGCGGGATTGCCGATTGTTAACGGAAGCTCTCGGGAAACCGCTCGATTTCGCCTCGAAATGAACAGAATTTTCAGCGATCCGTGCTATACAGGAAGATCATCGAGGTTCGGTGCAAACGGGGGCGAGGCCGTTGCGCCGGCGAGCCGTCGCCGGGCGCGTCGTCGTTTCGCGTTTGGAGTTCAGGACGCATGATCATTCGCGCCACCGCTCCCGCGCTGCTCGCCGCGTCGCTGCTCGCAGCGATCGCTTCGGCGACGGTTGCCCGCGCGGCGGACGTGCAGGCGCCCGACAGCACGCCGTTCACCCCCGCCGCGCCGGTCGTCTACGACTGGTCCGGCGTCTATGCCGGCCTGTCGGCGGGAGCGAGCTGGCAGAACTTCGACACCCTGTTCGGCACGCCCGCGGTCGGCACGAATTTCGATGCCGGCGGCTTCACGGGCGGCGCCTTCGCCGGCGTCAACTTCCAGAACGGCCCGTTCGTCTACGGCGTCGAGGCGGACGCCAGCTTCAATCTCGGCGACGATACGGCGCTCGTCGCGGGCGTCCCGCTGAAGGCGGAGAGCGACTGGTTCGCGACCTTGCGCGGCCGCGCCGGCTACGCCGTCGACCGCTACATGTTCTACGGCACCGGCGGCCTCGCCGTCGGCGACGTGAAGATCTCCGCGCCGGCGGGATCCTCGAGCGACACCAAGGTCGGCTGGACGCTCGGCGCGGGCGTCGAGGCGGCGCTGACCGACAGTTTCACCGTGCGCGGCGAATATCTCTACACCGACCTCGGCAAGTCGAGCGGCAGGATCGGCGGCACGCCGTTCTCCACCGAGTTCGACAGCCATACGCTCCGCGCCGGCGTCACCTACAAGTTCAAGTAGGCGAGGGCCGCGTCTGCCTCGCGGCCGTCTGGGTCCCGGATCAAGTCCGGGACACAGGTCTTCTATCTGTTGCTCCGCCCATGCCCCGAAAACCAACGCGTGTCCCGGACCCGATCCGGAGGCCGTTCAGCGGCAGCCGCGTGCCCCTCACCCAGCTTCGGCCAAGCTTGCTTTCAGCGCGCCAAGCCCACGCATCCCCCCCCCGCGGGGAGAGGGCGCGCAGCGCTTCGCCGGCCAAGCTCCTGGTGCTCGCTCGGCGGCGACAGAATGTGTCTAGGGCCCGTGACCTTGCTTCCCTCTCCCCCGCCGGGGGAGAGGGTAGGGTGAGGGGGCCGCGCGGCAGGTCGCGGGGCCGCCCGCTCACTTTTTCAGCTCGAACACCACCGGCCACCGTTTCGGGTCGTCGGAGCCGGAGCAGGTTTCGCGGTAGCGGTACTCGACGAGGGCGAAGGCGATGTCGCGCCAGCGCCAGCGGGCGGCGTGGCCGCAGCCGTCGACGTCGCGGGCGGCGGTGGCGCTCCTGATTTCACCGGCGGCCCCGTCGAGGCGGACGTCGATCAGCGTGTCGGTGCCGGTCCAGCCCCAGGTCGCGCTGTAGCGGGCGAACGCCAGGGTCTCGATGCCGCCGATCTCGCCCGTCTCGACGACGTAGAGACGCGAGGCGACGCGCCCGCCCGTCGCCGTGCAGGGGACGGCGTAGAGGACGGCCGAATCGGAGAGGCGCGCGGTCAGCGCCTGCGTCTTCGCCATCAGCGGGCTGTCGAGATCCTCGCAGCCGTGCACGCCGTAGTGCTGGGCGAGCACGTTGTTGGGCAGGCCGCGCTGGCCCTTGCCGCCGTCGATCGGCGTTTCCAGGTTCGCCATCGACTCGTGCGGCGCGAGATCGTCCGGCGGGGCGATGCGGCGGTTCGCATCGTCGCGCGCCTGCTCGCGGTCGATCCAGGCGAGGCCCGCGGCGAGGCCGGACAGGGCGAAGGACGCCGACGCGGACCCGCCGCCGTCCGGCTCGTAGAACACCTTCGCCTCCGCGCCGCCGGCCATCTCCGACAGCAGGCGCTCGCCGAGCCCGGCGTTCACCAGGAACAGGTTGTCGGCGGAGCCGAAGGCCAGATAGTCGTAGCCCGGATTGAAGGTGAGCTTCGGGCCGCCGTCGACGTTCATCGCGAAGGGATGGGTGAGGTCTATCCCCGGCTCGAGCGGGGTCACCGAGAGCTGCCAGGGCGCGTCCGCCTCCGGCCGCCGGCGCAGCGCCAGCACCACGTCCTCGCCATCCGCGCCGGCGCCGCGGTTGACCAGCACGCATATGTTCCCGTCGCTGCATTCGGCCCGCCAGTCGCCGAAGGCCTGCGCCTCGCCGGCCCCGGCCGGGGTGGCGAGGAACGCGAGGAGGGCGATCGGAGGCAGTGCGAGAAGCCGGCGCATGGCCATATTGGTAGCAGACAATCAGCCGGCGCGGCAGTCGCGGGAGGGTCAGTAGGCCTGCGGGACGAACAGCGCCGAGATCTTCGGGTTTATGATGCCGACGCTTGCAGCGTTCATGGTCCGGCACACGAGATTGAACGTGTTGGCGCCCGGCGTCACCGGATAGACCCGGCTTCCCGAGTAGCCCATGTACTGGTTCTCGTCGGCGCCGTCGCCGGACGTGCCGCCGCCGATGTCGAAGGTGTGGGCCGTGGACGGGGTGACGTTGCACGCCGCCGCGTTCGCCAGGGCGTCGAAGCGCATCAGGCCTTCCCCGACGACGAAGGCATAGCCCCTCGCCGGGGCATGGAGCGTCACGGAGACGATCACCTGCGCGGCGGTCGAAAGCGGAATGGTCTCCGCGTCGCGCGCGGTCTCGGCATAGCCGACCGGCTTGGCGTTGGGCGCGAGCCTGGCGGCATCCACCGAATTCTTCCTGATCTTCTTCTTCGACACGGCGTTTCTGCCGATGTCCCGGCCGCCGACGCAGCCTCTGCAATTCAGATCGGTCGCCGTCTGGGCGTGGCCCGTATCGAGCGGCGCGGCGAGGAGCGGCGTGGCGGTAAGCGCGAGGGCCGAGAGACGGGCAAGCGAACGGATCATCGGGATTTCCTCCGGTATCGACAATTCGGGGTGGCCGGCCCGGCGCCATTCGCCGGGCCGATGGCGAAGAGGGCGCCCGTCAGTAGGCGGCCGGAACGAACAGGGCGGTCACCTGCGGGTTGGCGATCGCGACCGGCTGGGCGCCATCGGTCAGGCAAACGAGGTTGATCGTGCTCGTTCCCTTGGTGACGGGAAACACGCGGGTATGCGAGATCGGGGAGGTCATCGTCTCGTTCGTGTTCGTTCCCTGGGCAATGACGCCGGTGTCGTTGTTGAAGGCGGTGCCCTGCGTCAGGTCGCAGCCGACGAGGTTGGGGCCGCCGAATCCGAGGTAGCCGCTCATTATCGCGATCACGAATCCGTTGCCGGGCGCATGGACCTCGGCCGACGCGATCACCTGATCTGCCTGGCTCAGAACGACGCCGTCGCCGTCCTTCGCCTGGAAGCTCACGCCCGCCGGCTTGGCGTTGGGCGCGAGCCTGCTGGCGGCGACCGCGTTCTTCCGGATCTTCTTGCCGGTGACCGCGTTCTTGCCGATATCCCTGCCGCCGACACAGCCTCTGCAATCGAGGTCGGTCGCCGTCTGGGCGAGCGTCGGGCCGGCGGGCAGGGTCAGGAAAAGGGTGCCGGCGAGGGCGAGCGCGCAGAAGCGCGCGATCAATCGATTCATCAAATCGTCTCCAGGTGTGGGCTGGCGGCGGCGGTCGGAACGACCGGGCCGATGGGCGGTCATCGTTCGCGGCGTCCGCCTTTGCCGGCCCGGCGGGGTTGCCGGGGGATCGCGGCGGCGAGCGACGCGCTACCTGCCTATGCGTATGCTTCCGCCGGGGCAATATTTAATGTGTTTCGATAGTATCAGTTGTGTTTCACTTCCGTTTCACCGCTTCTTTCTGCGGGAAACACTGCAATTTCCCTCGTATTTCTCTCCGTATCATCGAAGATAGGACTATAAATAGTCGGCTTAAATTACCCGATACGCGTGTGCGACGGCGAGCGGTCCGGGATCTGCTTTGCGAGACCCCGCAAGGACCGTCGCCGCGGTCTGCGCGGGGACCTCAGAAGTTCGACCGGTAGCCGCTCTCGCCGGACATCGCGGCGTTGACCTGCACGACGGTTCCCGGCGGCGGCGGCTCGGGCAGGCTCAGGACGGGGATCGCGTCGCGCAGGCCGTCGTGGAAGTGGCGCACGCCGAGCTCGAGGTCGGAGAGCAGGAAGTCGTCGTAGGCCGACGAGCGCATGCCCTCCCACGACCACCGGATGAGCTGGGCGTCCTCCTTGGTGGTGACCTCGTTGATGCGCTGGTTGAGCCAGCGGGCGAGCTTCGTCTCGCGGCGGCCGTCGGGCAGGCCGAAGGCAACGCCCCACACGAAGCTCCTGCGCGTCGTCAGCGGCACGAACTGGTAGAAGTCGACCTGGTCGGGGAAGAGCTGCAGGCCGGTGCCGGCGAACAGGGAATAGTAGATCCAGGCGCGCCGGTGGCTCTCCGGCAGGTGCGTCATCTCCGGCAGGATGCGCTTGTAGTTGCGCACGCTCCACTGCGTGCCCTCGCGGCTGTCCTGGAAGGTGCCGTAGGAGCGGGCGAGCCCGTTCTTCAGGATCTCGTCGCGATAGGTGCGCCCGTACAGATCCATCAGGCTCGGATGGGCGATCGGCACGTGATAGCCCTCGGCGTCGACGTCGACCATCGCCTTCCAGTTGACGTCGACCTCGACCCGGTAGCGCCTGGTGATCGGCACCATGTCCTCGATGCGGTAGGGCGCGATCTCGTGCTCGACGGGGGCCATCGTCTCGGCGACGGAGGGGCCGCCGCCCTTGAAGCGCACGAAGATCAGGCCGTGCCAGATCTCCATGTCGACGGGCTTCAGGCCGAGATCCCCCTTGTCGGCGGGCGGGAAGCTCTTCTCGGCGGCGCGGCCGCGCAGGGAGCCGTCGGCGTTGTAGCACCAGCCGTGGAACGGACAGACGATGCGGTTGCCGCAATTGCCCTTCGCCTCGGCGACGACGCGCGAGCCGCGGTGGCGGCAGAGGTTGTGGAAGGCACGCACGACGCCGTCCTGGCCGCGCACGATCAGCGCGCGCTCGTCGACGATGTCGTGGGTGAGGAAGTCGCCGGGATCGGGGATCTCGCCGACATGGCCGGCGATCAGCCAGGAGCGGCGGTACACGTGCTCCTTCTCGAGTTCGGTCACCTCGTCGTTGTCGTAGGACCAGGCGGGCAGCCCGCCGCGGTACTCGTCGTCGAAGATGTCGTCCCTTGCCAATCCGCTACGCATGGCTCTCACGTCCCCGCTCTTTTCGCGTTGTTCTGTCTTTTCGCCCTGTTCCATGTGCCGGCTGCACCCCGGCAGCGGCCCCGGCATGTCCGCGCCGGCAAGCGGGATTGTGGCACGAAAGCCCTCTTCCTGTCCAGATTTTGACTAAACGCTTAGTCAGAAAATTCTTTTAGTGTTATGTTTTTCATGGTATTTCGGCTCTGCTATTTTTGGTGGGGATCATGGCCGAAGCGCAGGCTACGAAACCGAAGTGGGTCTCCCGCGAGGCGCGGCTCAGGGACATCGTCTCGGCGGCTGCCGATTCGATCGCGCGGGTCGGTTTCGCCGACACGACGCTGGCGACGGTGGCGCGCGAGGCCGGGCTGTCGCCGGCGAGCCTGGTCTTCTACTTCAAGACCAAGGAGGCGCTGCTCACCGAGACGCTGCGCTGGCTCGCGGCGGAGTACACGGAGAACTGGACGGCGGCGCTCGCCAGGGCCCCGGACAGGCCGCTGGCGCGGCTCGTGGCGATGGTGAAGGCGAGCTTCTCCCCGAAGGTCTGCAACGCCAAGTCGATCGCCATCTGGCACGCCTTCTACGCGGAGACGAAGGCGCGTCCGGCCTATCGCAAGATCTGCGGCGAGCACGACGACCGGCGCTACGGGGCCCTTGCCGCGATCTGCGCGGGCGTGCTCGAGGCCGGCGGCAAGCCGGCCGAGGCCGCCGGGGACATGGCGGTCATGATCGACGCGCTGGCCGACGGGCTGTGGACCGACATTCTCGTCAGCGGCGAGCGGGCGAACCGTCGCGAGGCGCTGCGGCTGGCGATGCTGCAGCTGAAGATCCTGCTGCCGGAGCACGCCGCGGAAATCGCGGACTGGGAGCCCAGGGTCTGAATCGTCGGGGGGCGGGGGCTTTCCGCCGGCTGTTCCGTCCCGTAGTGCCGGGAACCGCCATTCCCTGATCGCCTTCGGCGTTGCAGCGGCGCACCGCCGCCCGAATTTCGGAAATTGAGGCGCGCCGCCGGGTTGACCCGGCCAAGCGGCCCGCGCATCTTTGCCTCACGATCCGGAATGGAGGTGAGCATGCTGCGTTTCGCTGCCGGCGCGATCTGCGCGGCCCTTGTTTTGGGCGCTGCGGCGCTCGGCGTTTCCACGCCGGCGGCGGCGGACAACTTCACCTTCTATTTCGACGCGCATCGCAACGCGCCCTGGAAGGGGCCGGCCTGCGACGACAACGCGGTGCTCAACCGCATCACCGCGCATTTCGATCAGGCCGAGGCGGCCTACTGGCACACCGGCGTCAAGATGGCGCATATCACCGGCGCCCGCGAGACCACCTTCCGCGACTGGGACCCGCCGATCATCGCCACGCGCTTCTGCACCGGCTCGGCCTATCTGACCGACGGGCGGCAGTACAATCTCGTCTACTGGCTGCGCAGCGAGCAGGGCTTCGCCGGCGTCAACTGGGGCGTGCAGTTCTGCCTGGTCGGGCGCGACCGCGAATACGCCTACGCGCCGGCCTGCCGGATGCTGCGCCCGCTCTGATACGCCGATGCGGCCCGGCCGCCTCCTTTCCGTTCTCCTGGCGCTCGCGCTTTGCCCCGCCGCGGGGCTCGTCCCGACAGGGGCGATGGCGCAGCGCGTCGGCACGAACGTTCCGGGCGATTTCGACTACTACGTGCTGACGCTGTCGTGGTCGCCGTCCTACTGCGAGGCGGAGGGCGACCGGGCCGACCGCTTCCAGTGCGCCGGCGGGCGGCCCTACTCCTTCGTGGTGCACGGCCTGTGGCCGCAATACGAGCGCGGCTGGCCGGAGTTCTGCCCGACGACCACGAGCCGGCCGAGCGAGCAGATCGTCCGCGGCATGCTCGACATCATGCCGAGCCCGGATCTCGTCCGCCACGAGTGGCAGAAGCACGGCACCTGCGCCGGCCTGTCGGTGGAGGGCTACTTCGATCTCGTGCGCAGGGCGCACGACCGGGTGAGGGTGCCGCCGGCCTTCCGCGGCATCGACCGCTACGTGACGGTGCAGCCCGGCGCGATCGAAGGCGCGTTCCGCAAGGCCAATCCGGGCCTTGCCGCCGATGCGATCGCGGTGGACTGCGACCACCGTCGCCTCAGGGAAGTGCGCATCTGCATGGACAAGTCCCTGAACTTCCGTGGCTGCCGGGAGGTCGACCGCCGCGCCTGCCGGCTCGACAAGGTGGTGCTGCCGCCCGTGCGCGGAGGATAGGCGGAGGATAGGCGGCGGCGCGGCGCCGGATGGGCGGTATGAAGGCGGTACCGCCCGTGCTATCAGAAAGGCGCGAGCGTAGGCGGTTCCGCTCGCGGTGGAAGCCGGAGCCCGCGGGGCGAACGCGGGGGCCATAGCCCCGGCTCCCGGGCGGACCTGGAGGCCCGGGATCCGTGTCCACGACCGTGCGAGACCGATCGGAAAGTCCATCCCGCACCGGCCTGCCGCGCTACGCGAACGGCCGCGCGGCCGCGCTGGCGCTGCGCCCCGACACGCCCGTCTACTGCTTCCGGCCGGCGCAACTGGAGGCCGATGCGCGCGCCTTCCGCGACGCCTTTCCCGGGCGGACCGCCTATGCGGTGAAGACCAATCCGCACCCGCTCGTGCTCGAGACGCTGGCCGGTATCGGCATCGATGCGTTCGACGTCGCCTCGCCGGAGGAGTTCCGGATGGCGAGGGCGGCGGCGCCGAAAGCCGAGCTTTTCTACATGCACCCGGTGAAGGCATCGACCGCGATCCGCGAGGCGCTCGCCGACTACGGCGTCCGGCACCTGGCGATCGACCACGAGAACGAGGCCGCGAAGATCCTGCGCGAGGCGCGCGCGGCGGGTGTCGATACGTCCGCGCTCACCCTCTTCGTGCGCCTCGCCACGCGCTCGCACGCGGTCTACGAGCTGTCGCGCAAGTTCGGCGCCGCGCCGGGCCATGCGGTCGAGCTGCTTCAGCGGGTCCACAAGCTCGGCGCGCGGGCGGGCCTGTGCTTCCATGTCGGCAGCCAGGTCGAGGAATCGGACGCCTACGCGCTGGCGCTCAAGACCGCCCAGTGGGTCAGGGCGCGGGCCGGCGTGCCTCTCGCCGCGCTCGACATCGGCGGCGGCTATCCGGCCCGCTACGGTGTCGACCGGCGCCGCAAGGGCGCGCCGACGCCGACGCCGGGAGAACTGCTGCCGCGCATCCTGCGCGCGGTCGAACGAACCGGATTCGGAGACATCCCGCTGGTCGCCGAGCCGGGCCGGGCGATCGTCGCCCGGTCGCTGTCGGTCATCGTGCGGGTGCTGTTGCGCAAGGGCCAGCGGCTCTACATCAACGACGGCATCTGGGCGAGCCTGTCGGACTCCTGGACCGGCAAGCTGACGCTGCCGGTACACCTCATTGCCGAGCCCGGACGCGTCAAGCCCAGAGGCGATCCGCAGAGGATCATTCCCTTCCGCATCATGGGGGCGACCTGCGATTCCGTCGACATCCTGTCGCGGCCGTTCTGGCTGCCGGAGACGGTCGCTGCCGGCGACTGGATCGAGGTCGGCCACATCGGCGCCTACTCGCTGTCCCTGAGGACCGATTTCAACGGTCTCTACCCGGATACGTTCGTGGAGGTCGAGGCGCCGTTCAGGGTGTAGCCCGGGCAGCGGATCTCCACAAAGCCGGCTCCTTTCGCCGCTTTTGGTGGTAATATCGAGTCGCAACTGGTGGTGACACCAACCGTCGACCTGAGAGGAGATCGGGATGGAATCGCTCTTGCCAATCATTATCCAGCTCGTCATCGGCGCGCTCGGCGGCAACGCGGCGGGCGCGGCGGCGAAGAACCTCAGCCTCGGGTCGCTCGGCAATACCATCGCCGGGGCGATCGGGGGTGTCGGCGGCGGTCAGCTCGTCAACGTGTTGGCGGGCGCGGCGGCGACGGCGGCTGCCGGAGGCGGCGGCGTGGATATCGGCGCGCTGCTCGGCGACGCGGTCGGCGGCGGCGTCGGCGGCGCGATACTGACCCTGATCGTCGGCGTGATCAAAAACGCCATGGCGAAGTCCTAAGGCCTTTCAGGGTCAAATAGAAACAATTCTGTTTGCGATCGGCGAGGCGATCCGGCGTCGAGAGCGGCGCAGGGCGATGCCGGGCATCGGCCAAGGCGGGCCCGAACGACATCGGATGTTTCCGATGT
>JAEWYT010000139.1 GCA_023458595.1 Pseudomonadota bacterium
CCCCCCCCCCCCTTGGGGGGGTGGGATGGGGAGGGGGGTTGCGAAGGCGAGGGGCTCGCCTTCGCCAGCAACAACCCTCCAAGCCCCGCCGCCGCTCGCATCCATCCGCTGCACGCCGACATGGCCGCCGACATCCGGTCGACCCATGCCCTCCGGCTCGGCTTCCGGCAGGTCAAGGGCGTCGGCGAGGAGGATGCCCGCCTGATCGTCGAGAAGCGCGGGGCGGGCTACGATTCCGTCCGCGATCTCTGGCTCAGGACCGGCCTCCCGGCGGCGACCGTCGAGCGGCTCGCCGATGCCGACGCCTTCCGCTCGATCGGCCTCGACCGGCGCGCCGCGCTGTGGGCCGCGCGCGGCCTCGACAAGGCCTCGGCGCCAGACAGGAAGGGCGGTCGTCTCCCCCTGTTCGAGGCCGCCGGCCACGCGGAGCTGCGCCGCGAGCCGGACATCGACCTGCCGCCGATGCCGCCCGGCGAGCACGTGGTCAACGACTACCGCTTCCTGAGGCTCTCCCTGAAGGCCCATCCGGTGCGCTTCCTGCGCCCGGCGCTGACCCGGCTCGGCGCCGTGCGCCACGAGACCCTGCGCGAGACGCGGGCGGGACGGCGCCTCACCGTCGCCGGCCTCGTGCTGGTGCGCCAGCGGCCGGGCTCGGCCAGGGGCGTCATCTTCATGACGCTCGAGGACGAGACGGCCGTCGCCAACGTCATCGTCTGGCCGAAGGTGTTCGAGCGCTACCGGCCGCAGGTGATCGGCGCCCGCCTGATCGCCGCGACCGGAAGGCTGCAGAACGAGCAGAACGTCATCCATCTGGTGGCCGAGCGCATCGACGACCTGACGCCGCTGCTCGCAACCCTCGGCGACGACACCGGCGATCCGGAAGCGCTCGCCAGGGACCTCGACAAGCGCGCCAAGGCGGCCCACGCCGTCATGCCCAGGGGCCGGAACTTCCAGTGAGGCGGCGCCCCGGATCATCCCGGGCCGGCGTGTGCCGTCCCACCCCACGCCCGACCCTTCCCGGTCGAGGGGAGGGGCGCAACGTGCCGCCCGCACGGCATTTCTCCCTTCCCTTCGACCGGGAGGGGCCGGGGGAGAGAGTGGAGCGACCGGCGCCGCGCCGGCGACATGTAATCCCGGGCCAACTCGCGGTAGGCTCGCCGCCGATTCTCGCAGGGGGCGGACATGCGGCTTGCCACGTTCAACATGGAAAACCTCGGCGACGACCGGACGGAAGGCGCGCCGCTCGACGAGCGCATCGCCGTCCTGCGCCCGCAGCTTCGGCGGCTGAACGCCGACATCCTCTGCCTGCAGGAGATCAACGCGCGCACCAAGGTCGAGGGCGTCCGCCGGCCGGTCGGTCTCCACAGCCTGCTCGAGACCACGCCCTACGCGGATTACGCCCTCGACATCACGGCCGGTCCCGGGGGCGAGGGCCCGGGCGACGTGCACAATCTCGCGGTGCTGACCCGCTTTCCGGTCGTCGAGCGCGAGGAGATCCGCCAGTCGCTGGTGAGTGCGCCGACGTGGATCCGCCGCACCGCCGAGCCCGCCGATCCGGCATCGTTTCCCGTCGAGTGGGACCGGCCGATCCAGCGCCTCGCCCTCGCGCTTCCCGGCGGCGCGCGCCTGCATGTCTTCAACGTGCACCTGCGCGCCCCGCTCGCCGCCGCGGTGCCGGGGCAGAAGACCGGGCCGTTCGCCTGGAAGTCGGTGTCCGGCTGGGCGGAGGGCTTCTTCCTGTCGGCGATGAAGCGGGCCGGCCAGGCGCTGGAGCTCCGGCTCGCCGTCGAGCGCATCTTCGATGCCGAGCCCGACGCGCTGATCGCCGTCTGCGGCGACTTCAACGCGGAGGATCACGACACCGCGCTCCGGCTCGCCTGCGCGGCGGAGGACGACACCGGCTCGGGCCATCTGGCGAGCCGCGTGCTGACCCCGGTGGAGCGCTCGCTACCCGCCGACCGCCGCTTCACCGTGCTCCATCACGGCAGGCCGCAGGTCCTCGACCATGTGCTCGCGAGCCGTGCCCTGTTCGGCCGGCTGCGCGAGGTGCAGATCCACAACGAGATGCTCGAGGACGAGCTCGTCGCCTACGGCCGCATCGACCGGCCGCCGGAATCCCTGCACGCGCCGATGGTGGTGGAATTCGGGATGTAGCGGACAAATCCGCACGGACCAAATAGTCCGAATCCGGCCTGTTCGCGTTATCCCGTTTTCCCCCGTCAGCCCCGAGCACGTCAGGCAATTCGGCTGTCCGGCCGTCTACATGTTTTGCCGACGAAAGCCTTGGAGCCCATGCACGGTACTTTACGTTGGCCCGACGGTCAGCGCGTCGCAACGGCCAACACCTGAGCATGAGCATTGGGGAGAAGCGATGCGGCTCGGCATGAACGAGGCGCATCTCCACTTGTTGGCTATCAGCGAGTCATCTCGGCGGCGTGTCGAGGCACACCGAATTCGGTGCTTGATGCCGCCCTTGAATGAACAGGGGACCGACCGGGACAGCTATTCCGCAATCATTAGCCTTTTGGCCGGTTAGATGTGAGGTTTCAGCAGGTTGTCCATTCGGACCGGACCGGGGAGACTGGAGTTACCAAGCTTCAGCACACACCGGAGGGTCCGAATGAACATCCACAAGAATGCCCGTCTGACACCGCTGCGTCGAG
>JAEWYT010000140.1 GCA_023458595.1 Pseudomonadota bacterium
CTGCCGCAAGTCTGACCTCCAATTCCAATTCTATCCGGTTTATTATCCTCCTGCACTGTCAAATGATCCACCGATCAGGTCGAGGAGTTCGTTGGTGATGGATTGTTGGCGCAGTTTATTATATTCCAGCGTAAGGGCTTCGGTGAGGTCGTCGGCATTGTCGGTCGCGATCCGCATGGCCGACATGCGGGCGGCATGCTCCGAGGTGACCGAATCGAGGTGGGCAGTAAAGAGCTTTATTTTCAGTATTTTGGGGAGGAGTTGTATGAGGATGGTTTTCCTGTCGGGTTCTACGATATAGTGGGTATCCGGATTGCTGCCGCCGGCCGTTTTACCCGCTCCCGGTTCCCCGGAGGGTGTTTTCCCGTCGTGAGTCGTGTCCGGCCCGATAGGAAGGAACGGTTCGTTGACCACCACCTGCGACCCTTTGCTGCGGAAATGGTGATAGATAAGTTCCACACGGTCGATTTCCCCTTTCAGGTACATCCCCATCAACTCTTCAGCTATCTGTTGCGCATTCTGATAGGATGGGTTTTCACTGATCTCACTGTAGTCTCCTTGCGGTTTAAACCTCATGGTACGCACTGCTTTTGCCACTTTCTCCCCGATGGGGTAAAGGAGGATATTTTCTTTTCCCAACGGCAAATAGTCTCCTACTACTTTTCTCAGCCTTTCAGTAATATCATCGTTGAACCTGCCGGCCAACCCGGTATTGGAGGAAAAAGCCACGATGGCGACCCGTTTCACGGTGCGCGTTTGCAGGAAGGGGGAGTCGATACTCTCTTCCCGGTCTGCAAGCAACTGTAGTATCCGGTACAAATTCTGCTCATAAGGATAGAGGTTCTGGATGAGTCGTTGCGTTTTCATCAAACGGGCAGAAGAGATCATCATCATGGCCGATGTGATCTTTTGCGTGGATCGTACCGACTGTATCCTGGTTTTTATCTCTTTCAGTTGTGCCATCGTCTCAGGAATTGATTATTTTTGTTACATCAGCCGCTACTTCTTCAATAATTTTACCGATCCCGTCATTTATCCGGCCCTCTTTCAGTGGATCGAGCACATCGTGTCGATGGCTTGTCTCGAGCATCCCGAGAAACTCTTTTTCGAATTTTGCCACTTTCCCGAGAGCGATACCTTTGAGAAGCCCGTGGGTACCGCAGTAGAGAATAGCTATCTGCTGCTCTACGGTCATGGGGCTGTGTACAGGCTGTACAAGCAGTTGTTCGTTCTTTTGTCCCTTATCGATGGTCATGGCCGTCACGGCATCCATATCACCACCGAATTTGGAGAAGGCTGCCAGTTCCTGGTATTGGGCCTGGTCGATCTTCAGCGTACCGGCCACTTTTTTCATCGACTTGATCTGTGCGTTACCTCCCACGCGGGAGACGGAGATACCTACGTTGATAGCGGGACGGATTCCTTTGTTATAAAGGTCGGCTTCCAGGAATATCTGCCCGTCGGTGATGGAGATGACGTTGGTCGGGATATAAGCCGATACGTCGCCCGCCTGCGTTTCGATAATGGGTAAGGCTGTGAGGGAACCACCTCCTTTGATTTTTCCTTCGAGGCTGGGAGGAAGATCATTCATCCGTTCTGCCACGTCTTGTTGGACAATGATGTTTGCCGCTCTTTCCAACAGCCGGGAGTGGAGGTAGAAAATATCACCGGGATAGGCTTCCCGTCCCGACGGGCGACGCAGGATCAGCGACACTTCACGGTAAGCCACTGCCTGCTTGGAAAGGTCGTCATAAATGACCAGGGCGTGTCTGCCTGTGTCGCGGAAATACTCACCGATAGCCGCACCGGCAAAGGGAGCAATATACCGCATGGCGGCAGGGTCTGATCCGCTGGTAGAGACCACTACGGTATAATCCATGGCTCCCCCGTCGGTAAGCGTTTTGACGATAGAGGCTACTGAAGAGCCTTTTTGTCCTACCGCCACATAGATGCAGTAGACCGGGTCGCCATTTTCAAAATTCTTCCGTTGGTTGAGAATAGTGTCGATGGCGATGCTGGTCTTCCCGGTCTGCCGGTCACCGATGATCAGCTCACGTTGGCCGCGTCCGATGGGGATCATGGCATCTACCGCCTTCAACCCGGTCTGTAGTGGGGTATTGACAGGTTGACGGTAAACTACGCCGGGCGCTTTTCTCTCCAGAGGCATCTCCAGCAACTCACCACTCAACGGGCCTTTACCATCGAGGGGGGCGCCGCCAGGAGAGACCACACGACCGAGCATACCCTCTCCTGCAAAGATCGAAGCTACCCGCCCGGTACGTTTTACCGTAAATCCCTCTTTGATCTCACTGGAACTACCCAACAGTATGGCTCCCACATTGTCTTCTTCCAGGTTCATTACGATGGCCCGCATGCCGTTATCGAACTCCAACAATTCGTTCGCTTCGGCATTGCGTAGACCGAAAATACGTACGACACCATCACTCACAGTGATGACCGTACCTGTTTCATCATATTGAATGCCGGTATCGAGACCTTCGAGTTGCATCCGCAGTACTTCGGAGACTTCGCTTATCTTGATGTTATGATTGGACATTTTTTAAGTTAAGAATTAAGAATGAAAAATTAAGAATTAAAAATTAAGAATGAAGAATGAAGAATTAAGAATGAAGAATGAAGAATGAAGAATGAAGAATGAAGAGTTTTCTTAGAAACGAGGGCAGAAACAAACTTGTTTTTGTCTGTTGAGCAAAGAAAACATCTGAGTTTACTCGAATATGCCGAGTGACGACAGAAAATGGACGTAGTCAACTAAGGATTGGGAATTCACAGTTGTTCTTTCTGGAATTTATTCCTTATACGGGCCAATTCACCCGATATGCTTGCGTCCCATCTGAAGTCATCCAGGGTCAGTATGAAACCTCCAATGATTCCTGGATCGGCAACCGATTCTATTTCGATATCCGCTTTTACCATTTTTTGGATCCGGCTAATCAATTGTTGCTCCGTTTCTTCGTCAATGGCTACTGCGGTAACTAATTTCCCCCGTTGGATATTGAATTTCTCTCTGTAGAGATCGATAAAACGAAGGACGATGTATTGTAAGTTCTCTTCCCTTTCATTCCGGAGGATAAGATCGGTCATCCTGGAAAGCGATGATGGCATACTACCGCCACAGGCCGTCACAAGAATTTTCTTCTTATCCCCCGCCGGTACCGAAGGGTTCATCATTGCACGACGTAATGTGGGCATTTTCATGAACATCTCCGAAAGCAGTTTCATCCTGTCATATACCTCATCCTGTTGATCCAGGCTGACGGCATATTGCAGCAGGGAGTCCGCATAACGTGAAGAAATGAGTC
>JAEWYT010000141.1 GCA_023458595.1 Pseudomonadota bacterium
ATGCACTACGATCTGGGATACATCGACCTGGAACAGAGGACCTTGCAGACCATCGACAACCCGTTCGGCACGAGGTTGTCACCCATGTCTTAGGTACGTTCTGTTACCTATGTGTCCGGGCCGGACAGGGGTGCGGGTGGTAGCGGAGGAGGGACTTGAACCCCCGACACGCGGATTATGATTCCGCTTTAAGGCTATAATAGCCAACAATCGTCAATACAAAAACACCAATTAAATCAGGAAATTGTAAGAATATAGCCGTTGACAGTTATTGGTGATTGTGGGAGAAATTTGTGCCTGAGTGTGCCCAAAGTGTGCCCAGGCACGCCCTCTCTCGATCACCGCGGAGCGGACATGGCCAACATCCAGAAGCGCCAGCGTAAGGACGGCACCGTCTATCGTGTACAGGTGCGTATCAAGGGCTACCCGCAGCAGCAGAAGTCCTTCCGGCGCCTGACCGACGCGAAGCTGTGGGCACAGCAGACCGAGGCGGCTTTGCGCCGCGGCGAGCTGCGCGCCCTGGTCAAGGTGTCGGGCACGCATACGCTGGCGGAAGCCATCAAGCGGTATCGCAACGAGGTGCTGCCGCGGAAGAGCCCCGGCACCCAGCGCTCGGAAAGCGCCCACATGGATTTCTGGGAGGCCAAACTGGGTGACTATGGCCTGACCTATATCGAGCCGGCGATGATCGCCGAGCATTTGGCGACACTCGCCAATGAGAAGGTGGCCCCGAAGCACAAGGAGACGGAGAAGGGGAGCAAGGCGGGCGCGAAGGCGACCAAACCGCCAAAGCTGCGCAGCCTGCGTACAATCAAATACTACCGGGACACCCTGTCGACGTTGTTCAAGTACGCCCGCCAATGGCAGTGGGCGACGCATAATCCGCTGGACGATGTCGAGAAGATCACCAACTTGCGCAACGGCCGGGTGCGCTATCTAAGCGACGACGAGCGCAAGGCGCTGCTCGCCGCTTGCAAGTCCAACCACAACCGGCATCTCTACCCGATCGTTATGCTCGCGCTCACAACGGGCGCGCGGAAGGGCGAAGTGCTGGGCCTGACCATTGGCGATGTCGACCTCAACCGCGGCATGGCGGTGCTGCGGGACACCAAGAACGGGGAGACCCGTTCGGTACCGATCGTCCCGCAGATTACCGACCTGATGCGCGAGCAGGCCGCCTATGCCACGAAACTGTACGAGAGCCTCGAAGACCACACCGGCGCATGCTGGCTGTTCCCGCGCACGGACGGCAAGGAGCCGATAGAGATCCGCAAGGCGTGGTACAACGCCGTGGACGCGGCGAAGCTCGCCGACTTCCGCTTCCATGACCTGCGGCATTCAACGGCGAGCTATCTGGCGATGAACGGCGCCAGCCTCGTGGAGATTGCCGACGTACTGGGCCACAAGACCCTTCAGATGGTCAAGCGCTACTCCCACCTGTCGGAAAGCCATGTGAAGGGGCTGATGGAGCGAGTCAACACGCAGGTGCTGGGACCTCCCTCGTAATGCATGCTGCGCGCGCGAAGGCGCGCCAATGCAATTTTTCCTTGATTCGAGCTCCTCGAAGAACAAGATTTCTGGTGGCATCCGCCGTCCGGCGTATGCTGGAGCATCAACATGAAAGGCCAATGTGACTGATTACACCCGACTGAGAACCGTTAGACAGCTCGCCCAAGAGGCG
The DNA here is from genome assembly GCA_023458595.1 of Pseudomonadota bacterium. Lineage (GTDB taxonomy): Bacteria > Pseudomonadota > Alphaproteobacteria > Rhizobiales > Tepidamorphaceae > Microbaculum. The sequence continues at coordinate 1,682 of JAEWYT010000141.1, forward strand.
AAGTTCATCACAGAAGCCAAGCTTCGCTGGTGGGTGTTCCACGCACCGAAGTACGGCTTCGAGCCGGTCATCATCAAGATCGGTGGTCGCGTGTACATCGACGTTGTCGAATTCAATAACTGGCTCGAACGGCACCGCCTGGCGCCCAAGAGCCTTGATGCTCAACCCGCGTAGGCGGGTCCGTAACTTCGAGAGGCCGGAAGGGTTCACCTTCCGGCCTTCTCTTATCCCGGCCCTGGCCATTGTATTGACGGGTGCCGCCAGGCCGGTTGCGCAGTCTGCACTGCCAGACGCCGTTGTGCGCTTCAAGAGTGGAGAAACTGAAAAAGCCGGAAGGCGTTACCGCCTCCCGGCCTTGGTGACGATGCGGACGACATCGACAGCAGGGTGTTGGCTCGCCTTATGCCGCCCGCCGCGAGCGGTCCCTGCCCGCCGCTTGACGGTCAGGATTGCCGTTTCGGCTCGCCGAACCGGCCGCGCCGTCGCCCTGCAGGAAGGCAACCGCCTGAGAGGCCTTGCTGGCAACAGTGAACAGCGCGCGCGGGTCTTCTTTGGCGATATTCAGCCAACCGGCGAGGTAAGCCGCATGGTCAGCTCGCGGCGCGGGGCTGATGCCAAGGTCGGCGCAGAGGAAGGCGGATCCCAGCTCCGCGACAAGCTCCTCCATCGCGTAGGACTCAGTCCCAAAGCGCCCGGACAGATCGCGGTCCAGACGATGCGGGGCGCCGCTCCAGTGCGTAAGCTCGTGGCAGAGCGTCGAATAGTAGCTTTCCGTGGCGCTCGACGTATCGGTGCCGGTGAAGCGCTCGCGAAGCGGCATCTGGATGATATCACGGGCTGGAATGTAGCAAGCGGACGATCCGCCATGCTCGACGACGGCACCGGTGCCTTCGACGAAGGCTTCGGCATCAGCCAGCAGCTGCGCCGGATCCCTCACCTCCGGAACCGACAGCTCGAAACCATCCACCTGCGCCGCGTTGAAGACGCGGGATGCTCGCGCGAACAGCCGCGTTTCGGGGTTCATATCGCCGGTCGCTTCGTCCTCGACCTCGACGGTCAGTTCCTTGCAGAAGACGATGACGGTGCCCTTCTCGCCCTTCTTGACCTGGCCGCCAAGCTCTCGCCACTGGCGGTAGCTGGCCCACAGGCCGGACTCGTAGCGACGCTCCATACCAGACGCCCAGAGAGCCAGGATGTTGACGCCGGAGTAGCGATGCCCGGTAACCGCATTCTTCGGGCGCTCGAGGCAGACACCCGGACGGTGCCAGGGAAGCTGGAAGTCGCCGGGACCGTTCTCAATGGCGGCAATGATGGCTTTGGTGATTTCGGCATGGACGTCGAAGCGTTCGCGCATGGTGGTCTCTCCTGTTCATTTGAGAGGCCGCGCCCTCCGCGGCCTGTCCGGCAGCGGGGAAAGCGGAAGGAGAGAGCCGGTCCGGAACCCGTAGGGCCGTGCCAAAACGGACGGGGAAGAAGGGCTTTGTTGGTGCGCGAGGAAGGCGTTAGCCGGGGAAGAAAGCCCGCCCGACCCGTTGCAGGGCCGTTGCCTTCCGCCAATTTCTGCCGGTCAGTACAGGTCGCTGGGGTCGTGGACCGCAGAAGAGGCACGGTGTGCCCGGGGCGAATAAGCAGTGGATTGCTGATACGACAAGAGGCCGGGCATTGCCCGGCCCTGATCGGTTCCACTCGTTATCTTACTGCGCCCCGCCGCAGGTCTGACTGCAAATCCCATCGCAGAGTTTGTACCCCGGCTGACATTTTGGCTCTTCGGGAGGAGGTGGTGGCGCGTAGCCGCAGTTGCTGCTCAGTTCTACCCAGTTTCCATCCTGACATTGCTCCTCTCTATTGCCGCTGACATAATTCAGTCCGCGAGATTTGTAATGCTCACACAGAGTTCTTTGCGAACCGGCCGGATAAGTCCGGCAATTGACATCGTCCCAGGTGCAGGCCTTCGACCGCTGGGTACCATGAATAGACTTTCCGCAATTCTTCCCGGTCCCGCCGCCACCGTCGATCTTGGCGCATTGCGACCCGTTCCAGAGCTGCCCATTGGCACCGCAAGTCCCGATTTTCTTGACCGCACTTTCGACAGCGACCAGCCGAGAATTCATGATGTTCATGGACCCTTCAAGGGTATCTAGCCGATCCTCGACGGTCGCCAGTCGGTCGTTGACCGATTTGATGTCTTCCCGCACCGAGGCGAATCCCGACTCCACGACGTTGCGCAGCGTCGACATCTGCCGGGAGATGTTTGAGTACATCTGCTGATGAGCAGATCCGCCAGTCGCAGTCGCCGACTGGCCGTGTCCGGCAGTAGCCGCTGCTACCGCCAAACAGAGAAATCCGAACAGTCTGATAATTCGCATCCGCACCACCTCGCGTTTTGTGGAGGCTTATGGGGTGCGGTGCAAACCGGTTCCTGACGGGCTAAGTCAGTCGGTCCGTTTGAACGAACAAACGGATCCGGATCGAGCCTGTCCGCGGACCAAAGAATCGTCAAATATTGAGGCTCTGCATCTTCGCGGGCAGTTTTTGGATAAAAGGAAAAGGAATAGGATCCGCGCAACGGGCAGCAACGGGATGGCAAGTATGACAGAGTCCGCCGATCACACGACGCTTCTTGACTACGCGACGCAGATCGTCGCGGCCTATGTAACAAACAACACTGTCCCGGCAGGCGAATTGGGGACACTGATTCAAGCCGTGCATCAGGCCTTGAGAGCGCTTGGCAATGCGGATGTCATACCCGAGAAACCAGTCCCTGCCGTATCCATCAAGAGATCGGTTACGACCGACTATATCGTCTGCCTGGAAGACGGCAGAAAGTTCAAGACATTGAAGCGGCACCTTCGGGTCCGCTATAATATGACGCCTCAAGAGTATCGCGAGAAATGGGGACTGCCGCCGGACTATCCCATGGTAGCGCCGAGTTACGCGGCATCCCGCTCGGCGATGGCGAAAACCATCGGCCTTGGTCAGAAGCGGACGCTGGCCGCGCCCCCTACTCGTTCGGTATCGCCGACAGCTCGGCCAAAGGCAAACAAATCCGGCGCGCGGAAGCGACGGGCGGCCGCGAAGACCTAAGTCTCGACCATACCGCCAGCCACTAGCGCGAGACTGCCGCTGGCCTTCCTGAAACGGGTCGGGCACCTGCCCACTTGGGAAAGACAGGCACCCGTTAGTGAAACGCCTGGCGTGTCAACGCATCCGGGCTTCCAACTTCTCCAAACGCTGCCGAAACTCGGCGTTTTCTCGGCGCAGTTCGTCATTCCGGTCTTTCAGCTCCTTGACCGCGTTTACGAGCGGTACGGTAAGCTTGATATATGACACGCCGTAGTAATCCATCTCGCCGTTCTCGAGTTTCTTACCTGTGCCGGTGACAACTTCCGGGATGACGTCAAGCACGTCTTGCGCCAGGAGGCCCGGCTCGCGTCCTTTGCCGCGCCATTCTTCCTTCCAATTATAGGTTACCGGGTTCAGTTTCATGATTTCATCAAGGCCTGTTTGGTAGGGCTCGATGTTCTTTTTCAGTCGTTTGTCGGAAGAGTTGCAGCCACCGGAGTTGAGGCGCATGGTATGCGCGGCACCTGCAAAACAGGCGTAAGATCCGCCTGGACCCTCGTTGATATTCGGGAACTGGGGCGCGGCTGCAAGCACAGACATCGACGACGTAACCGTCAGGCTGCCGATGCCGCCAGTGGTAGCACTCAGGCTTGCCGTACTTACGGCACCCGCGCTCGTAATGATGGGTGTGCTGCCGACATAGAAGCCGGCGTCGGCGCGCATGGCACCGCCCGTATAGACGCTCTTATTGCTGTAGGATCGCACATAGGTAGCGTCCTGCATGTACCAGCCGCCGACGTGGGTGCCATTGTACCAGCCGGTGTTGCCGTAGGTACGGACGTAGCCGCCATTCGCGTCGCGCAGGGTACCGATGGTCGATGTCAACGCGCCGTTCATCTCGATATTGTTCGCGAGCTGGATGTTTTTTCCGGCCATGTTCAGGCCGCTCGCGTTCGCCGTCATGATCGTCGAGCCGCCGCCGGTAATGCTGCCGCCGGAAGTCCAGATATGCGTGCTCGGTGCCCAATAGTTGAGGCCAAAACTCGTAACGCTCATACCGTACCCATTGCCAAGCTTGATCTTATCGGCATTCTCGTCTGGAAACGTGATGACATTGCTGCCCATTGCCAGATCCTGCGTGGCAGCATGATCCCCCAGATTATCAGCGCCGCCAGTTGGGGCGTCAGAGGTACAGTCAATCGTCGAGCCGTCAGTGCTGCACCATTTGCCGCTGGTCAACGTGCCCACTTGCGGATCAGCTTCCGTGAAGCCAAAGCCGGAATCACCCACACAGGCCATGGAGGTTCCGTCTCCGGTCAGGACTTCGCCGGGGTCGCACGTGGGCAAGTTCGCTTTTGCAAAGCTCTTAACGGAGGGATCGGATTCGAACCCGGTCAAGGAAGTCCCACTGACGCAGGACAAGTTGGATCCATCGCCGGTGAGGATTTTGTCAGCCCCACAATCCGGCAACGCCGCTTTGGCGAAATCATAGACGGTCGGATCGATCTCGAAGCCCGACAACCCGGCACTATCAACGCAGGACAGGGACGTTCCGTCCCCTGTCAGAATCTTGCTGGAACCGCAGTCCGGCAGTTGCGTTTGGGCGAAGCTGTAGACGGTCGGATCAGTCTCGGAAGTACAACTCCACACCGAACCATTCCAGGCGATTTTGTTGTCACCGGAGCAGGACGCAAGCATCGCCTTGGCGTGGTCTTTGACCTCGTTGTCGAGACGGTCGGTGTTGTCGTCCGCCTGATCTTTCAGTTGGGAAAGCTGGGCCGCCATCTTGGCATTTTCGAGGTTCCGGGAGCTGGACGTCGTATTGAATGTGACTTGCGCGTGGCTCGCTACCGCAAGCATCACGAGGATGAGAAATCCTGGAACCGCCAATAGGCGGCGCCAATGTCGCTTGACTCCGCTATAGCTATTTATAACTCCCATAAGGCAATATACTTCTATGATTACACTTAATTGTCCAGATATATTATGTCATATGCCACGAGAAAATAAGTATAAATATCTGACAATTGATCGTGAGAACTGTTCCGACACATAAAATAGCCGACCCGATCGCCTGACCGGGCCGGCTTGAGGAGTACCGGAAGCGCTTACTCCCAGGGCGGCATCTGCTCGTCGTCGGCATCGTCGATTGCGAAGGTCATCGCCTCCGGCAGCCACGTGCGGGCACCCTCGTGGTCGTCACGCTGGAAGTACCGCACAAGCGCGGTGACCATCTCGGCCTTCTTCCAGCCCTTCAGGTCGCCGGTGACGGCGACGGCACCACTGTCCTTGGCGATCTGGATGAGCTGCGCGCTGGTACGCTTCGACAGGAAGGTCTCGTCGGGCCTCCAGTGGTCCACCATATCGACTCCGAGGTCGTTGGCCACCGCGTTGAACAAGCTCCCACGCCGATCGACCCGGTCCATCGACTGCTGACCGAAGGTGAGCGCCACCAGAGTGGCAAGCACCTGATCGAGCTCGGTATCGGACAAGGCTTTCACTGCTTCGTAGAGGACGATCTCATCCTTCGCGGCGTGCAGGGCGCGCTCGAAGGGCGTGCGGTAGTAGCTGGGAGCACCAGCCTCATCGAACTGAAGCAACGTCGTCAGGTTTTCCGCTTCCCGCTCTAGCTGGACCAGGGATGTCGGCTGATCAGGCTCCTCCGAGAAGTGTGTCAGCGCCGGATGAACCTTCGCCTTCAGGCTTTCATCGAGCCCGTTCAGCATCTGAACGATCGCGATCTCCTTCGCCTTGCGGGCATTGGCCGTTACAGCCTCCTGCACGGCGAGCGTCTTGTGCGCGGCGATGTAGCGGCACATGGGCGCGGAGTATTCCGGCTTCGGCTTGGGGGCCGCGGGCGCATCCTCGGAACCTTCGGCGGATGTGTCGATGGCCTTCCGCTTGAGACGCCCTTCGTGCACCTCGACGACGCCTGTCGGCTTGAAGTGAATGATCACGCCAGCCGGTTCACCTTCGTCGGCCTTGTCGTATTGCCAGCTCGAGAAATGCCAGTCGGTGACGACCTCAACCCACAGGGCTGTTTCTCGATAGCCGTCTGCGAGTTCCTCGACGGCCTCGGCCTGGAGATGCTGGAACTGCTCGATGTCGTCGAAGTAAGTGGTTTCGTCGTCCTCAAACAGATCGTGACTGAATGTGCCCTCATAGCGGTCGATGGGGAAGATCGCTCGGGCCACGCAGACCTTGTCGTCGAGCATCATGCCGCGGATGTCGTCGGCAGAGTAGTGATAGGCGTTTTCCATCCACTGCAGCGCGCGGCGTTGTTCGTCGTGGGTGCCAATCGTGAGTGCCTCGGCAACAGCGAGCGAATCCCCCGCTCTCACGGCCTTCTTGGCCTCGTCGCACAGACTGGCCAGCGCCAGCCGCCGTTTGACGGTGGCGGGACTTACCCCGGCCTTCGCGGCAACGTCCTCGATGGCAACACCGTCGCGTACAAGCCCGGCGAACGCCTCGGCTTCGTCGATCGGATTGAGCTGCTCGCGCTGGACGTTCTCGACAGTAGCCAGACGCAAGGCGTCATCGTCTTTGAGCTTCGAGCGCACGTCGACCGGGACAGGGAAATCAGCGCCGATGTGGCCTTCATCCTTCAGCTTCGATAGTGCCAGGAACCGGCGATGTCCGGAGATGATTTCGTAGCGGTTGCCCCTGCGCTTCCTGACGACGAGGTTCTGCAAGAGGCCATCGGTCTGGATGGATTGCGCCAGCCCTTCGATCGTCGTTTCGTCGAACACCTTGCGCGGGTTCGCGCTGGGCGCGACAAGGCTGTTGAGCGGTATCGTCTGGATGTTGGTCATGGTCTTGTCCTTTCCGTTTTGATGCGGCCGCCCCTTGCGGCCCGACATGGACCGAAAGGGCATCGGCAAGGCCGGAACCGGCACCTACAGGGCCGGACGGAACGGGAGGACGGCAGGCGGGGTGTTTGTTGAAGCGTCAGCGCCCGCGAGGAATGACCGTCCGGTCAGGGGAAGAAACGCCACGACGCCGTTGCCGGGTATGGCGACGATGCCAGGGCCATAGCTGGCGGGCCATTTGGCGGCCGATTTTGGACGAGACAAGTCGGTGTCCGATTGACTTCGATCTCTATCGACCATGAGTTGCAGCCGATGCGACATCACGGCAGGATGGCGGCCTGGGGGATAGGCATGAAGTTTGGCTTCCGCACTCCAAGTCCGCGCAAGCGCCTGGCGGCGCGCACGTCCGTCAAACGGATGGTGCGGCACAATCTCGGCCTCAAGGCTCCGCGGGGCTACGGCTGGCTCACGAACCCGAAGAAGGCCGCGTACAACCGCGTCTACAGCCGGACAACCCGGAACACGGGCTGTCTGGTGATGCTCGGCTTGGCGGCCGGAGTTACCGCCCTCCTCGTCGGCCTCGGGCTGTCGCTGGCGCAGGGACGTATAGAAGTACACGGACCGGCCTCGGTTACGGATGGCGACACACTGTCGATCGGCGATGTGACCATCCGGCTGTACGGTATCGATGCGCCGGAATACGGCCAGGCCTGTGCTGCCGAAGGCGGCGGCACATGGCGCTGCGGCGAGAAAGCGACTGATCGCCTTGTCGAGCTTACGGCCAGCCACGAAGCTATTTGCGTCGGTAGTGCATTCGATGACTACGGTCGGCTGCTCGGAACCTGCACCGTCGGCGGCACCGACATAAACGGCACACTGGTGAGCGAAGGCCTCGCATGGGCCTTCGTCCGCTATGCCACTGACTATGTGCCTCAGGAGAGAGAGGCCAAGGCTGCGAATCTCGGCATCTGGCGCGCGCCGACACAGACGGCGTGGGACTATCGCGCGGAACGCTGGAATATCGCCGAGCAGGAGTCTCCGAACGGATGCCCGATCAAAGGCAACATCTCATCCAACGGCAAGATCTATCATCCGCCTTGGAGCCCTTGGTACAGCCGCACGAAAATTTCGGTCGAGAAAGGCGAGCGCTGGTTCTGTTCGGAGAAGGAAGCCATTGAGGCCGGATGGCGCGCACCGAAGTGGCGCTGAACGCTAGGAGCAATCGGCGCGATGCCAGCTATTCCAAAGCACGAATATCGGGAAAACCGGACACGACGTGCCCATCCCAGAGCGATTGCAGCAGGACTCAGACGCCGTGTCTATTCGCGCGTTTGTGTGGCAATCGCCTTCTCCAAGGTCCGCGGATGCACACCAAATTGTTTCGCCAACTCTTCGGCGGTTGCCCTCCCCTGATCAATCGCGCTTCGTGCCTCGGCAATCTGCTCCTCGGTGAGAGACTTCGGTCGGCCAATGTGCGCGCCTCGCTCGCGGGCGGCGCGCATCCCGGCACGCGTGCGTTCAGAAATGAGTCCCCGCTCGAACTCGGCAAGTGCCGCCATCATATGGAAGAAGAACCGACCGTTTGCGGTAGTAGTGTCGATCGCCTCGGACAACGACCGGAACTCCACGTCCCGCTTCCTCAGGTCGTTGATGATCTTCACCAGGTGGGCGAGCGACCGCCCCAGCCGGTCAAGTCTCCAAACCGCCAGCTCATCCCCCGGAGACAGGGCCTTCAACGCCCGGTCCAGTCCCGGCCGGCGCACCGCGCCGCCGGATACCCCTTTGTCCGTGAAGACCCTCTCGCATCCTGCCCGTTCCAGTGCCCGGAGCTGCATATCCAAGTGTTGCTCGTCGGTGGAGACGCGCGCGTAGCCGATTCTCATGATTTCCGTATTTCCGTAGCGGCGCGGTTCCGTGGGAGCACAACGCCTTGATTCCGGGCGCCTTTTGTTTGCACCCCTTTTGCCGCACCGCTTGACGAAAGGGTTCCCTTCCGCCGCCGGCATGCAGGAATGTTCCTTAGCCGACAGAATTGAGCGATTTCGGCACTTTACCGTTTGGAGTATAGTACCACGTCTTATTTGGCACAAAGGAACCTTTTCTCCCTTTCGGATCGTTTCTTCTTGCTCCGGAGGGAGATATGCAAACCACAGAGAACGCACCAGGCGGTGAATACAAGAGCCGCCGCTATACCTTGCTCGACAATGGAAGCGTCGAAGCCGACACACTGGCCGGTTTCAAGACGTTTCCGTCGCTCGACGACTTCAAGGCCTATGTGAGTGCCCCCGGCACTTCCGCGGCCGGGAGCGATACCAACGGCTTTCTGTCACCGTCAGCCAAGATCGTGACGGGCCTCGTCTTGGTTGCCGCCGCAGCTGCTTCCTACTTCCTGTACTTCGACGCCGAGCACCAACGCATCCTCAACGTGTCCGCCTCACCGATGGGGGCGATCTTCGCCCACGACCCGGAAGGCCGACTGACGACGGCTGTCCGCAACATCCGGCTGGTTCAGGGCGCGCACCTCGTCGTTGGCCTGCTCGGCCTCGGCCTCGCCGCGTCGGGTCTGTTGGCCATCAACCGAAAGTGATTCTAGCGGCCGTCTCGGCTTGTGACGGCCGGCCTTCCCCTCTTCCCTGAAAGGACATCCCATGTCGGATACCTCGACAACCGCCTCGGCGGGCCGGTTCGCCGGCCTCGTCGGCAAGGGCTGGCTCTGCCTGCTGATTGGCTGGGCCATCATCCTGTTCGTGCCCGTGCCATTGATCCCGATGATCGTGTGGGGGCCGCTGATGCTGGCGAGCCTGTTTCTCGCCGTCATCGGTATGCAGCGTGGCGAGAAGGGTCTGGTGCTTCTGCTCACGCTGCTGATTGGTACACCCATCGTCTTCATCGCCGGGGTCGCCTTCGCGGCGTGGGTGCATTCATGAGGCAGCCCATCGCGCGAATGGCGATCGCCTCCCTCATCCTCGTTGCGGGCGCATTCCCAACGCCCGCCTCGGCCCAACAGGACCCCGGTGAAAAGGCCTACAGCGACCTGCTCTCCCGGCTGCTCCCCGGCGCCTCCGGCGACGAGGACATTTTCGAGATGATCGGCATGTCGCCGGACGAGTTGGGCGAACGGGCCTTGCGCTGCTATTGGCTGGACGGCCGTTTTCGCGTGGCGCGTCCACTGGAAGACGACAATCCTGAGCTGAGTGCGAAGGTACTTGAACAGATGCAGTCTCGGGACCGTGCCGCCGGCGACGGGGGAACCGTTCTGGTCATCGACTGGAACGGTGGCATCCTGGGCACGCCGTACCGGTCCATCATCTCCGTGGTTGCGCGCGAGCGAGACAGCGGAGTTGAGCTCTACACACATGTTTCCAAATCAGAGATCCCGCCCCTTGCCGACTGCTGGTCGGATGACCGTTGGGTCTCACTCGACCAGTTTAGGAAGTGAGCATGATGCCCACGACCATCGCCCGCGCGTTGCTCGGGGCACTGCTCACCGCGGCGTTACTCGCGGGTGCCACGGCATCCGCCAGCCCGGTGGAAGCAGATGCCCTGCTCCTTTGCCTCCAGTCCGCGTACACCAACGACGCTCGCACGAACTGCATCGGCAGGGTCGCGAAGCCCTGCCTCGCCGAAGCCGAACACGTCGCCGGCGACGTCATGCGCCTCGGTGCATCTGCCGCCTGTTATGACCGCGAGGCCACCGCCTGGGAGGCAGTCCTTCATCGCGCCGTTGCCGCTCGGCACGCTGATGACCCGCTGATGATTGCCGGCCACATCGACCCGATCCTCAAGCGCTGGCACGCGCTTGCCGAGGTCAAATGCGGCTTGTTTCTTGAGCACCGCTCCTACGGCTATGTCGGCCTTGAGCTCGCCGCGGAATGCCGCATGCGGGAGACCGCCGGGATGGCGCTGTTTGTCGGGTACGAGATGGACGGCTAACAAGAGCCATCACTTTCGACGAAAATGGCGGCCATCGGCCGCCGTTTGCCCTTCTAACCGCCGGTTATGCTGCTTCAGCTTTGGTGCCATTCGTCCGAAGTCGCGCGCAGGCCGTGCGGTAGTGTCTCCCGTCAAGTTCGATGCCGAGATAGTCGCGTCCAACATCCCGAGCGGCAACCAGCGTCGAGCCGGAGCCACAGAAGGGGTCAAGGACCAGACCGCCCGGTTCGCAGAATGCCTTGATGAGTGGCGCGAGTACGCCGACCGGCTTTTGCGTCGGATGGAGGCGGTTACCGGTGTAACGCCAGTCGAGGACGTCCGACAGTGGACATTCCGGTGCCTCCACCTCCCCTTTCGCCAGAAGGTACGCCTGCTCGTGCTGATGCCGCAGCAGGCTTACAGACGACGCATAGCGTTTGCGGAACACGAGATGACCGACCGGCCGAAATCCGGCTTCGCGCCAGGCTTCCATGAAGAGGTCAACCTTGTTCCAACCGTAGAAGCTTATGCAGAAGCCGCCCTCCTTGAGGACGCGATGCATTTCGGCGAAGGCGGGTTTGAGCCACCGCCCGTTGTTGTCGTTGGCGACAGTGCGTCCGCTGCGATCGCGGTAGCGGGTGATGTAGGGCGGATCGGTGAGGATGAAGTCAACGCTCCCGCATTCAAGCTCGCCCATACGGGTGATGCAGTTGCCTTTGAGGACTGTGTTGCGATGTTCGGTGTTGATGTTTCCCATGGCACTCCTTGGTTACGGATTGTGGGCGCCGCGCCTATCCCGGCCTGCCTGGTGAGCTGTGCCCGGCGGCGCGGGTCCCGGCCGGAACCCGAGAGGGCCGCACCGTGGATGGCGGGAGTACCGGTTTGTTGCTGCGCGAGGAGCCGAATGGCGGGGAAGAAACCGGCGCTGCCGATCATTGCAGGTCGGGTGCGCCGCCGGAAAGTCCGCCAGCGTGGCAGGTTGCGAGACGGTGAGCGCCGCATTCAGCAAGAGAGACTGCAGAAATCAACAGTACCAGGTGCCGGCCAACCTCACGTGGTGATCTCGCAAAGCGCGCGAGAAGCCGAAGTAGATGCGAGCTCCACTCTCGGCCTATGGCGACTCTCACTGTCTGCGTTGCGAATGGCAGGAATGCGCCTCGGAGCCGACGTAGCAGCCCCGCTACAAAGCGGACCTTCGGCGGGGAGCGCCCCGTTGGTGCCGCACTGATCACGTCCCTGGACATCGTGTGGATTGCGGTGTGACCGCCGACCTCGCCAAATCAGGACGGAAGCCTCAGCTGGCTGCACGAGCTGGCAGGTTTACTATGCGATTGCCACCCGAGGCCACGATGGCTTCCACCGTCATGTGGCGCGTGCGCAGCACGGCTCATTCGTCGTTCCGCAACGGCAGGACGGCGCCGATAAGGCGAGTGATGGCAGCCTCGCTGGGGAAGATGCCAAGCACATCGTTGCCCCACTCGATCTCGCCCACCACAGTGGCGAGTTTCGTTCAGCTTGGGCGGATTTGATCGGCGACAGCCGACGTCAACGCACATATCACTCTGCTGGACCTGCCTCGGGAAACTTCCAGGTTCCGTCCAGGATCTCCGCGTGCGGCCGGTAAAGGCGGACCATGTAATTCCAACCCGCTACGGTCGGCAGGCAGTTCACGGAATCCTTGGTGCACCCGCCGAATTGGACGTCGACGGAGCCGTCCTTTTGCTTCTGGGCCGTGATGACGTTCAACGAGTAGGCGTTGAGGTCGTTCGGCTCGAAATAGCCATCCGCATTGTAGACGCTGATCGACCAGAAGCCGTCAACGGGGACGTCTTTCACGTTGAGCTTATAGACTGTCTTCCCATCGTTTTCCGGCGGGGTGACATTGAGGTAGAGCGCTTCGCTCGGAGGATTGGCTCCCCAGCCCATGGCAGCGCCGATCAGGAAGCGAACCGGATCGACATCCTCCTTGCTTCCGAACATGCGCTTTGTGTCGGGCAGCAATGTCGCCAGCGTCAGTAAGGCATCGCGCACCTTCTTCTGGGTGACATGGTCCCAATCAGGAATATCGAAGCTGCCGGTGGCCGGTTGGCTCGCGCCGATCGCGTCCTGCAGCAGGTGCACCTTCTTCACGTCTTCAGGGTCGGACGGGTCCACCAGCGTGCGGACGGCGACCGCGACGTAGCGGGTGCCTATGTCCTTCCTGGCAAGCGTGTACTCGCCCGGCTTGTAGTGGACGCCATGGGTGTATTGGTCCTCGTCGAACACCTGCATCGACATGAACCGGTCGCCGGCTTCGGGCAGCGTGATCGTGACCGGACCAGCGTCGAGATCGAATACAGCCGACGAATAGAGCGTGTCCCGATTGAGTCGAATGACGGTCTGCTTGTCGATCGGCGCGGGCTCCCGCGTGTGGTCGAACTTGCCGAAGCCGCCATTCTTGACGATTCCGGCAAAGTAGAGGTCCGACTCGGCGCGAACGAAGTTGTCGGTGGAGACCGGGATCGGAGCCGCAGGGCCGGCTTGGGCCGACACGGCGCCCGCAACGATCATCACCAATGCGGCAACGGCCTGTTTCGTGCTCATCGTGGAGCCTCCTTCAGTTTTGAGCCGCGCGTTCAAGGGGCGGAGCCTTCCATTTCCCGTCGAGCGCCGCGGGCTTCGGCCAATAGAGCCTCATGGTCGTCCAGAACGGACCAGCCGGCGCGGGCAGCCAGTTGGACTCCTCGTCTTTGCCGGGGGCGTCGTGTTGGAGGTAGAGCGTGATGCCACCGTCGGCATCGCGCTTCAGGTCCGGCAGCATCGCCGAATTGATCAGGTAGCGCTTGAGCGGATTGGCGACCAGTAGGCTCGTTGGAAGTTCGTACATGGTGAGCGACCAGAAGGCGTTGACCGGCGGCAATTCACCGGGCCCAAAGCGCAAGGCGTACCGATACTTTGCTCCATCGAGCGGCCGCCCCTCGGAGTCGACGAAATACGCAGGATAGATCGCCTCTTCCTTCGAGTTGCCGTAGATGCCGAACGCCGCCGAGGCCATGCGGGCGAGATAGTCGCCGTTCAGGAACTGCCGCGTGCCGAATCCGTCGGCCGAAGTCCGCTTGCCCGTGTCGATTTCATTGGCCTTGAAATCCGCAAGGGCCTTCCAGGCGTCTGCCATTCCTTCCGAAACGGCCTGGCGGAACTCGGCGGACTTCTGCTCAGCACCAAATGGCTTGCCGGGCACGATGCCGATCTCAGCAAAGCGGGCCCTCAGCTCAACTTCGCTCGGATGGGTCGGCGCGAATTGCAGGACGAAGTTCAACTCGTCGAAAAAGCGCAGCGATGTGCGTTCGTCTTCTGCTGTCAGCGGCTTGAAAAAGTCGACCGTCGGCGCTGCTTCGGGAGCCGCCTCGCCTAGGAACGCCGACAACGGTTGGACCTTGTAGGCTGCCTGGATCTTCTTGACGTTCTCGATATCGCCCGGACCTTTGAGTTGGGTGCGGTACAGGACGAAGGCGAAATCGGTTTCCGAGCGGATGACCTCCTTGATGCCGGCTGGCTTCTGCCCTTTCCATCCCGGTCCCGCGAGCAAGAAGTTCCCTGCCGCATTACCGGTCGCGCGGCTGCCAACGTAAGCGAAGTTAAAGGTGTAGAGGTCGATGAACTGCAGCGAATAGTACCGGTCCTTGTCGACGTCCGGCACCGACAGCACGAGCGGCTCGGCTCTCAGATCGGCACCCAGAAACGAATAGGGCGTGTCCGAATTGGGTGTCTGGATCGCCTTGTCGTCGGGCGTGAATACCCGCGCCACGTTGTAAAGCGTGTTCCATGGCGCCTTGAACTCGGGATTTCTGGCGTCGACGAAGTACGAGTACTGGACGCGATAATTGTCGACCAGCGGGAAGCCATAGATGACCGCCTCCTTGGCAATGGCACGCACGTCGCTTGTCGAAAGTATCTGCGCCATCGGGCTCATGGGCTGACCGATCAGTGCCGCCAAGGCGACAAGAAGCATTGCTGGAACGAGAAACTTACGTGTCATTTTGAGTTCCATGGCTTGTCCGAAGGTCATATCCCAGGACACGGTGCAGCTGGCGGCGGTCGCCGTGGCTCGCCGGCTGGGGCCAGCGCATCAACTGGCGGCAAGACTTGGCAGGTTCACGATGGGATCATCGCCCAAGGGCGCGATGGTTTCCAGTGTAATGTAGTGGATGCGCGGGACTGCCATCGTCAAACGCCCGCTTTGCGCCCCAAATCGGTCCTTCCGGGTTCGCGCGGTCGAGTCTGAAAGCTGCCGTTCGTTTACCGCGACTTTGGCACCCCGGCTGCCGGTTCGTCGTCTCGCCCGGTGCCGTTATTGAAATCCCCTCGAGAAAAAGCGATAGGCGAGACTGCTAGAACAAAAGGATTCAATTTACACCGTTCCGGCAAATATGTGTTTCTCCTACCGCAATCGCACTTTATTCTGTTTTCAACATGGGGGCGAAATGCATAAGCACGATCCGGTTCGTCAGCTGAGCTTCATCCAACAAGCGCTCTCGCAAAGCCGTAAGCCCATCGGCTTCTTCATCGGCGCGGGTTGCCCGCTATCCATTCGGGTGAACGAGCGCGTTGAAGGCGACCGGACAGTAACGGATCCGTTGATCTGGGACGTGGCCGGCTTGACGAAGGCGATCGCTGCGCAGCTCGACGGTGGACCGAAGGCAACGTGGGACAAAATCGTCGGGGTCGTTAACGCCGATGGCGGAGACGGCTTAAACATCGAACTCTTGCTCAGCCGAGTTCGCACCTTCGCGAGCGTTGCCGGAGCAGGTGAGGTCCGCGGTCTGAAGTCCCGCGAGCTCATCGCTCTCGACTCGGCGATCTGTCAGATAATTTCGAGGGAAGTGACGCGAGATCTGCCCAACAAGGATACGCCCTATCATAACTTGGCCATCTGGAGCCGATCGATCCGGCGCGAGCGGCCGGTTCACATCTTCACGACCAATTACGACCTGTTGCTCGAGCAAGCGCTGGAAGAAAGTTCAGCACCCTATTTCGACGGTTTCGTCGGTACGCGAAAGGCATTTTTCGATCTCGGTGCAGTTGAGGATGAGGGGTTACTCCCTCCGCGGTGGGCACGACTGTGGAAGATCCATGGTTCACTAAACTGGCGACTGGAAAAGAACCAGACGGTTGTGCGTAGCGATCAGAAAACCGTCGATCAGAGCTATCTAATCTATCCCTCGCACCTAAAATACGATCAAAGCCGTAAGATGCCCTATCTGGCTATGCTCGATCGGCTCAAGGCGTTTCTGCTGTCGCCTTCCGCGCTGCTTTTCGTTTGCGGCTACTCCTTCGCTGACGAGCACATCAACGACGTGATTTGCCGAAGTCTAGAGTCCAACCCCGGTGCTCAGTTGTTTGGCGGACTTTTTGGCAAAATCGCGGATCCACGTTATGCGCTTGCACGTCAGTGTGCCTTCGAGACTCCCAACCTCAGCCTGTTCGGATTCGATGGCGCGATCATCGGCCGTAACCAAGGCAGGTGGGTTTCAGATGATCCTGATGCAATCCCGGCCACGGCGGGCGTAATCGAGAAAGTCGGCGCCGACATCAATTTCCGGTTGGGCGACTTTGCCGCGCTAGGCGCGCTGCTCCGGAATCTGGCGGTGGGGGAAGCGGACGATGGCACGGACTGACGTATCTGGTAGGGCGACCGTCGTCGGGACAGTTCAGGACGTCAGCGGTACGACTATCAGCGTGACGCTTAACTCGGACCGGTTTTCAGCGCTGAGCTTCATCAATGGCCAAGGATACAAGATCGGCCAGATCGGCAGCTTCGTCAAAATACCGGTCGGCTATGTCGATCTGTACGGCGTCGTCTCGCAAATGGGTGCGAGCGCGGTTCCCGAAAATGTGCTGCTGACGATGCCGAATGGCCTGCGGTGGATGACCGTCCAGTTGATCGGGGAGGGATATCGTTCTGGACGTTTCCAGCGCGGTATTTCGCAATATCCCACTTTCGAGGATGAGGTTCACCTCGTGTCGGAGAGCGACCTTCAAGCGATCTATGGTCGGCTCGACAAACAGAACCACCTCGTCCGGGTCGGCCACGTCGCGGGTAGCGAGTCGATCGACGCGCTCGTCGATATCAATAAGCTTGTCACCCGGCACTCCGCCGTGGTGGGCACAACCGGGTCGGGGAAGTCCACGACGGTTGCGGGATTGCTCAACGTACTATCCGACGCAGATCGTTTCCCCTCCGCCAGAATCGTTGTGCTCGATCTTCATGGCGAATATGCGCGAGCGCTCGGCGATCGTGCGCATATCTTCAAGATTAGCCCAGATGAACGCAAACCCAACGAGCATCGGCTCTGTATTCCATTCTGGGCATTGAGCTTCGACGAGCTCGTTCGCGTGACCTTCGGTTCGCTGCCGAGCGACGGTAAGGCACGGAATATTATTCTTGAACGAGTGCTGGCAGCAAAGCTTGCGAGCTTTGTCGCGCAGCCAATCCCCGGGGTCGACCCACTCGATATTACTGCCGACAGTCCAATCCCCTTCTCGCTCAACAAACTTTGGTACGAGCTGTTTTGCGGCGAGTTCGGAACTTATTTCAGCGCGGGCGGCGCAAATCCAACTGATCCAGCTACCTGGGCTTATGAAAAGGATGACGCGGGTGCCAATCTCGTCGGCGATGCCCAGGCCGGTATTCCACCTCGTTTCCGAAAGGTGAAGAACGTCCAAGGCGACACTGAGAAAATTCAATACCTGCCGGATGCACTAAATATCAGGGGGCAACTTGAAGCCTTGGGAGCACGGCTCCGCGTGTCACGTTATGATTTTCTGCTAAAGGCCGGCGACTGGCATCCTAAACTTGACGGTGGCGTAAAGAAAACCTTAGCGGACCTCATCAAGCAGTGGATCGGAAATGACCGCCCGATCACAATCCTCGATCTTTCGGGCATCCCCTCAACGGTAACCAACGACATTATCGGGAATGTGCTCCGCGTGCTGTACGACGCCCTGTTTTGGGCGCGGAATTTGTCGGAAGGCGGTCGTGAACGGCCTCTTCTGATCGTCATGGAAGAGGCGCACACTTATCTAAACGACGATTGTGAAAGCGCAGCGTCGATTTCCACCCAGCGCATCGTCAAAGAGGGCCGCAAATACGGGATCGGTGCCATGATCGTCAGCCAACGCCCGTCGGAGATCAACTCCACCATCCTGTCGCAATGCGGCACTTTCTTCGCCATGCGGCTTAGCAACGGCACCGATCGCTCGCACGTTACTGGAGCCCTCTCCGACAATCTCGAAGGACTTACCAACATGCTTCCGGTACTGCGCACCGGCGAAGCGATCATCCTCGGCGAGGCCGTTGGTATTCCCATGCGAACGATGATACAGGCTCCGCCAAAGGACCGACGCCCGGACAGTCAGGATCCGCTGGTCTGCGATGAGGCGCATCCCAATGAGTCCATGACGCCGGGCGGCTGGAACCTGAAAAGTCATCTTGCGCCGAACTATGAATATTTTGTCCGGACGTGGTTGCAGCAAAACCCGTCACCGCCGTCGAAATAGAAAGGATAAACCATGGCTTGGCGTGAATTCGATCCATTTACATCGTCGAACATTGCCGCGGCGCGCTACGACCCCGAGCAACTACTGCTCGAGGTCGAATTCCACAATGGCGGCCGCTATCACTACTATGACGTTCCGGAACATGTCGCCCGGGCATTTGACCAAGCGGATTCAAAGGGTCAGTACCTCGCAGCCAATATCAAGGGTCACTATCGCTACAGCCGAGCCTAATCTATGCCGATCGTAAGTCTCGATCAGAAGGGCCGCCGCGTTCAGGTCGGCGCGTTCGAGATCGATAATCGGGTCCTGTTCGATTATTTCAACAAGATTGCTGCGACCGAGCGGGACGACCAGTTCCAGCGAGCATTGTACATCGGTGTGCTCGCCCTGATGGAAGACCGTTTGTCGAGCTTTCTGGCGAAAACCAGCAACGAGCTCGGAACCGAACTTGAAAGCTTGAAGCTGATCTTCGACATGAAACAGGAGTTGTTCTACCGGTCCGCCGTAAAAGGCGTGCTGGCCGAGGAGGACATCGCCGAATTCCTGATCGAGTTCTTCGAGAAGCAGAAGCTGACCGACCGTGTCGAACTCACCGGTGACCGCGCGGGCAACATCCGACGCAACAAGACTGGCGACATCGTCTGCTACCTGAACGGAGACGCGGGCAGACGCATCGCGATCGAGTGCAAGTTCGACAAGAGTATCCGCCTCGGCGACATCCAGACTAAGGACGTTTTCGCCAAGAAGAGCGATACTGCGTGGAGCCAATTGCTTGAGGCACAGGCCAACCGCGACGGACTCGTCGGCATCATCGTGTTCGACGTATCGCTGGTCGACAATAGTGTGCTGAACGCCGTTCAGGATGTGGGCTTTATTCCTGGTATCGGGTTGATCGCGATCATTGACTCACAAAAGGGCGACTATCGCAATCTCGCCATCGCTTACATGCTCGCGCGCGACATCGCGATGAACGTGCGGGCGGTGGAGCTCGACACGGATATTTTAAAGGTCATCGTCAATCGTTTGATCAAGGACGCCCGCGACATGGCTGCGGTGCGAAATCTCGTTCTTACAAGCATCGACAATCTCCGGCAGATCCTGATCCAGATCGAAAAGAACGCCCTGCTTGCGGAGTTCAATCAGCGATATCTGACCAAATTTCTGGTCGACGGCACTTTGTCGAAGGAGGATTTGCTTGCCTTCTATGCCGGCGAGGAGGTGAAAGATCGGTTTAAGCTCGTTCAACGCGAGATTGCTGAACTCGGCACCTAGACTATATGCCTTGCTGACCTGTGTAGCCCCAATCAATGCTGGAAACGAAGTCAGCTTCTGTGTTCATCATTCGTAGAAGCTGCCATTCCGCAATCGGCCCATTTTCGGCCGAGAGCCATCACGTAGTTTCAGCCAAAGAGTTAGCCCCATGCCACACTCCGGCTATGGCTCCAGTAGCCTCGACAGGTGCTGCAGCAGTTCTGCCAGTGGGACATCTGATACCTTCCGCACACGGCTCTTAGGTGCCTTGAATGTCCCTCTCCATGGATCAAGCACTGGCGCACCGGCTTCCTGAAACTGTGACGTATCCCGGCTCACCACGATCAATTCCTCGATAGAGGCGGTGGCGGCGATGAAGAGGTCAGGTTGACCAAAGGTGTGCCCACGGGCCCTCCCCTCCTCTACCATGACACGCCAAGTCAGGATGATGTCCTCGGTGATTGGCAGCAATCGGTCGGCGAACCAGGGCCGGAGTACGGTCTCGAGCCATTGCTCGAGCTCAGTTCGGAATGCGGGGTCAGAGACACGGCCAATGCCGAAGCGGATTTCCGCAAATTGACCTGCCTCCCGATTTTCGGACCGTTCTGAGCTGGAATTTTCTGCTTATGATCCCCGTTCGGGGAGAAGGAGGATTCCGTGAAGAGGTCGAAGTTTTCGGAGGCGCAGATCGCCTTCATCCTGCGGCAGGCGGAGGAAGGAACGCCGGTCGCTGAGGTCTGCCGGAAGGCCGGCATATCGGATGCGACGTTCTACAACTGGAAGAAGCGCTACGGTGGTCTGACGCCATCGGAGGTCAAGCGCATGCGCCAGCTCGAGGACGAGAACAACCGGCTGAAGAAGATCGTCGCCGACCTGACGCTCGACAAGGCCATGCTGCAGGACGTCCTGTCAAAAAAGCTCTGAAGCCTGCTCGCCGCCGCCGGCTTGTCGATGAGGTCCGGGAGGACTGGAAGGTTTCGATCCGTCGTGCGTGCGCCTGCCTGCGGATCGATACTTCGCTCTATCACTACAAGTCGAAGCGCGGCGATCAGGCTGCCCTGAAGGTCAGGATCAAGGAGATTGCCGCGACACGGGTGCGCTACGGTTACAGGCGCATCCATGTCCTGCTGCGCCGGGAAGGCTGGGCGGTCAACCCGAAGCGAATCTATCGCCTTTACAAGGAGATGGGCTTGCAGCTCCGGAACAAGACGCCGAAGCGCCGGGTGAAGGCGAAGCTGCGGGAGGACCGTGCCGATGCGACGCAGAGCAACCAGGTCTGGGCAATGGACTTCGTTCACGACCAGCTGGCGACCGGCCGCAAGATCCGTGTGCTCACCGTTGTCGACACCTTCTCGCGCTTCTCGCCGGTGGTCGATCCGCGGTTCAGCTATCGCGGGGAGGATGTGGTCACCACACTGGAGCGAGCGTGCCGCAAGGTCGGCTATCCGAAGGCGATCCGGGTCGACCAGGGTTCTGAGTTCATCTCTCGTGATCTCGATCTGTGGGCTTACCAGAAGGGTGTCGAACTCGACTTCTCCCGGCCGGGGAAGCCGACCGACAATGCATTCATCGAGTCGTTCAACGGCAAGTTCAGGGCGGAATGTCTGAACGCCCACTGGTTCCTGAGCCTTGACGACGCCCGGGCCAAGATGGAGGAATGGCGTAAGGACTACAACACCGTCCGGCCCCACAGCGCGATCGGCAACAAGCCGCCGATATCGCTCATGAAAGGCTCATCCGCGGCAGCACCGCCTTGAGCCACCCACCCCGGAAGTTCCTGCCCGGGGCGATCCAAAGACGGGGAGCAGCTCAC
>JAEWYT010000142.1 GCA_023458595.1 Pseudomonadota bacterium
GGCCACAACCGGCGCGATCCCGATCACCCGCAATATACCGATCACTATTTCACCGGCGACTATCCCACTCCGCTGACCGACCTCATGGCGGCGGAGCGCGACGAGCACCTTTCGCTCCTCGCCGAAACCGGTTAGCCCTGCCGGAATGGAACGTCGTCTCGAAAGCCGCATCGCGGTCGTCACCGGCGCGTCGCGCGGAATCGGCCGCGCCGGCGCCGGCGCACTCGCCCGCGAGGGCGCCCACATCATCGCCGTCGCCCGCACCGTCGGCGGGCTCGAGGAACTCGACGACGAGGTCAAGGCGGCCGGATCGAACGCCACCCTCGTGCCCTTCAGCCTCACCGACATGGAGGCGATCGACCGGCTCGGCGGGGCGATCCACGAGCGCTGGGGCAAGCTCGACATCCTGGTCGGCAATGCCGGCATCGCGGGCGCGCTCACGCCCGTCGGACATATCCGCGCCAAGGACTGGGACGAGATCATCGCGGTGAACCTCACCGCCAACTGGCGGTTCATCCGCTCGCTCGACCCGCTGTTCCGCAAGTCCGACGCCGCCCGCGCGGTGTTCGTCACCTCCGGCCTCGCGCACATGGGCCTGCCGTATCACTCGGCCTACGCGGCCTCGAAGGCGGGACTGGAGCTTCTCGTGCGGACCTACGCCGCCGAGATCGAGCAGTTCGGCATCAAGGTGAACCTGTTCGGGCCGGGACGGGTGTTCACGCGCATGCAGCAGGCGCTGTTCCGCGGCCAGGATCTCTCCGACCTGCCGAAGCCCGAGGACGTAGCCCCCTCGATCGTCGAGATGGTGTTGCCGGGTGAGAGCCACAACGGGCTCATCTACAGCTTCCCGCACAAGAGCTGGCTACAGCCGCAACCGCCCGCGCCGGTCGAAGGCTAGGACTGAACACCTAGGACCTTTCGTACGGATTTTCCGTCTTGCGCAGATGCAGCCTGACGGGCACCCCGACGAGATCGAAGGCCTCGCGCAGGCCGTTCAGCAGATAGCGGCGGTAGGATTCGGGCAGCGAGTCCACCCGGGTGCCGAAGGTGATGAAGGTCGGCGGGCGGGTCGCCCCTTGCGTCACATAGCGCAGCTTGACGCGCCGGCCGGCGACGGCTGGCGGGGGGTGGTGCTCGATCAGGGCGGCGAACCAGCGGTTCAGCTCCGAGGTCGGCACGCGCCGGTTCCAGCGCTCGCGGATCCTGAAGACGGCGTCCATGAGCTTCGGCAGGCCGTAGCCCGTCAGCGCGGAAACCGGGACGAGCGGCATGCCGCGCACCTGCGGCAGCAGCCGGTCGGCCATCTCGCGCAGTTCCCTGATGCGCGTATCGGGCTCCTCGCACCGGTCCCACTTGTTGGCGGCAACGACAAGCGCCCTTCCCTCGCGCGTCACGAGGTCGGCGATCTGCAGGTCCTGCTTCTCGAAGGGCATGGCCTCGTCGATGACGAGGATCACAACCTCGGCGGCGCGGATCGCGCGCAGGGCATCGCCGACCGACAGCTTTTCCAGCTTCTCCTGCACCTTCGCCTTGCGGCGCAGGCCGGCGGTATCGACCAGACGGACGGGCTGTCCCTTCCATTCCCAGTCGACCGAAATCGCATCGCGCGTGATGCCGGCCTCGGGCCCGGTCAACATGCGCTCCTCGCCGATCAGCCGGTTGACGAGCGTCGACTTGCCGGCGTTCGGGCGGCCGACGACGGCGATGCGGACGACGCCGTCTTCCACCGACGCCTCGGCTTCGTCCGCCTCGGCTTCCTCCGGCAGATGCGCGAGCAACGCTACGTGCAGGTCGGCGAGGCCGAGGCCGTGCTCGGCGGAGAAGGCGATGGGCTCGCCGAAGCCCAGTTCGAAAGCCTCGTAGAAGCCGGGATCGCCGGCCGCGCCCTCGCACTTGTTGGCGACGAGAACGACCGGGCGGCCGGTCCTGCGCAGCATATCGGCGAAATGCCGGTCCGTCGGGGTCAGGCCGGCACGGGCGTCGATCATGAACAGGGCGACGTCGGCCTCGGCCACGGCGCGTTCGGTCTGGGCACGCATGCGGCCCTCGAGGCTTCCCGGATCGGCCTTCTCGAGGCCCGCCGTATCGATCAGCGTGAACTTGAGACCGCCGAGTTCCGCCTCGCCCTCGCGCCGGTCGCGGGTGACGCCGGGCCGGTCGTCAACGAGCGCGATCTTGCGACCGATCAGGCGGTTGAACAGCGTCGACTTGCCGACGTTGGGACGGCCGACGATCGCAACCTTGAGGGGACGCAGCGAACGCGCCATCGCCCTGCCCCCTGCCCTAGTTGTACGCGGTCAGCTTGCCCGAATTGTCGAGGACCAGGATGCGGCCGCCCGCGGCGATCGGGTTGATGTAGATCGGATTGCCCACCGTCTGCGTGGAGACCACCGAGCCGCTCGATGGATCGAGGACGACCATCCGCCCGTCCGACGTGCCGACCCAGAGCTGACCGCCGGCGAGCAGCGGACCGGCGAGGCTGAAGACGTCATTCTTCTTTTTCTTCTTCTTGTCGGTCGAGGGAGGCGTCAGATCCGTCACCCAGCGCACGCTGCCCGTCTTGCGGTCGAGGGCCACGACATCGCCGTTCAGGGTGGCCACGAAAATCGAGTTGCCGGCGATCGCGGGGGTGTGCGCGCTCGCGACGTTCTGCGCCCACAGCCGGTTGCCGTCGCGCAGGCTGACGGCGATCATGCGGCCCGACACGGAAACGGCATAGACGGCGCCGTCGTAGACCACCGGCGAGGCGGCGACGTCGGTGAGACCGGAAACGGCGGTGAAGCGGTTCGCGCCGGTCAGCGCGTCGAGCCATTTCGGCTCGCCCTTCTCGGCATCGAACGCCAGTATCTCGCCGGAGGAATAGGGAACGATCACGTCGCCGCCGACCACCGCCGGGCTCGCGTTGCCGAGCACGCCGGCGGACGAGCCGATGCCCGAATAGCTCCACACGATCTCGCCCGAGTCGATGGCGATCGCATAGATGATGTTGTCGGCGGAGACGACATAGGCCTTGCCGTTGGCGATCGTCGGCGCGCTGCGCGCCGGGGCGCCGAGCTCGATCGACCAGAGGACGCCGCCGTCGTTGGCGCTGATGCCGGCCACCGTGCCGTAGCCGGTGGCGGCGATCACGAATCCGCCTTCCGCGGCGACGCCGCCGTTGAAGGTCGGACTGTCCTCCTTCTTGGGCTTGAGCGCCACGGTCCAGCCGCGCCCGCCGCCGTTCAGCGAATAGGCGGAGACGTTGGCCATCTGGTCCATGACTATGACGAGGCCGCGATAGACGATCGGCCGTGAAGAAAGCCGCCCCTTGCGCTCGACCCTGGTGACGGCGGCAGCCCACGTGCTGGCACCGCTGCCGACGGCGGCGTTGCCGGGCGCATTGGCGGCGTTGCCGCCCGGCTGCGACCAGTCGCCGATGTCCTGCGCCGCCGGAATGCTCACCGGGGAACCGGCGACCTGCTCGTCGACCGTCAGGCCCTCGGCCTTCACGGCATCGCGCCGCTCACCGGGCAGGCGCTTCTCCTTCTCGGCGAAAGGATTGCCGACGAGGTGGAAATCCTCGAGCGAGGGCGCCCCGTCGCAGGCCGAGAGGACGAAGGCCCCGACCAGCAGAACGACCGGCAGCATCTGCGCGGACTTCGAGCGGAACCGGATCATCACTGGCTGTCCGTCGCCTTGTCCTCGCCCGCGGGTCCGCGGTCGGCGGCCAGCAGCGACATCATCAGCTGTGCGCGGACGCGCATGTCGGAAGGCGTCTCAGGGTCTCCCAGCAGTTCCTCGAAGCGCTGCGAGGCCACCTCAAGATCGCCGGCCTGATAGGCGGCGAGCCCGAGCAGCTCACGCGCGGAGGCGCGCCACATGTTGCCTTCCGCGGCCATCTCGCCGACACGCTGCTCCACGCCCGCCCGATCGCCGTCTTCCAGAAGCAGGAACGCGGCCCGGACACGGGCGACGTTGCGCAGGTCCGACTGAATGCCGGAATTGTTGGCGATCGCGTCGTATTCGCCGACGGCGCCCGGCCGATCGCCGTTTGCAGCCATCGTGGCGGCGGCACGCAGGCGGGCGAGCGTCGCGATACCCCCGCCCTTGCCGGCGAGCGCGTCGAAAGCGGTCTCGGCTTCCTGGGCCTTGCCGTCGCGGGCGAGCTGCATCGCCTCGTAGTAGGCCGCGCCGTTCTCGGCCGCCAGCTTGGCGGAATACCATTCCCAGCCGCGCCAGCCCGCCGTGCCCAGCACGATCAGAACGGCGACGCCGATGATGTAGATTCCGTACCGGTCCCAGAGCTCCTTGGCCTGTTCCCGGCGAACTTCTTCCTCGACTTCGCGAAAAATGTCGGACATTCAGATCCGCCCGCGCTCTCTTTTCTCGACGCCGTACACTCGGCGGGCCCGTCTGGGCCAACAAAATAGCGGGGGTGCGCGCCGCCTGCAAACCGGCGCGCGACCTCCGTCCGGGCCCCGTGATTAAGCGCTCATTGAGCCGATATCAAGGCTGACCGGCCCTCAATCGATCGGCGCGAAGGCGTGGAAAAGCCACCGGTCGGTCCCCAGGGGTCGCGGTCAGCAAGCACCTCCGGCGCCGCCGCGGCCGTGCAGAGGCCCTTTGGCGCACGTCGGGCCGTGCGCGATTCGCCCAGCGCCGTCGAGGACGGCGAGGCGGACGGTCCGGCGTGAGCGCGTTGCCTGTCAGGTCCACCAGGGCTTCGGCGCGAAGGAGCCGGCGGCGTCCTCTATGACCCTGGCGGTCTGGAAAAGGGTCGATTCGTCGAAGGGCCGGCCGATGAGCTGCAGCCCGAGCGGCAGGCCTTCGCCGTTGAGGCCGGCGGGAACCGAAATGCCCGGCAGGCCGGCCATGTTGACCGTCACCGTGAAGACGTCGTTCAGGTACATCTCGATCGGCGAGGCCGTCGACATGGCGGCGACGCCGAAGGCGGCCGACGGGGTCGCGGGCGTCAGGATCGCATCGATTCCGTCGGCGAAAACCGTCTCGAAGTCGCGCTTGATCAGCGTGCGGACCTTCTGGGCGCGCAGGTAGTAGGCGTCGTAGTAGCCCGCCGACAGCACGTAGGTGCCGATCAGCACGCGGCGGCGCACTTCCTTGCCGAAGCCCGCGGCGCGGGACTTCTCGTACATGTCGATGATGTCCCGGCCCTCGACGCGCAAGCCGTAGCGCACGCCGTCGTAGCGGGCGAGGTTCGAGGAGGCTTCCGCCGGGGCGACGATGTAGTAGGCCGGCAGGGCGTATTTCGTGTGCGGCAGCGAGATATCGACGAGCTCGGCGCCGGCGTCCTTCAGCCAGGCCGCGCCCTTCTGCCAGATATCCTCGATCTCGGCCGGCATGCCGTCGATCCGGTATTCCTTCGGGATGCCGATGCGCATGCCCTTGACCGACTTGCCGACGGCGGCCTCGTAGTCCGGCACCTCGATGTCGACGGACGTGGTATCCTTGGGGTCCACGGAAGCCATCGACTTCAGCATGATCGCCGCGTCGCGCACGTCGCGGGCTATGGGGCCCGCCTGGTCGAGCGAGGAGGCGAACGCCGCGATGCCCCAGCGCGAGCAGCGCCCGTATGTCGGCTTGATCCCAACCGTTCCGGTGAAGGCTGCCGGCTGGCGGATCGAGCCGCCGGTATCCGTCGCGGTCGCGCCGGCGCAGAGCCGCGCCGCGACGGCCGCCGCGGGCCCCCCCCCCCCCCC
>JAEWYT010000143.1 GCA_023458595.1 Pseudomonadota bacterium
ACGACTACCTCGGCAAGCCCTTCAATCCGCGCGAACTGCTGGCCCGCATCCATGCCGTGCTGCGCCGCCGCCCGCCCGTGGAAGCGCCCGGCGCCCCTTCGGGCGACAACGAGGTCGTGAACTTCGGCCCCTTCACCTTCGACCTGGGCACGCGCGTGCTGCAAAAGAGCGGCGAAGAGCTGCCGCTGACCACCGGTGAATTCGCCATGCTCAAGGCCCTGGTTCGCCACCCGCGCCAGCCGCTGTCGCGCGAAAAGCTGGCCTTGCTGGCGCGCGGGCGCGAGTTCGAACCCTTCGACCGCAGCCTGGACGTGCAGGTCTCGCGCCTGCGCAAGCTGATCGAAGAAGACGCCGCCGCCCCGCGCTACATCCAGACCGTCTGGGGCGTGGGCTACGTGTTCGTACCCGACGGCATCAACTAAACCCCGGCCTCCCTGCGGGAGGCTGTGGCGCCACCGCGCCCTTTTCCCATGTCACGCCCTTCCATGCTTGCTGGCAACGCCCCGGATGCCAGCTCGTCCTCCGCCCAGAATGCCCGCTCCCGGGTGGGTCTGCACCTCTTCTGGCGTACCTTCTTCCTGCTGGCCCTGCTGCTGCTGGGCAGTATCCTGGCCTGGCTGCAGACCCTGCGGGCGCTCGAATTCGAGCCGCGCACGCTGCACACGGCCCAGCAGATCGCCTCGCTGGTCAACCTCAGCCGGGCGGCGCTGCAGCACTCGGACGCCATCGCCCGGGTGTCGCTGATCAAGACCATGGCCGACCAGGAAGGCGTGCGCATCCAGCCGCGCGAGCCCAGCGACCGCTTTGAAGAGGTGCCGCCCACGCAGCTGAACCAGCGCCTCAACGAGCTGCTGACCACGCGCCTGGGGCCCGACACCATCCTGGCGCGCAGCGTCAACGGTGAGGAAGGCCTGTGGGTCAGCTTCACCATCGACGAGGACCCGAACTGGATCCTGCTGGACAAGTCGCGCTACACCACGGCCGGTGGCCGCACCTGGCTGATCTGGCTGGGCACGGCAGGCCTGCTGTCGCTGGCCGGCGCGGCCGTGATCGCGCGCCTGATCAACCGCCCCCTCAAGCAGCTGAGCTACGCCGCCAACCGCGTGCGCGATGGCGACTTTGCCGCCAGCCAGCTCGACGAGGAGGCCGTGACCAGCGAGATCCGCGAGGTCAACATCGGCTTCAACCGCATGGCGCAGAAACTGGCCAAGCTGGAACAGGAGCGCGCCGTGATGCTGGCCGGCATCTCGCACGACCTGCGCACCCCGCTGGCGCGCCTGCGCCTGGAAACCGAGATGAGCGTGCAGGACGACATTGCCCGCGAACACATGGTGGCCGACATCGTGCAGCTGGACGCCACCATCGACAAATTCCTGGACTACGCGCGGCCCGACCACGTCACGCTGACCGTGGTGAACCTGCATGCCGTGGTGGCCTCCTGCGTGTACGCGGTGCAGAACCACCGCGAGCTGCAGATCACCATGTCCATCCCGGACGACATCTACGTGATGGCCGACGAGGTGGAGCTGGCGCGCGTCATCTCCAACCTGCTGGAAAACGCCCGCCGCTATGGCAAGACCGTGGACACCGACACGGCCTTTGTCGACATCACCATCAAGACCCGCGAGAACTGGGTGCTGATGCGCCTGCGCGACCCCGGCCCGGGCGTGCCGCCGGACCAGCTGGCGCAGCTGACCCAGCCCTTCTTCCGCGGCGACTCGGCCCGCACCGCGGCCGCCGGCGCCGGCCTGGGCCTGTCCATCGTCGACAAGACGGTGCAGCGCATGGGGGGCGTGTTCTCCATCACCAACGCCAACGAGGGCGGGCTGGCCTCGCACATCCAGCTGCAGCGCGTGACCGATGTGCCCGACGGGCAGGATCCGCAGCACCGCCTGCAGCGTCCCCAGGTCAAGCGCCAACTGCCGCCCGATGCCATCTGAGGGCCTGACCGCACAGGCGGCCGTACGCTCTGCGGTGACCCGGTGACCCACAAAAAAAGCCTTGCAGGTCCGCCTGCAAGGCTTTTTGCATGCACGGCAGGCATGCCGCGAAATTGAGCATCAAAAACGGCTGCAGCGCTTATCCAGCAAGCGCCAACAGCTATGTTTTATGCAGGCAGTGTGCCCGCCTTGTAGAGCAGTGCCACGGCATTCGCCTCCATCGCCAGCAGCTCGCCCACCGGGCCCATTTTTTCGGCGGTCTTGGCCTTGACGTTGACCTGTTCCACGGCCACGCCCAGCGCTCCGGCAATGCGCTCTTGCATCAGCGGGATGTGCGGCGCCAGCTTGGGCTTTTGTGCGATCACCGTGCTGTCGATGTTGCCGATCTCCCAGCCCTGGGCCCGCACGCGGCGCGTGGCCTCCTGCAACAGCACCCAGGAGTCGGCGCCCTTGAAGGCTTCGGCCGTGTCTGGGAAGTGGCGGCCGATGTCGCCCAGGCCCGCCGCCCCCAGCACCGCGTCGGTGATGGCGTGCAGCAGCACGTCGGCATCCGAATGGCCCAGCAGGCCCTGGTCGTGCGGGATCTCCACGCCGCCGAGGATCAGCTTGCGCCCGGCCACCAGGGCGTGCGTGTCCCAGCCTTCACCAATACGAAAATTCATAGCTATTCACGCTGATCCCTTGCGGGCTAGCGGCCAATTTGGTTAGGAATTCAAAAAAAAGGGTTGCCCGTGGGGTGCACCGCATCGCGCTTGCCCTTGAAGCGCTCCAGCGTGGCACTGCCACCGCGCTGCGTCAGCACGGCCTCGGCCAGGGCAAAGTCGTCGGGGTAGGTCACCTTGAAGT
>JAEWYT010000144.1 GCA_023458595.1 Pseudomonadota bacterium
GACAGCAGCACGTTTGAAGTCAACCTCATCGTTCCGATCGCAATGCAGCCCGGACTGCGCTTCGCGGTACGCGAAGGCGGCCGCACGGTAGGCGCAGGCGTCGTTACCGAGATCATAGACTAGCAGCTGAACTGGGGCGGCTGTAAATCAGCCGCCCATAAAAACTTTTTGTATGGAGTGAAAGAATAATGGCGGATATCGTCGGTCTTCAGTGCACAGAATGCAAGCGCCGCAACTATGTGACGCTTGTCAACAAGAAAAAAGCCACAAAAAAACTTGAAAAAAAGAAATATTGCAAGTTCTGTGACAAACATACCTTGCATAAGGAGTGCAAGTAGGGTAAAATAACCTCCGCACGCAGGTCTGTAGCTCGAACTGGTTAGAGCACCGCACTCCAAATGCGGGGGTTGAGGGTTCGAATCCTTCCAGGCCTGCCATTTTGTTTTTTCCGGTTTTTGTTTAGGTTTCAGAAATATCAAAGTTTGAGAATGAGGAGGTCGAGGTTATGGAAAAAGTCCTCGACTACATCCGGGAATCAAAAGCTGAACTGAAAAAGGTCACATGGCCCACGAAGCAGCAGTTGTGGTATTCAACGATCGTAGTCATCGTGGTAACTTTCATTGTTTCAGCCTATCTCGGGCTGGTAGATGTGCTTCTCACGGGAGTATTCTCCAAAATCGTCCGATAGCCTGGATCTGTATATGGCTTTCGAGTCTCGACTGTACCTGGAGGTGAAGGGGGCTGCGGCCCTCTTTTAGGCATGAGCGAAATATTTGGTAATACACAGGAACGAAGCTGGTATATAGTCCAGACCTATTCAGGATATGAGAATAAGGTCAAGGCGAACCTTGAGCAGAGGATCGCAACTATGGGTATGGAAGACAGGATCTTCCGTGTCCTTGTCCCCATTGAAGAGAAAGTTTACATCAAAGAGGGCAAAACAAAGCGCATCCGCAGAAAGATATTCCCGAGCTACGTGCTCGTGGAGATGATCCTCGAGGACCAGTCCTGGTATGTAGTTCGCCATACTCCGGGAGTGACGGGATTTGTCGGATCGGGGAACCACCCCATTCCCCTTACCCCGAAAGAAGTAGAGGAAATAATGAACAAGCTCGGCAAAGAGGCAAAGCCGAAGGTCGAAGTCGATTTCCAGGTGGGAGATACGATCCAGGTCAAAAGCGGACCATTTGCCGGACAGGCCGGTCCTGTCGTCGGTATCGACGCGGACAAGGGCAAGATAAAGTTCAGCGTAACGGTATTCGGACGCGAGACCATTGTCGAAGCGGACTATACTGAGCTGGAAAAGATCTGACAGAACCAGTCAATGATTTGATCCTGCATCACGCACATTGACAAACGAATGATCGCCCGATGAGGGCTTTACATAAGCAGCAAAACCAAGGAGGTAACATGTACTATGGCAAAGAAGGTAATTGGGGAGCTTAAACTGCAGCTTCCCGCAGGAAAAGCGACACCGGCGCCGCCGGTAGGGCCCGCGCTTGGACAGCGCGGCATCAACATAATGGAATTCGTCAAGGCTTTCAACGCCAAGACGGCCGACAAAGTTGGGATGATCATCCCGGTCGTTATCACAGTATACGCCGACCGCAGCTTCTCTTTCATCCTCAAGACACCCCCCGCAAGCATCCTGATCAAGAAGGCTGCAGGCAAGGAAAAGGGCTCTTCTGTCCCCAACAAGGACAAGGTAGGCAAAATAACGAAGAAGCAGGTCCAGGAGATCGCGGCTCTCAAGATGCCCGACCTCAACGCGAACGACATCGACGCTGCAATGAAGATGATCGAAGGCACGGCCCGTTCGATGGGCATCGAGGTAGTCGGTTAGAAATACCGGCTGTATGACTTCCCGGATATACGGGATGTGGGAGGAAGACTCGCGGTCTTCCGACATTACCACGAGGAGGAATAATAATGTCAAAAAAAGGTAAGCGCTACAAGGCACTGCTCGAAAAAGTCGATCTCACGAAGCAGTATTCAATCTCAGAGGCTGTCGCGATAGCTAAAGAATGTGCAACGGCAAAATTTGACGAAAGTCTCGAACTCCATGTTCGTCTCGGCGTTGATCCCCGTCATGCTGACCAGCAGGTAAGAAGCACGATCGTCCTTCCGCACGGGACAGGCCACACGAAGAGAGTGTGTGTCCTTGCACTCGGCGACAAGCAGAAGGAAGCACAGGACGCAGGCGCGGACATCGTCGGAGGCGAAGATCTTGTAAAAGAGATCGCTGACGGCAGGATGGATTTCGATGCGGTAATCGCCACACCGGACATAATGAAATCAGCCGGACGTCTCGGTAAGGTCCTCGGTCCCCGCGGACTTATGCCAAGCGCAAAGGCAAATACAGTTACGTTCGATGTTGCCGGTGCTGTCAAAGAAATCAAAGCCGGCCGAGTCGAGTTCCGTGTCGACAAAACGGCTATCACACACAATGCGGTAGGCAGAGCTTCTTTCCCGGCAGAACACCTTGAGAACAACGTCAAGGCTCTTTTCAGAGCCATCCTCAAGGCCCGCCCGGCAGCTGTAAAGGGTACCTATGTCAAAAGCATTTCCCTTGCAACGACCATGGGAGTCGGGATCTCAATAGATCCCGTCCAGGCACAGAAAGACGTAGCCGCAGAATAAATTTCTGAACTCAGGATAAAATAAAATCAAGGGGGGACGCATGTGCGTCCCCCTTGATTTTTTAACGCCTTCGCGAAACAGCGATAAGTTTATTTTTTAGGTACCCTCTTGACCGCGTTCTCCACAATATTTGTGATATGTTTCGTCAGTGTAGGCAGTGGAGTGAAAAGGTCCTCTGCGGTGGTGGCAGTTACGTTGACGCCGTAGATCAGGGTATTGTCCTTCGAGTTCCTAAGCTCGAGCCTTATGGCCCCGACTGCAGATGTTTCGTCCCATGCGGGCTTGATCTTCTGGTAGTTTACTGGTACGCTCCGCGTCTCCCATTTGCCGTTTACATATACCGATCTGTTCTCGTACCTTGTGTCCCAGACGAGCTCCTGAGGATGGTGGATGGTATTATATGCGCATTTAGTGACGGTCGCCGACAGGATCGCGTCAGCATACTCCGGCGAGAGTGAGAGCGCCTTCTCGGCAGCCTTGTCTCTGCTGAGTTTCTCCGAGGGGCCGGTGCCTTTTACAAAGTTGTCCCTTTCGATTATCTCTTCGGGGGTCTTAACGAGGAAATTGAAACCGCTCTTTTCCTGTGATGTCAGCTCCCTCCATTTCTGCTGGACAGAATCGTCCAGGAAGGGCTCGCTCGGAGGTATCGATATCTCATACATTACCGGGAGCACCAGTACTGTTTTGATCGAGGAATAATCGTATCCGCTGTTTCTGAATTCCTCTGCGACCGGCTTTGCCATCGATGGCGATACAGCAGAAATAAGGGCAAATGCAAGGATAATAGTCAATAGCCTTTTCATGTTGAGACTCCTCCGTTTATGATCACTGTTTGTGCCTTCATATCATGCTGGCTATTTTACATAAAAAAACGTATGATGCCTATAAGATCGTTGTATGTTCCAGATATTTTGCTGAATTTTGCTCCGGAGAGATATAAAAAATCGTGAGCCTTATCTTTGGGGTGCTGTACAAATAATCATACTTATTGTATAATCTCACAGCTTAGACTCAAGACAGCAGGTGCGCGTGCGCTTAATTTCCTGCCGAGGTCTGCGAAGGATAACCGTGTCCCAGTAACTCGATATTACTGCACGTATTATGGCTTCCGGACTCCCTTGAGTGACGGAGGCCTTTTTTATTGCGGGCATCCGATCACAACATCAACAGGAGGTGAAATTGAATGCCAACACAAGCAAAACGTGAAATGATCGACTCCCTGGTCGCACTGCTCAACAAGAGCAACGCAGTCTTCATCACCGAGTACCGCGGACTTACAGTCAAGAAGATCAGCGACTGCCGCAAACGCATCCGCGAAGCGGGCGGAGAGATGAAGGTATGCAAGAACACTCTTATGAGGATAGCCCTTACGGAGGCGGGCATAACACATGCTCCTGAGTTCGACTCAGGTCCCAACGGTTATGTTCTGTCGTACGGAGACGTAGCTGCTGTCGCGAAAGCCATCCGCGACTTCTCGAAAGAGAAGGGAAACGAAGCCCTGATAGTGAAGGCGGCGATCCTTGACGGAAAGATCCTCACCAAGGATCAGATATTCGCGCTTGCGGAGCTTCCCTCGAAGGAAGTCCTCATCGCCCAGGTCGTCGGCACCATCGCAGCCCCTCTCAGGGGACTTGTCACAGTCCTTTCGGGACCTTCAAGGGGACTCGTCACATGTCTCTCTCAGATCAAGGACAAGAAGGAAGCGGCATAGCCGCAGATACGAGCGGCAGATCTGCCGCATAGCAGCATAAAAAATTTTAAAATATCCTAGGAGGATGAATTGATATGACACGTGAAGAAATCATCAAGGCAATTGAAGAAATGTCAGTACTTGAGCTCTCCGAGCTCGTAAAGGAACTCGAGGAGAAATTCGGCGTATCAGCAGCGGCACCCGCGATGATGATGCCCATGGCCGGCGCAGCAGCACCCGCCGCAGCAGCAGCCGAAGAAGAGAAGTCAGAGTTTGACGTAGTCCTCGCCGACCACGGCGCAAACAAGATCGGCGTCATCAAGGTCGTCCGTGAGATCACAGGCCTCGGCCTCAAAGAAGCGAAAGAGCTCGTAGACGGCGCACCCAAGACCGTAAAAGAGCAGGTAGCAAAAGAAGAAGCCGAAGAGATGAAGAAGAAGCTCGAAGAAGCCGGAGCAAAGGTAGAACTCAAGTAGTCCGATCTCTTTTAATTCCGGAACATATGAAACGGGACCCTGTCATCAGAACGGAGTCCCGTTTTTTGATAATATCGTCTGACCGGACAAGAAAGGTCAGTTTCTGACTCCCGAACCCTCCCTGAATATCAGCACACCGTATGGTATCGGACGCTCCGCATCGTTGCTGTTGCTCGGAAGGGTAAAGGTGTTTCCCATCCACCAGAGAGAGCTTGATCCGCCGCCGTCAAGGTTAAGGGCCGTTGACATCCCAAGCCATCTGCAGATCTTTCTTGTCTCCTCGATGGTCGCACCGACGCTGTGCATATTGTCCCTGCCGTCTATGACTGCCCACATGATCCTATTGTCGTCAGTCCCGACGATAGTACGCGGATGGCGCATGTTGAGGACGTTTTCTTTAATGTTCTCTGTGTTGTCCATGTATTCGCCGTTCTTCAGCAGGAGCGGACCGGCCTGGAGCATCTCTGTGTATTTGTCGAATCGTCTGTCGGAACTTATGTCAGCTGTTTCCCTGCCGTCTATAAAGACAGTCTCCCCGTTGTCGTTCCAGCCGAACGCGGACCGCTGCGGCCAGAACTTTGCGTTTTCAGTGTACCCCTGCCTGCGAAGCACGCCGATCGGTTTTGCCCCGGCGAAGTAGCCTCCGTTTATCCCGCCGATGACGCCGTAGTTTTCGACGGCTATGGTAGCGAGTGGAGCCTTGTTTGCACCGACCATGACCGCTGTAGCTATCTGGCATTTGACTGCGTTCATGTCGACTGTGATCATCGCGGCGAAGAGTGGCTCGTTGGCCCCTGTCTCCAGATTTCCGTTCGCCGGGCCTGACGGATCGCCTATCCCGTGTTTGAACATAGTCAGCGTCGTACCTTCAGAAGAGAATGAATCCTTCCAGGAGACTTTTTTCTTACAGAGTTCGAGCCAGCCCGTCAGTGCTTTTATATCTTCTTCGTTTAGGAATCTGTCTAGGTCGTTCAGGATCGACGGCGGAAGAGGCGGGGATATCTTTTTTGCTATCTCCGTGACAGGGTCCAGATGGCTCCATTCCGGCAAAATAGCGATCTGGTCATAGGCGGTTATGACGAAGCCCCAGCCCATAGATTCAAGCGTTAGTCTCAAAGCAGAGCGGCAGGTCATTTCCCCGTCGGTATCAGTAAGATATTTTTCCGGTACTTTATGTCCCAGTGATTTGAAAATATGCGGCATAAGTTCATCCTTTGTTACCGCAAATGATGAACCGGCTGAGGCAAACAAGATGCCCAAAATCAACAGCAAAATAATTGCGCAGGCCTTTGTTTTTCCTGCCGTAGTAGGTCTTTTCATGCCTTTATGATAGTATTGACACCTTTTAACCTAATCAGTATAATGGCCCATGTTCGACTTTGGGGTTTTAGCTCAGTTGGGAGAGCGCTTGAATGGCATTCAAGAGGTCGGGGGTTCGACTCCCCCTGGCTCCACCATCCAACCTCCCGCAGTGTTGGATGACTTCCTCCGCCGCGCCGTCGCCTTGCTGAAGCCGACCTGACGGCCCGGGCGGGTGGTCTGCGCCCAACATTCCGTTAAGATGCCCGCACTAGCTTCTCGCCCGACTTTCCTTCGATCTCCGGGAGGCGGCATGGCCAAGGGCACGGACTACATCCTCGACGCGCTGGTCAAGGAAGGGCTCACCCACCTGTTCATGGTGCCGGGCGGCCTCGTCGACCCGTTCCTGCCCGCGCTCGCCGGCTTTCCGGCGCTGAAGCCGATCGTCGCCGCGCAGGAGGGCGGAGCGGCCTACATGGCCGACGGCTACTCGCGGGCGAGCGGCAATTTCGGCGTCGTCCTCGGCATCGGCGGGCCGGGCCTCGGCAACATGACGACGCCGATGGCGACCGCGCTCACCGACGGCTCGCGGGTGCTGGCGCTGTCCGGCGAGGTGGCGACAGCCATGGAAGGGCTCGGCGCCTTCCAGGACGCGAGCGCGGAGACCTTCGACGACCCCCGCCTCGCCGAGCCGGTCACCCGCTTCTCGAAGTCGGTCGACAACATCGAGAACCTCAACCACATGGTCCGCCGCGCGCTCGCCGAGATGGTCGGCCCGCCCGGCGGTCCCGTCCACCTTTCCCTGCCGCACGACGTGCTGGCCGGCGACATAGCCATCGCCCACGAGCCGCTCGACAAGGCGATCCTGCATGCCGGCGCGATCGACCTGGCCGCCGCGGGACGGGCGCTCGATCCCGTTCGCGACACCGCCGAACCGGCCCTGAAGGTCGCCTTCCTCGCCGGCGCCGGCGTCGAGCACGCCGACGCGGCCGAACGCCTGAAGGCGGTCGCCGAGCGCTACTCGATCCCCGTTGCGACGACGCTGCGGGCCAAGGGCGTATTCCCGGAGGACCACCCCCTGTCGCTCGGCGTGTTCGGCTATGCCGGCACACGGCACGCGACGGCGGCGCTGCTGGCCGGCGACATCGACTACCTGATCGTGCTCGGCTCGGGCCTGAACGAGCGCGACACCATGCACTGGAGCGCGCGGCTGCGGCCGAAACACGGCTTCGCCAGCGTCAACGCCTCGACGCGGGTGCTGACCGAGCAGGCGGCCCGCCATGCGGTCGTCGGCGACTGCGGCTCGTTCCTCGGCCTGCTCGACACGCCCGATGCGGCGCTCGCCGGCGGGCTGGAGAAGGGCGTCGGCGCGCGGAAGGCCTGGATGGAGACGATCCGCTCGGGCCCGCGCCTGCACGACACGCAGAACCTGACGAGCGAGCAGGTGCCCCTCCATCCCGCCCGCGTCGTCGCCAGCCTCAGGCGCGCCTTCCCGCGCGATGGCATCCTCCTGATCGATTCCGGCGCGCATCGCGCCTTCGCTGGCCACTACTGGGAAAGCTATGCGCCGCGCACATACGTCTCGGCGACCAATCTCGGGCCGATGGGCTGGGCCGTCCCTGCCGCCGTCGGCGTCGCCTGCGCGCGGCCCGGAACGCGGGTCGCCGTCGTCACCGGCGACGGCTGCATGCAGATGCACGGCCTCGAGATCGCGGTAGCAGCCCGCTACAGGCTGCCGATCACCTACGTGGTCCTCAACAATTCCGCACTCGGCAACGTCTGGCTGCGCGCCCACCAGCTCGGGAGCCTGCCGGCGGAGCTGACCTCGATCCCGGACCACGACTGGGCGGGCTTCGCCAAAGCGCTCGGTCTGGCCGCCGAGACGGTGCATCGGCCCGGGGACATCGACGCGGCCCTGGACCGCGCCGTCGCCGCCGACGGACCGGTGCTCATCGACTTCAAGACGGAGAAGAACGCGCCGACGCCGGTCGAGGACTTCGCCCAGGCCGTCGCCCAGTGGTCCTATCACGAGTAGCGGAGAAGCGCCGTGGCCGAGCTCCCCTTCGATCCGAACGCGCTTTCGCCCGACGACAGGGCCCTGTTCGAGCGGATGAAGGCGAAGCGCGCCGCGGCGGGCGCGCCGTTCGGCGGGCCCTATCTGGCACTCATGAACCATCCCGTGCTTGCCGAGCGCATCGAGGAACTCGGCTATTTCCTCAAGTTCCAGGGCCATCTGCCGCGCGAGGTCTACCAGTACACGGTGCTCAGGGTGGCGCGCTCGACGAAGGCGGCGTTCGAGTGGGTCGACCATATCGCGCATGCCCGCGAGGCCGGCGTGCCCGACGCCGTGATCGAGGCTGTCCGAAGCCGGCGGACCGCCTCGCTGCCGGAGCCCTACGCGGCTGCCGAGGCGGTGATCGCCGCCGTGTTCGCCTGGCAGGACGTGCCGGCGGCGGCGCAGGAGGCGGCGATCGTCCGCTTCGGCCGAGAGGCCTATGTCGAGCTCGTCGTGCTCGTCGGCTTCTACCAGATGTTCTCGGGCATCAACGAAGGCTTCGCCGTCGCGCTTCCGCAAGGAACGCCTGCGCCTTTCTGACGCTTTCCGGCGGTCCGCCGAGGCCATTGCGCCGCCGCTTTCGACACATACCTTAGATCGAGGAAGAGAAGGACGGACGGCCCCGCGATCCCGCCGCACCGTCCGATGTAAGTGAGGTGCCACCATGGAAACTCCCGTCGAAATCGCGTTCCGCAACCTCGATCCGTCGGAATTCGTCGAAAAGCGCGTGCGCGAGCGCGTCGACAGGCTGGAGCAGTATTACGGGCGCATCACGAGCTGCCATGTGCAGATCGAGGCGCCGCACAAGCATCACACCAAGGGCAACCGCTACGAGGTCCGTGTCGAGGTGCGCGTGCCCGGCACCGAGCTCACCGTCAACAACAAGCCCGGCAACGTCCATGCCCACGAAGACATCTACGTGGCGATCCGCGACGCCTTCGACGCCATGGAACGGCAACTCAAGAAATGGAAGCAGAAGGCGAACGCCGACGTGAAGAGCCACGAGGCGCCGCTGTCGGGCCGCATCGAGGAGCTGCAGCCCGACCGCGACTTCGGCCAGGTCGCCATGACCGACGGCCGCCTCGTCTACTTCCACCGCAACAGCGTCGTCGACGACGGCTTCGACACCCTGTCGGTGGGCGACACGGTCGAGCTCGTCATCCCGCCGAGCGAGGGAGAAAAGGGGCCGCAGGCGAGCACGGTGCGGCCCATCGGCGGCCTGAAGTTCGTCGACAAGCCGTGAGCGCGGGCCTCACGGGGCCCGCTTGCGACCGGTCACCATGGCGCGGACGAGGTTCTCGCCGTGCTCCCAGCTCGCCACCAGCACGCCCGCGACGTGGGCGGCGATCAGCACGAGCGTCACGTTGACGGCGATCTCGTGGGCCTCCTCCACCCACTCGACGCCCCAGAAGGCGTCCGTCGTCATCGTGATGCCAGTGCCGCAGATGATCGCGATCATGGTCAGGAGCGCGACGACCATCGCCCCGCCTGCGGGATTGTGGCCGAGATAGCGCTTCGCCCGGAGGGCCATGGTGTCGCGCAGGTAGCCGAGCACGCGCGACGGCCGGTAGACGAAATCGCCGAACCGGGCGTGGCGGGTTCCGACGAGGCCCCAGGCGAGCCGGAAGGCGACCAGTCCGGCGATGGTGTAGCCGACGGCGATGTGCAGCCGGTCCCATTCGTCGCCGCTGACGTAGGCGACCAGGAAACCGCCGACGAGGGTCCAGTGGAAGATCCTGACGAGCGGGTCCCAGACGCGCACCTCGGCCGGCCGCGTTTCGCGGCCGGCGTCGGTGACCACCGTCGTGGTGTCGGACATCAGTCGTCGACCTTGTTGCGGACGATCTGGCCGGTGACCGGGTTCATGTACAGTTCGGCCTTGGCGCCGTTCTTGTCGATGGCGTAGAGCTCGTAGCAGCCGTCCTCTTCCTTCACCTTGCGCACCTGGTAGCCGAGCTCCATGCCCTTGACCTTGGCGGCATCGACGCTCATCCACTGGTCGCGCGGGGCGCTGCCGCAGCCTTCGCCCCCGCCGCTGCTGGCATAGGCCGGCGCGGCGGCGAGAACGATCGACAGGGCGGCGGCTTTCAGGACAATACGGTTCATGCTTTTCTCCAACTGTCTGCACGGCCT
Organism: Pseudomonadota bacterium; assembly: GCA_023458595.1. Taxonomy (GTDB): domain Bacteria; phylum Pseudomonadota; class Alphaproteobacteria; order Rhizobiales; family Tepidamorphaceae; genus Microbaculum. Next base: position 10,295 of record JAEWYT010000144.1, read on the forward strand.
CATTGCCGTTGGCCGGAGAGATACCGAACCGGTGCTGACCGGGCGCTGATGGGCCCTGTCAGCGAATTGTCAGCTTGGACGCGGCAGTTTCCGGCAATGACCAGACGCAGTCTCCCGGCCCTTTTCCTGATCGCGCTTCTCGCGGCGCCGCTCGCCGCGCCGCCGGCGGGCGCAGACGGCCGCAAGGGCAGGGACGGCGAGCGCGAGGAAGACGATCACGATGCCGCCCGCGCGGCAGTGCGCCGCGGCGAGGCGCTGCCGCTTTCGGAGGTGATCGCCGCCGTCGCCGCGACGCTCCCCGGCGAGATCGTCGAGGTCGAGTTCGAGCGCGAGCACGGCCGCTGGGTCTACGAGTTCAAGGTTCTCGATCGCACGGGCCGGCTGCGCGACGTCCATGTCGATGCGGCCACCGCCGGGATCCTGTCGGACAAGGACGACTGATGCGCATCCTGCTGGTGGAGGACGACGACCGGATCGCCCGCGACGTCGAGGCGGCGCTGACGGCGGCCGGCTATGCGGTCAGCCGCGAGGCGGACGGCGAGGAAGCCTGGTTCCGGGGCGACACGGAGGCTTTCGACGCCGTCGTGCTCGATCTCGGCCTGCCGGGCATGGACGGGCTGTCGGTGCTGAAGCGCTGGCGCGAGGCGGGGCAGCGCTTCCCGGTGCTGGTGCTGACGGCGCGGGGAAGCTGGCACGAACGCGTCGAGGGCATCGACGCGGGCGCCGACGACTATCTGCCGAAGCCCTTCCGCATGGAGGAACTGGTGGCGCGCCTGCGCGCCGTGCTGCGCCGCTCCGCCGGACAGGCGAGCCCGATCCTCGCCAACGGCCCGGTCAGCCTCGACACCCGGCAGATGAAGGTCAGCGTCGACGGCGTGCCGGTCGCCCTGTCGCCGCAGGAATACCGGCTCCTGTCCTACCTGATGCACCACGCCGGCCGGGTCGTCTCGCAGATCGAGCTGACCGAGCACCTCTACGCCCAGGACTTCGAGCGCGATTCGAACGCGATCGAGGTGCTGGTCGGCCGGGTGCGCCGGAAGCTCGGGGTCGATCTGATCGAGACGCGGCGCGGCTTCGGCTACCTGGTGGCGGAGCCCGGCACATGAGGAACCGCTCGCTGAGGCTCCGGCTGTTCGCCGCGGCGGCGATCTCGGTAGCGGCTGCGCTGATCGTCGCCGGGCTCGGCCTCGTGCTCCTGTTCGAGCGCCACGTCTCGCGGCGCGTCGACGCCGAGCTGGAGACCTATCTGCGCCAGCTCGCCGGCAACGTGAGCTTCGCCGCCGACGGTACCGTCACGCTCGTCCGCCAGCCCGCCGACCCGCGCTTCAACACGCCGCTCTCCGGCCTCTACTGGGAGATCCGCGACGAGACCGACAGGGCGATCCTGCGCTCGCGCTCGCTGTGGGACCAGGTCCTCGACCTGCCGGCCGACGAGATCGACGCCCGCTCAATTCACAGGCACGTGCTGCCCGGTCCGGCAGGCTCGACGCTGGTCGTCCGCGAGCGGCAGGTCAACTACACGCCGGACACGCGGTCCCGCGACCTGCGCATCGCCGTCGGCGTCGACGACGGCGAGGTCGTCGGCGCGACGCGCGCCTTCGCCGGCGAGCTCGCCATCTCGCTCGCCCTGCTCGGAACCGTGCTGTTGGCGGCGGCCTGGGCGCAGATCCATTTCGGGCTGAAGCCGCTGGAGATGGTGCGCCGCGCGGTCGGGGCGGTGCGCTCCGGCGAGGCCGCGCGGCTGCCGTCGGATTTCCCCGCCGAGGTGGTGCCGCTCGCCCAGGAGGTCAACGACCTGCTCGACGCCCAGGACGAGACGATCGCGCGTGCCCGCGCCCGCGCCGCCGATCTCGCCCACGGCCTCAAGACGCCGCTCACGGTGCTCGCAAGCCATGCCGAGCGCGTGCGCAAGGGCGGCGACGCCGGCACCGCCGATGAACTCGAGGAGATAGCCGGCGCCATGCGCCGCCACGTCGAGCGGGCCATCACGGTCGCGCGGCTCGGCCGCCGTCCGCCGGCGCAGATCGATATCGAGCCGGTCGTCCGCCGCGTCGCCGGGGCGCTGGCGAAGACGCCGGCGGGAGAGCGCATCGCCTGGACGGTCGATGTCCGCCCCGGAACCCGTGCCGCCGTCGATCCGGAAGACCTCTACGAGGCGCTCGGCAATCTCGCCGACAACGCCGTCAAATGGGCGCGCGGGCGCATCGCGATCCGTGTCGGTCACGGCGGCGACGGCACGGCGATCGTCGTCGAGGACGACGGACCGGGCATCCCGCCGGCCGACCGCGACAAGGTGCTCAGGCGCTGGGAGCGGCTCGACGTGTCCGGTGCGGGACCGGGCCGCCCGGGCAGCGGCCTCGGCCTCGCCATCGTCGCCGAGATCGCCCGGGCCTACGGCGGCGAGCTGACGCTCGGCGACGCCGCGCTCGGCGGCCTGCGGGCGGCATTGCGCTTTCCCCCCGCGGCTGCCGCGCAAGCGACGTTTCAACGCTCCTCCACAGGCCGTCACCCAAGCGCCACACAACCGTAATCCGGCTGTCAGGCGGCGGTGATACCGCCTCCTCCTCAGGGTGCCGCTCCAGGCGCCACGTCCACAAGGAGGCTCTCCATGACCGTTTTCCGGACCGCCGGAACCACCGCGATCGCCGGTATCGCTCTCGCCGGAGCGACCCTCGCCACCGGCACGGCACACGCCGCCACCGAGGTCGTCTGGTGGCACGCGATGGGCGGCGAGCTCGGCCAGAAGGTCGAGAAGATCGCCAGCGACTTCAACGCCTCGCAGTCCGAGTACAAGGTCACGCCCGTTTACAAGGGCAACTACACCGAGACGATGACCGCGGCGATCGCGGCCTTCCGCGCCAAGGAGCATCCCGCGATCGTGCAGGTCTTCGAGGTCGGCACCGGCACGATGATGGCCGCCAAGGGTGCGGTCTATCCGGTCTACGAGCTGATGGCGAAGGCCGGCGAGCCGTTCGATCCGAAGGCCTATCTGCAGGCCGTGGTCGGCTACTACGCCGACACCGACGGCAACATGCTGTCGATGCCGTTCAACTCCTCGACGCCGATCCTCTACTACAACAAGGCCGCCTTCGAGAAGGCCGGGCTCGATCCGAACGTGGCTCCCAGGACCTGGGGCGACATCGAAGCCTTCTCCAAGAAGATCATCGAGTCGGGCGCCGCCCCCTGCGGCTTCACCACCGGCTGGCAGTCGTGGGTGCAGATCGAGAACTTCTCGGCGCTGCACAACGTGCCGATCGCCTCCAGGGCCAACGGCTTCGGCGGCACCGACGCGGTGCTCGAGATCAACGGCGACCTGCAGAAGCGCCACATCGGCAACATGGCCGAATGGCAGAAGTCGAAGATCTTCGACTACGGCGGACGCCGCTCGGATTCCGCGCCGAAGTTCTATTCGGGCGAATGCGCGATCTACATGAACTCCTCCGCCGCGCTCGCCGGCGTGCGTGCCAACGCCAAGGACTTCGAGGTCGGCGTCGGTATGCTGCCCTACTACGACGACGTGAAGGGCGCCCCGCAGAACTCGATCATCGGCGGCGCGACGCTCTGGGTGCTGTCCTGCCACAGCGACGAGGAATACAAGGGCGTCGCCAAGTTCTTCACCTACCTGTCCTCGCCCGAGGTCCAGGCCTGGTGGCATCAGGAGACCGGCTACCTGCCGATCACCAACGCCGCCTACGACCTGTCCAAGAGCCAAGGCTACTACGAGAAGAACCCGGGCGCCGACATCTCGGTCCTGCAGATGAACCTGAACCCGCCGACCGAGAACTCCAAGGGCCTGCGTTTCGGCAACTTCGTCCAGATCCGCGACGTCATCAACGAGGAGCTGGAGGAGGTGTGGTCGGGCAAGAAGAGCGCGTCGGACGCCCTCGACGCCGCCGTCGAGCGGGGCAACAAGCTGCTGCGCGAATTCCAGGACCAGAACTCCTGATCGCCATCGCGCGGCGGGTGGCACCGGCCGCCCGCCGCATCTCCGGCCCGACATGACGGACAAACGCGTCAGCTTCGCCGGCCTGTGGCTGCCGGCCGCCCTGCTCGCGCCGCAGCTCGCGATCACCGCGGTCTTCTTCCTGTGGCCGGCGAGCCGGGCGGTCTACCAGTCGGTGCTCAAGCAGGACGCCTTCGGCCTCTCCACCAAATTCGTCGGCCTCGACAATTTCGTCTTCCTGCTGGAAGACCCGAACTATCTCGGCTCGGTGCGCGTGACGATCGTGTTCAGCGCGGCGACGACGATCCTGTCGATGGGCTTCGCGCTCCTCTTCGCCGTCGCCGCCGACCGGGTGCTGCGCGGAGCGACCGTCTATAAGACGCTGATGATCTGGCCCTATGCCGTCGCGCCCGTCCTCGCCGGCGTCATCTGGTGGCTGATGTTCAACCCTTCGATCGGCGTCATCGCCTACGCGCTGCGCGGCGTCGGCATCGATTGGAACCACATGCTGAACGGCACGCAGGCGATGACGCTGATCGTCATCGCGGCGGCCTGGAAGCAGGTCTCCTACAACTTCGTCTTCTTCCTCGCCGGCCTGCGGTCGATCCCGCGCTCGCTGATCGAGGCCGCCGCCATCGACGGGGCGGGTCCGGTGAAGCGCTTCCTCACGGTGACGCTGCCGCTCCTGTCGCCGACCACCTTCTTCCTGATCGTCGTCAACCTGGTCTACGCCTTCTTCGAGACCTTCGGCATCGTCCACGCGACGACCAGCGGCGGGCCGGGGCAGGCCACCACGATCCTGGTCTACAAGGTGTTCCGCGACGGCTTCATCGGCCTGAACCTCGGCTCCTCGGCGGCGCAATCGGTGATCCTGATGCTGATCGTCGTCGCGCTCACCGTGCTCCAGTTCCGCTTCGTCGAGCGGCGCGTGCACTACTGAGGGCGGCAATGGTCGAACACCGCCCCGCCCTGACCGTCGCCACCCATCTGACGCTGATCCTCGGCGCGGCCTTCGTCGTGCTGCCGGTGTGGATCGCCTTCGTCGCCTCGACCCACGCGGCGAGCGACTTCATCTCCGGCATGCTGCCGATGTGGCCCGGCGACCGGTTCGCCGAGAACTACTGGAAGGTGCTGACCCGGGGCGAATCGACGGCAGGCGCGCCGCCGATCGGGCTGATGCTGTTCAACTCGACGGTGATGGCGCTGTCGATCGCGGTCGGCAAGATCGCGATCTCGCTGCTGTCCGCCTTCGCCATCGTCTATTTCCGCTTTCCGCTGCGCATGGCGGCGTTCTGGGTCATCTTCCTTACCCTGATGCTACCGGTCGAGGTGCGCATCCTGCCGACCTACGAGGTCGCCGCCGGACTCGGCCTCCTCAACACCTACACGGGCCTGTCGCTGCCGCTGATCGCCTCGGCGACGGCGACCTTCCTTTTCCGGCAGGTGTTCCTGACGATCCCCGACGAACTGACAGAGGCCGCCCGCATCGACGGGGCCGGGCCGACGAAGTTCTTCCGCGACATCCTCGTGCCGCTGTCGCGCACCAACATCGCCGCCCTGTTCGTCATCCTCTTCATCTACGGCTGGAACCAGTACCTCTGGCCGCTGCTGGTGACGACGGATTCGCATTACTACACCGCCGTCATGGGCATCCAGCGCATGGTCGCGGTGCCCGACTCCGAACCCCTCTGGCACCTCATCATGGCGACCGCGATCCTCGCCATGCTGCCGCCCGTCGTCGTGATCGTGCTGATGCAGCGGCTGTTCGTGCAGGGCCTGATCGAGCAGGAGAAGTAGGAGCCTCCCATGGCAGACGTGAACCTCACCGGCGTGCGCAAGGTCTATCCCGGCGGGGTCGAGGCGGTGAAGACGGTCGACCTGCAGATCGATGACGGCGCGCTGTGCGTGCTGGTCGGCCCGTCGGGCTGCGGGAAATCGACGCTGCTCAGGATGATCGCCGGGCTCGAGACCGTCACCGGCGGCGCCGTGTCGATCGGCGGCCAGACGGTCAACGACCGCGAGCCGGCCGAGCGCGACATCGCCATGGTGTTCCAGAACTACGCGCTTTATCCGCACATGTCGGTCTACGACAACATGGCCTACGGCCTCAGGAACCGGCGCACGCCGAAGGCCGAGATCGAGCGGCGGGTGCGCGAGGCGGCCAGGCTGCTCGCCATCGAGCCGCTGCTCGCCCGCAAGCCGCGCCAGCTCTCCGGCGGCCAGCGCCAGCGCGTCGCCATGGGCCGGGCGATCGTGCGCGAGCCGAAGGTGTTCCTGTTCGACGAGCCGCTGTCGAACCTCGACGCCAAGCTGCGCGTGCAGATGCGCATCGAGCTGAAGCGCCTGCAGACGAGCCTCGGCACGACCTCGATCTACGTCACCCACGACCAGCTCGAGGCGATGACGCTCGCCGACCTGCTCGTCGTCATGAACGAGGGCAGCATCGAGCAGATCGGCACGGCGATGGAGGTGTATGAGAGGCCGGCGAGCACGTTCGTCGCCGGCTTCATCGGCTCGCCGCCGATGAACCTGATACCGGCCGAAGCCGCGCACGGCGGCCTGCGCCTCGACGGCGAGGGAAGCGTCGTCGCCCGCCCGGCCGGCGCCGGCGGCGCCGTCACCGTCGGCGTGCGGCCGGAGGACCTGTCGATCGGCGAGGCGGCCGGCGCCGACGTCGTCTCGATAACCGTCGAGGTCTCCGGCGTGGAGCCGATCGGGGCGGAATCGCTCGTCCACGGCCATACCGGCGGCGGCCACGAGGTGACGGTCCGGCTCAACGGCTACGCCGAATTCGCCCCCGGACACCGGCTGGCTGCGCATACGCGACTGAAATCCCTGCACTACTTCGATCAGGCGAGCGGCCGGCGGATCGCCTAGGTCCGCTTGAACGGCATTTCCTCAGACACCATATCCCTTCTCGACCGGCGGACGAATTCGTCGCCGGTCATGGGAATCGGGCGCCGAAAGGGCCCTGTTTCAAGGTCGCTTGGAGACGAGGACTTTGCCGGATGTCGCGTATGACCCCGCTTAACAGCCCCTACCTGCTCGGATTCGACGGTATCGAGCGCCTGATCGACCGCGTATCGCGGAGTTCGGGCGACGGATATCCGCCCTACAACATCGAGCGGCTGCCGAAGAACGGCAATCAGGCGACGACGCTCAGGATCACGCTGGCGGTCGCCGGCTTCACCCGCGACCAGCTCGACGTGACACTGGAGGACAACCAGCTCACCATCAAGGGCAAGCAGGTCGAGGAGACCGAGCGCGAATTCCTGCACCGCGGCATCGCCGCGCGGCAGTTCCAGCGCACCTTCGTGCTGGCCGACGGCATGGAGGTATCGGGCGCCGCCCTCGAGAACGGCCTGCTCGTCATCGATCTTGCGCGACCGGAGCCCGAACGGGTGGTCCGCACGATAGAGATCCGCGACAACTCCTGAATCCGCGCGATCTCGGAAAGGTAAGAGGCAAGAGTATCATGGAACGGAACACGAACCGGCACGACGAGAAGATCGTCGTCACCGAGGAAATGCTGGCCCGGATCGGCGGCGGCGAGATCGCCTACGTCAGGCCGATCATGTCGGACGTCCTCAAGCAGGTCTTCCCGGAGGCGCCCGACATGGCGCCGGGGATCCGCCTGTTCATGCTGAACGCCGCCGACGGCACGCCGATCATGCTGACCGACAGCAGGGAGTCTGCACTCGCCGGTGCGATCCAGCACGAGCTGGAGACCGTCAGCCTGCACTGACGCGAACGGGCACCGCCGAACGGGAAACGCCGGGCCTTGCGCCCGGCGTTTTGCGTTTCAGGGGCGGAAAATCAGGCCGCGCTCGGCTCCGAGGCGAGGCTCAGCACCGCGTAGATGGAGGCGGCGTCGCGCGAGGCCCTGAGCTTCTGGGCCATGCCGGGCTCGCGCATCAGGCGGGCGATGCGGGCGAGCGCCTTCAGATGGTCGGCGCCGGCGCTCTCCGGGGCGAGCAGGAGGAACACGAGATCCACCGGCTCGTCGTCGATCGCGTCGAAGTCGATCGGCTTGTCGAGCCTGGCAAACATGCCGAACAGGGTATCGATCTTGGCGAGCTTGGCGTGCGGGATGGCGACGCCCTGGCCGATGCCGGTCGAGCCGAGCCGCTCGCGCTGCAGGAGATGATCGAAGATGTCGCGCGCCGGCAGGTCGAGCAGCGTCGCCGCCCGTTCGGCCATCTCCTGGATCACCTGCTTCTTCGAATTCGCCTTGAGCGAGGGAATGATCGCGTCCTGGCGAATGAGATCGCTGAGGTCCATATCGCACCGTCACGGGCGAACGCCATCGGGCCGGCTTGCAGCGGCCCCGTTCGGCGCTAGCCGCGTGCCTCCTTTTCACCGGATTCGGCCGGATCGATCCAGCCAATATTGCCGTCCTGGCGGCGGTAGACGACGTTCATGCGGCCGTTGGCGACGTTCTGGAAGAGGATTACCGGCGCTTCGGCGAGATCCATCGCCATCACCGCCATGCCGACGGTCATCTTGCGCAGCGACGTCGGCGTCTCGGCGATGACGATCGGATTGTCGTCGACGACCGCCGTCTCGCCGGCCTCGTCCTCTTCCGGCGCGGCGATCACGTAGCTCGTCGCCGCCTGCTGCTCCGCGGAGCCGTGTTCGTTGTGGTGGTCCTTCAGGCGCCGGTTATAGCGCCGCAGACGCTTCTCGATGTGCCCGGCCGCCTGGTCGAAGCTCATATAGGCGTCGCCGCCGTGGCCGCGGCTCTGCAGGTCGATGCCGGAATCGAGATGGATGCGGCATTCGGTGCGGAAGCCCGCGCCTTCGCGCTCCACGGTCACCTGGCCCGACCAGCCGCCGTCGAAATACTTGCCCATGGCAACGCCGAGCCGCGCCGAGACCTGGTCCCGAAGCGAATCGCCGATGTCGATGTTCTTGCCGGTGACCCGAAGCTGCATGATCCCGTGTCGTTCGGACGGCCCTGTCGGATTTACTCTTGAACGTAATCTTCCGGGCTTTTGTTGCGCTAACCCCAGGCCATCGCGCCGTTCCGTCTGCCACGCCGCGATGCCGCGCGGGAGGAATCCCTTCGTCGCGCCCCAACGCGGCGGTCGGAACCTAAGGATGGTGCCTTCCCGAGTCAATCTGCGGCTGGCGCATAGGTTTCACAATCCCGCCCGTTTTTCCCGCCGGCGCTGGACGGACGACGGAATCTTCAACCATTCCCGATACTTGGCGACCGTTCGCCGGGCGATGTCTATCCCCGCCGAACGCAGGATTCCGACGATGGCGTCGTCGGAGAGGACGTCGTCGGGCGTCTCGTCGTCGATGAGTTCCTTGATGCGGTGGCGGACCGCCTCGGCGGAATGCGCCTCTCCGCCTTCCGTCGCCGCGATCGCGGTGGTGAAGAAGTACTTCATCTCGAAGATGCCGCGCGGGGTCGCCATGTATTTGTTGGCGGTGACGCGGCTGACCGTCGATTCGTGCATCTGGATCGCGTCGGCGACGGTCCTCAGGTTGAGCGGGCGCAGGAAGCGCACGCCCTCGGTCAGGAAGGCGTCCTGCTGGCGCACGATCTCGGTGGCGACCTTCAGGATGGTGCGGGCGCGCTGGTCGAGGCTGCGGATCAGCCAGTTGGCCTGCTGCAGGCAGTCGGACAGATAGGCGCGGTCCTTGTCGGAGCGCGCGCCGCCCGACACCGTCGCGTAGTAGGATTGATCGATCAGCACGCGCGGCAGCGTGTCGGTGTTGAGCTCGACATGCCAGCTTCCGTCGGGGCGCGGGCGCACGAACACGTCGGGGACGACCGGCTGCACCGGCTCGGAGCCGAACGCCTGGCCTGGCTTCGGGTCGAGGCGGCGGATCTCGGCGATCATGTCGACGAGATCCTCGTCGTCGACGCCGCAGACCTTCCTGAGCGCGGCGAGATCGCGCTTCGCCAGGAGATCGAGATTGCCGACGAGCGCCTGCATCGCCGGATCGAAGCGGTCGCGCTCGCGCAGCTGGATCGCCAGGCATTCGGCAAGGCCGCGCGCGCAGACGCCGGACGGCTCGAAACTCTGCAAGACGTTCAGCACGGCCTCCACGTCGGCCTCGGGCACGCCGAGCCGCTCGGCGGTCTCGGCGGTATCCTCGGTGAGGTAGCCGTTCTCGTCGACGAGATCGATCAGGTGTCGGCCGACCAGGCGCAGGGCCGGATCGGCGATCGCCACGGCGAGCTGGTCGGCGAGGTGGTCGTGCAGGCTCTTCTCGCCCGCGACAGTCTGCTCGAGATAGTCGCCTTCGCCCTCGCCCGAGCGACGGTCGCCGCGCACCGCGCTCCAGCCGCTGTCGGCGCCCGCGTCGGTGTCGCCGGCCCGCGCGGCGGTCGGCGTCTCGGCGTCGTAGACGTTGTCGAAGTCGGCATCGAGGGACTCCGAGATCGCCGCGACGTCGTCGCTGCGCGAGACCTCGACGAGGTCGCCCGGCGAACCGTCTCCCTCGCCGCCCGCGTCGCCGCCTCCCGCTTCGCCGCCGGGCTCACCGCCGCCGGGCTCTCCGCCGGCATCGTCGCCGTCGCGGCCTTCGACGGGCGGCGCTTCGCCGCCCCGTTCCTCGCCGCCCCGTTCCTCGCCGCCCCGCTCCTCGTCGGCGCGCTCGAGCAGCGGATTGCGCTCGAGCTCGGCTTCCACATAGGCATTGAGATCGACGTTCGACAGCTGCAGGAGCTTGATCGCCTGCATCAGCTGCGGCGTCATCACCAGCGACTGGCTCTGACGCAGCTCCAGCTTCGGGAAAAGTGCCATCGCCCCCGCGCCTACATGCGGAACTCGTCGCCGAGATAGAACCGCCGCACGTCCTCGTTGGCGACGACTTCCTCGGGCGAGCCCTGCATCAGCACCTGACCGTCGTGGATGATGTAGGCGCGGTCGATGAGGCCGAGCGTCTCGCGCACGTTGTGATCGGTGATCAGCACGCCGATGCCGCGCGCGGAGAGGTGGCGCACCAGCGCGCGGATGTCGCCGACGGCGATAGGGTCGATGCCGGCGAACGGCTCGTCGAGGAGCATGAAGGAGGGGCGCGAGGCGAGCGCGCGGGCGATCTCGACGCGGCGGCGCTCGCCGCCCGACAGCGCGATCGCCGGCGACTTGCGCAGCCTCGTGATGGCGAATTCCTCGAGCAGCGAATCGAGCTCTTCCCTGCGCCGCTTCCGGTTCGGCTCGGTGACTTCGAGCACGGCGAGGATGTTCTGCTCGACGGTGAGGCCGCGGAAGATCGACGGCTCCTGCGGCAGGTAGCCGATGCCGAGGCGCGCGCGCCGGTACATCGGCAGGCGGGTGATGTCGTGGCCGTCGAAGGTTATCGCGCCGGAATCGGCGGCGATCAGGCCGGTGATCATGTAGAACACGGTGGTCTTGCCGGCGCCGTTGGGCCCGAGCAGGCCGACCACCTCGCCGCGGCGGACGCCGAGGCTCACGCCCTTCACGACAAGCCGGCTCTTGAAGCTCTTCTTGATGCCGTGGACCGCGAGCCAGCCTTCGCCGAGCATCGTCGGCCGGTCGTGGCCGATGCTCTCCCCGGGACGCAGGCCGGCCGCGGGGACCGGCGAAGGGGCGATGCCGGCCTCGAATTCCGGCCAGTCGAGGCCGGACGCATCATCGTCCAGCGGAACGCCGTCCAGCCGGGCGTCGTCCGGCCGGCGGGAGTCGAAGGGGGGGTCGAGCACCGGGTCGCCGTGGTGCGGACCAGGGGCACGGTCGGTCTCGCCGGTGAGCGACCGGCGCAGCCGGCGCGGCAGTGTCAAAAGACGGCCCAAGGCGCGTGATGCTCCCATCGAGACGGTTCGTCGGCCTTTTTCCGAGTGCGCCGGCAGGTTCGAGCCGGCGAAGGTCCGACCTCAGTTCGACTGTTCCTGGCTCTCTTCCCGATTCTGGCGCTTTTCTTGCTTCTGCCCCATAGCGCCGGGAATGAAAAGCCCCTGGACACGTCCACTGCTTCCGGTGGGCGCCTCGGAAACCAGCTTCGATTGACCGGTTTCCAGGTTAACGATCAGTTGCGTGCCGCGCAGGACGTTCTTGCCCTGCGACAGGACGACGTCGCCGCCCAGCGTCACCTGCTGGCTCGCCATCTCGAAAACGGCCCAGTCGCCGGTGGCCGTCTGGCCGTCGGCCTTGACGACCACCTTGCCGGTCGCCTCGAGCTTGGAAACGCGCTGGTCGCCCTTCTGCGCGTCGCCTTCGCCCGTGTAGTGGACCTTGAGCTGGGCGGTCTGCATGGTGGTCTTGCCCTGCTTGACCGTCACGTTGCCCGAGAACACCGCCATCTTCTCGTTGTCGAAGACCTCGAGCTGGTCGGCCTCGATCTTGACCGGCTTGTCGGATTCGACCGAAAGGCCGCCGAACGCGTCGGTCACGGCCTGGGCGTCGGCATCCGGCGCCGAAAACGCCGCAAAAAGCATCAGAGTCGCGATCAGAGCCGCCGGGCGGGCAAATCGGGAGACTTCGCGTTCAGTTCGCATCGGCAGGCGCTCCCTCGGCCGCGGTATCCGGCGCCGCGTCGTCCCCGACCTTACCATCTTCGACCTTACCATCTTCGACCTTGCCGCCGTCGAGGCGCAGTTCGACGACGACCTTGCCGGAGAAGCGAAGTCGGGCGCCGCGCTCGGTGACTTCCATCGCATCGGCGCGGATCTTTCCGTTGTTCGCCTCCGCGCGGATCGGCCTGTCGCTGACGATGGAGCCGGCGCCCAGGTCGACCTTGGCCGATTCCAGGTAGGCGTTCTCGTCCTTGCTCGTCTTCACGACGATGTTGCCGTCGAGCTCCAGGGTCTGCGTGTCGTTGTCGAACACGCCGTTGTCGGCGGTCAGCCGCATGTCCGAGCCGTCGGACTTGGTCAGGGTGCCGTCGACGAACTCGAGCGTCACCACGCGCGGATTGGTGACGTCCTGCAGCGCCTTCGCGGCGGTCACCTGGTAGGCGGTGCCGTCCTTGTTGAATCCCGACAGCGAGGGGTTCTGCATGGTCAGCGTCGTGCCTTCCAGGCCCACCTCGCCGAGATCGATATTGCCGATCTCGCGCGGCAGGCGGTGCGCGGAGACGAACATCCAGGCCACCACGACGACCGCCATCGCAGGCAGGATCCAGCGCAGGACGGCGACGATGCGGCTGTGGCGGCGCGCGGCCAGCCAGTCGGCCGCCGTCGCCGGCTCGGGCACGTCCGCCCAGCCGCCCGCCAGGGACCTGACAGTCAGCGCCCCGATGTCGATCGCCATCGTTCTTCCCGCAGTAACCGTCCGTTGCCGGAAACGTTCCGATCCGGGGAGATGATCCAACAATACGGTCAAATAGCGGCGCGCGGCCATCGGCGGCCCGTTCCACGACGTTCGGCGCAAATCCTCTTGCCGGCCCGGCGCGGCTCAGGAATGCGCAAAAATGTCTTCCTCGGCCCAGCCGGCGATGTCCAGAAGCGCGCGCGTGGGCACGAAGCGGAAGCAGGATTCGGCCAGATGCACGCGGCTCTCGCGCACGAGCAGCGCCTCGAAGCGCTCCTTCAGCGCGTGCAGGTAGAGCACGTCGGAGGCGGCGTATTCGAGCTGGGCGTCGGTCAGGGTCTCGGCGCCCCAGTCGGAGCTCTGCTGCTGCTTGGAGAGATCTATGCTCAGCATCTCGCGGCACAGATCCTTCAGGCCGTGCCGGTCGGTATAGGTGCGCGTCAGCCGCGAGGCGATCTTGGTGCAGAACACCGGCTCCGTCAGCACGCCGAGGTGGCGGGCGATCATGCCGATGTCGAAGCGGGCGTAGTGGAAGATCTTGACGACCGAGGCGGCGGAAAGCAGCCGCTTCAGGTTCGGGCAGTCGTAGGTCGCACGGTCGAGCTGCACGACGTGGGCGTCGCCGTCACCGGCCGAAAGCTGCACGACGCAGAGCCGGTCGCGGGTCAGGTTGAGGCCGAGCGTCTCGGTGTCGACGGCGACGACGTCGCCGAGATCGAGGCCGTCGGGGAGATCGCCTTGGTGGAGGGTGATCGTCATGTCTCGGTCCGCCTTGAATCCGCGGGGACGGGACGCCCGCCCCGATGCGCCGCGCCGGCCCTTCCCGATTGAAAAATAAGGGATTTTCCGGCGCTCCGTCGAATCGACCATTAACAGCCGCAGGGGCTCGAAGCAAGCGACGAGGCGCGGCGGTCGGCATCCGGGCCGCCGCCATCCGGCCGTTTCCGGTCTAAACGAGCCGACACGATCGGGATCTCGGCCCGCGACGGGAACCCGCCAAGGGGCTTTTTTCCCCGTTTCGGCGCCATGATTCGCATAACGCCCCTAAACCGGCTAATCTGCGTCTGCCGAAGCCCTATTTGCTGGAGGGCAAAGCTACACATTAAGGGAGTCTGCGACCATGAAACAGATGCTCATTGCGGGCAGCCTGTCGGCTGCCACCATAGTGCTTTTCGGCGGATTTGCCGTGCCGCAGCCCGCCGCCGCCCAGACCGCCACGAACGTTATCTGCAGAGGCTGCGTCGGGGCACGCGACATCGCCAGGGATGCCATAAGGTCGAGACATATCAAGAACGGGCAGGTCAAGCCCGCGGATCTTCACCGGACGGCGAAGCCGGCGGCCGCCAACTTCAGCAGCGTCGGCGGAGAAGATGCCGGCGTGCTGCCGACTACTGATACCGTTGTTGCCCAGGTCACAATGGACCTTCCGGCGGGAGGCGTCGTTATCTTGAATGCCGGCGGATGGGCCACGTTCAACGACAATCCTTCGAGTATTTTATGCGCGATCAGCCAAACGACATCGATCGGTACCCAACCTTTCATAATCGCGCAGAACCACAACGTGGCGAACGCGCGCCGGATGCCGACACCGGTAACACGCGGCTTCGTGGAGACCACCGGCGGCACAAAGACGTACTATTTTCTCTGCCGTACGCATCTCGGCAGTTCGTCGCATGATGATGCCATGCTGACGGCCGTCTATGTTCCCCAGTTGTCCGGGCCGACTCCTTCATCGGCGGCAGCCGCTTCGTCCGCGAACGCCGCTACGGACTGATCGATAGTCGGATCAAGCGACGCAAAATGTTGGGCCGGGCCTGAGCGCCTGGCCCTTTTTCCGGCGCATCCAACCGCGCAGAGATGAAAGTGGAGACCGCCATCGGCAAAGCACAGACACGTGGCGATCGCCACGGCCGTCGCTCGGCGGACTATCGGAAAAAACCATCTCGGAAAGGATGGTGCCCAGGAGAAGACTCGAACTTCCACGCCCTTTCGGGCACTAGCACCTGAAGCTAGCGCGTCTACCAATTCCGCCACCTGGGCAGGCAGCCATTCAGTTATTGACCGTCCGCGACCTTGTCAATGGACCGGGTCAAGCGACCGGCCCGGGAACCGGCGGGTGCCGGGTGCGGGGCCGGGCCGGAGGAAAGCCGTCAGGTTTCCTCTTCGTCCTCGATGTCGCCGTCGATGAGACCGGAGACGTCGTCGCCTTCCTCCTCCTCGTCCTCGAGGAACTCGTCCTCCTCGTCGTCGCCGAGGTCTTCCTCTTCCTCGATGTCGGGAATCTCGTCGTCGTCGTCGTCGTCCGATTCGACCCGGCCGGTCTCCTCCTCCTCGGCGTCGACGTCCTCGAGCGGGACGAGCGCCTCGTCCGCCTCCTCCTCTTCGTCCTCGGCCACCGCCGGCGCCGCCTCCTTGGCGGGCTTGGCCGCGGCCTTCGCCTTCGCCGGCGAGAGGACGGCGGCGAGCACGAACTCGGTGCCGCACTTCGGGCAGACGATCGGGTTGCGACCCAGATCGTAGAACCGCGCGCCGCATTCGCCGCAGATACGCTTGATGCCGAGCTCGGGTTTGGCCATCGCTCTCAAACCTGTCTAGAAGCCATCGGGTCTCTTAGCCGAACCGGTCCGCCCCGGTCCGTAAATCGGCGCCTCCCATAGACGGAAAGCCGGAACCCTGTCAAAGGCAAATCGGGCCTCTTGTCCAGCCCCTTGTGGAGCCGCCCGGGACGACGCCCGAGATGACGATCCCGCGGCCCTGTGCTAGGAGGCCGGCGAAGACGGGGCGGACCCCGCCCGCCGAGCAGCCACGAAAGCCCCTCACGATGAACGTCGCCCCCTCCGCCGCCGACACCGACGACCGGCGCCTGACCGCGCGGGCGTCGGGCCCGCTGTCGGGAACCGTCAGGCTGCCGGGAGACAAGTCGATTTCCCACCGCGCCCTGATCTTCGGGGCGCTCGCCGAAGGGCGCACGACGATCCGCGGCCTGCTCGAGGGCCACGACGTGATCGCCACGGCCGACGCCATGCGCGCCTTCGGGGCCCGCGTCGAGCGGCAGGTCGACGATGCCGGGGACGCCGTCTGGACGGTCGACGGGGTCGGCGTCGGCGCGCTGGTCGAGCCGGCCGCGCCGCTCGATTTCGGCAATTCCGGCACCGGCGCACGCCTGATCCTCGGCCTCGTCGCCGGGCACGGCATCGCCGTCCGGTTCGACGGCGACGCCTCGCTTAGGAAGCGGCCGATGGGGCGGGTACTGGCGCCGCTCGAGCTGATGGGCGCGCGCGTGATCGACAGCGACGACGGCCGCCTGCCGATGACGCTTCGAGGCACGCGCGATCCGATCCCGATCGAATACCGCCTGCCCGTCCCCTCGGCGCAGGTGAAGTCGGCCGTCCTGCTCGCCGGCCTCAATTCGCCCGGCGTCACCACGGTCGTCGAGCCGGAGGCGACCCGGGACCACACCGAGCGGATGCTCGTCCATTTCGGCGCGACGCTCGATATCTCGACGGACGCCGACGGAGCGCGGCGCATCGCGCTTCACGGCCGGCCGCGGCTGAAGGGCCGCGCCGTCGCTGTGCCGGGCGATCCCTCGTCGGCGGGCTTCCCGCTGGTCGCCGGCCTGATCGTGCCGGGCTCGCGGGTGCGGATCGAAGGCATCATGGTCAATCCCTCGCGCTCGGGCCTGATCGCCACGCTCCAGGAGATGGGCGCGAAGCTGACGCTCTCGAACGCGCGCGAGGACGGCGGCGAGCCGGTCGCCGACGTGACGGTCGAGGCCGGCCGGCTGACGGGCGTCGAGGTGCCGCCCGAGCGGGCGCCCTCGATGATCGACGAATACCCCGTGCTCGCCGTTGCCGCCGCCTTCGCGACCGGCACGACGGTGATGCGCGGTCTGGCAGAACTGAAAGTCAAGGAATCCGACCGCCTCGCCGCCGTCGCCGCGGGGCTCGCCGCCAACGGTGTCGACGTGCGCGTCGACGGCGACGACCTGATCGTCACCGGCGGCGCCGGCAAGGCAATGGGCGGCGGCACGGTGGCGACCCACATGGACCACCGCATCGCCATGTCGTTCCTGGTCATGGGGCTTGCGACGGAAAGGCCGGTGACGGTCGACGACAGCACCATGATCGCGACTTCCTTCCCGGATTTCGTGCCGCTGATGCGCGGGCTCGGCGCGGATATCGGGTTCAGCGAACGAGGTTAGTGGGTGCCGTGATGGCCGATGTACTGGCGCGAGATCATGCGAAGCTCCTTCTGGCATCCGCTCCGCAAGCCTTGGGCGACGATATGCTTGACTGGCTGAGCTGCCCGCTGTTCGTGAATAGAACGTCCGAGTGGAATTCCTCTCGATACAAGCTGCTGGTTTTCGGCCAGGAAACGTGCGGCTGGGATTTTGCGATGGACGAGACGGTCTCCGGGATGGAAGCCCATACTCTCAGGCATTGCATTTCCGTTCCCGACGCCGTCGATGCATTGGGCAAACACTACGCAGCCTTTGATTTGGCGGAGTGCGACAGTTCAATTCGGCGGTCTCCATTTTGGAGGGCCCATAGGTACTTAGCCACCAGATTAGAAGGAGGCGACTACCGGAAGCTACTGTGGACGAATCTCGCTCGATGCGAC
Organism: Pseudomonadota bacterium; assembly: GCA_023458595.1. Taxonomy (GTDB): domain Bacteria; phylum Pseudomonadota; class Alphaproteobacteria; order Rhizobiales; family Tepidamorphaceae; genus Microbaculum. The sequence goes on from JAEWYT010000144.1 coordinate 28,085, forward strand.
GCGTCTCCATTGAATGAGAGCACAGCGGGCGTCTGGAACAATTTCACCTATTCGAATCTGGACAAAATATGCTCCTGGCAGAAGGATTTTGCAGTAGAAGAATTGAACGCCTCCGGGGCAAAGGCTGTGATATTTTTCACCGGTCCGAATTATGACTATATCCTCGAAAGAACCTTTGAGGACGTGCGCTTTCATTCGGTACCAGGATGCGGCGAATCTGAAAGAGTCTGTTCTCGCGTCAGTGGCCATTGCCTGCCTGTCGCCAGTTTCCGCACCTACCATCCATCGTATTTGTCGCGATCCGGGCGCCTTAGTCTTTTGGACGCACTGGTCGAGGCCATTGTGAAATCATGATCGTCGCGATCGACGGTCCGGCGGCCTCGGGCAAGGGCACCCTCGCCCGCCGGCTCGCGGTCCGTTTCGGCTTGCGCCATCTCGACACCGGCATGCTCTACCGCGCCGTCGCCCGCGCCGTGATCGAGGCCGGAAAGGACCTGGAAGACTCCGAGGCGCGGCTCGTTGCGGCGAAGGCCCTCGACGCGGCCCACCTGGCGGATTCCGCGGCGTTGCGCGGGCCCGGCATGGGCGAGGCCGCCTCGATCGTCGCGGCCGACCCCGCCGTCCGGCGCGAGATCCTCGCCTTCCAGCGCGAGTTCGCGGCCAGGCCGCCGGGCGCCGTTCTCGACGGCCGCGACATCGGCTCGGTGGTCTGTCCGGACGCCGACGTCAAGATCTTCGTAACCGCGACGGCGGAAGCCCGCGCCAGGCGCCGCTGGAAGGAACTGACGGCGGCCGGCAGCGGTATTTCCTGCCAGCAGGTGCTCGAAGACATCCGCCGCCGGGACGAGCGCGACACCTCCCGCGCCGTCGCGCCGCTGAGGCCCGCCCCCGACGCGCACTTGCTCGATACCACCGACTTGGATATAGAAGCCGCATTCCGGGCGGCTGTGGACTTGATAGGTCGCTCGTGAGTGGCGATATGGGGGTGCGTGAACCACGCGCCCTCTGAACGCGTTTCCGGTCCGGTCGATTCGTTGGACCCTCCGGATATTCGGTTCGCCCGCACCCCCGGAAGACAGGTTCATCGTCCTGCCGTCCACCCGATTGGAGGCGCCCGAGGCGCATCGCTCGGGTTGGCGGGGCGCCCGAAACATTTTCGCATCGCCACCGGTACGGTCGGCGGCGACGCGATCAGGAACAGGAAAAACACCGTGGCCGTTGCCAGTATGGAAAAGTCCCCCTCTCGCGAAGATTTTGCCGCTCTCCTCGAGGAGAGCTTCACCCGGAACACCCTCGAAGAAGGATCCGTCGTCCGCGGAACCGTCGTCGGCATCGAAAAGGACATGGCCGTCATCGACGTCGGCCTGAAGACCGAGGGGCGCGTCGCGCTGCGCGAATTCGGCCCGCACGGCCGCGAGCCGTCGATCAAGGTCGGCGACGAGGTCGAGGTCTATCTCGAGCGCGTCGAGAACGCGCTGGGCGAGGCCGTCATCAGCCGCGACAAGGCCCGCCGCGAGGAGAGCTGGGAGAAGCTCGAGAAGGCGTTCGCCGCCAACGAGAAGGTCGAAGGCGTCATCTTCAACTCCGTCAAGGGCGGCTTCACCGTCGACCTCGACGGCGCCGTCGCCTTCCTGCCGCGCAGCCAGGTCGACATCCGCCCGGTGCGCGACGTCGGCCCGCTGATGAACACCCCGCAGCCGTTCCAGATCCTCAAGATGGACCGCCGCCGCGGCAACATCGTCGTCTCCCGCCGCACGGTCCTCGAAGAGACCCGCGCCGAGCAGCGCTCGGAGCTGGTGCAGAGCCTCGAGGAAGGCCAGGTCATCGAAGGCGTCGTCAAGAACATCACCGACTACGGCGCGTTCGTCGACCTCGGCGGCATCGACGGCCTGCTGCACGTCACCGACATCGCCTGGCGGCGCATCAACCACCCCACCGAGGTCCTGTCGGTCGGCCAGACGGTCAAGGTGCGGATCATCAAGATCAACCACGAGACCCAGCGCATCAGCCTCGGCATGAAGCAGCTCGAGGCCGATCCGTGGGAGGGCGTGGAGGCCAAGTACCCGATCAACGCGCGCTTCAAGGGCCGCGTGACCAACATCACCGACTACGGCGCGTTCGTCGAGCTGGAGCCGGGCGTGGAGGGTCTCATCCACGTCTCCGAGATGAGCTGGACCAAAAAGAACGTCCATCCGGGCAAGATCGTCTCCACCTCCCAGGAGGTCGAGGTGCAGGTGCTCGAGGTCGATCCGGTCAAGCGGCGCATCTCGCTCGGCCTCAAGCAGTGCATGGACAATCCGTGGGAGAGCTTCGCCGAGAAGCACCCGATCGGCTCCGTCATCGAGGGCGAGGTCAAGAACAAGACCGAGTTCGGCCTGTTCATCGGCCTGGACGGCGACGTGGACGGCATGGTCCATCTCTCCGACCTCGACTGGAACCGTCCCGGCGAGCAGGTCATCGAGGAGTTCAACCGCGGCGACGTGGTCAAGGCGCAGGTTCTCGACATCGACGTCGAGAAGGAGCGCATCTCGCTCGGCATCAAGCAACTCGAGGGCGATCCGTTCGCCACCGCGGAGGCCTCGGAACTGCGCAAGGGCGCCGTCGTCACCTGCGAAGTCACCGACGTCAAGGAGAACGGCGTGGAGGTGAGGATCGCCGGCACGGACCTTACCGCCTTCATCCGTCGTTCGGACCTCGCCCGCGACCGCTCCGAGCAGCGGCCCGAGCGTTTCGCCAGGGGCGAGAAGGTGGATGCCCGCGTCACCCAGTTCGACCGCAAGACCCGCAAGGTCTCGGTGTCGATCAAGGCGCTGGAGATCGCCGAGGAGAAGGAGGCGGTCGCCCAGTACGGCTCGACCGACTCCGGCGCCTCGCTCGGCGACATCCTCGGCGCGGCGCTGAGCCGTGCCCAGGGCGGCGAGGCCGAGGAGCCCGCCGAGAAGAAGCCCGCCAAGAAGGCCAAGGCCGCCAAGGCGGACGAAGCCGAAGAGGGCGACAACTGAGACTGGTCATCGGTCGGGCCGCGGCAAGATCGCCCCCGCCCGGCCCCGGGGGCGCGAAGGCCAATTCTAAGGA
>JAEWYT010000145.1 GCA_023458595.1 Pseudomonadota bacterium
AATCCCTGCCTGGTGCTCCTTCAGCACCGCAATGATCTGACCCTCACTGTATCGGTTCTTCTTCATCTCCGTCTCCTTCTGACGGAGTCCAGTTCAAACCGAGGCACTTCAGGGGGCAACGTCACCGCTAGTCATCGATAGGACATCTTCCTACCAATTCTAACCATTTTCTCGTGCCCAATTTTAGAGGGCTATAGCGTAAGTGTAGTTCTCGGTTTCGTCGGCTTCGGCCCGCCAAACACCGCCGATCAGCGCATTCGCACCAGGCGGCATAGAGCCCTGCCGACTATTCGCTGCAGCCCGATATATCCCGGTCGGAGCTGCAGTCCACAATCACCAAGCCGTCTCACTCCGCTTGACCGGATGCCATACGTTTCATATACGATCCGTATATTCGCCAACTTCCGGAGCTATCCGTGGGCATCGTAAAAATCGGCGACGACCTGCATCACGAGGTCCGACGGGCCAGTACGGTGATGTGCCGCTCCATCAATGCGCAGGCTGAGTTCTGGATGAAGATCGGCATGCTGGCCGAAGCAAATCCGACGCTGTCCTTCAACGACATCGTGAAAATGCAAATGGAAGCGGCAGACATGCATCGAACGGACTTCGTAGCCGCCTGACATGGTGAAGACACCTGACGAACTGGCGCTCATGCGCGTGTCGGGGAGACTGCTAGCGTCTGCTTTCGAGATGCTGGACAAGCAGAATCTCATCGGCATGTCGACCCTGGCTGTCAACGACCTGGTCGAACGCTTCATCACCGAGGACCTCGGGGCCCGCCCGGCGAGCAAGGGGCAATACGGCTTCAAGCACGTCCTGAACTGCTCGATCAATCATGTCGTCTGCCATGGCGTGCCCGATCCGGATGAGATCATCCGTGACGGCGACATCGTCAACCTCGACATCACGCTCGAGAAGAACGGGTTCATCGCCGATTCCAGCAAGACCTACCTCGTCGGCAACGCCCCGCCCGCTGCGAGACGGATCGTGCGCATCGCGCAGGAGGCGATGTGGCTGGGCATCAGGCAGGTCCGCCCCGGAGCCCATCTGGGCGACATCGGCTCTGCCATCGAGCTGCACGCCAAAAGAAACGGCTGTTCGGTCGTACGGGAATATTGCGGGCATGGCATCGGCCGCGAGATGCACGAGGAACCGCGGGTGCTCAATTTCGGGCGGCCCGGGACGGGACTGAAGCTGCGCGAGGGTATGGTCTTCACCGTCGAGCCCATGGTGAACCAGGGCACCCGCAAGGTCTCGACCGCCGATGACGGTTGGACTGTCGTAACCAATGACGGCAAGCTCTCCGCGCAGTTCGAGCATACGGTCGCCGTCACGAACACCGGCGTCGAGGTCCTGACGCTACGCCGGGACGAAGCGGCAATGCCGGAGAGCAGGGTGTGACGTTCCCCAAGCCCGCTTTGCAGCATCGGTTCCCCGCAAACGGACAAGCCCGCTTCCCGCCAGTTTGAGCCGTTCGCGCGTCGCTCCATTTAAGGGGCCGTGGAGTGAAGCAGAGTAGACACCATTCTCTGTTCCGCCGCTCTCAGGCGACCCGAAACATAAGTAGAGTCAATATATTACAAGAAAATCTCCGGCACGCCGCGCGGCGGAGACCAACCGTCCGAAACCGACGTTCCGTCCGCGACTAATCCAGCGGCCACACCTCGACCACCCCGTGCGCGACGGCGCAGGGAACGTGCGAGATTTTCTCGACGGCTTCGGCAAGATCGACGGCTTCGATCACCGCGAACCCGGCGATTGGCAAGGCGGCCGACATGAAGGGGCCGTCGCGCGTCTCCACCCCCGCGGCATCCGGGTTGCGCACCTGCACCGGCGTGCCGGCAAGGCCGATCAAGGCTCCCTCGGAGCGCAGTTTCGCGTCCTGTTCGTGAGCGGCATCTCTGACCGCCCGAGACGTGCGGTCGTACCCGGCTCGGTCCCCATATCCGATGGTGATGAATTTCGGCATGATGCGAACTCCAGTTCCTACCTTGCGAGCAGGATGTGGGTTGCGGCTTCCGTCGCCGCGTGTTTGACGACGCGATAGCCGAGCGCGGGCAGGTCGATGCCCGCGAACATCGCCTCCCCGCGACCGAGGACCACCGGCGCGATGGCGAAATGGGCTTCGTCGACCAGCCCGGCCCGAAGATATTGGCGGATGGTGGAGACGCCCCCGCCGATCGTCACGTTCTTGCCGTCCGCCGCCTCCCTGGCCCGTTCGAGCGCGGCCCCGATCCCCTCGGTGACGAAATGAAAGGTCGTGCCGCCCTCCATTTCGATCGGGGATCGTGGATAGTGGGTGAGAACGAAGGTCGGCGCGTGATAGGGCGGATCGTCGCCCCACCAGCCCTTCCACTCCTCGTCGGGCCAGTCGCCTCGGATCGGGCCGAACATGTTGCGGCCGAGGATGAAAGAGCCGACCCCGCGGGTGAACCGGGCGACGTAGTCGCTGTCGATGCCCTCCGAGCCGCCGCTCTTTCCGTGGATCTGCCGGAAGGCACTGGTGCCGACCAGCCACGCGTGCAGGTTCTCGCCGCCTTTTCCGAGAGGCTCTTCCCGGCTCTGGTCCGGTCCGGCGCCATAGCCGTCGATGGACAGGGAAAAGCTGGCGACGATCACCTTGCCCAACGCGACCCCTTTCTGATTGCAGATTGAAAGCGGTTATGCATTTACCAGAACCGTCTCCATATCGCAAGCGGTGTGCGGGGGAGCCGCCTGCCGCCTTCGACGGACGACTCGGATTCGGTTCGGGGATCGATCCGGCCGCAACCGCCAGGGGCGGAAACGAGCGTCAGGAATTCTCCTGCGGGCGCGCCGGTCGCCGAATTCGTTACGGCAGTTCCCCTGTTGGCCGAGGGGCCGTACCGATCGATTGCCTCATATACTTGCGCGAAATGACGAAATCCTGTTCGGCGCGCGCGCAATCAATATGTTTGGACTGAGCGGAATTCGGTTTCGGGCGCTCGTCGTTTCGACGGTTCTCGGGCTGTTCGCCGCCGGTCCGGCCGGGGCCGGGCAGACCCCGTCGACACTCGATGATCCCGATTTCTTCCCCATCGGCGTGTGGCTTCAGGGTCCCCACAACGCGGAGCGCTACAAGGCGATCGGCATCAACACCTATGTCGGGTTGTGGGACGGCCCGACGGCCGAACAGCTCGCCTCGCTGAAGAAAGTGGGGCTGTTCGTCGTCGCAGATCAGAACGACGTGGCTCTCGCGAGCCCCGACAACGACATCATCGTCGCGTGGATGCAGCAGGACGAGCCCGACAACGCGCAGCCCTTGCCGCTGAACCTGGGATACGGGCAGCCGGTTCCGCCGGGCGAGGTCGTCGCCAGATACGAGGCGATGAAGGCGCGCGATGCCACGCGCCCGATCTTCATGAATCTCGGACAGGGCGTCGCATGGGACGGATGGCACGGCCGCGGGAGCCGTTCCGGCCATCAGGAGGACTATCCGCTTTATCTGCGGGGGGCGGACATCGTTTCATTCGACATCTATCCCGCGGTCCACTGGAGCGCGGAGGTTGCCGGCAGGCTCGAGATGGTGGCCCACGGCGTCGAGCGGCTGCGCGGCTGGGCCGCCCCGGGCCAGATCGTCTGGAACTGCATCGAAGCGAGCCGGATCGGCAACCTCGAGAGGAAGCCCACTCCTCACGAGATCCGCGCGGAGGTCTGGATGTCGCTGATCCACGGGTCGCGCGGACTGATCTATTTCGTGCACCAGTTCGAGCCGAATTTCGTCGAGGCGTCGCTGCTCGAAGACGATGAGCTGTCCGCCGCCGTTGCGGCGATCAACGAGCAGGTGCGCGATCTTGCGCCGGTGCTCAATTCGCCGACGGTCGAGGGGGCGGTCGAAACGGGCACGGATCCCGCTTCTGCGCCGATCGCCGTGATGGCGAAATCGCACGAGGGGGCGCTCTATGTCTTCGCGGTGGCGATGAACGACCGTCCGGCGAGCGCGACCTTCACGCTGGCCGGAAAAGGCCCGACGTCGGCGAAGACACTCGGCGAAGAGCGCTCGATCGAGATATCGACGGAAGGGTCCTTCACGGATTCCTTCGAGCCGTACGGCGTGCATCTCTACCGGATAGAGTGACACGTTTTTCCGGCCGGACCGCCCGGCAGGCCCGCGTCGGCTCTCCGCTGTCACCGCCTTTCACAGGCCCTTGCGGCAGAGGCACGGATCAGTTCGAAACAGGGGTCGGCGGACGGCGACTAAGGATTGGACGGCCGCGTCTCGCTCCAGTCGATGATCAGCGTACGCGAGGCAAACCGCCATGCGTCCATTTCGCGGACGATGTCGTCGTAATAGCGGATCGCCATCACCTGGAGTTGGCGTTGGCCGTTCTCCTCGAACAGATGGTGCGCCATGCAATAGGTTTCTGCGTACGCACGATCGTCATTGATCGAGAGGGCCGACTGACCGTTGAAATGGGTCGTGTGGCTGAACCGATTGAGACCATCGAGCGCCTCTCGCAGCTCCGCGCGCCCATTGCGGGTCAGCAATGGTTCGCGGCCCGCAGGCTCGCCGTCATAGACCGTGACGGTGCCTGCTTCGACCAATAGCGCGGCCTGTTTGTCGGCCATGCGGCGGTCCGCATAGTGGCCCCAGGCATCTATCAGATTGCGGATCGCGACGCGGTCGGCGGCCTCGCCGGTCAGGGCGGTTTCGTCGGTCGAGGCGGAATATATCCGATCGACGATCCGGATCGTTGTCCCGGTCTCCCGTTGCGCGGTCGCCTGTCCGCTTGCGCCGACACCGGCCGCGGCCATTCCGATAGCCGCGCCGCCGCCGACGACAGCGGCCCGGCCGACGAGATACCGTCGTGTCATCGAGGTCGTCATGATGCTCTCCCGTGTCCGTGCCCGGAGGCTCTCGGCGTTCAGCGGCCTATGTTCTCCATCTCGCTTTCGAAGTAGCGGTCGCCGTCGATCCGTATGACGGACATCGCGTCGTCGATCTCCTTCAGATCCGCCGGAGAAAGCGTGATATCCGCCGCGCCGATGTTTTCCGCGAGGCGTGTTCGCTTGGTGGTTCCGGGGATCGGAACGATCCAGGACTTCCGCGCCAATACCCAGGCGATTGCGAATTGGGCGGGCGTGACGCCCTTCGCGTCCGCGAGCGCACGGATGCGATCCACGATCGCCATGTTTCGCGCAATCGCGTCCTTTCGAAAGCGCGGCAGGACGTTGCGGAAGTCGTCCGCGCCGAACGAGGTGTCGGCGGTGATCTTACCGGTCAGGAAGCCGCGGCCGAGCGGGCTGTAGGCGACGAAACCGATGCCGAGTTCCTCCAGAACGGGCAATATCTCGGGCTCGGGCTCGCGTGCCCAGAGCGAGTATTCCGACTGGAGGGCCGTAACGGGGCAGACAATATGGGCCCTTCGGATTGTCGTCGCGCCGGCCTCGGACAGGCCGAAATGACGGACTTTGCCCTCGTCGATCAGCTCGGCCACCGCGCCGGCTACGTCCTCGATCGGCACGGCGGGATCGACGCGGTGCTGATAGTAGAGGTCGATACGGTCGGTCCGCAGGCGCCGCAAGGAGTCCTCGGCGGTCGCCTTGATCGCTTCGGGCCGGCTGCTAAGGCCGATGGGCGACGGGCCGCCGGCGGGGTCAAGCTCGAAGCCGAACTTGGTCGCGATGACGACGTCGTCACGCAGGGGCTGAAGCGCCTCTCCAACCAGCTCTTCATTGATTCCCGGGCCGTAGACCTGGGCGGTGTCGAAGAACCGCACGCCCAACTCGACGGCAGTGCGCAACAGGACGATCATCTCGTCCCGGTCTCTCGTGCCGGAATAGACGGAATTGAGGCCCATGCACCCAAGGCCGATTTCCGAGACCTCGAGGCCGGACGCTCCGAGCCGGCGTGTATGCAACATGATCGCTCTCCCTCGTGCCTTAGGAGAAGGCTAGAGGCCCGAGACAAGACTTTGAATGCTTGTTGATCCTGAATTATGTCGCCATAGTCCTGAAATGATTGGCGACCCGCTTTCCGAAATCCTCACGTTCGTCGGCGCGCGCTGCATCGTGGCCGGCGGCTTCACCGCAGGCGGGCGCTGGGCACTTCGCTTTCCCCGTCCGGGCACGATCAAGTTCGGCGTGATTGTCGAAGGCGCCTGCCGGATGCGGATGGAGGGCCCCGCCGAGCCGTTCCGGCTGGAGACGGGAGATGTCTATTTTCTGAGAGGCGACCGGCCCTTCGATCTTCTGACCGATCCCGATCTGCCGCCCGCCGATGCGGTGGAGGTGTTCCGCACGGCCGAGGACGGCATGGCGCAACTCGGCTCGGGAGCCGATTTTCTGTATCTCGGCGGACATGTCGCGCTCGACGAAGCGCGGCGCGCGCTCCTGCTCGACGAACTACCGCCGTTCATTCACGTTGCCGGCGATCGCGAGCCGGCCGGCGGGCTGCAATGGCTCGTGCGGGAGTTGGTCGAGGAGGCTCGGAAGAGGCAGGCCGGCGCGACCCTTTCGACGTCCGCCCTGTCGCAACTGTTGTTCGTGCGGGTGCTGCGCGCCTATCTCGAATCCGGCGGCGAGACGAGCATCGGCTGGTTGCGCGGCCTCGGCGACAGGCGCATCGCCCCTGCCCTCGCCCTGATGCACTCCGAACCCGGCCGGGCGTGGCACCTGACGGAGCTTGCGAGCGCCGTCGGCATGTCGCGATCCGTCTTCGCCGCACGCTTCAAATCGGTCGTCGGGATGGCGCCGCTGAGCTACCTCACCGCGTGGCGGATGCGGCTTGCCGCGCGGGCCCTGGAAAGTGGCGCCGAACCAGTGTCGTGGATCGCGGAAAGCGTCGGCTATGCGTCGGTCAGCGCCTTCTGCAACGCTTTCAAGCGCACGACCGGAGCGTCGCCGAAGCACTTCCAATCCGCGGCCAAGGCAACTACCGCCGGCGCCTAGCTCCCCTCCGCTGCGACCGCCGCGGCGGCGGCCGACGGGCGGTCGACCGGTTTCCTCGCCGCTGCCTTCTCGTCGACCTCCTCGTCCTCCATGTCGGCGGCGTTCGGCACGTCGACGATGACGCGCTTCGGGGCGAACTTGATGCCGTATTCCTTGAAGGCCTGCTGGACCTTCTCGTAGACGGCCTTGCGCACGCCCCACTGCTTGTTCGGCTTCGTCATGAACTTGCCGGAAACGATGAAGGCGGAGTCGTCCATCTTGATGACGCCCTGCGACTTGAACGGCTGCAGGAAATTCGGACCGAGTTCGGGATCCTCCATCATCTCCTGGCCGATCTTCTTGAAGATCTTGCGCACAAGATCGATGTCGGTGTCGTAGGGAACGCGGAAGCGCAGCTTCATGATCACCCAGTCGCGGCTGTAGTTGGTGACCTTGCCGAGCGAGCCGTAGGGGACCGTGTAGACGGCGCCGAGATATCCGCGAAGCACCAGCGAGCGCGTGTTGAACTTCTCGACGGTGCCGGCGACGTCCCCGGACTCGATGTACTCGCCGATGCGGAAGGCGTCGTCCATCAGGAAGAACATGCCGGAGATCACGTCCTTCACCAGCGTCTGCGAGCCGAAGCCGACGGCGAGGCCGATGACGCCGGCGCCGGCGATGAGCGGCCCGATGTTCACGCCCATCGAGGCGAGGACCATCATGACGGCGACCACGGCGATCGAGATCTGCACGAACTTGCGCACGATCGGCAGGATCGTCTGGAGGCGCGTGCCGCCCTGCATGGCAGGGCCTTCCTCGACTTGCTCGGCCTCGGGCGACTTGGCCCGCTCCTCCGCAAGCTTCCGATCGATCCAGGAGGCGATGAAGACCCACGAGACATAGCCGAGCAGCGCCACCAGGCCGATGTCCAGCAGGAGCCGCAGCGCGAACTGGGCGATCGGGTACTCCTGGGCGGTCGAGTAGGCGTTGACGCCGATCACCGTGGCGAAGGCAGCCAGCGCGAGCACCAGCACGGCGAGCGAGATGACGCGCTTCAGGACCCGCTGGTCGCGCATCACGGCCGGCGAGGATTCGATGGCCGCCTCGATCGCGGCTTCCTGTCGCGCGGCTTCGGCGGCCTGGCCCTCCAGCGTCGTCCTGATCTGTTCGCCGTCGTCGGGATCGGTGACGTAGACGACCGGTTCGGATTCCACCGACACGGGCCGGTCCGGAGCCAGGATACCGGTCGCCACCGCCGTCACGTACGGCTCGAGCACGAAGAGGATGAAGAAGCCGAGAACCGCTTTGATCGGTTCGAACGGATGGCCGAGCAGCAGGTTGTAGGTGCCGATCAGGAAGGCGATGACCACGTAGGCGAATGCGAGTGCGAACCAGCCCCAGCCTGCCGCGCTTTCGGCCCATCGTGGCACGGAGCGGTCGGCGATGGCGGAATCGATGGCGCGCAGGAGATGCTGGCGGTACCGGGCGATGAAGACGCAGGCCGAGATCGTGAAGACGATGGCGCTGATAAGCGCCCAGAGGCGCCAGACGTCATGGTTCACTCCCCACATGAGCCCGAGCGTGCTGAGCAGGAGAAGGGTGGTGCCCAATGTGAGCTGCCGTCTCGTGCCGCGCACGAAATGTGCCGCCGCCTCGTCGTCGACCGGCATGATCCGCCACCGGGGATGCCGCGGGAGGAAGATGAACCGGGTGACGGCGACGGATACGCGGGTGATGAGGATTGCCAGCAGCACGACGACCACGAAATTGCGCCGCGCCAGGTCGCCGCCGTAGAGCGACAGGAAAATCCCGACGTAGCCGGCGGCGAACGCCAGGATGGCGCCCAGGCCGTGGAGGAGCTGCGTGCCGGCCCGTGCCAGCTTCTCGCGCTCTGTCTCTGCGGGCGCCGCTTCGTTTGTCTCCACTATTCTGCGCGTCAGGTAGCGGTAGACGTATTCGACGGCCGCGCCGACCGCTGCGAACAGCAGAAGATATCGCAAGATGAACCACAATCCGCCCGCGCCCACGGTCAGACTGAGCTTTTCCTGCATGCGGCCGGCATACTCGCTGATGAGATCGTCGAACCGGGACAGCACTGCTTCGAGGTTCTGGCGGAGACTCGATATCCGGGTCTGGACGGCCTCGACCGACAGTTTCGCGGCGGTCGAGCCGTCGGTCTGCTGCGCGGCGGGTGCGGATTGGCCCAGATAGAAAAGCAGCAGGTCCCGGGCCTGCTCGTCGGTCAGACGGCCGACGAGCGCATCCCGTTGCTGCGTCGTCAGGGGCACGAGTTCGTTCGCGATCTTCTCCGTCCGGTCGGTTCCCGAAGCCGCCGCATCCTCGGCGGAGGCGGTCTGCGGCATCGCGACGGCCAGAACGCCGACGAGCGCGGCGGCGGCCCAGGACCGCGCAAACGTGCGGACGATATCGCGAATCAAACCCATGAGATCGGACCCTCCCTCTTACGGCGCCGCGTCTCGCGCGTGGTTCTAGGATTAGGTGTTTCGAGGGGCAGACTATACGAAAAGCGCCAAGAGAATCGCCCCATCCGAAGCAATTATAGCGGAGCATAACGAGGGTGGCCTAGAAGACGGGCGTGCCCGTCCGCCAGCCATATTCGATCGCCGCGTCGGCCACCCGGTCCCAAAGAGACCCCGCCAGGCTCGTCGCGACGAAAAGGTCGAAGGTGACCGCGTCGAGGCGCACGACGGTCGCGCTCATGTGGTGGAGTCCGGCGTTGGTCGCCGACATCGGCGCGAAGGCCGAAACGTCGAAGGACACTCCCTTCTGCACCAGCGTCGCCGCCGGTGCCCCGGAAATGCGCAGGCCGGCGCGGCCGTGGGTCTGGTCCACGACGGTGCCCCGATCGAGGTCGGTCGCCGTCGCGATCCGCTCGGCGAGACCGGGTTGCTGGGCGATCACCGTCAGACGCCCGGGCGCCGTCGACAGGCAGAGGAGTCCCGGGGATGCGACGACGCTTCCCGGACGAGGTTGCGCCGTCAGACCTATCGCCTTGGACACGTTCGTATTTTCGTCCCAGAGGGCGATCTCGACGACCGAGCCTGGCCGGCGTTCGGAAAGGGTGATCGCCGCGGCGTTCTCGACAGGACGCCCGGCTCCCGGGACGGCGCGTTCGGCCAGCGGGAAACGCTCAGACATGCATGCGGCTCCCGTCCGGATCGTAGAAGTGCGGGTCCCGGACCTCGACCGGCAGGTGGCGCCCTCGCACCGGATCGGCGGCGTAGAGCGTCTGGCCGTGCAGCGACCTGCCGTTCTCGACAAGCGCCAGGGCGATGTACTGCTCCAGCGCCGGGCTGTAGGCGTTGGCCGTGACATGGCCAAGGCTGCGTTCGGGCATGTTCGGCTCGGATCCGCGGATGATCTGTGCGCCGTTCGGAATGCCCTTCCGCGTCGGCGACACGAGGCCTACGAGCACCTGCCGGTCCTCGCCGACGAGCCCGGGCCGGTTCGCCATGGCCTTGCCGAGGAAGGCCTTCTTCCTCGAAAGCATGCCCGAGAGGCCGAGGTCGGCGGCGGTCGCGCGGCCGTCGAGCTCGGAGCCTGCGACGTGGCCCTTTTCGATGCGCAGCGTGCCCAGCGCCTCGAGCCCGTAGGGCACGATGCCGAGGTCCTCGCCGGCGGCGAGCAGTGCCTCCCAGGCTTCGGTGCCGAAACGGGCGGGCACGCAGACCTCGTAGGCGAGTTCGCCGGAGAAGGAGAGCCGCGCCACCATGCCGGATCGTCCGGCTACCGTCGCCCTGCGCACGCCGAGATGCGGCAGTCCTTCGTCGGATACGTCCGTGCCGGCGACCACGCGCGACAGCACGTCCCTCGCCTTCGGGCCCGAGAGGGCGATCCCGGCCCAGGTGTCGGTGACGGACGTGAGATTGACCTTCAGGTCGGGCCAGACGGTCGCCAGCAGGAATTCGAGCTTCTGCATGACCGGTCCGGCGTTGACGGTCGTGGTGGTCATCAGGAAGCGCGTCTCGGAAAGCCGCCAGCTGGTGCCGTCGTCGAAGACGATGCCGTCCTCGCGCAGCATCAGGCCGTAGCGCGCCTTGCCGACGGGAAGCGTCGAGAACGTGTTCGTGTAGACACGGTCGAGGAGTTCGGCGGCGTCCGGGCCCTGTATGTCGATCTTGCCGAGCGTCGAGACGTCGGCGATGCCGACGCCCTCGCGCACCGCGCGGGCCTCGCGGACATAAGCCTGCTCGAGGGTTTCGCCGGGCCGGTAGTAGACGCGCGGGCGCATCCAGGCGCCGGCGGGCATCATCTCGGCGCCGTTCGCCACATGCCAGTCGTGCATCGGGGTAAGGCGCACCGGGCGGATGTGGCGGCCGGGCTCGCGTCCGGCGACAGCGCCGAGCGTCACTGGCGTATAGGGCGGGCGGAACGTCGTCGTGCCGACCGCGCCGACCGCCTCGCCGCGCAGGGCCGCCATCATCGACAGGCCGGCGACGTTGGAGGTCTTGCCCTGGTCCGTCGCCATGCCGAGCGTCGTGTAGCGTTTGAGATGCTCGACGGAGACGTATCCTTCGCGGTGGGCGAGCTTCACGTCGGATGCGGTCACGTCGTGCTGCTGGTCGACGAATATCCTGGCCTTTCCTCCGCGCGGGCTGTCGACGGCGCGCAGGACGAGCGGCATCGGGGTGGCCCCCTCGCCTTCCACGCCGGGAACGTCCAGGTCGTCCACGGAGAATCCGGCCGCAAGCGCGGCGTCGCGTCCCGCTGCGGCTCCGTCCGCCAGACATCCGCCGAGGTCGAAGACGCCCTTGCAGGCGCCCGCCGCCCGCCAGCGCTCGTGCGCGCCGCCGGGCAGGAATATGCCGTGTTCCTCGTCGTAGACTGGCCTCGATCCGGCCTGGCTGTGCAGATGGACGGCGGGCATCCAGCCCGCGCTCGTTGCGCAGGCGTCCGCCCCCAGCTCTTCGACCTTGCCGACGATCCGGCCGTGCGCGTCGACCGATGCGATCCGCACGCCCGAAACGCCCTTCGATCCGAGCACCTGCACGACACCCGAGGCGGCGCGCGTGGCGATCCCGGCGCTTTCGGCGGCTTTCACGAACCCTGCCGGCGCTTCGGCGCGCGGATCGACGATCGCCGCGACGCCGACGCCCGCTTCGGCGGCCACGAGCGCCGTCTCCCAGACCCCGTCGTGACCGCCGAAGAAGACGACGTTGCGGCCGACGCCGACGCCGTAAGCGCGGGCGAAGCGGCCGACCGCGCCGGCGAGCATGACGCCGGGCACATCGTTGCCGTCGATCAGGACGGGCTGCTCGATGGCGCCGGTGGCGAGCACCACTTCAGTTGCGCGGATCGTCCAGTGGCGCTGGCGCGGCAGATGCGCGGGCTTGTCGGCGAGATGGTCGGTGACGCGCTCGACCGCGGCAAGCTGGTTCTGGTCGTAGTAGCCGTAAACCGTGGTGCGGGTCATGACCCGCACGTTCGGGAACGCCTCGAGCGCGGTCACCGTGCCGCGCGCCCAGTCGCCCGCGGCGATGCCGTTGATCCGGTGTGTCTCGGCGAACAGCCGGCCTCCCGGCGCGGCTCCCTCGTCCGCGAGCACGACGCGAGCGCCGGAACGGGCCGCCGCGAGCGCCGCCGCCAGGCCGGCCGCTCCCGCGCCGACCACCAGGACGTCGCAGAAAAGATGGGATTTCTCGTAGCGGTCCGGGTCGGCCTCGCGGCTCGCCTCGCCCATGCCGGCTGCGCGGCGTATGAAGCGCTCGTAGAAGTGCCACGCGCCGCGCGTCGGGCCCATGAAGGTCTTGTAGTAGAAGCCCGCGGCGAAGACGGACGACAGAAGCCCGTTCACGGCCATCACGTCGAAATCGAGGCTCGGCCAGCGGTTCTGGCTCGTCGCGACGAGACGCTCATGCAGCTCGGCGACGGTCGCGCGCACGTTCGGCTCGGCGCGAGGGCCCTCGCCGATCGTGAGCAGAGCGTTCGGCTCCTCCGGTCCGCAGGAGAAGACCCCGCGCGGGCGGTGGTACTTGAAACTTCGCCCGACGACGCGCGTGCCCGAGGCGAGCAGCGCCGAGGCGACCGTATCGCCTTCGAAGCCCAGCATCGACTTGCCGTCGAAGGAGAAGGTCAGCGGCCGCTCCCGGTCGATCAGGGCGCCGCCGGAGGGAAGCCGGAAGCCGCTCATCCGCTCTCCCTTCCGGCGAAGCGTCCGAGCAGCGTGACGCCGGAGATCCGGTGGGTCAGCGTGTCGCGCTCGACCTTCAGCCAGGAGCGGCAGCCCTGAGCGTGCTGCCAATACTCGACGTGCGGTCCGCGTGGGTTCTTGCGGTCATAGACGGCGGTAGACCATTCCTCGGTCGAGGCGTCCAACGCGGGATGCCCCACGGTCGCGTCGCCCTCGTAGGAGAACTCCGCCACGCTGCGTTCGCCGCAGACCGGGCAGGTTATGCGCATGACGCGGACTCCCTCGCGGGAATGAGCGGAGCAAAACGACAGCCGCTTCCCATTTCGCCCCTCCCTCAGTGATGCCACGGAACGGGGCCGGCGCCGCGTTCGTCGATCAGCGCGCCCTTGTGGAACCGGTCGAGGGTGAAGGCCGCGTTCAGGTCGTGCGGAGCATCCTTGGCGATCGTCCAGGCGAAGCACCAGCCCGAAGCCGGCGTCGCCTTGAACCCGCCGTAGCACCAGCCCGAATTGAGATACATGCCCGGCAGCGGCCCGGTCGTGATGATCGGGCTGCCGTCCATCGACATGTCCATGATGCCGCCCCAGCTCCTGAGCAGCTTCAGCCGGCCGTAGGACGGGAACATGGTGAGCAGCAGGCTCGCCACGTCCTCGACGACGGGCAGGTTGCCGCGCTGGGCGTACGAATTGTAGCCGTCGATGTCGCCGCCGAAGACGAGCCCGCCCTTGTCGGACTGGGAGACGTAGAGGTGGCCGGCGCCGAAGGTGACGACCGTGTCGAGGAGGGGTTTGAGCGGCTCCGAGACGAAGGCCTGCAGGACGTGGCTCTCGATCGGCAGGCGCTCAATCCCGGCGGTGCGCAGCACGTGGCCGGTCGAACCGGCGACGGCGACGCCGACCTTGCCGGCACGGATCTCGCCGCGGGTCGTCTCGACGCCGACGACGCGGCCGGTCCCGTCCCGCAGGAAGCCGAGCACCTCGCAGTTCTCGACGATATCGACGCCGCGCCGGTCGGCGCCGCGCGCGAAGCCCCAGGCGACAGCGTCGTGGCGGGCCGTGCCGCCGCGCGGCTGCAACAGTCCGCCGTGCACGGGAAAGCGCGCGTCTTGCGAAACGTCGAGATCGGGGATGAACCGGGCGACGGCCTCGCGGTCGAGAAGCTCGGCGTCGATGCCGGCGAGGCGCATGGCGTTGCCGCGACGGGCGTAGGCGTCCATCTGGGCCGGCGAATGGGCGAGGTTCACGACGCCGCGCTGGGAGAACATGACGTTGTAGTTGAGGTCGCGGGACAGGTCCTCCCACAGCTTCATCGACCATTCGTAGAAATGGAAATTGGCCGGAAGCAGGTAGTTGGAGCGCACGATCGTCGTGTTGCGGCCGACGTTGCCGCCGCCGACATAGCCCTTCTCGAGCACCGCGACGTCGGTGATGCCGTGTTCCCTGGCGAGGTAGTAGGCGGTCGCCAGTCCGTGGCCGCCGCCGCCGACGATGACGACGTCGTAGCGCGGCTTCGGCGCCGCCGTCCGCCAGGCCGGCTTCCAGCCGCGATTGCCGCTCAAGGCGTTGGCGAGGAGGGCGAAGACGGAATATTCGGCCACGGATCAATCCCTGCGAGCGCGGGGCGCCCAAATTCATCGCCTTGCATAGATGACAGATGCGGCATCCCGCAATCATCGCAATTCCGACGGGCTGCCAGCGTCAACGCGACGTGAACCGCTTGCAACGCGACGTTGGCGGGACTATCGGGAAATGTTGCAGGAGTGGCGCCTTTGAGCCGAAGACAGGAAAACGGGCCGCACGTCATCGCCTTCGGCATGGTCGACCGGTTCTCGCTGATGAGCGAGGTGGCCGCGATCGACACGATGCGCATCGCCAACCGCCTGCTCGGCCGGGAGGCGTATCGCTGGCGGCTGTTGTCGCTGAACGGCGAGCCGGTCTCGGCCTCGAACGGAATCCGCATCGAGGCGGAAGGCGGCTTCGAGCTCGCCGAGAGCGCCGACCTGTTCTTCCTCTGCTCCGGTCTCATTCCCCTGCCCGAGCCGCCCGGTGCCTATCACGCCGCCCTGCAGCGCATATCCAGGGCGGGCGTCGCGGTCGGGGGGCTGTCGACCGGCACGTTCCTGCTGGCGAGCGCAGGACTGCTCGACGGGTATCGCTGCACGGTGCACTGGGAGAACCGGCCGGCCTTCATGGAGATGTTCCCCGGCATCGACTGCACGGCCAAGGTCTACGAGATAGACCGCGACCGCTACACGACGTCGGGCGGGGCGGCGTCCGTGGACCTGATCCTGCAGATCGTCACGCGCGACCACGGCTTCGATCTCGCGGCGGCGATCGCCAACCAGCTTCAGCACGACCGCATCCGCCCGGCCGACGAGGAGCAGCGCCTCGGCAACCAGAGCTACCTGCATCCCCTGCCCGGCAAGCTGCGCCGGGCGATCGAGATCATGACGAGCCATCTCGAGGCGCCGCTGGCGACGGCGACCATCGCGTACCGGACGGGCCTTTCGGCGCGGCAGCTCGAGCGGCTGTTCCAGCGGTATCTGCAGGTCACACCGGCGCGCTACTACATGCGCCTCAGGCTCGAGCGCGCCCGCGACCTGCTCCTGCACACCAATGTGCCGGTCCTCGACGTCGCGGTCGCGACGGGGTTCACGTCGAGCTCCTATTTCTCCCAGTGCTACCGCCAGGCCTTCGTGCAGACACCCTCGGCGACGCGGCGGATCGCCGTGATGGCGGGCGAGCGTTCGGAAGCCCGCGGCGGCGCTAGCGCGCGATGAGCGTCCGCAGAGCGGATGCGACGATGGCGGTCGCCGCCTTCAGGTCGCCAAGCTGCAGGTGCTCGTCGGCGCCGTGGGCGTTCGCTTCCAGGATCGAGCGCGGGCCCGCGCCGTAGAGCACGGTCGGGATGCCGGCCGCCGCGTAGTGGCGCGCGTCCGTGTAGAGCGGCACGCCGGTCGGGTTCACCTCGACGCCGAGTATCCGCTTCGCCGGCGCCCGTATCGCCGCGACAAGCTTCTCGGACCCGGGCAGCTCGCGCAGGGGCTCGGCCAGCATGATGCGTCGGCACTCGACGACCGATCCGGGAACGGCATGGGCGGCCGTCTCGATCAGGTGGACGAGGCGGGATTCGACCGCGGCGCCGTCCTCTTCGGGAACGATGCGGCGGTCGATGCGCATGGTGACGCGGTCCGGCACGACGTTGGTGTTTATGCCGCCGGAGACGAGGCCGACCGTCAGCTTCGGCGAGCCGATGCCGGGCGTCGCGCTCACCATGCCGCCGAGCGCATGGCGCTCCTCATAGAGCGCCGTCAGGATCGCGTTTGCCGCCTCCAGCGCGTCGACGCCGGATTCCGGCATTGCCGCATGGGCCTGCCTGCCGCGCACGACGACCTCGAGGTGCAGGCAGCCGTCGTGGGCGGTCGTGATCGCGTAGGAGAAGCCGGCCGAGATCGCCAGGTCTGGCTTGGTAAGCCCTTGATTGAGCAGCCATTTCGGGCCGACGAAGCCGCCTGCCTCCTCGTCGTAGGTCAGATGCAGCTCGATGGCGCCGTCGAGACCGTCGGGGTCGGCTTCGAGGGCCTTCAGGGCGAAGGCATAGGTCGCGAAGTCGGACTTGGACACGGCGACGCCGCGCCCGTAGATCGCGCCGTCCTTCTCCTCACCGCCATAGGGGTCCATCGTCCAGCCGTCGCCGGGAGGCACCACGTCGCCGTGCGCGTTCAGGGCGATCGTCGGCCCCTGACCGGAACCGAAGGTGCGGCGCACGATGAGGTTCTCGACACTCACCATGCCGTGGCTGCCGACGATGTCGGCGGGAACCGGATGGCGCTCGACCGCGAAGCCGAGGGCCTCCAGCAGCACCGCCGCGCGCTCGGCATGGCGGGCGCAATCGCCCGGCGGATTGTCGCTCGGGATCCGCACGAGCTCCTTCAGGAAGGCGACCTCGTCGGCCCAGTTGGCTTCGATCGCGTCGGTCATGTGCGGCCTCCCCTCATTCGGCGATCCGGTCTTCGAGCCGGAACCGCATGATACGGCAAACCTGTTCGAGCGCGGTCGCGAGCTCGCTTGCCCGGTCGTTGCCGATGCGCGCCTCGAAGGACGCGAGTATGTCGTGCTTGGTCGCCCCGCGCACGGCCAGGATGAACGGAAAGCCGAAGCGCTCGCGATAGGCCGCGTTCAGTGCGGTGAAACGGGCGAATTCGGCGGGCGTGAGCCTGTCGAGGCCGGCGCCTGCCTGTTCGGAGCGGGAGTCCGTGCCGATTTCTCCCGCGATCGCCGCACGGCCGGCCAGGTCCGGATGGGCGTTCAGAAGGGCGAGTTGGGCGTCCTCCCCCGCCGAGCGAACCGTGTCGGCGAACGCCTCGACCATCGCCTCTGGACCGGCGAACGGCCGGGCGTCGTCGGCCTGTTCGGCGACCCAGGGCGAATGCTCGGCGATGTCGCCGAAGGCCGCGACGAACGCGGCCTTGCCCATCGCGTTCACGTCTTTCAGCTTGCAAGGCGTCACCGGTTCGCCTCGATCCAGGCGCCGAGCTGGTCGCGTTCGTGGTCGGTCATGCCGGTCTCGTTGCCGAGCGGCATGGCGTCGCCGCGCACGGCCTGGGCCTCGACCCGTTCGGCGAAGCGGCGCAGGTCCGGCAGCGTGTCGAGCACGACATCGGCGGGTGGCTCCTCGAAGCCTTCGTGCGCGGGGTGCGGGGAATGGCACATGACGCAATGGGTATCGAGGATCGCCAATACCTCCTGGTCGCCCGGCACCGGTACCGCCGCCTCGCGGCGCTCGTCGGGCTTGGTCAGGAAGATCGCGCCGACAAGGGCGATCGCGGCGGCCGGCAGCGCCCAGGAATAGGTCTGGAAGGCGTCGCCGGCATCGGCGCGGTTGATGAAATGGCGCACCATCGCGCCGATCACCAGGATGAAGGCGACGACCAGCCAGGTGTGCGGATGGCTGTAGAGCATCGGGTAGTGGCCGCTGACCATCATCAGCAGCACGGGTAGCGTCAGGTAGTTGTTGTGGGTCGAGCGCTGCTTGCCGATCTGGCCGAGCTTCGGGTCGGGTTCCTCGCCCCTTATCAGCGAGGCGGTCATCTTCCGCTGGTTCGGAATGATCACCATGAAGACGTTCGCCGCCATCATGGTGCCGACCAGCGCGCCGACATGTATGAGCGCGGCGCGGCCCGAAAAGACGTGGCTGAAGAGAAGGGCCCCTAGGCAGATCTCGGCGAAGACGGCGATCCCGAGCAGGGCCGGCCTCTGCCCGACGGGCGACCGGCACAGCCCGTCGTAGACGAGCCAGCCGGCGGCGAGGCTCGCGACCGAGATCGCGATCGCCTCGCCGGGGGCGAGATCGAGCACGTCGGGGTCGATCAGATAGGCGGTCGCGTTGAAATAGTACTGCAGGATCAACAGCGCGAAGCCGGTCATCCAGGTGAGGTAGGCCTCCCAGATGAACCAGTGGAGGTCTTCCGGCAGCCTTTCCGGAGCGACCGTGTATTTCTCGACGTGATAGAAGCCGCCGCCGTGCACCAGCCACGACGTGCCGTAGACGCCGGGGTTCATCGCGTCACGCCTGCGCAGGCTGAGGTCCAGCCAGACGAAATAGAACGATGCGCCGATCCACCCCACGCCGAAGACGAAGTGGGCCCAGCGGACGAGCAGGTTCAGCCAGTCGAGCAGAAAGGCGAGCATGGCGGGCTACGGTTCGTGCTGCCGCTCACCCCGACCCTCTCCCCGGCGGGGAGAGGGGCGGGGTGCGGGGGTGGGCCGCGCCCCGCGGAGGAGGGGGGGGGGGG
>JAEWYT010000146.1 GCA_023458595.1 Pseudomonadota bacterium
GGATGGACCTGGGTCAGCGGCTTTTTCGATGCCCATCCTCAGGCCGCCTGGATCAGCGGAGCTTCCCCCATCAGCAGTTGCTGCTGGCGCGCCACTTCATGGCCTTCGCCCAGCAGCAGCACATGGCGCAGGCCCTGGATGATGCTGTGCGAAAAGCCCAGGTCGTTCATCAGCGAGCTGACCGTCAGGCTGTCCAGCAGCCCACCGCGGATGGCCGCGAACAGGTGCTTGCGGAACTGGGCGTCGAAGGCGGCGATGCGCTCGTCCATGGCCTGCAACTGCGCTGCCCATTCGGGCTCGGGCATGTCGGAGACGCTGAGCATGCGCATGTCCCGCAGCGTCTGCAGCATGTGCAGGCGCAGCTCCAGGTAGCTGCTGCGGGCCGGGGCATCGTCGTGCCCCTGCAGGTAGCGGTGCATGTTGCGCTGCAGGCGGTGGGCGTCCTTGACGGCTTCCACCAGCTGGAAGGCCGCGACCTGGCTGTTGTGCCAGTAGTCCTGCTGCGCGCCATCCATGGGCAGGACCATGCTGCCCATGAACTCCAGCAAATCGGCGTACACCCCCTTGATGTGGGTCTTGTAGAGCAGGTCGGCATTGATGGCCTGCTGCTGCAGGCGCAGGCGCAGCTCGGGATCCTCGCGCTCCAGCGGCGCCTGCAGGCTTTGCACCGGCGCGTACAGCGCGTGGGCCACCACTTCCAGCCCCAGGCGGCCCATGTGCTGCAGCTCCTTGGACACCGCGCTGCAGGCACTCTCGACCGACTGCAGCGCAGCAGGCTGCAGGTAGCGGGCGCGCGTGGTCTGCGCCACCTGCTCGGTGTGCGTGGCAATCAGCACCTCGGGCTCCTGCAGGTCCGGCAGCCAGCGCTCCAGCGCCCGCGCCAGCTGGCGCTGCAGGGGCCAGAACACCAGCACCCCCATGACGTTGAACAGGGTGTGGAACATGGCCAGTTGGATCAGCGGGTTGTCGCCCAGGCCCACGGCCGCCGCGGTCTGCTGCACCCCCCAGGTCATGGGCGCCAGCAGCAGAAAGGCGATCACCGCCGTGGTGCAGTTGAACACCACGTGCGCCACGGCCAAGCGCTGGCCGGGGCGCGCGCTGCCGATCATGCCCATGACGGCCGTGGACACGGCCGAGCCGACGTTGGAGCCAATCGCGATCGCCAGGGCCTGGGGCAGCTCCAGCTGCTGGTTGGCCAGGGCGGCCAGGGTCAGCATCAGGGTTGCGTGGCTGGACTGCAGCACCAACGTGATCAGCGTGCCCACCCCGACGAACAGCAGCGCGCCACGCACGCCTTCGGCGCTGTAGCGGTTCAGCTGCAGATCCCCGAAGCTGGAGAAGCCCTGCTTGATCTCGTCAATCCCCAGGAAGATCAGTGAAATGCCCAGCAGGAAGCGGCCGATGGCCTTGCCCTTGTCGCCGGCAAAGCCCAGCAGCACGCCAAACACCAGCAGGGGCATGGCCAGCGGCGCCATGCTCAGGTTCTGCCCGGCCATGGCCAACAGCCAGATGCCGCTGGTGGCCCCCAGATTGGCGCCGAACAGCACGGCAATGCTGCCCGCCAGCGTGATCAGCCCGGCGCTGAGGAAGGCGATCGTCAGCAGCGACACCAGAGTGCTGGACTGCAGCACAAAGGTGGCGGCGGTACCGAACAGCAGCCCCTTGAACGGCGTGGCCGTGCTTTGCGACAGCCAGCCCTCCAGCTTGCCCCCGGCCAGGCTTTTGAGGCCCTGCTCCAGGTTCTGCATGCCGAACAGGAACAGGGCCAGGCCCGCGCACAGCACCAGCCAGCCGTGGCTGAACCAGAACGACCAGGCCAGCGCCGCAAAAGCCAGGACGATCAGCGAATGTTTGGAATAAGCGGGAGGACGGAGCACATCACACCTTGGGCAGTCGTTGGGAGGGGTGGTACCGCCCCGGAAACCGCCGGGCGCACCGGCAGGCCCGGGCGCCGCACAGGCGGGCGGTGGCGGCCAACTGCGCAGTGTAGGTGGGCGCAGGGGCTTACACCGGCGTCACCAGCGGTTGGCCGGCGAAATGACGGTGCGCATTGTCCAGGAACAAATCCACCGTGGCCTGCACCGCCTCGGGCGACCAGCCCGCCACGTGCGGGGTCAGTACCACGTTGTCCAGGTCCAGCAATTCGGCAGGCGGCAGCGGCTCGCTTTCATACACATCCAGGCCGGCACCGGCCAGCGCCCCGGTGCGCAGGGCCTGCGCCAGGGCCGCGGTATCCACCACCGAGCCACGCGCAATGTTCACCACATAACCCTGCGCCCCCAGCGCCGCGATCACCGGCGCATCGACCAGGTGCCGGGTCCCGGCGCCGCCCGGGGTGGCCACCAGCAGCACATCGGCCCACTGCGCCAGCGCCAGCACGCTGTCAAATTAGGTGAAGTCAACGCCGTCCTTGGGGCGGCGGTTGTGGTAGCCCACGGGCATGTCGAAGGCCTGCGCGCGCCGCGCAATCTTCTGGCCGATGGTGCCCAGGCCCAGAATGCCCAGGCGCTTGCCGGAGACGTTGGGCGGCAGGGGGATGTCGTTGCGCCACACACCCTGGCGCGTCAGGCGGTCCAGCCGCACCAGGCCACGCACGGCGGCAATCACCAGCCCGAAGGCGTGGTCGGCCACGCACTGGTCGTTGGTGCCGGCACCGTTGCTCACGGCAATGCCGTGGGCCCGGGCGTAGGCCACATCGATGTTTTCATAGCCGGCCCCCAGGGCCCCCACCCAGCGCAGCTGGGGCATGGCCTGCATCTGCGCCGCGCTCAGGCCAATGGCGCCCACGGTCAGCACCGCCTGCACCCGGGGCCCGTGGGCGGTCAGCGCCTCGGCGCAGCGCGCAGCATCCGGGGCATAGAGCACGTCGAAGGACTGGGCAAGTTGGGACAGGTGGGCATCGGACAAAACGTGCAGCACCAACAACAGCGGCTTGGAGGCAGACATGGGCAATCGCAATCAGCAGTCAGGGGAAAACCAGCATTATTGGTGCTCCGCGCTTTGCTGCAGCGCCCACATTTGGGCATAGCGCCCCCCTTGCGCCAGCAAAGCCGCATGCGTGCCGCGCTCGACGATGCGGCCCGCGTCCATCACCAGGATCTCGTGGGCGTCGACCACCGTGGACAGGCGGTGTGCGATCACCAGCGTGGTCTTGCCCTGGGCGGCACTGGCCAGCTCCTGCTGGATGGCGCGCTCGGTGTGGCTGTCCAGGGCCGAGG
>JAEWYT010000147.1 GCA_023458595.1 Pseudomonadota bacterium
GCTTACGAGATCGAAAACCGCCTGAACGAGATCACGTTCAACGGCAGTCTCCTCAAGGAGCTCCGTTCGCTCGGGTTCCTGTGGGAGATCATCAAATACGAAAAGCTCGATCGCGCGGCCTATCGCGACGCCCGGGTGCATCGGATCAGTGCCGAGGAAGAGATGCGCGCCTTGAGCGTCTCGAGCAAGCTCAACGCCGAGCGCGCTTTTCTGGAACACCTGCGCGACATAGGCCGACGAACCGCCGATGAATGGCTCAGGGAGAACGGCGACAAGATCGGAGTGAAGTCGACCTGGATCCCCGATTTCGTCTTCGAGGAGAGCCTCCAGCCCGCCCATCTCGAGCAAGGTTCGCGCAAGGCCGCAAAATGACCGACATCATCGCCATCCTGCTGGCGCTCGCGCTGCTGATGTATTTCGCCTTCCGCGGCTTCACGCTGCTGCTCATCGCGCCGGTCATGGCTCTGCTCGCGGTGGCGCTGTCCGGCAGTTTGCCGCTGCTTGCCTCCTATACGCAGATCTTCATGACCAATGCCGGCGGTTTCATCGTCGACTTTTTTCCGCTGTTCATGCTGGGCGCGATCTTCGGCAAGCTCATGGACGATTCCGGCTGCGCGGAAGCGATCGCAAAGGGGGTCATAGACTGGCTCGGAGCGAAACGCGCGATCCTTGCCGTCGTCCTATGCTGCGCCGTGCTCACCTATGGAGGCGTGTCGCTTTTCGTCGTGGCATTCGCGATCTACCCGATCGCGGTGTCCCTGTTCCGGGACGCAGCCATCCCGAAAAGACTGATCCCCGGCACGATCGCGCTCGGCGCCTTCACTTTCACCATGTCCGCGCTTCCCGGCAGTCCCGCGATCCAGAACGCGATCCCCATGCCGTTCTTCGGCACCACCTCGTTCGCCGCGCCGGGTCTCGGCATTATCACGGCCGCCATCATGCTGGTGCTCGGAACCAGCTGGCTGAACTGGCGCAGCGCGCAGGCCGCCGCGGCGGGAGAAGGCTACGGCGCGCACTCGGACAATCTTCCCGAACTCGGCGTGGAGCTCAGGGAGCACGCGCAGGCGGAGGGCTTCGACATCGCCGAGATCGATCCGAACCACAGAATTCACGTGCTCCCGGGCTTTGCCCTCGCTTTCGCGCCGATATTGATTGTGATCGCGGTGAACCTGTTCTTCATACAGTTCGTCGTCCCGCGGCTCGACACGGCCTTCCTCTCGCTTCCGTTGTTCGGCGAGACCAGCGTCGAAGCCGTGCGGGGGCTCTGGGCGGTCATCGTGGCCCTCGTGACGGCGATCGTGTTCCTGATCGTCACCAACTGGAAGCGTCTGGCCGATCTTCGCGGCAGCCTCAACAAGGGCGCCGACGCATCGGTGCTGCCGATCTTCAACACAGCGAGCCTCGTCGGCTTCGGCGCGGTCGTCGCGGCCCTGCCGGCCTTCGACAGGATCAGCGAAGCGATGCTGGCGCTCAGCGGCGGCAATCCGCTGATATCGGTGGCGATCTCGGTAACGGTCCTGTCGGCGCTGACCGGTTCGGCATCGGGCGGCATGAGCATCGCGCTCGACGCGCTCGGCAACGCCTTCGTCGACCTGGCGAAGCTGACGGGCACGTCCCTCGAGGCGATGCACCGCGTCACCGCGGTCTCATCGGGCGCGCTCGACGCGCTGCCGCACAACGGCGCGGTGATAACGGTCCTTGGAATATGCAATCTGACGCACAAGGACAGCTATCTGGACGTGTTCGTCGTCGCGGTCGTCATCCCGCTCATCGCGCTGATCGCCCTGATCGTCCTGGCGTCGCTGTTCGGGGCGTTCTGAGATCTGCGCCGCATCGCCGGCCGGGCGGGCGGCCGTGTCGCCGACCGCACGCCCGCCCGGGCCGCCGTTTCCCGTCTACGGCGTTATCGCACCGGTGAGGAGACCGACGACGCCGATTATCGCGCCGAGCAGCACGACCGCGAAGACGATGAGTTCCGTCCGGTTGAAGAGCTGGGCGTTCTGTTCGCGCCGCGACTGGAAGTAGAGGAGAGTTCCCGGAGCGAACAGGACCGCCAGGAGGATCACGTACTTCAAGCCTGCGGCGACGAACATGATCATTACATAGATCGCCGCGATCCAGGAAATGATCCGGTCCCGGTTCCGGTCGCCGGGCGTGGCCTCGTAGCCTTCGCCGCGGTTGGCCAGGATGATCCCGTAGCCGGCGACGAGGAGGTAGGGAAGCAGCGTCGTCACGCTCGTCATGTCGAGCATGAAATTGAACGCGTCATAGGACCAGTAGGTGGAAATGATGAAGGCGGACACGACGATGTTCGTCGCCCAGAGCGCCTTGGCGGGCACCTTCTGGGCGTTCTCCGTCGCGAAGATCTTCGGCATGTCCTTGGACTTGGCCGCCGCGAACAGAACCTCCGCGCAGATCAGAGACCATGCGAGATAGGCGCCGAGCACCGAGACGAGAACACCGATCGAGATCAGAATACCGCCCCACGGACCCACCGTCGCCTCCAGCGCTCCGGCGAGCGAGGGTTGGCGCAGGGCCGCGATCTCGGCGCGCGGAATGACCGCGTACGGCAGGAGCGTCACGGCGATCATCAGCCCCGTGACCCCGACAAAGCCGAGGATCGTGGCAACGCCAACGTCGCTGCGCTTCTGCGCATAGCGCGAATAGACGCTGGCGCCTTCGATGCCGATGAAGACGAAGACGGTGATCAGCATGGTATCCCGGACCTGCTGGACCAGCGACTTCTCTGGCATTCCCACGCCGCCCCAGAAGTTCTCGGCGAACGTATCCCAGTGGAACGCGATGACCATCAGGATCACGGCCAGGATGATAGGCACGATCTTGGCGATGGTCACGACGAAGTTGATGAAGGCCGCCTGCTGGACGCCCTGCAGAATCATCGTGTGGAACAACCACACACCGACGAGCGACACGCCGATGGCGACCACAGTGTTGCCGTTGCCGAAAGCCGGAAAGAAGGTTCCGAGCGTGGTTCCGATCAGCACCCAGTAGAACACGTTGCCCAGGCACGATCCCAGCCAGTAGCCGAAGGCGGACAGGAAACCCATGTAGTCGCCGAATCCCGCCTTCGCGTAGGCGAACACGCCGGAGTCGATGTCGGGTCTCTTCTCGGCGAGCGCCTGAAAAACGCGGGCGAGCATGTACATGCCGGTTCCCGCGATCGCCCAGGCGATGAGCGCGCCGAACGGCCCCGTCGCAGCGCCGAACCGACCGGGGAGATTGAAGATGCCGGCGCCGACCATCGAGCCGACAACCATGGACGTCAAAGCGATGAGTGAAATCTTCTGAACGGCCGGTTTGCCTTCGGACATCGCCCTTCCTAACCCTCCCCGCGGTATTGTGACGGTGGAGAACCGCACCGCCTTCGTGCTTGCCCCGTGAATCACTCACGCGGCGCAAGATTTGTTGGCTAAGATGGACGTGCCCGCGGACCGACGTCAATCGCTATTCGCCCCTGCGTCCGACCCGTTCGTCGGACGATGGACGTTCGAAGCGCGGCCCGGGACATACCGGGGCCGGCGCGATCGTGGCGGCGCAGGCTGCTATCCGTTCGGCCGAGACTTCGGGATTCGAAGCAGGCTTTCCCGCTGAGCCGGAGCCTGAGTCTGCGACGACGCGTCGGCCCTCTCTGCGGCGGGCGCTTCGGGAACGAGATAGGTCGTCTGGGAGGGGAAGGCGAACGCACTGCCGTTTCGTTCGACGATCTTCCTGAACTCGATGAGCAGTTCTTCCTGCACGGCGAGGAACGCGGCCCAGTCGCTGGGTATCGCATAGGCCCACAGCTCGACATCGAGGGAGTAGTCGCCGTACTCGCGGAAGGTGACGCGCACGGTTTCCGGCTTTATCTGCGGGTGCGACGTCAGCATCTCCCGGGCCTGCTCGATGATCGCCTCGAGCTGCTCGGTGCTCGTCTCGTACACGAGCTTGACGATCTGATTCAACAGATTGGAGTCCCGACGCGTGAAGTTGATGATCCGCATCTGCACGAACTCGGCATTCTGGACGGTAATGAGCGTGCGGTCGCGGGCCCTGATCTTGGTGGAACGCAATCCGATCGTTTCCACCGTGCCGAGCATGTCGCCGAACTGGCAGAAATCGCCGATCCGCACCAGGCGGTCGACGTACAGGATGACGCCGCCGATCAGGTTTTCGAGGGTCGGGCGGATCGCCAGCGCGATCGCGAGGCCGCCGACGCCGATGCCCGCCACGATGCCGTAGACGGGAATGCCGACCTGGGTGGCCCCGATGGTGACGAGGTAGGCGGCTACCGAAATTCCGAGCACCTTGAGCAGGAGGCGGACCATGCTCCCGTCGAGGCTGTCGCCCTTCACGCGCGGCGATGCCAGGAGAAACTCGCCAAGCAGGACGAAAGACAGCAACGTGAGCCACGCTCCCAGCAGCGTGACGAGTATCTTGATCGTCAGTTCGATACTGAACAGGACGTCGCCGGACAGGTTGATGACGTTGGCGGCGATCATGCGATAGCAGAGCAGCATGACGATCAGCGCCGACGGCGTGATCAACCGACGCAGGATGCGGCGCCGCGTGCTGATCGACTGTGCCGGCCTGTAGCCCCGCCAGATCAGCCAGACGACGGCGGCCATGAAAAGGACGGTCAGAGCGCCGAGCGCGATCCATTTCCAGGCCGCCTGTTGCCAATAGATCCGTTGCAGCGACGGCGGCAGATTCTGGATGACGCGGTAGACCGAGACCGGCAGCCAAAGGCCCGGCGCGGTCTTGAAGGTCACGTAGAAGTCCAGGTCGTGCGGATCCCGGCTCGGCAACTCGGCGGCACGTTCATAGAAGTTCGGCAAACCGGCGACCGTCTCGGCGGAGAACCGGAATGCCGGGCTGCCGTCGGGGCTCTCGAACTGCCGCATGTATATGTTCGTTTCCGGCAGGCGCCAGCCCGCCGGCACGTCGCCGGCGCGGACATCCTCCAGACCGGGGACGTCGTCGGGGCCGGGCACCGGAATCCGATCGAGCACTTCCTTGAGCAACAGGGCGGACGTCACGCCGGCGTTCTGCCTCGCCGCGGGCGGTATGCCCGAAAGGTCGAGCGTCTCGGCGGCCCGCTGCAGATTGGCCATCGCGCTGTTCTTGAGAGCGACGATTTCCGGCGAATCGAGAAACCTGCCGCTCGCCTTGCTCAGGGCGAACGCCTCCTTGAAGTTCTCCGTCGCCAGCCGCGTGTATTTTTCCAGGCTTTGCAGCGTTTGGCGCGGAGACCCGATCTCCGGTGGCGCCAGGGCCGACTCGACGTCGTCGGCCGGCTCGGCGGCGGTGACCGCCGCCTCCGTCCGCTCCGTCTGTGCAGACGCAGGAACGGCGGACCACAGAACCGGTCCGGCGACGAAATTCACCAGTATCCAATAGAATACGACGCGCCACGGCCGTGAGCGGGGAAGACCGGTGCCAATGATGGAAACGCCGGATTGTCTCATGAGTCGTTCCCCATGGGCAGCCTTGCACACAAGAATGCGGCCATACATGGCGCAAGCGGCCTCAAGTTACAATGTGCGACCCGACCAGTCCTTTGTCCACGGCGACCGATATTGTCGTTTTGAAGTGACTGGGGCCGGCTTCGCCGTGCCGGAGCCGGGACGCGCTATCGCAGCGCGCGCGACGATTTGCGTCCGACATCCGAAACGGGGGCGGCGCCGTCGCCGGGAAGCGCGCCGAGCCAGGCGGTCGCCCGTTCCAGCGCGGCTTGCGTGACGCCGGGATCGAACCGCAGCGGGCTCAGGGCCGAGCGCTCCTGCTGATCGAACCCGTGGTTCACTCCCTCGAAAACCATCGTCTCCACCGGAAGGCCGCGGTGCTCGAGGAGCTTCACGATGTCGAGACAGTACCTCGAGGGGGTGATCGAGTCTTCGGCGGCAAGGAGGAACAGCGTGGGGGCAGGGTGGCTCCAGCCGTCGACGCGCGCCTGGTTGGCAATGCCGCAGTAGGGATAGACGAGTATCTGGCCGATCACGCCCTGAAGAGGGGCCCCCGGGGAGATACCCTGGGGATGCGACGAGAGGCCGGCCGGCAGATCGGAGACGCTCTCCATCGCCAGCAGGTCCATGATCGCCCAGCCGCCATGGGAAGCGCCGATGAGGACGATCCTGCCGGGGTCGACGAACGGCAACATCCGCGCATCCCCGAGCGCCACGAGCACGTCGCCGGCGCGTTCGGACCCGAAAAGCATCTGACCGGCGCACACGAGGCGCCAGAGCTCGTGGTCCTGCAGGTTCCGCGGCGCGTGACTGTCGACGATCACGGCGGCCCAGCCGTTGCGGTTCAGCATCTGCGCCCAGCGCAGCATGTTGTCCTTCGGGCCGTCGCACCCGGAGAACAGCAATCCGGTCGGAAAGGGTCCGTCGCCGTCGGGCTTCATCACCCGGTAGTGCTCGCGCAGCGAGACGGCCAGTTCCTGGGGATCGCGTTTGACGGGCCCCCAGCCGAGATAGCGACCGAGCGAGTTGCCGGCGAGGCCGCCGGCGGCGATCAGCGCGACTGCCAGAACGGCGGATACGACTATCCAACGGGTTCGGTTCATCGCCCTGACGTGCCTCGCGAGCGTCCCGCTACCGGAAGCGATCCGGCGGGCCGCCGGTCACGGAGCGGTGCCTGTGGGGTTCGCGGCCGGGCCGTGCGGTGACGTCATTCCGCGAAGTGCGCCTTCAGCCGCTCGACCGAATTCGGGTCCCAGCCCTGCGGAGCCGTGACCTCAATCCAGGCGTCGATGTAATGCGCCGGCGCGAAGAGATGGCCATAGCCCATCGGGACGTGGAGGCCGATAGCCATATCGAGGATCAGCTGCAGGAACGTGACGACAGGGTACCAGCGCAGTTCCGTCGACACGTCGGGGCCGACCGGCGCGTTCATCCAATCGGGCCTCCGGTAGAGACTGTCCGGGCTGAAGAAGGTGATCGGATCGCTGGCGTACTGCAGGTAGACCAGCCGCATCGGCCCCCAATGCGCCCCGGGGATGTCGAGGGCGTTGTGCTGATTGGTGAAGCGGATGATCGAGCTGTCGCCGAAGCGGGGCAGCCATTCGGGCGATCCCGGGTCGCGCTCCCTGGTGGCGGACTGCCATCCGGGGGTCGCGAAGGGCGGGCCGCTCCAGACGGCTCCCTGGAACGGATCGGCGAGCACGTCGTGCAGGCGGAAGGACTGCTCGGAACTGAACGCGCCCAGGCTGAGCCCGTGCAGATAGAGCTTCGGACGCCGGTCCTTCGGCAGGGTGGTCCAGTACGCGTAGACGGTCCGGAACAGGGCGCGCCCGGTGGCCGTGCTGAATCCGGGCTCGACGAACAGCGACAGCGGGCTCGTCAGATACGAATACTGGACCGCGACGATCGCCGTGTCGCCGCCGTGCAGGTATTCGAGCGTGTCGGTCGCCTGCGGGTCCATCCATCCGGTGCCGGTCGGAACCGCCACCACGAGGACCGATCGATCGAACGCGCCGACCCGGATCAGCTCGTCGAGCGCGAGCCGGGCCCTGGCCTCCGCATCGTCGGCGGAATTGAGCCCGGCGTAGACGCGGATCGGCTGGAGCGCCGGCCTGCCGAGAAACGCCTCGATATCCTCGCGGCTCGGACCCGAGGAAACGAATTCCCGGCCGGTGCGCCCGAGGTCCGTCCAACCGATGAGCGATGCGGCGCTGCCGGTGCGCATCGCGTCCGTCGGCTGAGCGATATCGGGCACGATCAGCGCGTCGAGGGTCTTGAAGGAGTAGTCCGCCGAGCGGATGAATCCCTTGTAGATCACGCCGTTGAGGATCGTCACGACGAGGAGAACGGAGACCGCGATCGCGACGACGCGGGACAGCCTGACCGGAACGTAGCGGTTCACCCGGCGCTTGATCCTTCTGAACACGAGATGGATCAGGCGCGCCGCCGGTATCAGCACCGCGAACACGAGCGCGGCGATCAGACCGACCTCGAGCGGGCGGGCGCTGTCGACGAGCGGCATGCCCATGCGGATGCGGATCGAGTTCTGCTGCTCGGCCGCGTGCCAGACGAAGACGATGACGACGATCGTCGCCGCGGCGGCGGCGATCCAGGTGCCGATCCTTCGCGCGCGCTCTCCGGCGACGGGCAGCTCGAGGTAGGTCCACAACGCGCCCAGGAGGACGCCGAGGCCGTATCCTATCGAGAAGCACACGCCCGCCAGGACGCCCTGCAGCAGGAAGCTTCGCGGAATGAGCGACGGCGTGAGGGAGGCTGCGAGGAACAATGCGCCGATGATCAGGCCAAGTCCGGAAAGAGACCGCCAGGGAGCCCACGAGCCGGCCGCCCAGGGCGCACGCGACGCTTCCGGTCGGTCGGGGCGCCGGCTTTCGGCTGCGTGCACCTGCATGATCTCCCGTCCCTTCTGATGCCATCTGACGCGGCCGCCCGTATAGCACAACATCGGCGGGACCGGGAGCGGACTCGTGCCGACGCGGGTCGCGCCGGGGGCTAGCCGATCGACGCGTTGTACAACCGCAGGAAGCTCATCGAGATGTGGGCGCGGCGGATGTGGCCGACGACGGCGAGGTCGCCGAGTTCGACGGCGGCGACGATGTCGGCGACCTCGCGGTGGAAGATGCTGATCTCGGTCGCCAGCATCTCCTCGTAGCGGTCGAGCCGGGACGCCGTCTTAAGCCAGATCCGGGTGGTCTGATAGTAGAGGCTTTCCGATATCGCGCGCAGCGGCTCGTTCGCCGTCAGCGAGTTCAGGAGATGAAAGAAGTCCATGTTGATGCGCGCGAACTCGCGGGGATCGGGCTTCAGGACGAGCCCGTCGCAGCGCGCCAGCAGGGCGCGGAAGTTCGCGATCGTCGCCTCCCCGGGCTGGACGGGCGCGATCTTGCCGATCAGCTCGGCCAGCTCGATCCGCAGCTGATAGACCTGCTCGAGTTCCTCGATCTCGATGTCGGTGACGATGGTGCCGACGCCGTGCACCGAGCGCAGCAGGCCCTCGGCCTCGAGCTTCACCAGAACGCGCCGGATCGGCGTGCGGCTGACGCCGAACTCCTCGGCGAGGTCCTCCTCGCGCAGGCGCGCGCCCGGCGGATAGTCGAGGAGGCAGATGCGCATGCGCAGCCTCCTGTACATCCGGTCGAAACGCTCGCGCGCGCCTTCGTCGGCGAAGGCGGTGCGATGGTCGGGCTCGGGCGCGCTCATGCCGACAACTTCAAACGCAGGCCGTCCAGCATGTCCATGCATGCCGAGAGTTGCGCCGCCGCGACAAATTCGTCCGGGCGGTGGGCCTGGGCGATGGAGCCGGGCCCGCAGATCACGACCGACATGCCGGCCGCCTGGAACAGGCCGGCCTCGGTGCCGAACGCCACCACGTCGGCGCTGTTCCCGCCGGTCAACTCGAAGACGATTTCGCGGGCCTCCGATTCCGGCATCACGAGAAGGCCCTCGACCTCGCCGATCGTGCGGGTGGCTATGTCGGCGTCGGCCGACACGGCCTTCATCGCCGGCCGAAGCACCGTGTCCACGTAGGCCGCGATGTCGCCCTTGACGAATTCGGCGTCCGCCGCGGTGACGGGGCGCAATTCCCAGTCGACCGAACAGTGCCCGGCGACGATGTTGCGCGCCGCCCCGCCGGCGATGCGGCCGACCTGGAGGGTCGACCAGGGCGGATCGAAGCGACTGCCGACCGGTGCGCGGCTCTTGAGCCGGTCACCGATATCGATGAGCCGGGAGACATAGCGCGCCGCGTACTCGACGGCGTTGACACCCCGGTCGGGCCGCGAGCCGTGGCCCTCGATACCGGTGAACTCGGTCGTGTACTCGTAGCAGCCCTTGTGACCCTCGATGACGCGCATGCCCGTCGGCTCGCCGACGATCGCGGCCGAGGGACGGATGCCCGCCTCCGCGATCTCGCGCACCAGGGCGCGGGCGCCGAAGCAGCCGACCTCCTCGTCGTAGGTGAAGGCGAAATGGAGCGGCCGCTTCAGCTCCGCGGCGGCGAAGTCCGGCGCGCTCGCCAGGCAGCAGGCGATGAATCCCTTCATGTCGCAGCTGCCGCGTCCGTAGAGGAGGCCGTCGCGCTCGGCAAGCGTGAAGGGATCGCTCGACCAGTCCTGACCCTTGACCGGAACGACGTCGGTATGGCCCGACAGGACGACGCCGCCGTCGCCCTCGGGGCCGAGGGTCGCGAAGAGGTTGGCCTTGGTGCCCGTCTCGTCGCGGGCGATCAGGACGCGCGCGCCGGCATTCGTCATCAGCTCGGCGGCATAGGCGATCAGCTCGAGATTCGACTCCGACGACACCGTCGGATAGGCGACGAGATCGGCGAGGACCTCGATGGCGCGCGGCAGGCCCGGCATCGCGCGCTCAGTCCTTCACGAAGAGCTTCCGCGGACGGTCGCAGAAGCACTCGGCCGGGCCGTTGTCGCGGATCAGGATGCTTTCGGTTATCTCGAGGCCCCAGTCGTCCATCCAGAGGCCGGGCATGAAATGGAACGTCATGCCGGCTTCGAGCACGGTGTCGTCCTCGCGCCTGAGCGAGATGGTGCGCTCGCCCCAATCCGGCGGATAGGAAAGGCCGATCGGATAGCCGCACCGGCTCTCCTTGCTGATGCCGGCGCGCTCCAGCGCGCCGAACAGCGCGTTCGCCACGTCGCCGGCCCGGTTCCCGGCGCGCGCCGCCTCGAGGCCTGCCTCGACGCCGTCGACCAGCGCCTTCTCCGCGTCGAGCATCTCCCGCGGCGGCTTGCCGAGATAGACCGTACGGCAGAACGGCGTGTGGTAGCGGCGATAGCAGCCGGCGATCTCGAAGAAGGTCGCCGCACCCGCTTCGAACGGCCGTCCGTCCCAGGTCAGGTGCGGTGCGGCTGCGTCGGTGCCGGAGGGCAGCAGCGGAACGATCGCGGCGTAGTCACCCCAGGCATCGTCGACGCCGCGCACCGCATCGCCGAGGATCTCGGCGACAAGGTCGTTCTTGCGGACGCCGGGCTCGACCCGTTCGACGATCCCGTCCACGATCTTCTCCGCTATCCGCGCGGCCTTGCGCATGAACCCGATCTCCTCGGCGGACTTCACCGCGCGCTGCCAGTTCACGAGCGCCGTCGCGTCCTCGAGCGCCGCATCCGGAAGCTCGGCGCGCAGCACCAGGAACGCCTTGGCCGAGAAGTAGTAGTTCTCGAGCTCGAGGCCGATACGGGCCCTCTGCAATCCCATGGCGCGCAGATGGGCGGCGAGGTCCTGCATCGGATGGCGGGTCGTGGACTGGACGAAGTTGTCGGCGTAGCCGGCGACGCAGTCGTCCGCCATCCATACCGTGCGCAGCGCGCCGTTGGCGTCCTGTCCGCGCCCCCACCAGACGGGGTCGCGGTCATGCGTCACGATCACGCCCTGGTGCACGTAGAACGACCAGCCGTCGTAGCCCGTCAGCCATGCCATGTTGGAGGGGTCCTCGACGAACAGGGCGTCGAGGCCGCGCTCCGACATCGCCTTTCGGACCTTGGCCAGGCGGCGGGCGTATTCCTCGTCGGAAAAGGGCGGGGTCCTGGCCGGCATTCGATCTCCTGTTCCGGTCTCATGCCGCGATGGCGGGCTTTAATGTGTACATCTCGGCTATTTCCGTACGCAGATGCACATAAAACAGACGCCAATTCCAGCGATATAGCGTTGACATCTTCTAGCGCGTCATGATGTTGTGTACAACATACGAAATCGCCAACTGAATGAGGGGAGCAAGTCAATGAGGCTGAATATCCTGAAGGGCATCGCCGCGCTCGGCGTCGCAGCCCTTGCGCTCGGCTGGGCCGGCGGGCCGGCGTCGGCGCAATCGCTTCTGGAGAAAATCAAGAACGGCGAGAGCATCCGCATCGGCTTTTCGAACGAGATCCCGTGGGCCTATCCCGGAGACAACAACCAGCCGCTCGGATTCGTCAACGCCATGGCGCTCGACATCCTGAAGAAGCTCGGCACCACGAAGGTCGAGCCGATCGTCACCGAGTGGGGCGCGCTGATCCCGGGCCTGCAGGCCGGCCGTTTCGACATCATCACGGGCGGCATGTACATCCTGCCGGAGCGGTGCAAGAACGCGCTGTTCACCGAGCCGCTCGGCACCTTCGCCGACGCGCTTCTCGTGCCCAACGGCAATCCCGAGAACCTGCATTCGTTCGACGACGTGAAGACCAAGGGCCTGACGCTCGTGACGGGCGCCGGCTACAACACCGTCAAGAACGCGCAGAACGTCGGAATACCCGACGACAAGATCATGCAGGTCGCCGGACCGGCCGAGATCCTGCAGGCGGTCAAGGCGGGTCGCGCGGCGGCCGGCAGCGGCACCTACTTCACGATGAAGGAGTTCGCCGACAAGGACGACAGCGTGGAACTGGCCGACCCGTTCACCCCGCCGGTGATAGACGGCTATCCGGGCTTCGCCTTCCTGCCGAACCAGCAGGCCGAGGTCGACGCTTTCAACGCGGTGCTGAAGGACTACATAGGCTCCGACGAGATGATGAAGGCGGTCGAGAAGTACGGATACACGAAGACCAATCTCCCGGACGGGACCGCGACCGCGAAACTGTGCGCGGGCTGATCTCCGCCCGGTTCGCGCGCATGAACCGGTAACGCCTCCCGCCGGTGCGGCGGGAGGCGCCGAGGGGCGGTGTCATGAACGAATTCGCGCTCGGCTACAGCGTGATCGCCCTTGCCAAGGGCGTGCTCGTCACGCTGGTCGTGACCTTCGGCGCATCGCTCGTCGCCATAGCGTTCGGCCTCGCCATCGGGCTCGCGCGCGTCTCGCCCGCCTGGCCGCTGCGGTGGTTCGGCGTCGCCTACATCGAATTCTTCCGCGGCACCTCGCTGCTCGTCCAGCTCTACTGGTGGTTCTTCGTCCTGCCGATCTTCGGCCTGGTGCTGTCTCCCTGGACGGTCGCGATCTTCGGCGTCGGCATGAACGTGTCCGGCTACGGGGCCGAGCTCGTGCGCGCGGCGATCCAGAGCATCGACCGCGGCCAGTACGAAGCGGGCACGGCGCTCAACTTCCCGCGCTCGAGGATGATGCGACGCATCATCCTGCCGCAGGCGGTGCGGGCGATGCTGCCGGCCTGGGGCAACCTGCTGATCGAGCTCCTCAAGGGAACCTCGCTCATATTCTTCATCACCATCACCGAGCTGACGACGGCCGCCAAGCTGTCGGCCGACGCGACCGGCAACTACCTGCTGTTCTTCGCCGTCGCCCTGTTCGGCTACTACGTGATCGCCCGCGGGATCATCACGCCCTTCGTGCGCTGGCTCGAGGGACGCTTCTCGCGCGGCTTCGTCCGCGGGGCCGTGACATGAGGGATGGCGCGTGAAGATCTGGGACTGGGACTATGTCTGGCAGGCCTGGCCGTATCTGTACCGCGGCGCGATCGTCACTATAGAGGCGACCGTCTTCGGCTTTGCCATCGCGCTCGTGCTCGGCCTTGCCTTCGCGCTGATCCGCCAGTCGAGGAGCAGGCTCGTTTCCCACACGATGGCCGAGACCGTCGAGTTCATACGCTCGACGCCGCTGCTCCTGCAGATCTTCTTCGTCTACTACGTCGGACCTCAGTTCGGCATCGTCATCCCGGCGTGGATCGCCGGCATCGGCGTGCTCGGCATTCACTACGCGGCCTACTGCTCGGAAGTCTACCGGGCGGGCATCGAGGCGGTGGACGGCGGCCAGTGGGAGGCCTGCACCGCGCTCAACCTGTCGCCGGCGCGCGCGTGGCGGGCGATCATCCTGCCGCAGGCGATCCCGCCGATCGTCCCGGCCCTCGGCAACTACCTGATCGGCATGTTCAAGGACACGGCGATCCTGGCGGCGATCGCGATCCTGGAAATGCTCCAGCAGGCCAAGAACTTCGGCGCGGTGAACTACCGCTACATCGAGGCGATCACCATGGCCGGCGCCTTCTACCTTCTGTTCAGCCTCGTCGCCTCGGCGATCGTCCAGGCGGTGAGCGCCTGGCTGAACCGCCGCTATCACCTGTCGTAGGAGGCCGGTCATGACCGAACCGATGGTTCGCTTCGAGAACGTCACCAAGCGCTACGGCTCGCTGGTCGTGCTGGACGAACTGAACCTCGACGTCGCGGCGAACGAGAAGGTCTCGATCATCGGGCCGTCGGGCTCGGGGAAGACGACGGTCCTGCGTATGCTGATGACGCTCGAGAAGATCAACGAGGGCGTGATCTGGGTCGAGGGCGAGCCGCTGACGCACGAGATGCGAAACGGCGTCCTGAAGCCCGCGGGCGAGAAGCACCTGCGCCGGGTGCGCGGCAAGATCGGCATGGTGTTCCAGCACTTCAACCTGTTCCCGCACATGACGGCCCTGCAGAACTGCATGGAGGCGCCGGTCTCCGTGCTGGGCCTCAGGTCGGACGAAGCGGAGGCGCGTGCGGCCGAACTCCTCGACATGGTGGGCCTCGGCGACAAGAAGCGGCACTATCCGATCCAGCTGTCCGGCGGCCAGAAGCAGCGCGTCGCAATCGCCCGCGCGCTCGCCATGCGGCCCAAGGTCATGCTCTTCGACGAGGTGACCTCGGCGCTCGACCCCGAGCTCGTCGGCGAGGTGCTGAACGTCATCCGCCGTCTCGGCGCGGAGCACAACCTGACCATGCTGATGGTCACGCACCAGATGGGTTTCGCAAAGGAATTCTCGGACCGGGTCTGCTTCTTCTACGACGGCAAGATCGCCGAGGAGGGACCGCCGGACAGGCTGTTCAACGACCCCGTGAACGAACGTACCCGGCAGTTCCTGAGCGCGGTGCTCGAGGCGGTCTGAGCGCGATGGACGCCCTGACGCTTGCCGATGTGCTCGCGGCGCGCCGGACGACAGCCGCAATCGCCGTGCGCACGCCGCTCGTACCCTCGCCGTTCCTGTCGCGGCGCTGCGGCCGCGACTTCCTCCTGAAGCTCGAGAACACGCAGCCGACGGGAGCCTTCAAGCTGCGCGGGGCGGCGAACGCCGTGATGCGGCTGCCCGCGGACGTCCCGGGCGTCACCTGCTGCTCCACGGGAAACCACGGCCGCGGCGTCGCCTATGCGGCGCGGGCGCGGGGCTTAAGGGCGGTGATCTGCATGTCCTCGCTGGTGCCGCGGACCAAGATCGACGGCATCGAGGCGCTCGGCGCGACAGTGCGGATCGTCGGCCGGTCGCAGGACGACGCGCTTGCCGAGAGCCGGCGGCTCGCGGCCGAGGAGGGCCTGGCCGAGATCTCGCCGTTCGACGACCCGGCGGTGATCGCCGGCCAGGGAACGATCGGGCTGGAGCTGATGGAGGACCGTCCCGATCTCGCCGCCGTTCTCGTGCCGCTGTCCGGCGGCGGCCTCGCGGCCGGCATCGCGCTTGCGGCGAAAGCCGCCCGGCCCGATGTCCGGGTGGTCGGCGTGACCATGGACAGGGGCGCGGCGATGCACGCCTCGCTCGCGGCCGGCCGTCCGGTCGAGGTCGAGGAGGTCGAAAGCCTGGCGGACTCGCTCGGCGGCGGCATCGGGCTCGACAACCGGCTGTCCTATCCGATGTGCCGCGCCCTGCTGGACGACACCGTGCTCGTCGCCGAGGAGGAGATCTACGGGGCCATGCAGACGCTCTACTACGAGGACGGCATCGTCGCCGAGGGGGCGAGCGTCGTCGGCATCGCGGCGCTCGTCGCGGGAAAGCTGCCGGCGTTCGACGGGCCGGTCGCCACGATCGTCACGGGGCGGAACGTCGACATGCGCGTCTTCACCGACGTGGTCACGGGACGGGACGTCGCGCTGGGGACGGTGACGGTGGAGGGACGGACCTATGCCGCGTGACGTGACCGTTCTGACCGAGACCGACCTGCGCGGAATCGTGCCCCTCGACCTGGCTGTCGTCGACGTCGTCGGGCAGGCCTTCGCCGCGCTGGCGAGCGGAACGGTCGTCATGCCGCCGATCCTGTCGATGGCCATTCCCGAGGCGAACGGGGAGGTCGACGTCAAGACGGCCTACATCCCGGGCTTCGAGGGCTTCGCGATCAAGGTCAGCCCCGGCTTCTTCGACAATCCGAAGCTCGGCATTCCGAGCCTCAACGGCCTGATGATCCTGTTCTCGGCGAAGACCGGGCTCGTCGAGGCTCTGCTGCTCGACAACGGATACCTGACCGATGTGCGCACCGCCGCCGCCGGTGCGGTGGCCGCGCGCCATCTCGCGCCGCGGATCGTGGAGACGGCGGGCGTGATGGGCACCGGCGTGCAGGCGCGGCTGCAGCTCCGGGCGGCCCGTCTCGTGCGCCCGTTCGCGAACGCGCTGGTGTGGGGGCGCGATGCGGCGAAGGCGGGAGCCTGCGCGGCGGACCTCGCGGCGACGCTCGGCATTCCGGTCCGCGCCGAATCCGACCCTGCCCGTCTCGTCGGGGAGAGCCAGCTCGTGGTGACGACGACGCCGGCAGAGGAGCCGATCCTGAAAGCCGACTGGCTGCATCCGGGGCTGCACGTCACGGCGATGGGGTCCGATCAGGCGGGCAAGAACGAGATCGAGCCGGCGGCGCTCGCGGCCGCCGACCTCTATGTCGCCGACCGCGTCAGCCAGTGCGAGCTGCTCGGCGAACTGCGCAGCGCCAGGTCGGCGGGCCTTTGGTCCGGCGGCGCTCCGCCGGAACTCGGCGAGATCGTCTCGGGCGCGAAGGAGGGCAGGGGGTCCGAGGCCGCCGTCACCGTCTGCGACCTGACCGGAACCGGCGCCCAGGACACGGCGATCGCCACCTTCGCCGTGAAGGCGGCGCGCGAGGCGGGCGCCGGGGCGACGATCGAGGTCTAGGGCATGTACCGGAACCCGTTCGATGCCGCGGAGATCGCCTCCCGCCTCGACACCGTGCGGGCGGAGATCGCCGGGCGCGGGATCGATGCGGCCGTCTTCAGCTCGCCCGAGACCGTCTTCTATCTCACCGGTCTCGATCACTGGGGCTATTTCGCGCCGCATCTCCTGATCGTCAGTCCGGACCGGGAGCCTGTGCTGGTCACGCGGGCGATGGAGCGCGGGACGATCGAAAAGCAGGTCACCGCCGCGGCGTTTCGCGGCCACGGCGATTCCCGGACCGCCGCCGACGTGGCGATAGAAGTGCTGTGCGAGCAGGGACGCGCGAACGGCCGGCTCGGATTGGAAGCCTGGTCGCAGGGGATGAGCCACGGGCTTGCGACCGCGCTGTGGTCCGGGCTCGATGCGGAGTGGTCCGACGTGACGGGCATGGTCGACGCGATCCGGCAGGTGAAGAGTCCGGCCGAGCAGGCGCTCATGCGGCGGGCGGCCGCCGTTACCGATGCCGCCACCGCCGCGGCTGTCGGCGCCATCCGTGACGGTGCGCGCGAGCGCGACGTCGCCGCGGAATGCCTCGCCGCCATGACGCGCGCGGGCGGCGATCCGCCCGGGTTCGGTCCTTTCATCCGCCCGGCGTCCCGGTTCGGCGAAGAACACGCCACATGGGGCGACGATGTCTACCGGCAGGGCGAATCCGTCTTCCTCGAGCTCGCGGGCTGCGTCGCGCGCTATCACGCGCCGAACGGACGTCTCGTTCATATCGGTCCGTTGCCGGAAGCCGATCGCAGGATCGCCGAGGTGTGCGGGAACGCATTCGACGCGGTCCTCGACGCCCTTCGCCCCGGCGCCCGCGCCCGCGACGTCTACGCCGCATGGCAGGGGCAGGTGGATGCCGCGGGCCTCGGCCACTACCGCCGCCACCATTGCGGCTATGCCGTCGGCATCGGCGTTCCGCCGTCATGGACCGGCGGCCCGGGCGTCGCGGGGCTGCGCCACGATTCGGACATGGAGATACGAGTGGGAATGAGCTTCCACGTGATCTCCTGGCTCGCCGAGACGGGCTGCGGCAGTTTCCTCGTCACCGACTGCGTGCTGCTCGCCGAAACGGGGCCGGAGGTCCTGACGACGGCGCCGCGCGTGATCGAGGTCTGACCGAAATGGCGAAGCTCGACGACCGCGACGTGAAGATGCTCACCGTGCTTCGCGAGCACGGCCGCATCTCGAAGACGGAACTGGCCAGGCGCATCAACCTGTCGGCGGCTCCCTGCTGGGAGCGCCTGAAGCGCCTCGAGAGCGAGGGGATCGTCACCGGCTATCGCGCGGAGGTGGCGCTGAAGAAGGTCGCGCCGCATGTCACCGTGCTGATGGCGGCAGAGCTGGAGAGCCACCGGGCCGAGGATTTCCAGCGCTTCGAGCGCAGCCTGGAGCACTTCGACGAGATCGTCGCCTGCTGGGCGGTCGGTGGCGGCTTCGACTACATCGTGCAGATCGTGACGCGCGACATCGATTCCTATCAGCGTCTCGTCGACCTGCTCCTCGAAAGCCGCGTGGGCCTGGCGCGCTACTTCACCTATGTCGTGACCAAGCGGGTCAAGGACTCGCCGAGGCTGCCTTTCGACCTGCTCCTCGAGGCACAGGCGAAGGATTGAACGGCAGGCGTGCCGGCATACAGACGATCCTTCGGTGCGGGCGCGCGCATTCAGCGGAACTATCGCCGCGGCGGCGGCGATACTGACGGTGCAGGACCCCCGTCGGAGCCCGTCGTCATGCCGAGCGTCATCAAGCTGCAGAAAGCCGACCTGAACATCCTCCGCGATCCGCGCCTGTTCCGAGAGTTCGCCTATATCGACGGGGCGTGGACGACCGGTTCGTCGCATCGCTCGATCGATGTCGTCAATCCCGCCGACGGCGAACGGCTCGGCTGCGTGCCGGCACTGACGGGAGGCGATGTCGCACGGGCCGCCAAGGCGGCTCGTCGCGCCTTCGGCGGATGGGCGGCGATGGTGCCGCGGGAACGCTCCGCGCTCCTGCGGCGCTGGTTCGACCTGATCGTCGCCGCGCACGAGGATCTCGCCGTCCTGATGGTGCAGGAACAGGGCAAGCCGCTCACGGAGGCGCGCGCGGAGATCGATTACGCTGCCTCCTTCGCCGAGTTCTACGCGGAGGAGGCGAAGCGCCTCAACGTCGAGAGCGTCACCTCGCATCTGCCCGATGCCTCGATGACGGTGATGCGCCAGCCGCTCGGCGTCGCGGCGCTGGTGACGCCGTGGAACTTTCCCTCCGCCATGGTGACACGCAAGGCGGCAGCGACGCTCGCCGCGGGCTGCACCGTGGTCGTGCATCCTTCCTCGCAAACGCCGTTCTCCGCGCTGGCGCTTGCCGAACTCGCCGAACGCGCCGGGCTTCCCGCCGGGGCGTTCAACGTGGTCACCGGCCACGCGCCCGAGGTCGTTCCGGCACTGACCGCTGCCGTCGACGTACGGGCGGTGTCGTTCACCGGGTCGACCGAAGTCGGCCGGCTCGTCTAC
The DNA here is from genome assembly GCA_023458595.1 of Pseudomonadota bacterium. GTDB lineage: Bacteria > Pseudomonadota > Alphaproteobacteria > Rhizobiales > Tepidamorphaceae > Microbaculum. The sequence continues at coordinate 19,294 of JAEWYT010000147.1, forward strand.
GCGCAGTCCGCGCCGACTATCAAGCGCCTCGTCATGGAACTGGGCGGTCACGCACCGTTCATCGCGTTCGCCGATTGCGATTTCGACAGGGCGGTCGACCGTGCGATCGCGGCGAAGTTCGCGACCTCCGGCCAGGACTGTCTCGCGGCCAACCGGTTCTATGTCGAGCGTCCGGTCTACGAGCGGTTCGTCACGGCATTCGCGGCGCGGGCGACGCGCCTCACCGTCGGCCCCGGCATGGAGGACCCCGACATCGGCCCGCTGATGAACGAGAGCGCGGTCGCCAAGCAGTGCGCGCATGTCGCCGACGCGCTCGAACGCGGGGCGCGCCTTCTGTGCGGCGGGGAACGTCATCCGGCCGGGCCGCTGTTCTTTCAGCCGACGGTGCTCGCCGACGTGCCGGAAACCGCGGCGATCTTCCGGGAGGAGACATTCGGTCCCGTCGCGGCGTTTGCGCCCTTCGACCGGGAGGAGGAGGCGGTCGATCGCGCCAACCGGACCGAGACGGGTCTCGTCGCGTATCTCCACACGGGCGACCCCGCCCGTATCGCGCGCATGAGCCGGCGGCTCGAGTTCGGCATGGTCGCAGTCAACCGCACCAGGATCACGGGGGCGCCCGTTCCCTTCGGCGGGATGAAGCAGGCGGGCCTGGGGCGCGAGGGTTCGCGCCACGGGATGGAGGCCTTCACCGACCTCAAGTACGTCTGCTGCGAAGTCGGCCGAGAGGACTTGGAAATCGGCAGAGAGTCGAGACGAGGAGCATCCGATGCTGACCAATGACGTTCTGAGCAAATGGGACCGGGAGAATTTCTTCCATCCCTCCACCCACCTCGCCCAGTTCGCCCGCGGGGAGATGGCGAACCGAATCGTCACCGGCGGTAGCGGCGTCTACATCGAGGATCGCGACGGCAACCGGCTGCTCGATGCCTTCGCCGGGCTCTACTGCGTCAATGTCGGCTACGGACGCGAAGAGATCGCCGAGGCGATCGCCGCGCAGGCAAAGGAACTCGCCTACTACCACGCCTATGTCGGCCACGGCACGGAAGCGTCGATCACGCTCGCGAAAATGGTCATCGAGCGCGCGCCGCAGCACATGTCCAAGGTCTATTTCGGGCTGAGCGGCTCGGATGCCAACGAGACCAACCTGAAGCTCGTCTGGTACTACAACAACGTACTCGGCCGGCCGGAGAAGAAGAAGGTGGTCTCGCGCCAGCGCGGCTATCACGGCTCCGGCCTGATGACCGGGTCGCTCACCGGGCTCGAGCTGTTCCACAAGAAGTTCGATCTGCCGCTCGACCGCATCCTGCACACGACGGCGCCCTATTACTATCGCCGCGAGGACACGTCGCTGAGCGAGGCGGATTTCGTCGCCGCGTGCGCCGACGACCTGGAACGGCTGATCGAGCGCGAGGGCCCCGACACGATCGCCGCCTTCATCGGCGAGCCGGTGCTCGGCACCGGCGGCATCGTGCCGCCGCCGGTGGGCTACTGGGAAGCGATCCAGGTGATACTGGCGCGATACGACATCCTCCTGATCGCGGACGAGGTGGTGACGGGGTTCGGCCGGCTCGGCTCGATGTTCGGGTCGGATCACTTCGGCCTGAAGCCCGACATCATCACCATCGCCAAGGGCCTGACCTCGGCGTACGCGCCGCTTTCGGGCTCGATCGTGTCGGAGAAGGTCTGGGCGGCGCTGGAGCGGGGGACCGACGAGTTCGGACCGATCGGGCACGGCTGGACCTATTCGGCCCATCCGATCGGCGCGGCGGCGGGCGTCGCCAACCTGAACCTGATCGACAGTCTCGGCCTGGTGAAGAATGCCGGGGAAACGGGCGCCTATCTCAACGCGGCGATGAAGGATGCGATCGGCGACCATCCCCACGTCGGCGAGGTGCGGGGCGAGGGCATGCTCTGCGCCGTCGAGTTCGTCGAGGACCGGCAAACCCGCCGCTTCTTCGATCCGGCAAGAAAGGTCGGGCCGGCGGTCGCCGCCGCGTTGCTGAAGCGCGGCGTAATCGGCCGCGCCATGCCGCAGGGCGATATCCTGGGCTTCGCGCCGCCGCTGTGTCTGACGAGGGAAGAGGCCGACGTCATCGTCGCGGCGACCAAGGGGGCCGTCGAGGAGGTCGCCGCGTCGCTCTAGGAGGACGCCGGCCATCGGTCACATCCGGTATATGCGACGGGCGGTTCCCGCGAGCAGCGCGTCCCGGGCAGCCGCGTCGTATCCCATCGCGATGAGCTTGTAGGCGTTCCACAATCCGGCGTAGCCGATCGCGACGCTGTCGACCGGGAAATTGGTCTCGAACATGCACCGCTGCGCACCGAAGCAGCCGATGGCGTGGTGGAAGTAGGCGCCTCGCTCGTCGACGAACTCCGCCGAGGACGGCGGAGCCTCCCGGGTGTGGGCGTCGTATCCCGTCACGATCGACGCGATTCCGCCGAGCTTCATGACGACGTTCGGCAGTTCCGCCATCCGTTCCACGCCGCTCGCCCATTCGGCGAATACGGGATCCTCGGTCGCCGGGCCCGGCGTGTAGCCGATCGGGGTGCCGAGATGGTTCACGATCATCGTGGTTGCGGGCACGGCCTCGGCGAGCGCGACGAACTGATCGGCCTGGAAGTGGAACTGGAAGGCGTCGAAGGTCAGGCCGCGCTCGCCGAGACGGGCAACGCCGCGGCGGAAGTCCGGGTCGGCGTAGAGGCCGGGCGGGGCCGCACCGGCGAGCAGCCGGGCGGAGGGGTCCTCGAGGCGCGCGCCGGCGTGGCGGATGCCGCGGAACAGGCCGCCGCCACGGGCCTCGTGCGCGTCGAGGACCGTATCGAGATCGGGGTCGCGCAGATCGGCGTGGGCGACGATAGCGGCGATCCGCGTCGCGCCCGCCCGGGCGGCCACGCGCTCGGCAAGATCTGCGGCATACGCCGTCTCGCCTACCGGTCTCAGATGCGCTGGTCCGGCGGGGTAATAGCTCGATCCGCAGTCGATATAGACGCACTGCGCCACCTTGTGGCCGCTGCCAGCGTCGTGGAGATACTCGTCCAGGAGATAACGGCTCGTGCGCAGCGGCGTGTCTGCGTCCTGCGGGTCGGGGAAGTCGCGCTCGTCCCAGAGATGCAGGTGGGCGTCCACGACCTCCCATTCCGGCTCGACGACGGCTTCACGGCGGCGGTCCCACCACGCGCGGCGCGCGCCCATCGCCCGCACCCAGGTTCTTCGCTCCTGCGGCGTCACTCCATCCTCCTCGGACCGAACTCGTCTCCTCCGCCCGCGAGCGGGCAAGCCACTCCAGGGCATCGCTCCGGCCCGCGGGCGGCGGAGCTTAGGATTGATCGGGATATTATCGGTAGTTAAGTTTCCTAACGTCGATATCCTGGATTACTAACAACAAGCGCGGTGCCCGGCATGGACCTCAGACAGATCCACTACTTCGTCGCCGCCTGCGAAGAGGGCTCGCTCAGCGCCGCCGCGAACCGACTGAACTGCACGGCGTCCGGGGTCAGCCAGCAGATGAGCGCGCTCGAGGCTCGGCTCGGCGCGGAGCTCTTCGAACGCACCCGCCGCGGCGTCACCCCGACGGCCGTCGGGCGTCGCTTCTACGACCGCTGCCTGGTCATTCTCAAGGCCGTTTCGGAAGCGGAGATCGAGCTCGAGGATCTCGCCGCCGGCCTCACCGGGGCGGTTTCGGCGGGGTTCGCGCCGGGTCTGGCGAAAGCCATCCTGCCGCAGGCGCTGGCGCGCTTCACGCGCGAATTTCCGCGCGTCGACGTCGATATCGCGAGCGGTCCGGCCGACTCCCTGCTCGCGGAGACCTCGAGCGGCACCCTCAACTTCTACGTGGGGCAGTTCGTCGAGCCGCAGATCGGACTTTCGGCCGTTCCGATCGGCCAGTTCCCGGCGGCCCTGATCTCGGGCTCGCGGCGCGGTTTCGTACCGATGAAGCCGGTCCGCCTCGATACTGTGGCGCCGCTGAAGCTCTTCGTTCCCTCCGCCACGAACAGCCTCAGGCCGAAGATCGAGGCGGCCATCCGGAACCGCGAGATCGCGGTCGAGCGGACCATCTCGATCGCAAGCCTTTCGGCGGGGCTCGAGTTCCTCAGCCAGACCGACTGGTCCGCCATCCTGCCCTACTGGATAGGCCTCAAGGAACTCGCCAACGAGCGGATCACCGTCAATCCGATCGCCGGCCCGGAGCTTCGGGCGGAAGTGGCGCTGATCTATCCGACACGCCAGCCGCTGTCGCGGCCGGCGCAGAGACTCTACGACTACTTCGAGCAGGAACTGCGGCGCACCGAGGTGGAGTGGGACCGCGTCATGGCCGACTGCGTTAAGCCGTGATTACGGATCGCTTTAGAAGAAATAAGTATTCCTGACTTCTCGCCGAAACTAGAGTCCGGCCTGGAGGATCGGGACCCCGCCGTCCCGTCCCGTAGCTGCCGGACCGCCGGAAGAACGCGGCGCCGGCGTATGGGAGCGCCGTCGCAACAGAGGCATCGGCACGCCGGTGTTTCGATTCCGGGGAGGAGCAAAATGACATCCGAGAAACTGTTCGCCGCCGCGCTGGCGCTGACCGTGCTTTTCGGCGCGCAGGCGCCGGACCGGTCGGTGGCCGCCGAAACCGTCGAACTCAAGATGCAGTTCGCCTCGCCGGACGGCACGCCGTGGAACGACATGGACCGGCGTTTCGCCGCGCAGGTCGAGGCGATAACCGGCGGGCGCGCCAAGGTCGAGTTCTTCCCGCCGAACTCGGTCACCCCGTTCAAGGACTGGCTGCAATCGACCGGCGCTGGTCTTCTGGACCTCGGCTTCGTCTGGCACCCGATCCTGCCGGGCAAGTTCGTGCAGATGGAGCTGTTCGGCCTGCCGGGGCTCGCCAAGAATCAGACCATAGACAGCGTCGTCTACTGGCGCCTGAAGGACGAATTCCCCGAGATGGGGAACCTGTTCACGCCGGACGACAATGTCGTCGACCTCGCGACCTTCGTCGCCATGGGCTCGCATCTGCACACCAGGGAGCCGGTCCGCCAGCTCTCCGACATCAAGGGCAAGGTCTTCGCCGCCCAGGACTCCGCCGGCGTCAAGGTGCTCGAGAAGCTCGGCGCGAGCGCCAGCGTCATGGTTGGTCCCGACGCGTATCTGGCCCTGCAGCGCGGTGCCATAGACGGCGTTCTGTGCGCGTGGGGCTGGGTCAACAATTTCAAGCTGAAAGAGGTGACGACGTATCACACGCTCATGAACCTCAATCCCGGCACCTACAGTTCCGTCATGAACAAGGACGCCTGGGACAAGCTGACCCCGGACGAGCAGCAGCATCTGCGCGACATCACGCCGCTCTACTTCTTCTACAATACGACGAACGGCGCCGCGGCGGCGATGGCGAGCATTCCGCCGGAGAACATCTTCACGCTGTCGTCGGAGGACCGGACCCGGCTCATCGACGAGATGAAGCCGCTCTGGGACGAATGGGTGCAGAAGGCCGATGCCAAGGGCCTGCAGGGCAAGAAGATTCTCGATGAGGCCGTGCGTCTCCTGAATCTCTACGACAACAACTAGCAGGCCTATAGTGCCGGCGCAGGACGTGCCGGCACGATCGCCGACCGGTCCGGTGCGAATGCAGGGCGCGAGCGTGACACACCCGGTTTCCGCGGAGCGGGCCGACGGCCCTTTCTCCTTGTTTCTGGATCGGACCGCCAGAGCCATCCGCCTCGCGCTCGCGTGGCCGAACCGCATCGCGCTTCTCGTCGGCGCCGCGGCCCTCGTCCTGTTGATGGGGATCACGGTCGCCGACGTCGTGCTGCGCAATCTGGCGTCTTTCGTCGTGCCCGGCGGCATGGAGATGACGGGGTTGCTGACGATCCTCGTCACTTTGTCGACTCTCGGCCTCGTCGAGACCGAGCGGGAACATATTCGCGTCGATCTGGTTCTCCGGGCGATGCCGGAATTCGTCCGAGTGCCGATGATCGCCGGAGGGCTGCTGCTGGCGTTGGGGGTGATGCTCACCGCCGCCACGCAGATCCTGAAGCAGGCGTTCTATCTTCGGAGCAACGAGATTGTTACCGGTCTGCTCGGTGTCCCGGAGTGGCCGTTCGTGCTTGCCGCGACCGCCTTCGTCGCATTGTTCGCCCTGGCCCTGCTGGCCAACCTCGCGGAGGCGCTGGGGGCGGTGGCGCGATCCAGGGACTTCCGGTCCGTCCTCATCGTGCTGGCGTGGGCGGCGGCTGCCGCCGCGATCTTCTGGCTCTCCTTCCATCCCAAGAGCCTGCCCTTCGAGGCGTCCCGCGAACTACGCGGCGTCATGGCCATCGGCCTTTGCTTCATCCTCATCTTTCTCGGGGTTCATGTCGCCGCGGCAATGGCGGTCACCGCGCTGATCGGCATCAGCCTGCTGATCGGCGCGTCGGCGAGCCTGACGAGCCTCGGGACCACGACGATCGATGTGGTGAGCGACCAGACGTGGAGTGTCGTACCGCTGTTCATCTGGATGGGGCTCATCGTCGTCGCCTCAGGCTTTGCGGAGGAACTCTACCGCGCGGCCTATCGATGGATCGGGCACCTGCCCGGGGGGCTGGCGTCGGCGAGCACGGTCGCCTGCGCGGGGCTGTCGTCCATCGTCGGCGACACGCTGTCCGGCGTCTACAGCATGGGCGCGATCGCATTGCCGCAGATGCGGACCTACGGCTATGACATGAAGCTCGCCACGGCCTCCATCGCCTGTGCCGCCACGATCGGCGTGATGGTACCGCCGAGCATCGCCTTCATCGTCTACGGCATGATCACCGAGGTCTCGATCGGCAAGCTGTTCATGGCTGGAATCCTGCCCGGCATCCTGTTCGCCGCGATCCTGATCGCGCTGATCACCGTACGGGCCGCGATCGATCCGGCGCTCGCCCCTCGCGGCGAAACGAGCAGCTGGAAGGAGCGCATCGCCTCGAGTGCCGCGGTGTGGCCCGTGCTCATGCTGATGCTGGTCGTTCTCGGTGGCATCTATTCCGGCCTGGTCACGACCAACGAGGCCGGCGGACTGGGCGTCTTCGGCGCCATCCTGATAGCCGTGCTGACGGGACGTTTCAGATGGCCGGCATTCCGGGATTCGATCGGGCGGACGCTGCGTCTCACCGCGGGCATCATTGTCATCTTCATGTTCGCCACGGCGTTCAGCCGGTTCATCGCGATCAGCGGGCTGACCCAGCAGCTCGCCAACCTGGTGATCGGCCTTCACCTCGGCAAGTACGAGCTGATCGCCGCAATCCTGCTCTTCTACGTTCTGATCGGAATGTTCATGAACGCGCTGCCGGCGCTCGTGCTGACGGTGCCGCTGTTCTTTCCAATCGCCATGAACGCAGGCTTCGACCCCGTCTGGTTCGGAGTGCTCGTCGTCATCATGGTCGAACTCGGCGTGGTCACGCCGCCGATCGGAGTCAATGTCTTCGCCATCGCGGCGATGGCCAAGGACATCTCCATGTACGACGTCTTCCGTGGCGTTTTCCCGTTCTGGATCGCGTTCGTGGTTCTGATTGCGTTGATCGTGCTGTTCCCCCAGATCAGCCTCTTCCTGCCTTCCTTGATGTGACGGAACTCCTCCGAAATCGTCGACGCCCCGCGGCCAACGAACGGGCCGGTTCGAAGCCTTCGTCGGCGGCTGCCGCGACAATTCGGCCAGATGTACAGCGGCGAAGAGTGCGGTAAGGCCGCTGGAGCGATCACGGCTAAACCGGGAGGCGTTTGTTCGATGCCGCAGCCCCGAGGGCGGAAAAGCGTTTCAGACGTCTTCGATCGGACGGCGATTCTTCGTCATGCCCCGTTCAACGCAATGTCCGGAGACGAAGCCGACGAGTTGCTCCAGATCGCGTTGCCGTGCCAAGTGGCGATGAACAGCGCCGTCTTCCACCAAGGCGATCCGGCGCGGTATTTCTATATTCTGTTGGAAGGTCGGCTGAAGGTCGTGCAGGTGACGCCGGACGGCCAGCAGATCGTGGCGCGGATCGTCGGCCCGGGCGAGATGTTCGGTATAGCCCGTGCGCTCCGGCGCACCGACTATCCGGCTACGGCGATAGCAGTCACGTGGAGCGCCGCGCTGGCATGGCCCATGCGGCGATGGGACGAGATGATCTCGCGCCACCCGTCCCTGGCGAAAGCGGCGCTGCATACACTCGGATGCAGCCTCCAGGACACGCAGGCGCGGCTGCGTGAACTGTCGACCGAGGATGTCGAGCACCGCGTCGCCCACACCCTTATGCGGCTGGTCGCCCGGTCGGGGCGGCGAACGGCCGAGGGGGTATTGATCGATTTCCCGATCAGCCGCCAGGACATCGCCGAAATGTCGGGAACGACGCTGTTCACGGTCAGCCGCCTGCTCGGAGTGTGGGCAACGGCAGGACTGGTGTCGCGCGGACGCCGGAAGCTCGTGGTTCACGATACGCGGCGGCTCAAGGCGCTCGCGGACGGCAAGCAACCCGTCGCGAAGTGACCGGACGATCCGGGCAAGCCGATCCGGCGCGAGCGGCACCTTGAACCGCGGCGGCAAGTCCCTGTCCCGCGTGTCGGCGTTTGCACCCGCGCCGCCGGAACTCGGTGAACGCGGGTGGCCGAGCGGTCCGGTTGCGTTCCTGAGCCGCGGTTTCCGGCCGTTCTTTCTCGGCGCCGGCGTCTGGGCCATCGTTTCGGCCGGACCGACGAGCGGTCTGCCCTGGCCGGACCATACGAATCTCTTCGCGGCCGCGGATGCCAGTTCCCACGCCCGCGAGTCGCTCTTCGGATACGGCTGGGCGCTGCTCGCCGGGTTCCTGCTGACAGCGGTCCCTAACTGGACCGGCCGGCGGCCGCTGGTCGGGCTGCCGCTCCTCTGCGTGTTCCTGCTCTGGGTTGCCGGGCGCGCCACGCTCGTTTTCGCCGACGGGATCACCTTCATCGGTTCAGTCGTCGCCGAGATCTGCTTCCTCTCCGCGATCGTCCTGCTGACGGCCCGCGACGTCATTACGAGCCGGAACCGGCGCAATCTGAAGACCGTCGGTCTGGTGGGCCTCTTCGCGGCGGCCAATGTCTGGTTCCTGCTGGCGGAATTCACAGGAGCCGACGCCCGGCAAGCGATACGCCTCGGCGTTGCGGCCCTGATCGGGCTGGTGATGCTCATCAATGGCAGGGTGGCCCCCTATTTCGCCCGCGAATGGCTGATCGCGCGAACGGCCGGGCGGTTGCCTTCGCCCTTCGACCGCTACGACACCGTAGCGCTCGCGATCGCCGCGTTCGCGCTGGCGGCCTGGTCGGTGGTGCCCGATGCCTCCGTTACTGCCGTGCTTCTGGCGACGGCGGGTCTTGCCCATGTCGTCCGGTTGGCCCGGTGGGCGGGACGCGCCGTCTGGCGGCAGCCGATGATACTGGTGCTCTACGTCGGCTATGGGTTCGTGGCCCTCGGTTTCGTGCTGATGGCGGCGGCGACCCTCGCCCCGCACCTGGTCGACCCGATGGCCGCCCTGCATGCATGGACGTCGGGGGCCATCGGGGTGACCGGCATCGGCATAATGACGCGGGCGGCGCGAAGTCATACCGGGCGGTGCGTCTCGGCGTCGCCGCTGACGATCCTGGCCTACGGCTCGGTCGTGCTGGCGGCGCTGCTGCGGATCGCCGGCGGCAACGTGCCGGAGTGGTCCTGGACTCTCTTCGCCGCCGCTGCGCTCTGGATAGCGGGCCATGCGGCGTTTCTGATCGAGTACGCGCCGATGCTTCTTGCGGGCCGCGTGAATCGCTCGTGATGTGGCCGGAGGGCGCCGTCAGGCTGCCGAGATGGTGCGGTCCGTGCCGCCGTCGAACCAGTCGGAGAATACGGTGCCCGGCATCAACTGGGCCAGTTCGCGGGATGCCGCCCCCGGCGTCATCTGTCCGTCGAGCACGCACCTGAACAGTTCGCAGACCGCGACCATGTCGCAGTGCTGGGGGGACAGGCGAAAAGAGCCGACGCCCTTGCTCCTGAGGTCCTCGAGACTGTCGAACATCTGTCGGCACGAGTGCGACAACGTCTGCACGCCGTTGACGGCGAGGAAACGTTCGCCGTCGAGCGTGTCCACCTCGAGGCCATCGGGATCGTTGCCGCAGACATACTGGCACGAGTCCTTGCTGAGGCCGTGGATGCGCGCGTGATAGCAGCGCGCCGATATCGCCAGCGGTACCCGGCCGAATGCGAGTATCTCCACCTCGGCGCCCGTTCCCCTGGCGCCGGCGGCAATCCGGCATACGGAGGATTGCGGCAGCTCCGGCGGCAGGCAGACGCGCCGTGCGCCCCGGGCCGCGAGGAAGGCGAGGGTGTGCTCGTTGTAGACATTGACGAAAGGTCCGACGTCGAAGCGACGGCCGGGCTCGAGATGGGCCAGCATCGAGATGTCGTTGACCTCGACGATGTCCTCCTCGGCAAGGTCTCGGCAGAGCCGCCTTTCCCGCTGGAGGGTGACGAGGATCTGCGACGACAGCACCACCTCCTTGCCGCCACGCCGCAGCCGGTCCACGGCTTCGGGTATGCGATCGGCGTAGACCGGCAATCGTTTGGAGCAGACGACTTCGCCCATATAGACGCAATCGACCGGCGCCTCGTCGGCGATGCGCGCATAGAAGTCCGCCCATTCGTCGGCCGGCCAGTGATACAGCAACGGACCGAGCGTGAGGCCGGATCGATTTGTCGCCGGTGCCTTGGCCGCCATGCCCGTCACCGCCACGTCTTCCGATAGGCTCCGGCCGTCGTCGCCTGCCCTTCGCTGAGGGCGAGCAGCGCGCCGGCGAGAACGGGCATGCCTGCGGCATGTGCATCGACCGCACGCCGGAAACTTGTCACGACGGCCTGCGTATAGGATCTGCTGCGCTGGCGTCCCTCGATCTTCAGCGCCGTCACACCGGCTTCCGCGAGTTGCGGAATGAGCGAGGCGGCATCGAGGCTCGCCGGATCCTCGAACACGTGTCCGCGATAGTCGCCGACGTCGTAGCAACCCTTGCAGATCGTCGGATAGGGGGCGGGCGTGCCCTCGGGCACGCGGTCGATGGTGTAGTCGCCGAGCCTGGAAACCAGTTCGCCGCCGTCCTGGCGATACTGGACGTGGCTCGCCGGCGAACACGCCCCGTCCATGTTCGGCGACTTTCCCGTGACGTACGATGACAGCGAGCAGCGACCCTCGGCCATCACGCATAGGCCGCCGTAGATGAAGACCTCGGTCTCGCAATCGATCTCGGCGTTTATCGCCCTGATCTCGGGGACGGAGAGGACGCGTGGCAGCACGACGCGCCTGATGCCGAAATTCTCGACGTAGAAGCGGATGGCGTCGGCGTTCGACGCGGCCGCCTGCACGGACAGGTGAAGCCGGAGCCCGGGATGGGCCCCTGCCGCGTACGCGATCAGCCCCAGGTCGGCGAGGATGACCGCGTCCGCGCCCAGGGCCGCCGCGTCGTCGACCGCGCGATGCCAGAGATCGGGGGCGCCGGCGCGCGGGAAGGTGTTGATCGCGACGAGCACGCGCGCGCCCTTGCCGTGCGCGTATTCGATTGCCGTCGACATTTCATCGCGGGAGAAATTGAGGCCGGGGAAATTGCGGGCGTTCGTCTCGTCGCGAAAGCCGCAATAGACGCTATGGGCGCCAGCGTCGACGGCGGTTCTGAGCGCAGCCGGCGTGCCGGCGGGGCAGACGAGCTCAAGCGTCCGGCCGGACATGTCAGTGGTGGTCCATGCGCATGAAGGAGACGCCTGTAACCCTCGATGCCAGGGGCAGCAGGCCGCGCGCCAGGCGGTCGAGCGGCGTGCCGGAGATGCCCAGCGAGGCGGCCACTTCGGCCGCGAGATCGATCTCGGCATCGTCGACCGCGTTGCGCAGGGCGAGCACGGCTTCCGTGTCGCCCTCGATGACGATGTCGCGCGAGAAGAACAGCGCGTCGCCGTCGAACTCGCCGTGCACCATGCCGAGCAGCGCGGCGAACGGACCGGCTATGCGCGTGTCGAAACTGCCGAGGTCGTGGCGGCGCAGCGGTTCGATCGAAGGGCGTTCCGGATCGGGCCGGACCCGGAAGACGAACGGCAGGTCGGTCGGGTCGATCACGAAGACCTTCCGCGCATGCGCGTCCATGCGGGCGAGCATTTCCGGATGACGGCGTCGCAGGCTCTCGGCGACGCGCCGCATCGCAAGCCGCAGCGGGAACAGCGGCACCGGCGCCAGGATCAGCCGCAGTGGCGCGGGAAAGTCCGGAATAGGCATGGCCTCATGCATGGGCGAAACATGATCCGATTGCGCGTACCGTCTTTGCGCCAGCGCAAAGCGCACCGCGTCCGCGGGCCGCATGGAGGACGTCGCCTGTGAGGTTCCCTTGCCCGTCCGAGACCTGCCGCCCTTCGACAGCCTCCGCGATTTCCTCCGATATCTGGACGCCAGCCGCGATCTTGCGCGCGTTGCGGAGCCGGTTTCGCTGGTTCACGAGATAACCGAGGTCCATCGCCGTGTTCTCGCATCCGGCGGACCGGCCCTGCGGTTCGATGCCGCACGCACCGCGAGCGGGCGGCCGGCCGGCATGCCCGTCGTCGTCAACCTGTTCGGCACGGTCGACCGCGTCGCGGCGGGCCTCGGCGTGCGGCGGGAGCGTCTCGCCGAGCTCGGGGAGGCGCTGGCGTTCCTGCGCGCGCCCAAGCCTCCCAACGGCCTTCGCGAAACCGTGTCGCGCTGGCCGGCGTTGCGCGCGGCGCTGAACACCCGCGCCCGCTTCGTCGGCCGGGCACCGGTACAGGCGGATATCCGCCGGGGCGATCGCATCGACCTCGCCGACCTGCCGGTGCAGACCTGTTGGCCGGGGGAGGCCGGTCCGCTCATCACCTGGCCGCTCGTCGTCACCCGGCATCCGGACGGCGAGGTCACCGACATGAGCCGGATCAACATCGGTGTCTATCGGGCGCAAGTGGCAGGCCGGGACAGGTTGATCCTCAGGTGGCTGCCGCATCGCGGTGGCGCCGCGCATCACCGGGCCTGGGCCGCCCGCGGCCAGGACATGCCCGTCGCGATCGCCATCGGCACGGATCCCGCGACGATGCTGGCTTCGGCCCTGCCGCTCCCGGAGGGATTGTCGGAGCTGAACTTCTCGGGACTGCTCCGCGGCGAGCGGCCCCGGGTGGTCGCGGCGGCGACCGTCCCGCTTGCCGTCCCCGCCGACGCCGAGATCGTGATCGAAGGGTGGGCATCGGCGGTCGAGACGGCGCCGGAAGGGCCGTTCGGCGATCACACGGGCTACTATAACTCGGTCGAGGAATTCCCGGTGATGCGCGTCACCGCGATCACGCGACGGGCCGACCCGCTCTATGTGTCCACGTACACGGGCCGCCCCCCGGACGAGCCGTCGGTCATCGGCGAGGCGCTGAACGCGCTCGTCGAACCGGTCATCCGCCAACAGATGCCGGAAATCGTCAGCGTCTATCTGCCGCCGGCGGCGTGTTCCTACCGTCTCGCCGTCGTGTCGATCGCTAAGCGCTATCCCGGCCAGGCGCGCCGGGTGATGCTCGGCCTCTGGGGTATGTTGCCGCAGTTCAGCTACACGAAGGCGATCGTCGTCGTCGACGACGACATCGACGTCCGCAACGGCGCCGATGTTCTCTGGGCCATGTCGACGCGGGCCGACCCCGGCCGCGATCTCATGGTTCTGGAGCGAACGCCCCTGGACTACCTCGATTTCGCGTCGCCCGAGGCGGGGCTCGGCGGGAAGGTAGGCATCGACGCCACCAACAAGATCGGCACGGAAACCGCGCGAAGATGGGGTCGGCCGATGGCGATGAGCTCCGAGGTGCAGGCCCGTGTCGACGCGCTTTGGCCCCGGCTCGGTCTCGTCTCGGACCAGAAGAATCAGGCGGACGGACTCCAATGCCCAGAGTCGTAGTGGGAATCAGTGGCGCTTCCGGCGCGGTCATCGGATTTCGAATCGTCGAACTTCTGGCGCGCGCCGGTGCCGAAATCGATCTGGTCGTCTCCAAGGCGGCGCACCGAACGATCGCCGAGGAGATCGGACCTCGGGCCCTCCAAGGGCTGTATGAGCTGCCGGTGAACCGCCACAGCGTCGACAATATCGGCGCCACGATCGCGTCCGGGTCGGTGCCGACCTCGGGCATGATCGTCGCCCCGTGTTCGATGCGCACTCTTTCGGCGGTCGCCAATTCGCTGTCGGACAACCTGCTGGTTCGGGCGGCCGACGTGCATCTCAAGGAGCGCCGGCCGCTCGTGCTCGTCACGCGGGAAGCTCCGCTTCACCTCGGTCACCTCCGGTCCATGGTCGCCGCGACCGAGATGGGGGCCATCGTGATGCCGCCCGTTCCGGCCTTCTACCTGCGTCCCGCGACGCTCGACGACGTCGTAGAGCAGATCGCGCGGCGTGCGATCGACCTGCTCCGGACGGCTCCGGCAGTCGCGCGGGAGTGGCCCGGATAGCGACCGGTGCTATCGCCGAGTGCCCCGCACCCGAACGATTTCCGTGCCCGAGGAGTGCGGCGAGGGCTGATCCGTGGAGCGGATCGCGTTCGCGGCGTCGTGCGCGGCAGTTCCGATCTCGTCGAACAGAAGGGCCATTTCTTCGTAGACTGTCCGGTCCTCCTCGCGCTCGGAGACCCGGTCGAGTTCCGAGAGAAACGCGATCTGCGTCGCTATGTGGTCGCGCTGTCGTCGCGCGAAACGGAGCGCGCGCCGGATCTCGAATGACTGAAAGCGTGCGAGCGCACCTTCCAGCGTCTCGCGGCACCGACCGTCGAAATGGGCTTCGAGCAGGACCCGCCTCAGCCGCCGGACGACGTCGTCGGGCCGCGCGCGATATTGTTCGACTGACACGTGTGACGCTCCCTCTCGTTCTGGCCGAATCGACCCGCGCCACGAGAGGCTGCGATGGCGTGCGCGGAATTCGGCACGTTGCGACTCTATCTGCAGCAGCTCCCGGCTGTTTGCCCCGGCGCAAGAACGCGTGCGGGTGCGCCTTTGTCGCAGCTTGCGGCCGGCGCAGCTTGATCCAGGTCAAATTACCGACTCTGAAAGTCATATTTCATTGCGCGACAGTCGCAAACGAGCGGGAAAGAGGAGCCATTCGAGACATGTCGAAGCCGAGAGTCGGGGTGCTTCCGTATGCCTTCGGTCTGGCGCTGGCCATTCTTTCCGTCGTTCCGGCGCGTTCGGCGACGGATGCCGATCGTAGCGAGCAGGCCGGTCTCTCGATCGTCAAGCAATTCATCGTCGATCACAACGAACGACTGATCGCCCAGGCGGAGCTTCTGAACGCGGAAGCTGCCACCTATTTCGAGATCGTCAAGGCGCACGCGTTCGACTACGGCAAGGCATGGGACGCAGACGGCGACAGGCTCGCCAAGACGGTCAATCGCATGAAACCGCTGTGGCTCGAAGCGTCCAACCACTACGAGACGATAGAAGGCATCGTCGCCGGCCTGCCGTCGACAGCCAAGTACGACCTCATCATAGATGCGGGCAATCCGGGTACCGACGGCGAGGATGTCGCCCCTTACGACCTGACCCTGCCGGACGGCACCGTGCTGGAGCGACCGGGCAACCTGTTCCACGGGCTCATGGAACCGGCGATCTGGGGAATGGATCCCGCGCGCGTCATGCTTCCGGCCGATCTGGACGGCGACGGCAAGGTAGCGCGCAGCGAAGTCCTGTTCGACGCGAACCTCGTGTACGGCACCACTCAGGCGCTCGTTCACTGGGCGAAGGAGATGCTTCAGGACGTCCGCGCATGGGCCCCCAATCGTGACGATGCGTTCACCTCGATCGTCACCATGACGCCGACCGTGGGCGACTATTTCGGCGAATGGAAGGAGTCCCAGTTCATAACCGGGGACATCGGCGCCTTCGTCGCGCAGTCCCGGCTGGTCGACGTGCAGGGAATCCTGGGTGGCTGCAGGAAAATGTACTTCGACGCGGTCTCCCCGGTGGTCGCGGAAGCCGATCCGGTCATCGACGACCAGATCCGCGCCGGATACGACGAGCTGCTCGGACTCGTCGAGGAGACCTACGCACGCGAGAGGGCCGGCCATTCCTTCAGCCCGGAGGAGGCGGACTCGCTCGGCAACGAGGCCCAGAACATCGCCGACCGTGTCGTCGCGCAGATAACCCAGGCTGCGAGCAAGCTGGGCGTCGAACTCAAGCTGTGAGGCGCGGGCGGCGCCCGGGAACGGTCGGTCCAAGATGACCGACCGAGCCGGAGACGTCGCTGCCGTGTCGGGATGGAAAGCGAAATGGCCGAAATTTCCGTTGCCGATGCACCGGTCCGCTCTCGGCGGACGGGCAGGCGGGAAGGGCGGTGGTCGTGGCTGGCGGGCGGCACGACCGTGTCCTTCGGCGTTTCGCTGGCGACAGGGCTCTACCTTCTGCTGTACGCGCCGGCGAACTGGACCGCCGGCCAGATCGTACTGGGATGCCATCTGGGCGCCGGCGTTCTCGCGGTCGTTCTGTTCGTCGCCTGGGTCGTCGAGCACGTCGCGAGGGGCCTCCGGCTGGCGCAGGACCAACTGTTCCTCTGGTCGTCGTGGATGTTCCTGGGGCTCTACTCGGCGCTGCTCGCGAGCGGGCTCCTGATCGCCTTGCCGTTTTTCCTGTATGCCGCCGGTATCGTCTGGTTCTACCGGTTCGAGACGACCGACCTGATCGCGACGATCCATCTCTATCTGGCGCTGGCGACGGCTGCGGGGCTCCTCCTGCATCTCGCCCTGCCACACTGGCGCCGACGGGCAGCCGGACGATGAAGCGTCAGTTCCGACAGTATGGCGTCGTCCTGCTCGGCGCGTTCTCGGCCGGTGCGGTCGTTCTCCTCGCCGGCGCCCTGATCGTGCCTCCTCCGGCCGATCTCGGGGTCGAGATCGCCGACGTGCCGTACTATCAGCTGCCCTACGGCAAGGACGAGAACGGCGCCGAGCGACCCTTCTGGCCGAGCCGGGTGCGCACGGCCGACGGCAAGTTCGCCGACCCGCACAACATCCCCTCGGCGGCGGACTGCGTGAAATGCCACGTGCGGGAATTCGAGGAATGGGCCGGCTCTCTGCATGCCATCGCCGGCCGCGACGCCATCTATGACAAGACGATCGACTTCAACGAGGATTTCAAGAAGGCGACGACCGGACCGGAGCAGATCCGGTTCTGCGAGGGCTGCCACGAGCCTGCGGAGGTGATACTGGGACGAACCAACAGGGTCGTCTCGACCATGCCCTCCGACGCCGAAACCGAGGGACTCAACTGCGTGATCTGCCACGCCGCGGTCGCCGCCGACGCGCAGGCCGGCAACGGCGCGCTCACCGTCTCGATCAACGAGGCGACGGACCATCTGCACAACGCGCTGATCATGGCCAGCCCGCGCGATCACGCCCGCGCGTTCGGAGCCAGGGCGACCAACGCCCTGATCACCAAATCCGAGTTCTGCGGCGCCTGTCACATGGAAAGCTACGATTCCGAGGTGTCGAAGGCCGCAGGCACGATCCCCGTGCAGACGACCTTCTCGGAGTGGGAGGACAGCTGGTACGCGAGGAACGACGTGACCTGCCAGGACTGCCACATGAACCCGGATCCGGCCGGCTTCGTCGAGCGGCTCAAACGCGGAGAGGTCGGCAAGCCGGAGCGATACGTCCACACCTTCGTCGGGTCCAACTATCTGATGGCCGAAACCGATCTCGGCGCCAATCTGTTCTTCCTGCGCGGCGGCATCATTCCCGGCATGTCGGCCGAGCGATATCTCGAGGTCGTCGCCGAGCAGAAAACCGCCACGCATGCGCTGTTGCGCTCCGCGGCGAAGCTGGAAATCCGCCGGGCGCAGGTCGCTCCGGGAGCTGTCGGCAGCGTGTCGGTAGCGGTCCTGAACGTGGGTGCGGGACACAACCTGCCGACCGGCGTTTCGGACCAGAAGTACATGTGGCTCGAACTGGAAGTCATCGGCGCGGACGGCGCCACGTTGTTCCATTCGGGCTGGTTCGACGAGACCCGCGGCGAGCACGATCCCGAGGCGGCGGTCTGGATGGAGCGGTTCTGGGACGAGCACGGCAGGCGCATCACCGATCATCTGACGTTCAACACGGCTGCCGTGGACCATTCGCGCGCGCTCGTTCCGCCGAGGGGCGAGGACGTCGTCGACTACGAAGTGGAACTGCCCGAAGGCCTCGAGGGCCGGATCACCGTCAGGGCGCGATTGTGGTACCGCGTCGCGCTGCAGGATCTCGTGCACAACGTGCTGCGGGCAGACATCATCGTGCCGCCTTTCCTGCTGAGCGAGACGGAAACGACCGTACCCGGGAGTTAGTGGAATGCCTGCGTGGGTGTCCTTGGCGCGATGGCGGATCGCCAAAGTCGCTCTGCTCGGGTGGGCGATGCTGTACGCCTGTGCGGCGGGCGCCGCCGCGCCCGAGGGACCGGAAGCACCGTGGCGGGCGGCCGACACGATCCGCCGGGCGACGGCGGCGATCGAGCGTACGCTTTATCGTGAGCCCGACGAGGCCGGCCGGGAGGCCGCCGCGGACGCGCTGCACGAGGCCGGGACGGCTTACGGGGATGCCCTTGCCGCGCCGGTGGCCGAACTGGACCTTGCGCTCGCCAAACGGCTGGACGATGCGTTCGCCGGGTTGAACATCGCCGTTCGGGACTGGTCTCTGATCGGGGCGGCGGAAAGCCGCGCGCTGGTCTGGACCGGCCTGCTCGACGCTTCCTATCGCCGTGTCATGGCGGCATTCGACGCCGGCGATATGGAAACGGCGCGCCGGTGGCTTGCGTTGCGCGAATACGCCAAAGCCTCGCGCGACACGGCCGCGGCAGACGCTCTGGATGCGGCCATCGCCGGGGCGATCGCGCCGGAACGCGCACGCGCCGTCGTCGAGGCGGAACTGCTGCGCGTCTACGCGGGCGAGCTTCGCCGGTCCCTGGCGAACGTGCGCGAGGCCGGCCGTCGCGGATACGGGACGCAATTCGCTCACGAAGTCGCCAGGGCGCGCGGTCTCGCCATGCTGCTTCGCCCGAACCTGGAGCGGCGGCTCGGCGAGGCGCCGACACGCGCCCTGGACGCACATCTCGGCCGGCTCGACGGGCGCAGCGACCTCGCGTCGGTGAACGACGCGGTCGCCGGCGCCGAGGCTATCCTGTCCGGCTACAGCCCGGTCGAGCTGACCGCAGAGGACCGCGAGCACCGGGCGCGGCTTTTCGCCCGTTTCCTGAAGCTCGTCTTCATGGAGTACAAGGACGGCGTTCGCGACGGACGGATCAGCGTCCACGTCGAATACGAGGAGGCCCGGCTGTTCCGCGCCCGCGCGGCGATGGTGCTGGGCGATCTTTCCGGCGCATTGGCGGGCCCGCATCCGGAAGCTCATGCAAGGCTCGCCGACATTCTCGCGGAGATGCACGAGACGATCGAGGCCAAGGGGCCGGCGGACCAGGTCGGGGCCCTGTCCGAGGAGGCGGTCGGCATCGTCACGGATGTCTTCGGCATCGACACCGGCCAGTCGGGCCATGCGGTCGCCTTCCAGATGCTCCCGGACATTCTCGACGAGATGGTGCTTCTGGCGGGGCAGGGGGATTATCCCGGCGCCGACCTCAAGCGGCTAGAGGCCTATTCCTTCTTCGATCCCGATATCGAGCAGCGGCTGGTCCCGAGGTCGCCGACCCTGTCGTTGCGCCTGGAAAGCCTGTTCTGGGAGGGAAACGCGGCCCGGCCGGGCCTCGGCGCACTACTCGACGCCGAAGCGCCCGTCGGGGAACTGAAGGAGACGGTCGCCGAAGTGAATGCCCGCCTTGCCGACGCGCGCGCAATCCTGGACGCCAGACTGGGCGCGTCGGGCGCCTTCGTTCAGTCCCTCGCCATCATCCTGCGCGAGGGTCTGGAAGCCATCCTCGTCATCGCCGCCGTGATCGGCGCGCTGCGCGCATCCGGCGGGCTGGGATATGCCCGCTACATCTGGGGAGGAGCGGCGCTCGCCGTGGCGGCGAGCTTCGCGTTGTGGCTGGCGGCCGGCCGCCTGATCACCGTCTCGACGAGCAATCGTGAGCTGCTGGAGGGCGGCACGGCCCTGTTGGCGGCCGCCGTTGTCGTCTATGTGACCAACTGGCTCTTCCACAAGGCTTACGTGACCGACTGGACGGCGTTGGTTCGGGCGCAGGCCAGGGAGAGCGTGTCCGACGCGCGACTGGGGTGGCTCGGGTTCCTGAGCTTCGCCGTCGTGTTCCGCGAGGGGTTCGAGACAGTGCTCTTCTACGAGGCGTTGATGATCGACGCCTCGCCTGTCCCGGTTCTTGCCGGATTCGTGGCAGGGCTGGCGGGTACGGTGGTGCTCGCCGTGCTGGCGCTGCGCCTGGGACTGCGGCTCCCGCTCGGCGCGTTCTTCAAGGCGACGGGCTTGCTCCTGATGATCCTCGCCGTCGTCTTCACCGGCGTCGGGATCCGCGGTCTGCAGACGGCGGGCCTGATTGGTGCCACTCCGGTGCCCGGATTCCCCGAATCCTCCTTCCTGCAGTTGTATCTCGGGATTTATCCGGTCGCCGAGACGCTGATCGGCCAGGCGATCGTGCTGGCGATCATGTTGGGCGGATGGCTGTGGATGAAACGACGCGGGGGAAGCGGCATCGCGGCCGGGGCGAGCGCGGGGGCGGGAACGAGGTGAGCGTCTTCTCCGCCGAGGAAGCGACGTCCTTCAGGATAGAACCTCCGAGCTCGGGATCGATGGAAGGCCCGCCCCGCGAGGTCTGCGGATCACGAGATCCTGCGGTCTGATCATCCCGGCCGGTGCCGGCCGGCTCGATAGCTACGCCCGAGCGCGCGGCGCACCGCCGCCTTGACCGGCGGCAACTCTGCCCGAGACGATCCGCGAGAGGGCGAACCCCGCCAGCGCGGCGCAGCCGGCCACCAGCAACGGCCGCTCGCGGGCATAGTCCTCGGCCGTCTCGTAGAGATCGGCAAACGACGTCGCGCGCACGCGATCGGAAATGTCGTCGAGCGTTTCCGCCGTCCGATCGAGGATTGACTGGACGTCGGCCTGTCCGTTCCGCGAAGCGCTGGCGCCGCGCAAGGCCCGAGCCGCTTCGGCGATCGCATCGGCGATGCGGCCTTTCCGGCGTTCGGCGGAGGCGGAGCCATGGGTTCGGGCATAGTTGCCGAGACGGCGCGCTTGATCCCGGGCAGCATCGATGCTGAGCTTCAGATCATCCTTCATGGTCTCGAAATCGGTATCCTGTTCCGGGGCGCCGTCGCCGGCCACCAGCGTGGGGTGGGCAGCGCGATGGTCGGCTTTGTCGGGCTTGGGCATGAGACATCTCCTGTGTTCACGAGACACGTGCGGGAAACGCGATCGGCGCACCGACGGTTCCCGACGCCGCGCGACGTCCCGCGGTGCGGCACGGCGTCGGCGCGACGATGCCCGTGCTCAGACAATCGACACAGCTCAGTCGCCGGCCGGTTGCGCGGCGACCGTGTCGTCAGCGGCTTCGGCGGGCTGGTGCGATCCCGAAAGGAACTCGCCGAGCCATCTCAGGCCGTCGACGTGATCGCAGAAGACCTTGAGGATCACGAGCAGCGGAACTGCGATGAGCACGCCGACGACTCCCCAGACGAAGCCCCAAAGGGACACGGACAGGAGGATCACGACCGGATTCAGCTCGAGACGGCGGCCGAGGATGGCGGGCGTGACGAAATTGCCTTCCAGTGCCGTGATGCACAGATAGGTCAGCGGGGCCACGAGCGCGTAGGCAATCGAGTCGAAAGTGACCAGCGCGACGGCCGCCGACACGACGATGCCGACGACGGAACCGATATAGGGCAGGAAGTTCAGCAGCGCTGCCGCGATACCCCAGACCATCGGGTTTGGCATGCCGATCAGCCACATGGCGATGCCGATGCCAGTGCCGAGCACGACGTTGATCGCGACGAGCGTCAGCAGGTAACGCGACACGACCCGCTCCACGTCGTAGGCGATCCGCAATGCCCGCTTCTTATCGCTCAGCCGCGGCAGGATGCGAACGACCTTCTCGTAGAAGAATCCACTGTAGGCGAGCATGTAGAGCGTCAGACCGAAGGTCACGAGGACCGTCGCGCCGATGCCGACGACATGATCGGCGGCCCTGTTGAGCAGGCCCGGTTGGCGAACGACGACCTCCTGGACGGTCGGGTCCTCGGATTCGGCGAGCTTCTGGACCTCCTCGCCCGCCTCGGTCACGGCGGCGACCGGTTTGCGGATGCTTTCGAGGCGATCACGCAGTTCGCGGCCGATATGCGGCGCATCGGCTACCCAGTTCATGATCGGTTGGGTCAGCGTGAGCGAACCAACCAGCATGGCCACAGCGAGGGCGAGCACCAGCAGGCTGGCGGTCATTCCGGACGGTATGCCGTGCCGGCTCGCCCCGCGCACGATCGGGCTGAGCGTTAGTGACAGGACAAGGGCGACCGCAATCGGCATGAACAGGCCTTGCCCGAAATAGACGCCGAACAGGACAGCCGCGCAGGCGATGATGAAGATTGCCGCCCGCACGGGCCCGGCGAGCTGGACGACGACCGGCTCGGCTGCCGCTCGGTGCGCCGGGTCCGATTGGTCGGCAACAGGGGAAATATTCATGATTGCCTCTGGGATGGCGTTCTTTTCCCAACGCTTCGACCGCCGTCCCGGTTCCCCGCACTCCGTTTCGCTCCCGCCCGGAACCTCCTCCCGTGATCGACGTTATCCCGGGGCAATACGGTCACGGTAGCGACCGCGCCGGCGGCCGAAGCAAAATTCCATCAGAGCCATCATGCAGGCCGGGGCGCCGCGTCTCGGGCACCGCAGTTGCCCAAGTCCGCCATCCGGCCTCGGAAAGGAACGACATGAACTGGGACAAGATCGAAGGCCAGTGGAAGCAGTTCTCGGGCAAGGTCCAGTCCGAATGGGGCAAGCTGACGAAGGACGACATCGACGTGATCGACGGCAAACGCCAGCAGCTCGTGGGCAAGATCCAGTATCGCTACGGCGTCGCCAGGGAAGACGCCGAGCGCCAGGTCGAGGCCTGGCTCTCGCGGAACTGACGGTGCTGCGCGCGCCGTTCCGGCGGTGCGCGCAACGCCTACATCGGCAGGTCGAGACGACGGGCCGTCTCACGGCCACGGCAGCGGTCGCCATCCTGGCCGGCTCCGCCGGTATCGCCGCAGCCGACGTGCAGCATCGCGATCGCCGTCAACCCGGCCAGGAATCCGAAGATCGCGGATACCGCCGCGAACCTTCTCGTCGGGCGGGTCCAGAAACGAGCCGGGCGGTCAGAAGGGAGCCGGAACCAGGCATCGGAGCACGTCGACGAGTTTCTCGGCGTCAACCGGCTTCTGCAGGATCGGCACCGTGTCGCCGTAGCGCTGCACGAGTTCCGATGTCTGATAGCCGGTACAAAGAACGAAGGGGACGCCGAGTTCGCGAAGCCTTTCGGTGACCGGGGCGCTGGTCCCGTTGCGGCCCAGATTGACGTCAAGGACGCCCATCTCGGGCTTTTCGGCCTCAATCAGGGACAGGGCCGTATCGACATCGGCGGCGGGACCGACGACGCGGTAGCCGGCGTCGTGCAGGACGGTCTCGAACTCCATCGCGATCATGAACTCGTCCTCGAGAATGAGAACGCCCGCCGGCTCCTTCATGTCACATGCCCCCCGGCCTTCCGTTCGCGGAAATAGCTGCTCGCCGTCATCGGGCGTACCCTTTCCCAGGGAATCTCGATGCGGCAGCTGACGCCCTCAGGCGCGAAATCGAGATAGGTCTCCCCGTCGAGGTCGTACTTGATGCTGCGCTCGAGCAGCAGCGAGCCGAATCCGCGCCGCTCGGGCGCGGCGACGTGGGGGCCCTTGCTCTCTCGCCAATGGAATATCAGGCAGCGATCTTCATCGGCTTCTTCGAGCGACCAGTCTATGTCGAGTCGGCCGTCGGCCACCGACAGCGCGCCATACTTGATGGCATTGGTGCCGAGTTCGTGCATCGCGAGCGCGAAGGCCAGAGCGCCTTTCGGATTGATGCGGATCGGCGGGCCGGTGACCGTGATCGAGCGGCTTTCCTCGAACGGCTGAATCTCCTGCAGCACGATGGTCCTCAAATCCGCGCCGAGCCAGCGCTCGCGGGCCAGGAGATCATGCGCACGCGCCATGGTCGTTATGCGCCCGAGCAGCGAGGTCTCGAAGGCGTCGACGCTGTCGTGGCTGCGCGCCGTGCGTCGTATGACGCCCTGAACGACCTGCAGGGTGTTCTTCATGCGATGGTCGAGCTCGCGCATGAGCAGACGTTCCGTTTCGGCCGCCTCGACGCGCTCGGTGACGTCGAGGGCGGAAACGACGAGATGGGAGATCTGGCCGTTCACCGCGGCGATCGGCCGGACCGACACGTCGTAGACGGACTGGCCGAGTTCGGTCTCGTTCGACAGAACGTCGAACCGGCGTTCCTCCCCGGTCGCGGCGCGCACGATCGCCAGGTGCAACGCGTCCTTGTTGGCCGGGTCCGTGTCCCACAGGGACAGCTCGTCGAGCGGCCTGCCGACAAGGTCGGGCTCGTCGCCCCGGGCGGCCTCGAGCGCGGCGCGATTGGCCGTTATCAGGCGACCCTTCGGGTCCGTCGTGAAGACCAGCGGCACCAGGCCGTCGAGGGTGCGGCGCAGGCGCGTTTCCGCGGAAAGGAGTTCTCTGCCCCGGCGCGCCGCGGTCGAATAGCCGATGACCGCCGCGGCTGTTCCGAGGCCGGCGAGGAGGACCAGAGTCATTAGGCCGTAGCCGCGCGCGTAGTCCGAAATGCCGGGTTTGCCGCTGACCCGGATTTCCCACATCCGGCCGGAATGGCTCTGGTGGTCGACGACGAAGAAGGGCTCGGAGTCGTCGAATGCGTTGGGCGAATCCACCGGATCGCCACCGGTGGATTCGAGCGGGCCGATCTCGATGTCGATGTCCGTGATCCCGGTCGATCCGGCCTTGGCTACCCCGATCAAAGTGCTGATATCGATACTGCCACTGACCATTCCGACGACTTCGCCATCCACGACGACCGGCTTGTAGAAGATCACGCCGCGAACGGGTTCCGCTCCGCTGGAGAGGAAGGTGACGATGTCGGTGGACGTGCCGAGCCGGGTTTCCTCAGCAATGTCGACCGCGAACCGGCGCGCAGGGTGGGACCGTACGTCGAAGCCGTAGGCCCTGATGCCGCCATCGAAGAAGTAGGACGCGACGACTGGGAAGTAGCGGTCCTGCACCGGGGCCCGAATGCGCTGGTCGCCGGCCAGGGTCCAGATCCCGATCGGGCTCTGTCCGCTCTCGCGCAGGGCATCCTCGATCGCCGGACGGTCGACCGCGGAGACGCGCGGCTGATACGCCAGCGCGCGCAGCCCGGCGACCGGTCCCATCCCTTCCACGAAGCGGTGGAGATCGTCCTCCGAAGCGGCGGGATCGGCTTCGTAGAAACCTTGCACCGCGCGTACGGTCAACAGGGCGCGGTCGAGGACGAGATCGACATTCGCCAGCGCAGCCTTCGCCGTGGCGGCGAACGCGCTCACCTGGCTCTGGCGCCAGGACATGTAGGCAAAAGCAGCGGCGCCGACCGCGACGATGACAATCACCAAGGCTGCAATGCGGCTCTGCGCGGCTGTCATGAAAAGTCACCCCTACACCCGTGCCCGCAACGCGCACGGTCGCGAAGGGTTCCGCACCGTCCGGCGATTTTCCGAGCGGGCTTGCTCCGAACCCCGCGGTTCCGCCGATCGGGCCCGGATGACGGGTCGTCGCGGCCGGTCACGCGACGGAACGGGTCGTCGAGGCCGAGGTCACGATCGGACCGGACGTCTCGTCGGGACCGAACTCGGCAATCGATTCGATCTTGAGCATTTCGGCGAGCTTCTGGCGTGCCCGATTGACCCGGCTCTTGACCGTCCCTACCGCACAGCCGCAGATCTCGGCCGCCTCGTCGTACGACATCCCGGAGGCGCCGATCAGGACGAGCGCCTCGCGCTGGTCCGGCGGCAGTCGGTCGAGGGCCGCCCGGAAGTCCTGGAAATCCAGGTATCCGGTCTGGGGTGGATGGGTGGCGAGCCTGGCCGCCATCGCGCCATCGGCGTCTTCCACCTCGCGTCGGCGCTTGCGCAGTTCCGAATAGAAGGCGTTGCGCAGAATAGTGAACAACCATGCACGCATGTTGGTGCCGGGCTCGAAACTGTCGAGGCTGCTCCAGGCCTTCACTAGCGCTTCCTGGACGAGGTCGTCGGCGCGATCCGCGCTGCCGCAAAGGGACATCGCGAAGGCGCGCAGGTTGGGAATGTGCTCGAGCAGTTCCTTGCGCGGGTTCATCAGTCGCCTTGGCCGCCCCCGGAGCCACCGGTCTTCGAGACCCCGTCGAGCTTCTCCAGCAACTCGACGATCCTGTCGGGGATCGGCTCGTTCAAATAGGAATCGTACATCGACTTGAGCTGAGAGCCGATATGTGCCTGAAGGCGCTCATCCAGTGTGGCGGCCTTGTCGGATTGAACGTCGCTTCTGTTCACTTCGGGCTTGTTCTCGTCTTCGTGTGACATACGTGCTCCCAACCCGGCGTGCTTCGCTGGAAGGCGGCCGCTCCCGTCGCTAAAACGACGCGTGCCGCAAAAGGTTCCGCGCATGCGCAAAAAAATCGGAGTGGGGAGGGAACGATACACCGGCCGCAGCGTTTGCCCACCGGTGGGGTGGTGCAAGGGGAGTCCATATGTCCATTGCCATGACGATCGCGCCGCATCTTCCCTATATGCGGCGGTTTGCCCGTGCGTTGACCGGAGCGCAGGCTGGCGGGGATGCGTACGTCGCCGCGTGCCTCGAAGCGATCATCGCGGACCGGAGCCTGTTCGACACTTCGCTCGAGCCGCGCGTCGCGCTCTACAAGGTGCTGATCGGAATCTGGGACACGATAGGGGTCAATCTGGAAAGCGACGGTCCGGCGGCGCCGTTCGAGCGAAATCTCGACGCCATCATGCCCCGCGCGCGCCAGGCTTTCCTGCTGACGACGGTGGAGGAATTCTCGCCGCATCAGGCGGCCACGATCCTCGGCACCGACGAGGAAGGAGTGCGCTTGCTGATCGACGAGGCCGGAAGAGAAATCGCCGCACAGGTATCGACCAACGTGCTGGTCATCGAGGACGAGGCGATGATCGCCCTGGACCTCGAAGCGCTCGTCACCGACCTCGGACACGAGGTGTCCGGCCTGGCCCGAACCCATCGCGAGGCGATCGCGGCGGTCCGGGCACGGAGGCCCGGACTGGTGCTCGCCGACATCCAGCTCGCCGACGGGAGTTCCGGGCTCGATGCGGTCAACGAGATACTGGCGGAGATCGATGTGCCGGTCATCTTCATCACTGCCTATCCGGAACGGTTTCTGACGGGCGAGCGGCCGGAGCCGGCATTCCTGATCGCCAAGCCGTTCCAGACCGAGACGGTGAAGGCCGTGATCAGCCAGGCACTCTTCTTCGACACGCGTGCAGGTTCGCGGGAGAAGACGGCCGCCAACGGATAGAGCTGCCGGGGCTTGCTGCTTCCGACGGGCGCCGCGGCGCCCGTTTTCGTTCGCCGGTGGCGGCGAAGGTGGGAAACCATTTGCGGCTTTCGGCGTTCCCCTTCAGCACGACACAGAGACGTGAACAGGAGAGCAGCAATGCTTTATTGGATCCTCGTATTTCTAGTGGTCGCCGTAATCGCCGGCGTGTTGGGATTCGGAGGCATCGCCGGTGCTTCGGCGGGTATCGCGCAGATCCTCTTCTTCATCTTCCTCGTCGCGCTCGCCGCGTCTGTCGTGATGCATCTGGCGCGTCGCGTGTGAATAGGCTTCGGTTCAGCTGTTTTCTCCGGACGAGCCGGTGAAGCTCGACAGGACGCACAAAAAAGCCGCACTCCCCAGGGGTGCGGCTTTTGAGTCGGTCTGGGCAGCGGGCGACCTGACGGGGAGTGAGGGGCTGGGTATGGCCGCCCGCTGCTTTTGACGGTCCTGGACAATGCGCGGGAGGCGCAATGGTTCCCGGCCCGGGGCTCGGAACGTGCCCGCGATCGCGTGGGAACGAACGGTTTCACTCGGCGTTTGAGGATTCGCATGCGTCGCGAAAGAGGCGACGGAACGCTTGTCGACCAACTCCAGGACGAAAGGGAGGGTGAACATGCCCCGTGCCAGCAACGTCTTGAACGTAAAGCCGCACAGCGAAGAGGTGCGCACCGGCATTTCGGCGACGGACCGGAAGACCATCGCGCAGGTGCTCTCCAGCATTCTCACGGATACCTATCTCCTCGTGATCAAGTCGCACGTCTATCACTGGAACGTGGTCGGTCCGTTGTTTCAGCCGATCCACGAGATGACGGAGGATCACTACGAGAGCCTGTTCAAGGCCTGCGACGACCTCGCAGAGCGGATCCGTGCGCTGGGCCACACCGCCCCGCTGACGGACAAGCGGGTTCTCGCCGACGGTAACATCACCATAGACAGGACCGCTCCGACGGCGGGAGAGATGGTCAAGGAACTCGTCGCGGACCACGAGGCCCTTTGCCGCAAGATGCGCGACTGCGCGGAAATGGCGGAAGAAAAGAGCGATTTCGTCACCCACGATCTTCTCACCGGCCGCCTGACCTATCACGAGAAAGCCATCTGGATGATGCGGGCGATCATCGCCGAGTGACCGCCGGTCGTGTGCCCATCAGCTCGAAGCCGAGCACGGAGACGACGACATGGGACGGAACTCACCGATTGACTCGATTTGGGAAATCGCACGGACGGGCGCGCGCGGCCGAGACGGGGCGCCGGAACGGCAGGGCACTAAAGACAGCCATGACAAGGCGGTCAAGCGGATTGCCCGCGTTCGCTCGCGGATTGACCGGTCCGGTTCCGGCGGCCGGGCTGTACACATTCAGTCCGGGAAGCGTACGGTCGAGTAGCGTGGCGGGTGCATGAGCATCGAAGTCCGCAGCTTGTTCGGCCCTTCGGGTTTGGCACCTGCCGTTTCGGTCCAACTACGGACGCCTTGGAGCGTTGAATTGGCGGGCCAGACCGACGAATCGCCGTCGCATTTCGATGTGGCGGTTCCAGCTTTTTTTGTTTCCCGGGGCCATTTTTCTCCACTGGTCTGCTGCGGATTTGGCGTCGGCCGGGTCGTGGCGCTGATTTCGAGGCGATTCTTACGCGATGGTCCGTTCATCCGCCGTCTCGATTGCCGAGGTGCCTGCCTCGGTCAAACGCCTCGCCACTTGCGCGACGGCGCGTGCGTCTGTCCGCTGAAAATCGAGAATGCAGTCCGATCCGGCCGCGGTTCGCTGGAAGTAAGCGCCATCATTGGTTACTAGGACGGGGACGGGCGGGAATGACGCTGCCTGGTGCGACCGGGCAGGACGGAGCACTGCGGTTCTTCCCGGATGCCCGATTGACGGTGTGGAGATCGCGGAGACCCCAGGGTGGCGCAGCGTACAGAGGGCCTGTTCAGGCTCGTCGGCATTCCGTACTTCTACAAGGCCTTCCAATCGGGTCTGGGAGCCGATCGGGCGCGCAAGACGTTCATCGGTGAGTTCGCGCGGCCGAAAGCGGGGATGCGCGTGCTCGACGTCGGATGCGGGCCGGGGATCCTGTTTCCCTATCTGCCGGAGGTCGACTATACGGGGATCGACCTGAACGCCAAGCATATCGAGGCGGCCCGTGCTCGGTACGGTGCCAAGGGGCGTTTCCTCGCCGGCAACGCGGCGGGGAACCTGGAACTCGAAGAGGACAGCTTCGACTTGATTATCGTTTCGGCACTCCTGCATCACCTGAACGACGACGAGGCGAGATCGCTGATGTCGCAGCTCGTCCGCCTCGTGCCGCACGGCGGGCGCATCGCGACGCTCGACCAGGTCTGGCTGCCGGAACAGCACGTCGTCGCGCGCGTGCTGAACAGGCTCGATTCCGGCCAGAACGTCCGGACACCGGAGGGGTATCAGAGCCTGGTGGACGGTCTCCCGGTCGATGTCGAGTGCAAGGTTTTCCGGAATCTGATCCGGCTGCCCTACGACTACTTCTGCATGGCGTTGACCCGGCGCTGACGAGCATGACACGCCAACACACCGATCCGGAGCGCAGACTATGACCGCACGTGGAGAGGGCCTGCTCCTGATCGGCGTCATGGTGGTGCTGAGTTTCGTCTTCCAGATTCAGCTCAAGCTGTTCGCGATGGACGTCGGCGCGCTGCTCGCGCGCCAGGATATCGGTTGGAGCGACCGTCTGTGGCAGGCCGCGCTCTCGACGATCGCCTGGAGACCGGTGCTGATCGCCGTCCTCGCCGTCACCATCTTCGGCGTCTACCTGATGGCGCTGACGCGCCTCGAGCTGAGTCTGGCGCTGTCTCTCGCCTCGGTGACGCTCGCCGCCAACGCGCTCGCGGGCGGGTTTCTTCTGGGGGAAGCGATGACCGTGATGCGGATCGCCGGTATCCTCGTCATCGCCGTCGGCGTCGCGATGGTCGTGCGCGGCTAGACGAGGAACCGCGCCGTGAACGAACTCCGCACGATCGAGACGCAGCCGGCCGGATGGCGCACGTGTCCGGGGTGCGGGCGGTGCGATCCGATCGATCCGGGCGGTCCGGTCTGGCCGAGAGACTGGGCATGCGCTGGCTGCGGCGCGGCGATCCCGGTTTCGGACGGTTTCGTTCTTCTGGCCCCCGATTTCGACGATACGGGCGAAGGCTATGATGTCGCGGCCTTCGCGTATCTCGTGGACGTCGAGCCGAGCCACTTCTGGTTCGTGGCCCGCAACCGGTTGATCCAGTGGATGGTGCGGCGCTTCTCGCCGGCGGCGCGGAGCGTGCTGGAGATCGGTTGCGGCACGGGATTCGTTCTCGGCGCGCTACGGGAGGCGCTGCCGGCGGCCCGCATCGCCGGCAGCGAGCTGCATAGTCAGGGACTTGTGCACGCGCGCGGACGACTGGGGCCGGAGGTCGAACTGCTTCAGATGGACGCGCGGCACACCGGGCTCACTTCCGCGTTCGATCTGGTCGGTGCGTTCGACGTTCTGGAGCACATCCCGGAAGACGAGGCGGTGCTCGAGGAGATCGTGCGGATGCTGTGCCCCGGCGGCGTCTTCATGGCGACGGTCCCGCAGCATCCGTGGATGTGGAGCAGCGTCGACGACCTCGCGGTCCATCAGCGCCGCTACGAGCGCGGCGAGCTTGCCGGGAAGGCGAAGGCGGTCGGCCTCGAGCCGATTTACGAGACGAGCTTCGTCGTGTCGCCCTTCCCGATGATGATCGTCTCGCGCGTTCTTGATCGATACCGGAAAAGGCCGAAGACGATGCATGAGCAGATCGAGGCCGAGTTCCGGCTTTCCCCCTTGCTGAACAATGCGCTATTGGGCCTGTTGAATCTGGAGCACATGGGCCGCCGGGCTGGCGTACCCCTGCCGTTCGGCGGCAGCCAGGTGCTGGTAGCGCGCAAGCCGGCGGCGTAATAACGGTCTCATGACACCGATAAAGCATCGCGAGACGGATTATCTCGACGCGGCACTGGACGACGTCGAGATATCCGTGATCGTCCCGGTCTACATGGGCCGTCCATTCGTGGATGAACTCGCCACGCGGCTGGTCGCCGCGCTCGAGGTCATATCTCCGAAGTTCGAGATACTGCTGGTCGACGACCGGGCCCCGGACGACGTGTGGCCGCTGATCGTCGAACTGGGCAATCGGGACGCGCGGATTAAGGGAATCCGGCTTTCCCGCAATTTCGGTCAGCATCCTGCCCTGACCGCCGGGATCGATCATGCCCAGGGCCGCTGGCTCGTCGTCATGGACTGCGATCTCCAGGACGCCCCGGAAGACATTCCGGCGCTCTATGAGAAGGTCACGGATGAGAATCTCGATATTGTCATCGCACTGCGCGGGGACCATCAGGTCAGCCGGCGTCGATCGGTGCCGTCCTACCTGTTCAATCACCTGCTGGCCTGGCTGGGCGATGTCGACACGCGGCCGGAGATCGGCAATTTCCGGATCTTCTCCCGCCAGGTGGCCCTTGCGTTCCAGCTCTATCGCGAACAGTTCCGCCTGCTACCGGCGTTGATGGCACGCCTCGGCTTCTCGGTCGGCTATGTCGAGGTGACGCGTACCGATCGCAAGGCCGGCAAGTCGTCCTATTCGTTCCGCAAGCTGCTCGGCCTCGCCGTCGACGCCATCGTCGCGAATTCAGAGAAGCCGCTCTGGCTCGGCGTTTATCTCGGTCTTGCCATCGCCGCGCTGGCCTTCGCGCTCGCCGTGTGGGCCCTGGGCCGGAAACTGCTGCTCGATGTCAGCATGGACGGGTGGACCAGCCTGTTCATCGCGGTCAGCTTCTTTTCCGGCGCCCAGCTCCTCTTCGCTGGAATCCTCGGCATCTATATCGGCCGCATCTACAACGAAACGAAGCAGAGGCCTCTCTACCTGGTCGCCGAGGTTTCCCAGTTCGGCGCTGGCGCGAAGGACATGCCGAGCGACAAGGCGCCGTCAGCCGGTCTTCGGGCCGCGGCTCCGGGTCCGCGCAAGAAGCTGTCGGGCACGCGGGTCGGCGAGTAGCTCGGCCCGCCACGCGACAGAAGGCGATTTGGAGAGCAAATGGCAGTTATAAGCGCCACCGCATTCCACCGCGGGAAGACACTCGGGGACGACGAGCTGCATCCCCCGCAGGACCGGTGTCCTATCTGCGGAGACGGCCGGCCGCGCCGCGCAGTGGTGCGCTTGCAGGACGATCCCGAGGTGTCATTCCTCGCGTGCGGTAACTGCTCCGGCATCTCCGCCTCCCGGATGCCGACCGACCCGGCGCTCGCCGACTACTACGCCAATTACTACGACCGAGTGGCGACCGAACTCGTGACGACGCCGCGGCCCGAGCGTCTCGCCTGGCTGATCGCCGACAGGTTCGCCGTGAACGGCCGACCGGGCACGGTCAAGATCCTCGACTTCGGCGGCGGCGACGGAACGATAGCGCTGCTGGCCGCCGAACGGCTGATCGCGAACCGGACGGCCGAACGGGTGGAAGTGCTGGTCGTGGACTACGTGCGCGAGAATCCGCGCGCATTGTCGCCGGATATCGAACTCGCATTCGCTGCCAGGCTCGAGGACGTGGGTGGCCTGTTCGACATCGTCATCGCCAGCGCGATCCTGGAACACATCCCCGATTTCCGTAGGGCTTTCGACGGCCTGATGGCGCATTCGGCTCCCGGCGCCTTGTTCTACGCGCGAACCCCTTTCATGACGCCTTTCGGGCGGCGTGTTCCGATAGATCTGACCTATCCCGCCCACGTCCACGATCTCGGGGCGGCCTTCTGGGCGTGGCTAGCGAACAATGCGGGCGTGCCGATCCGGGTCCTGGAGCACGCGCCATCACTCGTCGAAACGGTGATCGAAACGCATCCGCTGCGGACGATCGCGGCGCATGTCATGAAAACGCCCGCACGCCTGCTGGCCGCGGCGGGATTGCCGGCGATCTGGCCGTTCTACGGGGGATGGCAGGTGATCTGGAGGATCGACCGAAGCTGACGTCAGCGGCTGACGGCCTGCGGAAGCATGCGGAAGTCGTAGGCGGGTCCCACGAAATTGAAGCCGATTCGCGCGTAAATGTTCAGAACGCCGAGATTTGCGGCCGGAACCCGCGTCCACACCCGCCGCGCTAATCCCCTCGACCGGAGATCGGCGAGGCAGATCTCCCAGAACGACTGGCCCGCACCGGGTGGCGCGTCCGCTTCCGAAATCCCCATCAACAAGAGATCGGCCGAGCCTCTCTCGATCGGGATATAGGCATAGCCGTTCAACCGGTCCGACGGTGCCCGCGTGAAGACACGGTGCACATTCTCGCGCGCGTGCAGGTCGCGGACGAACGCGGCGTTGCGCGGCCCCGCCAACTCGCGTGTGAGCCAATCCTCGCAAAAGCGACCGTGCTTCAAAGTCGTCGCGCAGAGTTCCGCGACTTCGTCGCTCGCGACCGACACCGGGTCGACGACTTCCATCGCAGGGTGGCTATCGCGCAAGGAAACGGTCTGGTCGAGCCGCAGGATGCAGGTCGTCGTCTGATAGATAAAATCGAAACCGAGATGCTGAACGACCGCCTTCGCGGCAGTGTCGGCGGCGTCCGCGCTAGTCGATACATAGACGAGGCCCTCGTCCGCGAGCCTGCGCGCCAGCCAGTCGTCGCGGTGGCGCAGGTCGGTCGTGGTGGCGTACTCGTGCATCCCTTCCACGGTGAGATGGCCGCTCGGGCCGCCCAGCACGCGGTCGTTCCACGGCGTCGGCGCCAGCGATATGTCGAGGGAGCGTTCCCGGAATCGCAGTTCAGGCATGTATGCGCCTCGATTTCCTTGTCGTGTCGGAAATGATACCCCTATCAGGATTCCGCTTCGATCAGCTCGATGAGATGGAGCACCGGCAGCATCAGGAAACTGATCTTGCGACCTCCGAAGGCGATCGCCGGCACCGGCTCGACCACGATCTTCGCCCCGCGCGCCGTCAGATCCGCGAGCGCTGTGGGAAGGTCGGGAACCTCGAAGGCCTGATGATAGATCTTGATCCCGCGCTCGAGCCAGCCGTCGAGCACGGTGCTGCCCGGAAGCGCTTCCAGAAGCTCGAGGCGCGGGCCGGCGCCGACGAGGAACACGCCGCGTATGCCCTGGCGCGGATCCTCGAAGACCTCCCCCTCCTGCCGGTAGCCGAAGGATCGCCACCCGTCCGCCTCGCGTGCGATGCGGCGCGTGGCGACGCCCAAGTGATGAAACCGCCAGCCCGCGTCGGCGCTCAGGGGCGGATTCGAGGAGATCGCGCTCATCAGGCGACGGCTTGCCGCTGCGCCAGCACCGCGTCGACGAAAGCCTCCAGCGAGACCAGCGTCTCGAGCTGCTCCGGCGCGAAGGTGACGTCGCAAGCATCCTCGACAATGAAGACCAACTCGACGTGGAACAGCGAATCCCACTTGGGCTCGGTGGAGCGCAGCACGTTCTCGGTCTCGTCGACCGGGCGCTTCAGCATGTGCTGGAACGCTTGGGCCACCTTCGTACGGATTTCGAGACGTGTCGGATCGCTCATCAGAAACTCCTCTACTCGTTCACGGCCGGCATCGGGCCCGACAATCAGCCGACCTGCCGGCCGACCAGCGCGTTCGCCTCCGGCCCACGCCGCAGCTCGGCCATGCCCATCGTCAGGCAGTGGAGGGAGTCGGTCTCCTCACCCTCGCCTTCTATAGCAACGTCGAGCTCGCGGCCCGTCATTCGTTTGAGCCAGCTAAGGGCGGGCGCATTGCGCGGGCCTTTTCGGTACGCGAACGCCACGTTCCGGTGGCCGCCGCCGAGTCGCGCGCTGACAAAATCGATCGCCTCGGCGATCATGATGTCCTCGACCGCCCGCCCGAGCGCCCGGCAGGAAATGCAGAGCTCGTCGACGACGATCGCGTCGTCCTCGACATGAGCGAACAGCGCGCCGACATTGCCGCTGTCGGACAGCTTGTCGCGCAGCTCGAGCGCCACCACACAACGATCGGGCGCCTCGATGTAGCGCTGGACGTCGCCATCTTTCAGGCGTTGTAGCGCCAGATTGAACTGGTTCGTCTTCTTGGGGACGTCACACAACCGCTGGAACTCGTCTGGGGGATCGGCCCGCAACGTGATCTGCGTTCCGAGCGCCTTGAGATAGGCCAACGGATCCTGATCCACGGCCGCAGTCAGTGCGGTCTTGCGCTCAGCGGCGGAGCGCAGATCCGCGGCACGAAGGGAATCGGTAGAATCCGAACCGAAGGAGAAGAGGCCGGGAAACCGCGAAAGGTGCTCGACCGTGGTCGCCGCGTCCTCGCTCGCCTGCAGGATCGCGATCCCGGGGACCGCTTGGGCGGTCGCGAACAGTTCGCCCGGGTTATCGTCAAGCATTAGAAACGCGGAGGGGGCGATGTTGAACTGCCCCGCGAGTTCAACGATGTTTGTCGCCTTCGGAGACCAGTTCACGCGCGAGGCGGCGAGGTGCGACGGCCGCAGCTTGAAATCGGATCGCTCATCGAACATCCGGTCGACGTCGACGGCTTCGTTCTTGGAGACGACGGTCAGCAGGACACCCTGCTCGCCCAGCGCGATTAGCGCCTCCTGCAGGCGCAGGTGATCGTTCGTGACGGTGATCCCGGCCGGGCCGTCCTCGCCGAGCACACCGGAATAGAGCGTGTTGTCCAGATCAATGGCGATGGCCTTGATGCGCGGGGCCACCGCCGCGGGAATCCATTTCAGGCCAAGCTCGCGGGCAACCAGCAGCTGGGCGGCGCGGCTGAGCCGCGTCCCCTGGAATTCCGCGCGCGCGGGATCGAGGCTGCGTTCGCCGAGGGGGCCCAGAGCGGCCGCCATGTCGAGCAGGCGCAGGCCCGGGGTCCTGGAAACGAGCCCCGCCAGCGCGGGCGCGATCGCCCCGTCCGAGGGGAAGGGGCCGGTCAGGAGTATAGGCGCCGGCGAATGCGAGCGCAGATGCGCGAGCCGGGTCTCGAGCCAGGCCGCGATGCCGTTCGGCTCGAGCTGGTACCGGCCGAAATCGAGCCACAGTATCTCCGCGTCGACGTGCGCCGGCAGGCCGGCTTCGATCCCAGCGAAGGCGAGGCTGTCGTCATAGTCGGAAATCGACCACTCCGGCTTGAAGCCGGCATAGGCCAGGTAGGTGGTCAGCGGCGATTGCACGAACTCGAAGGCATGGTTGCGATGCACGCGCAACCGGACCGGTGCCAGCGGCCAGGCCGCGTCGAGGCCAAGCAGTCTGGCACGGTCCTGGACGGCGTCGAGAACGACCCCTTGCCAGCGAATTCGCTCCACCAGAGCAGGCACCGTGTCCATTTTCGTAGCCAACAGGTCTTGAACTGCGTGTGGCCATACCGCATCCGCCGGGTAGGGGCAATCGTCAGGCCTCAGGATCGATTCAAAGCATATCCTGCAAATGTTCGCTGACCCGGTCGATCACCCTGTCGACCGCGCCGCCCATGCGCGGGTAGAGCGGCAGGCGGAGTAGGCGTCCCGACACGTCGTCGGTCACCGGGAGGTCGCCGCCCGCCCGCCCGTAGCGGCGGCCGGCGGGGGCCGAGTGGAGCGGCACGTAGTGGAAGGGGGCGACGATCCCGTCCTCGCGCAGCCGGGCGATCATCTGCTGGCGCAGCTCCAGATCGGGCATCAGCACGTAGTAGAGATGGGCGTTGTGGGTGCAGTGGGCCGGGATATCCGGCAGGCCGATGCCGCGATTGTGGAACGACCTGAGGGCCGCGTCGTAGCGCTGCCAGTTCGCCATCCGCTCGCCCTGGATCTCGCCCGCGCTCTCGAGCTGGCCGTAGAGGAAGGCGGCGATCAGCTCGCCGGGCAGGTACGACGAGCCGAGGTCGACCCAGGTGTACTTGTCGACCTGGCCGCGGAAGAACTGCTTGCGGTTCGTGCCCTTCTCGCGGATGACCTCGGCGCGCTCGACGAAGGCCGGGTTGCGGAAAAGGATCGCGCCACCCTCGCCCGAGATGATGTTCTTGGTCTCATGGAAGCTGAACGTCGCCATGTCGCCGATGGCGCCCGCCGAACGGCCGTGGAACTTCGAGCCGAAGGCATGGGCCGCGTCCTCGACGACGATCAGGCCGTGCTCCTCGGCGAGGGCGGCGATGCGATCCATCTCCGCGACGACGCCGGCGTAGTGGACGACAAAGATCGCCTTGGTGCGCGCCGTGATCGCCGCGGCAACCTTCTCCTCGTCGAGATTGAGGGTGTCCGGGCGGATATCGACGAAAACGGGCACGCCGCCGCGCAGCACGACCGCGTTCGCGGTCGAGACAAAGGTGAAGGAGGGCATGATGACTTCGTCGCCGGGACCAATTCCGGCGAGAATCGCGGCCATTTCCAGCGCGGCCGTGCAGGAATGGGTCAGCAACGCGGCCTGCGCGCCTGTGAAATCGCACAGCCAGCGCTGGCACAGGTCCGTGTAGTGGCCGTCTCCGGCGAGCTGGCCCCGTTCGACGGCGTCGCGGATGTGGTCGAGTTCGGCGCCGGCGATCCTGGGCCGGTTGAAAGGCACTCTGTCGGTCATGGTTCTGTATGTCGCACTTCTCGTTCCCGGACAAACGGCCCGATCGGCAAAGGCACCGGTTGGCGGGACAGTCCGCCGCCCGGGCCCGGGCCCGTCTCTATATCCGAAATTTCCGATACGGGGTTGGAAACTCTCGCGCGGAGCGGCACGCGGGTGGACGCGGGAGCAGACCCGCGCCCCGTCCTGCCTCCGGACCGGCGGCCGTCCTAGTATTCGACCGGCCGTTTCGCCTTGAACGCGGCGAGGCCGTTGGCGAGGTCCCTGCCGTCGACATGGAGGGCGAAGCGGTCGATCTCGGCGCGGATGCGCTCCTGCCGTTCAGGGGGCCGGGCGATGCGGCCGGTGAGCATCTTGGTGTGGCGGATCGCTTCCGGGCTGCGTGCGGCGATCTCGCGGGCGATTTCCATCGCGCGCTCCAACAGCCGCTCGCGGGGGGCCACCTCGTTGACGAGCCCCCAGTCCGCGAGCGTGCGCGCGTCCAGGAGCTCGGCCGTATAGAACAGCTGCGCGGCATGGGCGGGAGAGAGCTTCTCCATCAGCCGGACGGTCGCGCCGCCGGCCGGGACGACGCCGTAGCGCGTATGCCCGTCGCCGATCTTCACGCCCTCGGCAGCGACGAGGATGTCGCAGCACAGGAGCAATTCCAGGCCGCCGGCCACGGCGAAGCCGTTCACCGCCGCGATCACCGGAACCGGCAGGTCTTCGACCATCTGCAGGACGTCCTGATTGTAGCGCAGCAGGTCGAGGAGCCTGCGCTTGTCGTTGGAGAGCGCCTCCTCGAACTCGATCAGGTCGCCGCCGGCGCAGAAGGCGCGGCCGGAGCCGGTGAGAACGACCGCGCGCAGTCCGGGCATGTCGGCGAGACCCTTCAGATGCCGCTCCATGCAGATCGCCATCGAATGGGAGAACGCGTTCAGGGTGTCGGGGCGGTTCAGCGTGAGCGTCGCGACGGTTCCATCGACGGCAAGCGTTGCGGCATCGTCCATGGTCTAGTCCGCCGATCGCACGATGTAGGTCTGCGGCAGCGGGTTCAACGCGGCTTCCAACTCCGCGATCGTTTCCGGCGCAGCTCCCGAGACGGTGACGTCCACGACCGTATTCTTGCGGGCATCGAGTGAGACGGCCACCTCGGCGGTGGCCTGCGAACCGCAGATTCCCGCGGTTTCCAAAGCGACCTTTTCCTTGATGGCGAGATCGCGCAGCGTCGGCTTGAAGATCTTGCCGACGGCGGTCACCGGCAGTGCGTCGATGACCTTGACGATTCTCGGACGGGCGGGTGCCTCGTGGACGTGCGTGTCGAGATAGCTTTTCAGCGCGTCGGGATCGACTTCGAGACCCGGTGCCGGGACGACGAACAGTGCCGGCACTTCGCCCGCATACTGGTCGGGCATGGCAACCGCGGCACTGATGTGGACGCCGGCAAACTGGTTGGCGACGTCCTCGATCGCGGCGGGGTCGATGTTGTGGCC
The DNA here is from genome assembly GCA_023458595.1 of Pseudomonadota bacterium. GTDB lineage: Bacteria > Pseudomonadota > Alphaproteobacteria > Rhizobiales > Tepidamorphaceae > Microbaculum. The sequence goes on from JAEWYT010000147.1 coordinate 58,761, forward strand.
GCTGCGGACGATCAGATCCTTCTCGCGGCCGGTCAGGACGAGGCGCTCGTCTTCCGTCAGGTAGCCGATGTCGCCGGTGGTGAGCCAGCCGTCGGCGTCGAGCGTGCCTGCATTGTGCGCGGGGTCGACATAGCCCGGAAACACCTGCGGGCCGCGCACCTGCACGAGGCCGGCCTCGCCGGGTCGGCAGGGACCCGGATCGGCCGGATCGAGCCGGAGGATGCGGGTCTGCGAATAGGGCGCGCGGAAGCCGACGCTGCCTGCAATCGGCTCGCCGCGGCCCGGATTGAAGGCTATCGCCGCGGCCGTCTCGGTCATGCCGTAGGTCTCGAAGATGCGGATGCCGGTGGTCGACTCAAAGCGCGTGCCGACGGCTTTCGGGCATACGGCGCCGCCGGTCATGGCCATCCGCACGAAGGAGGTGTCGGTCCCCGACGACCAGCTATCCGTTACGGCGGCGATCGACGTCGGAACTCCGCCCACCACGGTCGCCCTGAAGTGCCCGACGATGTCCCAGTAGCGGGCGATGACCGCCGGTGGTCGCAATGCATAGGGCGACGGCACGACGATGTGGCCACCCGCCGCTATCACCGACAGGCCGACCGTCATCGTGCCGCCGACGTGGAAGAACGGCAAGCCGTCGATGACGGTGTCGGTCTCGTCATAGCCGAACACTTGGGCGAAGCCGAAGGCGGCGTGGATCTGGTTGCCGTGGGTCAGCCGGACGAGCTTCGGCCGTCCGGTCGTTCCGCCCGTGTGGAACAGGGCGCAGACGACGTCGCGATCGGCGGTCGGATCGAAGACCAGCGCCTCGGCGCTCGCGCCGGCGATCGCTTCGCTGAGCGGCACAAAGCCGGCCACGCCCTCCGTGTCGTCGCCGATGACGATGACGTGGCGGAGACTTGGCACCTGCGCCAGCGCGCCCTGTGCCTTGGTCCAGCACATCTCGTCGAGCGCGCGCGAGGGTATGACGAGGACTGTTGCGGCTTCGGCATCGAGGAGATCGAAGATCGCATCTTGAGTGAGCAGGTAGTTGAGCGTGCTCGCGACGCCCGCAACCTGAGCGCCGAAAAGCAGCGCCGGCAGGTCCGGCAAGGTCGGTGCGAGGAAGGCGGCGACACCCTGTCCCGGCCTCAGACCGAGTGCGTGGAACATGTTGGCCGCCCGGGTCACCTCGGCGAGCAGCCCGCGATGGGTCAGGGATACTCCGACATCCCGCGGATCGGGGCTGCGCAGCACGGTGACCGCCCTGGAGTCTCCGGCATTTTCTGCGGTCGCGCGGAAAAGGTCGTAGAGATTCCGAGCCGGCACCAGTTCGTCATACGGGTGCGCCTCGATCGCGACGATGTCCTCTATCGTGCGGACTTCGGCGACCGGCCTCGTCGTCTTCAGGGCCATCAATGCACCGCCGCGTACATGATCGTCTCCTCGTCGGCCCTGTGGCCCTCGAACTCCTCGACGATACGGCCCTGACGGCAGACCAGGATACGGTCGGAGAGCTGCAGGATCTCCGGCAGGTAGGAGGAGATCACCAAGACCGCGATGCCCTCGTCGGCGAGGCGGTTTATCAGGTGATGGATCTCGGCGATGGCGCCGACGTCGACGCCGCGGGTCGGCTCGTCGAAGATAATCAGCTTCGGCTTCTGGACGAGCGCCTTGGCGACCACGACCTTCTGCTGGTTGCCGCCCGACAGCTCGATGACGCGCGCGTCGGAGTTGATCGCCCTGACGCTCAGCGCTTCGATCCATTCCGCCGCGATCTCCTTCATCTCGCGCATGTTGACGGTCATGGAGGTCGTCCGGCCGCCGGAGAGCGCGCCCATGTAGATGTTCTCGGCGATCGACATCGTCTCGAAAAAGCCCTCGATCTTGCGGTCCTCGGTCACGTAGATGATGCCGTCGCGAACGGCCGGACGCGGCACGCGGTAGCGCACGGGGCGGCCGTTCAGGCGCACCTGGCCGCCGTGGAAGAAGTCCCGCTTCAGCACGCCGGCGACGACCTTCGCGGCCTCGGTGCGGCCCGAGCCGATCAGGCCGAACACGCCCGTTATCTGTCCGGAGAACACCGAAAACGAGGTGTTGCGGACGATGTTCTGCATGGAGAGGTTCTGCACGCTCAGCACTTTCTCGCCAGCGCGGCGGACCTTGCGATCCTTGTGGGCGCCGTAGAGCTCGTCGGAGAGCGAGCGGCCGACCATCGCGCGGATGATCTTCTCCCGGTCGAACTCGGAGGTCTTGCCGGTGACGACGTGCTCGCCGTCGCGCATGACCGTGATGCGGTCGGAAATCTGCAGCGCCTCCTCCAGCGCGTGCGAGATGAAGATGATCGAGACGCTGCGCTTCCTCAACCGGTCGACGAGAGAGAAGAACTGGTACTTCTCCTCCGGCGTCAGCGTCGAGGTCGGCTCGTCGAAGATGATGACGTGGGCGTTGTGATGAACGGCACGGGCGATCTCGACCATCTGTTTCTGGCCGGCGCCGAGGCTCGAGACCAGCGCCGTCGGATCGACATGGAAATTCAGCGACTGCAGGAACTGCTGGCCGGCGATGTAGATGCCGCGCAGGCGGTGAAAGCGCTTGTCGTCGGTAAGGTAGATGTTCTGGGCGACGGTGAGCGAGGGCACCAGGCTCGTCTCCTGGTAGACCATCGCAATGCCGCGCCGGAGCGCGTCGGCCGGCGAGGCCAGCTCGACCTGGTGACCGTTCACCCGGATATCGCCCGCGGTCGGCTCCACGACGCCGGCGAGCATCTTGGTCAGCGTCGATTTGCCGGCGCCGTTCTCGCCGAGGAGCGCGTGCACCTCTCCGCGCTCGAGCGTGAAGGTGACGTCCTTCACCGCGGGAACGCCGCGATACTCCTTGGTGCCGTTCCTGAGCTCCAGTACCGGCGTCATTCCTCGCCTCCCAGGTCATCCATGGGAACGGACACGACGACGCCCTCGCCGCGTGCGGCGGCGTAGACGTCGCCCCGATACTCCGTGGTGCTCGTTACGCCGTGGGTCGCCCCGTCGGCGCGGCTGTGCAGGCTCAGAATCGGCTGGAAGCCGATGTCGAGCCTGATGCAGAGGCCGGCGGACATGGTCGGCGCCCAGGGCTTGAGCAGGCCGAGCTGCTTCACGCCGCCGCCTTGCAGCGGCTCGTAGAAGCTGCGGCCGGCACGCAGTTTCGGTGCGATCCAGTAGGGCCGCGCCACCTCGGCGACCATGCGCTTGCGATAGCCCGGCTCGCGCAGCACGAGCTCGACGAGTTGGCAGCGTGGGGCGAAGGCGCTCAGCCAGTAGCCCTCCTTCGCCGGGGAGATGCGGCCGGGATAGGCGGGAAGATCGGAATAGAGAATCTGCGGCGCGTCCTTGCCGGACGCGTCGATGCGCACGAGCCGGTGCTTCCAGGCCTCCGAGAACACGAGCGACGGGCCGTCGACGACGAGGCCCGACGGATAGGCGAGGTCGCCGACGAGGCGGGTGCTTGATCCGCTGTCGAGATCGATGTGCCAGATGCTTCCCGAGGCGTTGCGCTGGAGGAGGTCGAGTTGCCAGCCGTCGGGCGGATTGGTCGCCGAGCCGTTGGCGACGTAGAGCGTCGAACCGTCGGCGGCGAGCGCGGTGATGCAGCCAGCGTCCGGCGCGGCCCGATAGCGACGGCCGTCGAAATCGCCGCCCTCGACGAGAACGTCGCCGGTCGAAAGCGCGACCGCCAGTCCGCCGTCGCCCATCGGGGCGATGCAGACGACTTCGGATTCGTATTCGTCGCGCTTGCGCCACGTCGACCCCTCCAGCACGTGGATTGCCTTGCCGGACGATGCCAGAAGCTCGTCGGAGACGACTGCCAAACAGTCGACGTCTTCGAGCGGGACGCGCGAGGGCGCCTCGTCGAGCTTGCGGTTCGGGCGCAGTGCCCCGTCGAGTGGCGGGACGGTGACGGCGGCCTCGCCGATGCCGAGGAGATTGTCCCAGGCGCGCACGAGACCGCCGATCATTTCCGCCCCCAATAGGACTTCGTGCCGGTCCACTCCGGGTCCATGCCGTCGAGCTTCAGGCGGCCGATGCGGTTGTTGGAGATGCCGCCGATGTAGAGATGGCCCTTGTGCTCGCGCATCGAGGTGATCATCGGATGGTTCTCGCCGCCGTTGTCCCAGAGCGTCTCGATGACCCTGCCCGTCTCGTCGAAGCGGACGATGCAGCCCGTATTGATGTTGGCGTAGAGCCACTCGTCGGGCGCAATGCGGCGCGCCATGCGCTTCCTGAAGCCGGGCATCCTGAGGGCGAGATCGAGCGAGGGCGTGCGCATGCCGACCAGCGCCAGCCAGTAGGTGCCGTCGGAGGCGCGGTTGATGTTGTCGGGATAGCCCGGCAGGTCGCCGATGACCTGTTCGATCGTGCCCTTCTTCGGCCCGTCGAAATAGTAGCGACTGATACGGCATCCCCAGGTCTCGGCGAAGAAGAACGAGTGCCCCTCGTGCGCCATGCAGATGCCGTTCGGGAAGACCAGGTTCTTGATCACCGTGCGGGTAGCGCCGGTACTCGGGTCGAAGCAGATGATGCGGCCGTTGCCGCGCGATTCCAGGCAGTCGACCGGCCATTCGTGCATTTCGTAGCGGACCGTAGCCTCGCTGAAGAAGACGCGGCCGTCGGGGGCGATGTCGAGGTCGTCGGCGAGCCTGAGCCGCGAGTCGTCGATAACCGAGAACCAGGAGCGGTTGGTCTCGTCGGTGAGCTTCTCGATCGTGCGGTCCTGCGCGACGCGGTAGAGACCCATGCCGCCGATGCAGACGAGCAGCGAGCCGTCGCGGGCGAACGCCATGCCGAGCGGGCGTCCGCCGACATGGGCGTAGACCTCGTGCCGGGTGTAGTCCGGGGCGAAGAAACGGACGATGTCGCCGGTCCGGTTGCCCGCGTATATGTGGTCGTCCTCGTCGAGGATGACGTCCTCGGGGCCGTCGATCTCGCCGAGGCCGATGCGCTCGACGGGACGGAGCCTGTCGTTGAGAGCATAGGGCGAGTCTCGGTCCGTGCCGGGGGCTGCGGGCAGCGACGCGTAGGTCGGCGACACGTAGACCTTCGAGAGAACCTTGTGCCGGTTCTTGAGCCAGCGCACGTCGATGGCGACGGCCGCCAGCAGGAGGAGGCCGAGCAGCAGCGAGTTCGCGCCGCTCGTCACGCCGAGGCGCACCAGGCTGTTGACCATCAGCATGACGGTGATGGAGCCGATGATCGCCTTCGCCGCCGAGCCGCGTCCGCCACCGAGGCTGTTGCCGCCGACGACGGCGGCGGTCAGGGCGGCGATCTCCAGACCGACGCCTGTATCCGCGCCGGCGCCGCCGAGGCGCGAGGCGAAGAGGAGGCCGGAGAGCGCGCATAGCGTCCCGGACACCACGTAGGTCATGCAGATGACCCGGCGCACCGGGATGCCTACATTGTGAGCGGAGCGACGGGAGCCGCCGATCGCCAGCACATGCCATCCGAGCCGCGTCCTGGAGAGGATGAGGTGGAGGGTGATCGCGACTATCCCGGCGACGACCACGCTGAAGGGGATGCCGAGGATCGATCCTTCCCCGAGGAAGAACCAGGCGTCGGAGTCGACGAAGGCGGCGGCGATCAGGACCGAGTACTTGAGGAGCAGCATGTCCACGATGGCGCGGACGATGATGAGCGTGACGAGCGTGGTGAGGAAGGCGCGCAGGCGCAGGTAGCCCACAAGCAGGCCGTTCACCAGGCCGACGGCCGCGCCAGCGGCGAGGGTGGCGGTGATCACGGCGGGCAGCGGCCATCCGGCGACGTTCAGGAGGGCGAGCGCGACGATGTTGCCGAGCGCGAAGGTCGAGCCGACGCTCAGGTCGATACCGCCCGCGACCATGACGATCGTGAGCCCCAGAACGAGAAGGCTGAACTCGCCCCACTGGCGCAGGAGAATGGCGATGTTCGAGGCACTGTAGAAATCGGGAATGACCGATCCGAAGGCGACCACCACGGCGATCAGGAAGAGGAGGGGGATCGCATTGTCGACCCAGCGCTTGGTGAGAACCTCACCGAGCAGATGGTCGGGGATGGCGCGGTAGCGCCAGCGCACGATCGTATCGGACACGGACATGGTGGTTCGCTCTGTCTACGAAGCAAGGTCCGGCGCGGACCGAAGGCCCGCGCCGGTCGGGGACTGGAAGCGTCTTATTGCGGCAGGCTCCAGCAGGAGCCGGGCCTCATGTTGTCCTTGGTCAGGAACTCGAGCTGCGTGAAGAGCGTGGTCTTCATGGAGCCGGGTGCCTGGTTGAGCTGAAGCATCTGCTTGATCAGGTCCGCCATGTCACGGGCCTGGCCGGGCACGTTGTAGACGACGACTTCGGAATAGGTGCCGTTCGCGAGCCCGTCGCACGCCGACTGGTTTCCGCCGCCCTGGGAGATCAGGTAGACGTTCTTGCCGGACTCCTTGATCGCCGCCGCGGTGCCGACGTCCATGACGTCCCAGAAGCCGGCGATGCCGCAGAGGTCGGGATGCTGTTGCAGGACGGTGGCCGTTATGTTCTTGGCCTTGGTCGCATCCCAGTCGGCGGCCTGGTTGGACACCAGCTTCATGTCCGGGTTCTTCTCGAGGACGTTGTTGATGCCCTTCATCTGATAGGCGCTCGCCGCCGCGGTGAGGACGCCCTGGGTGATCGCGATCTTGCCGTTGCCGCCGTTCTTCGGCGAGCAACGGTCGACGAGCTTCTGGCCGATCTGCTCGCCCATGCCGACATAGTCGGCGCCGACGAAGACATCCGTCGAGTAGCTCGACCGCATGTTGACCTGAACCACGTAGATGCCGGCTTCCTCGGCCTTCTTCAGCAGGCGGGCGTACGATTGGACGTCCGGATTGTGCACGACGATCACGTCGGGCTTCTCGGCGATCAGCGAGGTGATCGCCTGGGCGCCGGCATCCGTCGACCAGTTCGGATCGCGGATCTCGAACTTGACGCCGAGCGGCTCGAGCGCCTGCTTGAGGCCGGCGGCCCAGCCTTCCGTCAGGTCGAAGCCCATGGCGACCGGCACGTAGGCGACGGTCTTGTCCTTGAACGCGTCGTAGTAGGCCCCGCGCGTCGGGTCGTCGATACCCTGTGCGAGTGCCGCGCCCGCACCGAGGGCGAGGGCGGAAGCGAGTAGTGTCGTCTTTGTCAGTCGCATGATTTTCCTCCCGTAGACTGCACGACTAGATGTCCCCCTGCTGAGCGGTCTGCTCGTCGCGGGGGTTGAGGATCGTGTCGATCACGATCGCGGTGAGAAGGATGACGCCCTTGATGACGTTCTGGACGGTGTACTGGATGTCCATGATCGTCATGCCGTTGAGCAGGACGCCGATGAGCAGGGTGCCGACGATCACGTTGCGAATGCTGCCGCGCCCGCCGGACAGGCCGATGCCGCCGAGCACCACGACGAGGATGACGTCGTAGACGAAGGTCGAGTTGGCGACCCGCGTGTTCATGCTGGCGACGGAAGCCGCCGTGACGATGCCGGCGACGAAGCCGATCAGCGAGGAGAGCATGTACTGCAGGACGATGATCGGCCGCGCCGGGACGCCGGTGATGCGGGCGGTCAGGAGATTGTCGCCCACCGCGCGCAGGTAGCGGCCGGACTTCGTGTAGCGCAGGAACAGGTAGGCGACGAAGCAGACGGCGACGAACAGGAAGATCGGGACCGGCACGTCGAACAGCTGGCCCTGTCCGAGCCAGGCGAGATGACGGTTCTCGGCCGACAGGTAGATGACGTCGAGGTCGAAAAGGAAGTAGCGGCCGAACCCGTAGACCACCGTTCCCATCGCGAGCGTCGCGAAGATCGCGGGGATCTCGACATAGGCGACGAGGAAGCCGTTGATCATGCCGACCGCGAGGCAGAAGATCAGGCCGAGCACGACGGCCTGCGGCACCGGCATGCCGTTGGTCATGAGCTGCAGCGTCCAGGCGACCGAGATGGCCATCACGGCCACGAGGGAGAGGTCGATGCCGCGGCCGATGACGACGAGGCCCATGGCTACGCCGAGGATGCCGAGGATCGACACGCTCCTGATGAGGTTCAGGATGTTGCTGGCTGTCAGAAAGCCCGGCAACGCAATCGCGAAGCCGATGCACAGCATTACGGCAAGTGCAAAGACGATCTGTTCCTGGCTCAGGTGCCCGAACACTTTCATGCCGCCCCTCCCCATCGGCGCGATAGCCCCTTGTTTGGTATTCGAGGCCCGATGCGGAACCTATCGGTCTCCGAAACCTCGTTCTTTCGCGACAATGCAGCGCTTTTGTCTGAGAGTGCAGTCGACCGGCGGCTTGCCGGAACGCGCCGCGATGGGGTACTAAAGGTCAGGCCATTGCCCAAAGAGCCGGCGGGCGGGGGTATCCTCGGAACACAGATCCGGTCGAGACGCATGGCCGGGGTGGAGGAAGCCCATGGATGTCGTCTTCACGACGGATAGCATCGCGCGGGCCAAGCGGTATGATGCGTGGCGCGACGCCATTTGCGACTTCTATGTCAATGTCGACGTCAAGGCGACGCGGCCCGAGGAGTACCGGGGGTTCATCCGCGAAGGCCATTTCGGCGAGGTGGTGCTGACCGACATCCTGTTGTCGGAGCAGCGCATCCGCCGCAACAGCCAGCATATCTCGCGCCTCGACAAGGACTGCTACTACCTGCAGCTCATCCACCGCGGCAACGTCAACGTCCTGCAGCAGGGCGAGACGCACCATTCCAACGCGGCGCGCGGCGCGATCTTCTACGCGACCGAGCCCTACGAGCTCCAGTGCGTCGGTGAGGTGCGCTCGTTCTATCTGGAGATCCCCCGCAAGACGTTCGCCCAGCGCTTTCCCCACGAACAGATCCCGGTATCGGCGACGATCAACAGCGCGCAGGGGCTCGGGCGCATCGCCACCGAATTCTGCGCGATGCTCGCGACCGAAGGCGCGAGGCTCGAGGACCATGCGCGCGCCCATCTCGGCGGCCAGCTCATGGACATGCTTGCCTATACGCTGATCACCGGCGAGAACGGCATGCCGGCCTCCGACGGCTCGGTGCAGGCTGTCCGGCTACGGTCGGTTCAACAGTGGATCGAAGCGCATATCGGTGATCCGGACCTGTCGCTCGACAAGATCGCGGCGGCCAACGGCATGTCTCTGCGCTACCTCCACCTACTCTTCCGGCAGTCGGAGATGTCGGCGTCGGAATGGATCTGGAACCGGCGGCTGCAGCTTTGCTACGACGAGATCGCAATGGGCGGCGGCCGGTCGATAACGTCGATCGCGTTTCAGCACGGCTTCAACAGCTCGGCGCATTTCAGCACGTTGTTCCGGCGGCGGTACGGGATGTCGCCCCGCGACGTCGCGCGGGCGCGTCAGGCGCCATAGGCTGCAGGACGCCGACTTCCAAGCCGACTATCGACACGAGCCCCGGCCATTCGCGGCGACATCGGCCAGCGCCTGTCTCAAGGTTCGCAGGGCGGTCATGCCCTCGTTCTGAGCCAGCGTCACGAAGCCGATCTGGATCGGGGGGAGGCGAAGGTCCGGCAGATCGATCACGCAGAGCGCGTCCTTCGCCGCGTGGGAATCGAGCGCCAGGCGCGGCACGCAGATCAGGAAAGGCACCTGCCTGGCGAGCAGCATGAGCGCGTTGGGGTCGGACGCCATTTCCACCACGGGCGTCGGGCCCGCCAGACCGTGGTTGCGGAAGGCGGTCTCGAAGGCGATGCGGTTGTTGGAGCCTTCGGGCGGCAGTGCCCAGGGCCAGTCCATGAGATCGCGCACCGACAGATCGGCGCGTTCGGCGAGGGGATGGGTGACGGAACAGGCGAGCACCAGATCGGTCTCCGTCAGCGGATCGTGCCGCAGCACGTCCAGCATGCTCGGCGGCAGCCTGTCCCAGTCGACGCGCCCGACATAGCAATCGAGATTGCCGGCCCAGAGCTCGGGCAGCATGTCGTTCACCATGCCGGCGCGCACCTTGAAGCGCAGGCGCGCGTCGCGTTCGTCGAGCAGCCTTATTGCCGAAGGCAGGAGCTGGAACATGACGGCCGGGTTCGTGCCGACCCGCACCACGGGCGGCCGATCCGCCTGCAGTTCGCCCACCAGGTGATCCACGGCGGCCAGACCGGAGCGGGCACGTTGAAGCGCCAGTTCTCCGGCCTGAGTCAGCGACACGCCACGCGCCGACCGATCGACAAGGGTGACCCCGAAGGCGTGCTCGAGGTCCTTCACCATCTGCGACACTGCCGGCTGGGTGAGCTTGAGAACTTCCGCGACGGCCCTGAGAGACCGGTGCTCGTCGATGAGCTCGAGGAGCCGCAAGTGACGCAGGCGCAGGCGGTCGAGATGGAGCGGCGAATGAGCCATAAGCAATCATTATCACGTTGAAGAAATTTTCGACTACTTCTAATCGCTCGGCCGGTCTACGAATCCACGCAAGGGTCGCAAAAGGCCCATTCCGACGCTTCGGTGCATTCGCGCGGGCGGATCGGACAAGCCGGGGCGGTGACGGCGCCGCCCCCGACGCGGGTCGGAAACGACCGGCGAAAGGGAGGATCGAGATGAGACGCGCCGATGTCGTCTCGGGCATCGTTCTGGCCGTGTTCAGCCTGGTGATGCTCTTCGCCGTCATCCCGTGGCAGATCGAGCCCGGCCCGCAGAGCATGGTGTCGCCCCGTCTCGTGCCGAGCATGATGATGGTCTTCATCGCAGTCCTGTCTGTGATGTTGATCGTCAGCAATCTGCGCCCTGCCGAGGGTGCCGTCGCCGACGAGCCCGCGATGCCGTTCTCGCGGTCGGAACTCGCGGCTCTGTTCAAGCTCGGCGCGGTCTTCGCGGTGGCGCTCGGTCTCTACCTGCTCGTATCGCCGCTCGCCGCCGGGGCCGGCCTGATGGTCGGCGCTCTGCTCGCACTCGGCGAGCGCCGTCCTCTTGTCATCGTGCTGATGCCTGCCGTGTTCCTGCTGGCGATCTGGCTCCTGTTCTACAAGGTGCTGGGCACCGCCATCGTATGAGCGCGTCGTGGACTATCTGATCCTCGGATTCCAGGACGTCCTCAACCCGGCGACGCTGTTCTGGGTCGCGGTCGGCGTGACGCTCGGCTACGTGCTGGGCGCCCTGCCCGGGCTCGGCAAGGCCACCGGCGTCGCGGTTGCGATCCCGCTCACGTTCTATCTGGAACCGGCGGCCGCCCTCGGCATGCTGATCGGCATCGCCAAGGGCAGTGCGGCCGGCAGTGCCGTCTCGGCCATCCTGCTCAACACGCCGGGCGAGCCCTCCTCCGCGCCGACCGCCCTCGACGGCTATCCGCTGGCCCGCCAGGGCAAGGCGCAGAAGGCCCTGAAGATGGGCCTCTTCGCCTCGGTCATCGGCGACTTCCTCTCGACGCTGATCCTGATCGGCCTCGCCGCGCCGCTGGCGAGCTACGCGCTCCTGATCGGTCCGGTAGAGCTGTGCGCGATCCTTCTGTTCTCGCTGACCTTCGTCGGCGGGCTTTCCGGGAACTCGCTCATCAAGGGCCTGATCGCGGCGGCCTTCGGCGTGTTCTTCGCGACCGTCGGGCTGGAGGCCGAGACCTTCATCCCGCGCATGACCTTCGGACTTCTCGAGCTCGACGACGGTATCGCCCTCGTGCCGATGGCGATCGGCATGCTGGCAGTTGCCGAGATGATCGTTCAGGCCGGCAACATGAAGGCGCTCGACGTCGAAGCGGCCAGGATCTCGGAAGCTACCGCCCGGGAGGACCGCGTCATCCTCAAATCCGAGTGGGTCCGCTGCCTGCCGGTGATCCTGAGGGGCACGATGATCGGCTCTGCCGTCGGCATCCTGCCGGGCCTAGGGGCGAGCGTCGGATCGTTCCTGTCCTACGGCGCGACCGTGCGCGCCTCGAAGACGCCGGAGAGGTTCGGCACCGGCATGATCGAGGGCATCGCCGCCGCCGAGAGCGCGGACAACGCGGTGGTGCCTTCAAGCCTCGTGCCGCTGTTCGCGCTCGGCATTCCGGGCAGCGTCATCGCCGCGATCCTGATCGCCGCCTTCATCCTGCACGGGCTGACGCCCGGCCCGCTGATGTTCAAGCAGCAGCCGCGGCTCGTCGCCGACGTCTACGCCTCGATGATCTGCGCGAGTGCGATCATGCTGGCGATCGGTCTTCTCGGCCAGCGCTTCTTCGCCCTCGTCATCCGCGTGCCCTTGCGGCTCATCATCCCGGGCGTGCTGCTGCTGTGCTGCATCGGCGCCTACATGGAGACGAGCAGCGTCTTCTCGATTTACGTGATGCTGTTCTTCACCATCATCGGGATCTTCGCCCGCAAGCTCGACTTCTCGTTCGTCACGTTCCTGATCGGGTTTGTCATCGGACCGAGCCTCGAGCTGACGTTCCGCCAGTCGATCCAGCTCCTTGACCACAACGTCCTGAACCTCGCGAAACACCCGATCTCGGTGGCCTTCATCCTGCTCACGGCCGCGACCGTGTGGTGGATTGCCCGATCGAACAACCGCGCCGCGGCGAGGCGGCGCGAAGGCGTTCCGCCAGGACCGGCCAGTACTGAACCCACACATATCCAAAAGGGAGGATAGACGATGAAAGACACAACAAGACGGAGTGCTCTCGGTGCCGCGCTCGCGCTCGCGTTCGGTTGCGCCGGGCTCGCGACGGCCGCTTCGGCGGCCGACGACTACCCGACGGGGCCGATCACCATGCTCGTCGGCTACGGTGCCGGTGGCCAGACCGACCTCGTCGCCCGCGCCGCTGCCAAGGTGATGTCCGAACAGCTCGGCCAGCCGGTGAACGTCGTCAACAAGCCCGGTGCCGGCGGGGCGGTCGCGGCGAAGGAGCTGCAGGGCGCCGCGCCCGATGGCTATACGCTGATGTTCCATTCCAACTCGGTGATCAATTCCGCTCCCTTCATCATGGAGCGCGTCGACTTCAAGCCGGACGATTTCGAGTACGCCGGCATGATCACCTTCTTCCAGGTGGGCCTCGTGACGCAGAAGGACGCGCCCTTCGACAATCTGAGGGAATTCATCGCCTGGGCGAAGGAGAACCCCGGCTTCAGCTACGGCTCGCTCAGCCCCGAGGCGCGGATGTACATGGAAGCAATCGCCAAGCAGGAGGGGCTCGACGCGAACATCGTTCCCCTCAAGAGCGGCGGCGACATGATCAACGGCATCCTCGGTCGCCAGTTCGTGCTCGCCTTCTCGGGCGGGATCCACAACAAGTATCCCGATGAGATGAAGATGATCTCGGCGCTGACCACCTTCCGTCACCCCGCAGACCCGGACGTCCCGACGATCGAGGAGGAGGGCTTCGCGCTCGGTATGGACACGCGCACCACGCTGATCCTGTCCAAGGGCACGCCGCGGCCGATCCTCGACAAGCTCGCCGTCGCGCTCAAGGCGGCCGAGACCGACGAGGACTTCCAGAAGGTCGTCGCCGCCGCGAACATCCCGATCATGTATCTGGACGTGGACCAGGCCTACGAGGAGATGGCCTCGAGCTACGCCAAGAACAAAGCCGTCATGGAGAGTGTGGGCGTCGTCCCGCAGTAAGCCCCGAGCCGCCTGCTGCGGGCCGTTCCCTCGGTCCGCAGCTCCACCGTCCGCAACGTTACGAGGCCTTCATGTTCCAGCCGCTCAAAGGCGTGCGCGTCATCGACTTGAGCCAGGTGCTCGCCGGGCCGTATGCCACGTATCAGATGGCGCTGATGGGCGCGGAGGTCGTCAAGATCGAGCAGCCGGGCGAAGGCGACTGGACCCGCGTCGGCGGGGCGTTGCCCGATCTGTCGGAACAGCGCATGGGGCTCGGTTTTCTCGCGCACAACGCCGGCAAGAAATCCGTCACCATCAACCTCAAGGCCCCCGAGGGCCTTGAAATCGCGACAACGCTTCTGGCCACGGCGGACGTGTTCGTCGAGAACTTCAAGCCGGGTGTCGCCGAACGGCTCGGTCTAGGCTTCGCGGCCGTGCGTGCGGCCAATCCGAAGATCGTCTATTGCTCGATCTCGGCCTACGGCCAGGACGGGCCGCTGAGCCGCCGGCCGGCCTACGATCACGTTATCCAGGGCATGTGCGGGATCATGCTGACGACCGGCAAACCGGGCGACGGCCCAACCAAGGTCGGTGCGCCCTACGTCGACTATGCGACCGGCATGAACGCCGCGATGGCCGCGATGGCCGGCCTGCGCGAGGTGGAGCGTACCGGCGAGGCCGTCCAGATCGACGTCGCGATGCTCGACACCGCTCTCATGCTGATGGCTTCGCTGATGAGCCAGCATCTCTCGGCTGGATGGAAGCCCGTCCAGAACGGCAACGAGGCATGGAGCGCGAGTCCGTCGTCGGGCGCCTTCGATACTGCCGACGGGATGCTGATGCTCGCGGCCAACAACGACACCCAGTTCCGCAACCTTTGTCAGGCGATCGGCCGTGGCGATATCCTGCAGGATCCGCGCTGGCGCACGGTTTCCGAGCGCAACGAGAATGCCGTCAGCCTTCGCGCGACGCTCGAGGAAACCTTCCGAACCAGAACGGCTGCACATTGGGAAGATGTTCTGGACAAGGCGTCGGTTCCTGCCGCTCGGGTGCGCGGGCTCGACGAGGTGCTCGCTGAGCCGCAGGTGCGCGCCCGCGGCCTGACGAGCGAGGTCCGCGTCGAGGGTCACGACGGCGCGATCCATATCCCGACGATGAGCTTCAAGGCGAACGGTGAGAACATCCCGCCGCGGACACCGCCCGCGTCGCTCGGCGCGGATACGGAAGAAGTGCTTCTTTCGGCCGGCATCGATCCGGACCGCATCGCCGAACTGCGTTCGTCGGGGGTGATCTGACCGACGCGGACGGGGGTCGTCCTGCGCCGGCCCCGGTGCTCACTGCGCCTTCGGCTTCACGACCCCGATCGCCTCGCCCTGCAGATAGTGCCTGCCGGGCTCGGCGGTGAGATCGACGCTCGAGACCGGGCCCATGCCGATCGGCAGCAGCGCGACGTAGCCGAGCTCGTCCGATTTCATCACGACGAGGCCGCGCTCCTGGCGGAACTGGTAGGTCGTCCCGTCCGTCAGGTAGGTCGACCCGTCCGGCCGCATGAAGACGCCGATATAGGCGAAGCCCGGCAGGATCTTCTTCTCGAGCACGGTGCCGGCGAAGGGCACGTGGAAGCGGTGGTAGTCGGTGATCGACAGGAAGAAATGGGTGAAGGTGCCGCCGGCGAACCGTTCGCCGTAGCCGGTGTCATTCAGGAGGTCGGAGATCCTGTGCTCGATGCCCTTCACGACGATCGTCGCGTCGTCGGTGATCGGCGTCGCGCCCTTGTAGACGGAATCGCCCGGGGCGACGATCGTCTTGCGGTCGCCCAGACCGGCGACCGGCCGCTTGCCCGGCTTGATCTCGCGGGCGAAGAACTGGTTGAAGGTGAGCCAGCCGCTGGGGCCGACGAAATAGTCGTCGATCTTCATCGACGGGTCGTCGAAGAAGGTCTGCAGGCCGCCGACGGAATCGGGCGAATCGAGGAAATGGCCCCACTCGGAGACGACCGCCTTGGACCAGTCCTCGAATTCCGGGCTCTTCCTCAGCGTGTCGTCGATGTCGGTGATGATGTAGAGCGGACCGAGCTTGTCCTCGATGTTCCGGTTCGTCGGGATGAGGCGGACGATGCCGTTCACGTAGGTCTCGAACTCAGGAATCGTCGATATGCCGTCCATCCTGGCCTCCCCGATCGCCTTCTCGAGCGCCTGCCTGAGGTCCGGGCGGGCTTCCAGAAGGGAGCGGAGCGACTTGACCGATTTCGAGTCGCCGTAGGTCGCCGCCTTCGCCATCGACAGCGGAGCGGCCAGCAGGAGCAGCGCGACGGCCAATCTCAAGAGCTTCATGGCGGAACCCTCGCGTTTCAGGGCTTGCGGACGACGACGTAGCCGCGCGTCTTGCCGGAGGAGGAATCCGGCGTGTTCATCGCCGCGTAGAGCGTCTCGGCGGTCGCCCAGCTCGGCAGGTACTTGTAGCGGGCGACGTCGAGGATCAGGAAACGGTCGGACTCCGCGTTGTAGGCGGCGACCGGCGAGATGTGGCCGCCGCCGTCGAGGCCGGCCTGACCGAACTCGGCACGGCCGAAATTGACGATCAGGATCGCGTCCGGATCGGCGAGCGCTTCCCGCGCGGCCTTGCGGAACGCGTCGACGTCGGTATCGGAGGCGAAGGTCTTCTCGGCTTTCGCGCCGGAGAGATCGAGCAGCGTCTCGAGCTGGGCGATCGTGATGCCACCGCCCTCGACGGTGGAGACCGGCGCGACTTTTTCCAGCACCTCCTCGGAGAAGATGTTGTCCTGGTCCCAGTAGTCGTAGGGGTACCAGCGCGGCGCGGTCGGCGGCTCGATGCCGAGGGCGTTCAGCGCCATCACCGAGGAGGCGATGCCGCAGAAGGTCGCCTGATATTCGGAGACGAAGCGCGACATGAGGGCCAAGAAGTCGCCCTTTTCAGCCGTTTCGAGCCATTTGACGCTGTCCGGGGTCAGGAAATAGACCGGCGGCTCGGGCTTGAAGGCGTCTTCCGCGGCGACCGGCCCCGAAGCGAACAGGAACATCGCGGCCGCGAGGGCCGGGACGAGGCGTATTGCGCGCATTTCATCCTCCTGCATCCGCAATCAGGCGAAGCGGAACCTCTTCCGGTTGCCCGGAGAGTCTCTCGTCTCTAGACTCGCCCGATACTGATTTGCCGCCATAGTGCGGGACCGGCCTTTAAGGATCGTGAACCGTCATGACCGTCTTTTCCGTTTCCCGGCTTGGCATCGCGGCCGCCGCGGTCGCCGGGCTGGCGCTCTCGGCTCCGGACGCATCCGCAGACGCGAAGAACGGCCTTGCAAAGTCCGCGATCTGCGCCTCCTGCCACGGGCCGGTCGGGGTCTCGCCGAATCCGACCTTTCCGAACATCGCCGGACAGAACCCGCTCTATATACAGTACGCGCTGCGGCGCTATCGCTCCGGCGAACGCGGCGGCGAGCAGGCCGGCATGATGTACACGGTCACGCAGGCGCTCAGCGACACCGATATCCAGGACCTCGCCGCCTACTACGGCAGCCTGCCGCCAGGCCGCGCCTACGGCACGAGCATGGTGGCCGGCGACACCTCCGGCGGCGGCGACCTACTCGGCGGGGCGGGCCTGCGCCTTCGTAATGATCCATGAGAAGTCGTATGGCGAGCTCGCGTGGCACGCCATGCAGCTTCCGGTGCCGAACGTCGTCGCGCCGCTCGTGCTGACCGAGCGCGGCAGCCGGTCGGCCCGGCCGTTGCCGACCTGCGAGAACGTCTCCATCACCGAATTGGCGAGATACTTCATCAAGGGCTCGCCGCCGGAGGTGTTGACCACCGAGCCGGGATAGGCGGCGCCACGCTGCGGCGGCGTTTCGGGGTAGGTCGGCCACTGCACGCCGATCATCTCGTAATACTGCAGTTTCGAGCCGACCTTCGCGAGGGTGTCCCGCATCCGCGCGTTGAGGGCGGCGGTCGCGCCGGGAACCTGGACGAGCCGCGTCACCTGCGTGCGGCGCACGCCGTTCCCGTCGGGGGGCACCGGAACGTTGACCGGGCACCATTCGCAATCGGCGTCGTTGAAGCTCGCCTGAAGCCGCCGCTTCGTGCCGTCCGCCGTCGTGATCTCCTGGAGACGGTTCACCGCGACGTTGTCGACATGCTCGAAGGTCGACCAGATCCATTGCGGCGAGGTCTCCGTCTTCTGGGCGATGTGGAAGCCGACGAGGCCGACGGTCGCCACCTTCCAGGTCGGGTCGCCGGCGCCGCTGACGACGTAGGCGGGCTGCGTCAGGTAGCGGGAGAAATCGTCCCTGGCCGGATCGAGAACGCGCCAGGCGACCTTGACCTCGATCGCGCCCTGCCTGTTGCCCTCGAACCTGCCGGCGGGAAAGGTCAGCTTGCCGTTCCTGGCGATGTAGTCCGCAAGGCCGCCGGCCTCGTAGAGCCCGTTGTCGACGATCAGGTCGTACTCGACCTTGTTGATCAGGCTCTCGTAGTAGGCGGGACGGCCGTACTGGTCGAAGACCGAGAAGGAGAACGCCTGGTCGGTCTCGGTCGCGACGTTGAGCTTTTGCGTCGAGCTCAGGTTGTGGAGGATGCGCGCGTCACGGTGGCCGAGTTCGGGATAGCCGACCGGGCCCTTGTCGTCGGGCAGCGGCAGCTGCACCGCGTCGGGGAGCGGAACGTAGCGATGGTCGCCGTCCCAGGGATCGGGCCTGGCGCCCTTCGGCTTGAAGACCTGATAGGTCTCGATCCAGTTCGACCAGGCCGGGTCGCCGTCGCCGCCGATCGTGGCGAGCGGCTCGCCGTCGTCGCCGGTCGGCCAGCTCAGCGCAACGAAGGCCGCCCACTGCTGGCGCTCGAACAGGCGGTGGGCGAGCAGGAGGTCCCCCTTCGCCATCAGGGCATCGCGGATCGCCGGATCGACGTCGGCGGGGATCGTCGGCGAAAGCGGAATCGGTGCGTCGGGGTCGAATTCCGGACCCGCGGCGCGCGCCCCGCTGTTACCGGCCGCGGCCGCGAGGATCATCGCCCCGACGAGAAGCCCCTGCATCCCGGTCCTCGTCCTCATGGCCTGCCGAGGTCCTCGAGAATCTTTTCCGACGCCCGCAGCGCATTGGCCGCGACGGTGAGCGTCGGCGCGTTGACGGGGCAGGTAAGGTGCGCGCCGGTGCCGAGAATGTAGAGGTTGTCGTGGTCGTGCGACCTCAGATGGACGTCGACCACCGACGTCTTCGGATCGGTGCCCATGCGCGTCGTGCCGCCGATGATCGCGCTCGACAGATAGGGCGTGTTGGTCTTGATGTCCTCGACGCCGAGCGCAGTGAAGACCTTCTTCGTGGCGTCGACCGCGTAGGCGAGGCCGGCCCTGGTATAGTCGTCGACCGTGAAGCTGACGCGGGGGCGGGGAATTCCCGCGCTGTCGACGAGCTTGTCGTCGAGCTCGATACGGTTTTCGCGGCTGCCCAGCGTCTCGGCGGAGGAATTGAGTCTGAGATGGCGCGCCATCTGCTCGCGCATCGCCGAGATCATCCTGTGGCCGCGATAGCCCTGCCTGGCGAGCTCGCCTGCGAGCTTCACCGCATCCTCGTTGCCCGACCAGCCGTCGTTCATGAACGAGGTGCCGACGGCGGCGCGCTTCGAGCGGAACTCGCCGTCGCGGAACTCGGTGATCCCCGAGGTCTGCTGCGGGCCGCGATAGGGATAGACGGGGTCCTTCGTCAGTCCCCAGACGTCCTGGTTGAGTTGGCTCAGGAGATAGCGGCCGACATTGCCGCTCGAATTGGCGACGCCGTCCGGCGTCGTCTCGCTCCTGGAGTTCAGCAGGAGCCGCGGCGTCTCGATCGCGTGGCAGGCGACGACGTAGATCTTTCCCGTGGCGAGGCCCTCGCTGCCGTCCGGACGCCGGAAGCGGATGCCGGCGACCTTCCCGTCGGCGCCGACCTCGATCCTCGTCGCCAGCGCCTCGGTTTCGATCAGCGCGCCGAGGGCCTGCGCCTTCAGGGCGTGGACGGAGCCGTCGTACTTCGCCTGGATCGGGCAGATCGGGACGCAGGTGTTGTTGCCGCAGCAGGGCGGGCGCCCGTCGAAGGGCACGGAATTGCGCGCGTGCGAGAACTGCGCCATGTGCAATCCGGCCTGCCGAAGCGCGGGCTCTATCTGCTGGTCCATATAGCTCGACGGGATCGGCGGCTGCGGATAGGGCACCTTGCGCGGCGAACCCCAGTCGTACGCCGGGTCGCCGGCGACGCCCCACATCGTCTCGGCCTCCTCGTAGTAGGGGACGAGATCGTCGTAGCCGATCGGCCAGTCTTCCGACACGCCGTAGCGCGTGCGCATCCGGAAGTCCGCCGGTCTCAGCCGGTCGGCGAAGCCGGTCCAGTGCCAGGTGGTGCCGCCGAGGATGCGGGTGTAGGAGCCGACGAACTGGTCTGGCCCGGCCTGGACGTAGAAGTCGTTCTCCTTGCCGTCGACCGGGTGGGGGGCGTAGGGCAGCGACGGATAGGGGGCGTTCGGGCCTTTCTCCGGATTGGCGACGAAATTCGCCACCGCCTCGTTGCGGCTCAGATGCGGCCCGGCCTCGAGCACGAGCGTCTTCACCCCGGCGCCGGCGAGCTTGAAAGCCGTGTGGCCGCCGGCGATGCCGGAGCCGACGATGACGACGTCGGCGGAGAGGGTCGGCTCCGTGCTCACGCGGCCGGCCTCATCCGGCCCGTTCGGGCGGGTCCGTCCACCAGCCCATGCCGGGTCCGCAGACACTCGGCGGCTTCGTGAAGGGGAGCACCTGCCAGGCGAGCGCCTGGTGGAAGGCGACCGTCGCGCCCGGCGTTATTTCGCCGGTATAGATCATCTCGACGAAACGTCGCGCAGCCGCCTCGATCTCGTCGTCCCCGAACGGCTCGACGATGCTGGCTGCGTCGCGCTTCAGGATCGCGGCGTAGAGGCGGTCGACCACCTCGCTGCCGACTTCGTTCTCCAGCGCCGCGACGGCGAGTTCCAGCACGTTGGGGTCCGCGAGGCGGGTACCGGCGAGGATCTGCGTCGCCATCGTCCAGGAATCGCCCGCCGCGGCGAAGGCGCCGGAGGACAGCGCCGATCCGGGAAGCGCGAGCAGCGCGGCGAGGCCGAGCGTGACGCCGCGCCGGTCGGGAGTCCACCCGCACGGCTCGTCGGAGCCGGGAAAATCCGGAAGCCGTTTCTTCACTGTCGCCTGTCCGCATCCATAGCGAGCGGTCCGGTCGGGGTCGGCACCGCGAATCGAACCATAACACGGCGATCGCGAAAAACAGCAAAGGCGATGTCGGTTAACTATTCGGTTCGACAACTGCTCTATTCCCGTCGTTGCGGATCATTCGTGCATGCCGTATGCCGATTCGTCCGTGAGGTGTGGAGGAGGCTGTTATGCAATTCGGAAAGCGGGCCGGATCGACCGTGCTGGTCGGTCTGTTCTTATCCATTTCACTGGGTCTGTCGGGCACGGCTTCTCTCGCCGACAACCAGACGCCGACCGTCACTCCGGTGTCGACCGACAAGGGCGCGCTTCCCTACGAGGTGAAGCTCGTCCGGGTGAAGAAGACGGCGAAGACGCTGCCGAACCTCCAGAGCTTCGCCGACGGGCACGTGGACGGACTGTGGGTGATCGTCGGCGGGCGCACCAGCGGCCTCCACAACTTCACCGACAGCGGCCTGAAGAACTTCCCGCCGCGCAAGCAGAACGACAAGATCTGGGTCATCGATCCGGAGACCGGGGACCGGTGGTCGCGCAAGCTGTCGGACTCCTCGCTGAGCGAGGACCAGGTCGACGCGCTGTCGAGCACGGCGATGGAAAGCCTGCAGATCGGCGATACGCTCTACGTGATCGGCGGCTACGGATACAAGCGCTCGGTCTCGAATTTCGTCACCCACGACACGCTGACGGCGTTCGATCTCGACGACATCGTCCAGTGGGTGCGCTCGCCGGGCTCGCTGCCGCCCGAGAAGCGAGATCTCGCTGATCTGATCCGGCAGACCTCGAACAGCGTCCTCAAGGTCACCGGCGGCCAGGCGACCAAGCTCGGCAATCGCGTCATCCTGGCCTTCGGGCAGCTCTTCGACGGCGGCTACGGCGATCCCGATTTCGACCAGGTCTACACGACGCAGGTCCGCAGCTTCCGGCTGCGCGACACCGGCAAGAAGGTGTCGATCGGCAAGATCCGCCGCGTTCCCTCGGCGCCGAACCCGACCGACTACCGCCGGCGCGACTACACGCTCGTGCCGTTCATCGAGATGAACAAGAAGCGCAAGGTCGCCAGGGCCGCGGCGCTCGCCGGCGTGTTCACCGAGACCGACGGCGTCTTCACCGTGCCGGTGGAGATCGACAAGGCCGGCGTGCCGTCCATGGCGGACCCGAACGACCCGAAGACCTTCAAGCAGGCGATGAGCGGCTACGACACCGCCTTCCTGCCGATCTGGGACAACGCGAAGAAGGCGAGCCATTCGATCCTCTTCGCCGGGATCAGCTTCGTCTACTACGACCGCAAGCTGAAGACCTTCATCGAAGACTCGAACTTCCCGTTCATCAACGACATCACCGCGCTCGTGCGCAGCAAGAACGGGCGCTACGAGCAGGTGCTGGTAGGCCGGATTCCGAAGGTCAAGGACGCGGACGGAAAGCAGCTGCGGTTCGGAGCCGAGGCGAAGGTCTTCATCCATCCCGACGTTCCGGTGACGGGCAACGGCATGGTCGACCTGCAGGCCCTGAAGAAGACGTTCGGCGTCGGCAAGCGGGTGCTGGTCGGCTACCTCTTCGGCGGCATCGCCGCCGACGCGCCGAACGACGGCAACACGGCTGCGTCCAACCTGATCTTCAAGATCTATCTCACGACGCGGTGAGGCGGACGGTGCCGGGATGAGGCGCCTCGATCACGGTCCCGCGGCCGCCGGGACGCCGGGGG
>JAEWYT010000148.1 GCA_023458595.1 Pseudomonadota bacterium
GAGCACCTGTCCCGGCCGGAAGACCAGCGGCCACCACGGCGCCGGTGAGGCGCGCGACGGTTCGGCCTCGGCATCCCTCTCCCGCCCCTTACTCCGACCTTCTCCCCAAGGAGAGAGGGAGCGGAGCACCTGTCCCGGCCGGAAGATCAGCGGTGACCACGGCGCCGGTGAGGCGTGCGCCGGCTCGGCCTCGGCATCCCTCTCCCGCCCCTCACCCCGGCCCTCCCCCCAAGGGGAGAGGGAGCGGAGCGCGTGTCCCGGCCGGAAGACCAGCGGCGGCCACGGCGTCGGTGAGGCGTGCGCCGGTTCGGCCTCGACATCCCTCTCCCCCGCGGGGGAGAGGGCAGGGTGAGGGGGCCGGGCGGCAGGTGGTGAAGTCGGTATCTGTCGCAGCCGCCGTCCGGGTCCTGGATCAGGTCCAGGACACGAGATCGCTTGCGTGGCACGGCAGTGCCCCAAAACTCCGGATCCGCGCCCCGGACCTGATCCGGGGCCCAGGAGCGGCGGGGGAAGACAGCAAGGGAAGGGGAACGCCGGAGGGCCGGGGCCAACCGCTTCCGATCAGACGCTCACGCGCATTTCGAGTAGCCGCAGTCGATGCAGGCGAGGCAGCCTTCGCGGTGATAGAGGGTCGGATGGCCGCAGCGCGGGCAGGTGGCGCCGCCGACGCCGTCGGGGATCGCCTTCTCCAAAGACCCCGGCCCGTCAGGGTCCGATCCGTGCGCGCCCGTGCCGATCCGCGAGGGCGCCATGAAGCCGATGTCGATCATGTGCTTCTCGATGACGTCGGCGATCGCGGCGAGCAGGCTCGGCACGTAGCGGCCGTTCATCCAGTGGCCGCCGCGCGGATCGAACACGGCCTTCAATTCGTCGACCACGAAGGAGACGTCGCCGCCGCGGCGGAACACCGCCGAGATCAAGAGCGTCAGCGCCGCCGTCCAGGCGTAGTGCTCGACGTTGCGCGAGTTGATGAAGATCTCGAAGGGCCGGCGGCGGCCGTCGCGGATGACGTCGTTGATGGTGATGTAGAAGGAATGCTCGGTGTCGGGCCAGCGCAGCTTGTAGGTGAAGCCCGGCAGGATCGTGTCGCGCTTCAGGGGCTCGGTCAGGCGCACGACGGCCGCGCCCTCGCGCGGGGCCATCTCGGCGGCCTCCCGCGCCTCGACGGGAATGGCGGTGGCCGGAACGGCGGGGGCGGGCAGCGGCAGGCTCGTCTGTGCCGCTTCCTCGGGCGCGCGCTCGTCGACGCTGAGGACGGAGCCGGTCACCGGGTTCGGCCGGTAGGTGGTGCAGCCCTTCAGGCCCATCGCGTAGGCGCGGGCGTAGACGTCCTTGAAGGCCTCGAAGGAGATCTCGCGCGGCACGTTGATGGTCTTGGAGATCGAGGAATCCACATAGGGCTGCAGCGCCGCCTGCATCCTGAGATGGCCTTCCGGATTGAGCGTCTGCGCGGTGACGAAGGCTTCGGGCGGCTTCGCGTCCGGTCCGAACTTCGCCCGGTAGAGCCGCCAGGCGTAGTCGGCGACCTCCTCCTCGTGGCGGCTGCCGTCGGGCATCAGCACGGCGCGGCGGTAGGAGAGCGAGAAGATCGGTTCGACGCCGGAGGAGACGTTGTCGGCGAAGAGCGAGATGGTGCCGGTCGGGGCGATCGAGGTGACGTGCGAATTGCGCAGGCCGTTCTTCCCGATCAGCGCCCGCACGTCCCTGTCGAGGCGGGCGACCGTCGGGCTCCCGAGATAGGCGTCCCTGTCGAACAGCGGGAAGGCGCCCTTCTCCGCGGCGATCTCCGCGCTCGCGCGATAGGCCGCGTTCTGGATGATCCGCATCCACGCGCCGGCCGCCCTCGCCGCTTCGTCGGAGCCGTAGACGAGGCCGAGCATGGCGAGCGCGTCGGCGAGGCCGGTGACGCCGAGGCCGAGCCGGCGCTTCGCCTTCGCCTCCTTCGCCTGGGCCTCCAGCGGGAAGTTCGAGACGTCGACGACGTTGTCGAGGAAGCGGATCGCGACGGCGACCGTCTCGGCGAGGCGGACCTCGTTCAGACGCGCGCCGTCGTCGAAGGGCTCCTCGACGAGGCGGGCGAGATTGACCGAGCCGAGCAGGCAGGCGCCGTAGGGGGGAAGTGGTTGTTCCCCGCAATTGTGCGCATAGAGGCCGTTGGCGTCGAAAGCATTGATGCCCGGCACGGCGCAGTCGAAGACGTCGGCCTCGCCGGCCGCCTCCACGCCGGCGACCTTCGCAATGAAGCGCTCGCGGTTCATGCTGCGCCGGTAGGCGCCAAGCGAGCCGGTCAGGCGCGCCGCCTTGGCGGTGTCGGTGAAGCCGATCCGGTCGGCAAAGCGGACAAGATTGGCGCCGGCGATCACCAGTTCATGGTCGGCCCGGCAATGGTATTCCTTCATGCCCCCCTTGCCGTCGGGGAGCAGCCTCGGCCCCGCGGCGCGGCGTTCGGCGTAGATTCGGCTCATGATCCCGAGCCGGGCGAGCATGCGCTGCGCTGCACGAAGCGTCTCGATGTCGCTGGCGGCGAGCCGCACGCTGACGCCTTTCGGCTGGGCGCCCTGGACGCTGCCGTCGGCGTCGAACAGGCCGCGCAGGAAGCCGATGTGGCAGGCCGAGGAGGTCCGCTCCAGTGCGGGCGTCATCGCCTTGTTGCCCGGCACGAGACCGTAGTCGCGGGCAAGATCGCGCAGGGCCGCGCTCTGTAGCCGCAATTCGTTACGTCCGGCGACCTCCATCCAGCCGTCGAAGTCGGAACGGTGCGGCAGAGCGCGGACAGCGGCTTCGGCCGCCTCCATCACCGCATCGAGGCCATCGTCCACGATATCGCCGTTGGCGGCGCGGGCCGCGCGCCACACGCTCAGCACACCCCTGTCGGCCTTCAGCGTGCCGTCGCCCACGAGAAGGCCGAGGAGATAGCCTTCCGGCCCGGTCCCCGCGCCGGGCCACGCGGACGCATCGCCATGATCGTGAAGGACGATCTCCTCGCCGGGCTCGAGCGTTCCCGCCTCGGCCCAGTCCGTCTCCAGCGACCAGCGGGTGCGGCGCGTGACCTTCAGGATGCGATGGTCGGCGGTCAGCGTCAGGTGCCGACCTCCTTTGGTCTCGAGCCGCACGACGGGCTTGCGGCCGGTAGCAAAGAAGCCCTCCGGGCCGCTCCTCCAGTCCTTGCCGTCGACGCGGGCCTCGAAGGGGGTGCCGACGAGCTCGCCGACCTGGCGGGCGCCACCGGACGTCATCACCCAGGTGTCGGCCGTCACGCAAGGGTTCGTCGCCTGGATCGTCTCGCAGTAGGAGAGATTGTTCTCCGCGTTTACCCGGTCGATGAAGATGACGCCCGGCTCGGCGTAGTCGTAGGTCGAGCGCATGATGCGGTCCCAGAGCGCGCGCGCCCGGACAGTCCTGAACACCCTGCCCTCGAAGACGAGGTCCCAGTCGGCGTCGTCCTCGACGGCCTTCATGAAGGCGTCGGTGACGAGGACCGAGAGGTTGAACATGCGAAGCTTCGCCGCATCCGCCTTGGCGTCGATGAAGAGCTCGATGTCGGGGTGGTCGCAGCGCAGCGTGCCCATCATGGCGCCGCGGCGGTGGCCGGCGGACATGATGGTGCGGCACATGGCGTCCCACACCTCCATGAAGCTCACCGGACCCGACGCGTCGGCGCCGATCGACTTCACCAGCGCGCCTTTCGGCCTCAGCGTCGAGAAGTCGTGGCCGATGCCGCCGCCCTGCTGCATCGTCAGCGCGGCCTCGCGCAGGTTCGTGAAGATGCCGTCGAGGTCGTCGGGGATCGTGCCCATGACGAAGCAGTTGAAGAGCGTCACCTTCCGCCCCGTGCCGGCGCCGGCGAGGATGCGGCCGGCGGGCAGGAAGGCGCCGGACTGAAGGGCCTCGCGGAAGCGCCGCGCCCAGGTCCTGCGGGATTTCGGGGCTTCGGCCGCGGCGACGGCGTCGGCCACGCGGGCGAAGGTGTCGGCCACGGTCGTCTCGACCGGCGCGCCGTCCTCGCCGCGCAGGCGGTACTTCATGTCCCAGATCTCGGTCGCGATCGGGGAGGGGGCAATCGGCGACGGGGCGACACCGTCGCCGCCGGATCTTCCACGGGCCATATCGGATACTCGTCACGCGCCGGGATGTCTTCAGCCTAATGAATATTGGTTGAAAGGGACTTAAGGTCAACGATTTGTTCTTGCTTTGTACGCTTTTCGCCTGCCGCAAAATAAAAAGCATCCTTTACAAATCGGCCCGGGTCATCTGAAAATGCCGACCGACTTCGAGCCGGCCTTTGCGCCTGGAACGGCGCCGGCCTCGTAACGCAGAACCCAACAGAACCGCACGGCAGGCGCCGGCAGGGCGCCTGTCGATCAAGTCGAGGGAAGGAACAGCGATGACCAAGAAATCCCTGGAGGACGTGCTCCAGTCGGCGGGCAATACGGTCGACATGCTGCGCAACTCGCAGATTGGCGCCTATGTCTATCCGGTGGTGCCGCCGGAGTTTTCGAACTGGCGCTCGGAGCAGTGGGCCTGGAGCCATTCGGCCGTGCTGTTCGACCAGTCGCACCACATGGCCGAGCTGATGGTCGAGGGGCCGGACGCGAAGAAGCTGTTGTCGTATCTGGCCATCAACTCCTTCGAGACCTTCCCGGTCGACAAGGCCAAGCATTTCGTGCCGGTGAGCCATGACGGCCACGTCATCGGCGACGTCATCATCTTCCACCTCGCCGAGAACCAGTACAATCTCGTCGGCCGCGCGCCGACGGTGAACTGGATCGAGTTCCATGCGGCGACAGGCAAGTACGACGCCAGGCTCACCCGCGACGACCGCTCGCCGTCGCGGCCGGGCGGCAAGCCGGTGGTCCGTCGGCACTACCGCTACCAGATCCAGGGCCCGAACGCGCCGCGGATCCTCGAGAAGCTGAACGGCGGGCCGGTTCCCGAGATCAGGTTCTTCAACATGGACGCGATCACCATCGCCGGCCGCAAGGTGCGGGCGCTGCGCCACGGCATGGCCGGCGCGCCGGGCCTCGAGGTCTGGGGTCCCTACGAGGAGGGCGACGAGATCCGCGCCGCGATCGTCGAGGCGGGCAAGGACTTCGGCCTCGCCCAGGTCGGCTCGCGCGCCTATGCCACCAACACGCTCGAATCGGGCTGGATCCCCTCGCCGCTTCCCGCCGTCTATACCGGCGAGAAGATGAAGGCCTATCGCGAGTGGCTGCCGGCCGACAGCTACGAGGCGACCGGCTCGATCGGCGGCAGCTTCGTGTCCTCCGAGATCGAGGACTACTACCTGAGCCCCTACGAGCTCGGCTACGGGATCTACGTGAAGTTCGACCACGATTTCGTCGGCCGCGAGGCGCTGGAAAAGATGGCCGGCAAGCCGCACCGCCGCAAGGTCACCTTCGAGTGGAACGCCGAGGACGTGGCCAGGGTGACGGCCTCGATGTTCGCGCCCGAGGGCGAGGGCTTCAAATATATCGATCTGCCGCTGTCGAACTACGCCTCGTCCTCCTACGACAGGGTGACGATGGGCGGGAAGACGGTCGGCCTGTCGATGTTCTCCGGCTACAGCTACAACGAGAAGGCGATGCTGTCGCTCGGCATCGTCGATCCGGAGATCAACGAGGGCGACGTGCTGACGCTGGTCTGGGGCGAGGAGAACGGCGGCACGAAGAAGACCACCGTCGAGCCGCACAGGCAGACCGAGATCCGCGTCCGCGTCTCGCCGGTGCCGTACTCCAGGATGGCGCGGGAGACCTACGTCGACAGCTGGCGCACGCGCAGCGCGTGAGCGGCTGATTGTTGAAGGGCGGCGCTTCGTGAGAGGGGTCTCGCCGGCGCTTTGCCGTGCCGCGACCCCCTCCCTATCCCTCCCCCGGGCGCAACATCGGATGTTTCCGATGTTGCTGTTTTAGGAGACGAAGTCGGGAACACCCGACTTCGTTGGGGGAGAGGGTTCTCTGCCGCGCCGCTTGTGGTCCCCTCCCCCCTTGCGGGGGAGGGATAGGGAGAGGGGTTGCCGGGCGGAAGCCCGGCGGAGGGAAACTGCCGCCGAGCCATCCGCTTCCCATGGTTTGCCTGTTTAACGAATTGGCGATTCTAACCGGCTAAATTTCCGGCGCTCGATTCGGACCCGAAAGGCCTTGCCGGCATGCGACGCGCTTTTTCCTGGCTCCTCGGCGGGCTGATCCTCGC
Source organism: Pseudomonadota bacterium (assembly GCA_023458595.1). Taxonomy (GTDB): domain Bacteria; phylum Pseudomonadota; class Alphaproteobacteria; order Rhizobiales; family Tepidamorphaceae; genus Microbaculum. The sequence goes on from JAEWYT010000148.1 coordinate 6,190, forward strand.
CGCGTTCCTCGTTCCCTTCTCGCCGGCAGTTGCCGCCGACGGCCTGAGGGGCATGCAGGACGGCGACCTCTACGAGGCCATCCGCAGGAACCCGCGCAGCGTCTTCAGGACGTGCCCGGTGTCGAAGCGCGATTCGAAGACGTTCGCCCTGTGCGCCACGGCGACCTGCTGGACGCTCGACAACGTCGCCTACTGCAAGTGCGACGTCATGCACGAGAAGAGCATCTCGCTGCCCTTCAACTACCGCGAGGACGGAGAGAAGCGGGATGTCTGCGACATCCTGCAGGACGGCGTCGGCAACGGCTTCACGGTCTCCACCTACGCGACGCCGCGCGAGCTCGAGGCCGACTACGATCCCGCCACCGAGAAGCTCGGCGCGCCGCTCGCCCTCTACGACTGCGACAGCCGGAACGGCCGGCAGGCCGGCTATTCGGCCCAGTGCGACGGCGGGCTCTGCTTCAACAGCACGCGCGGCAAGGATTTCCCCGGCTTCGGCAGGCTCAAGAAGAGCGAGATCATCTGTTCCTGCCCGCCGGTGACGAGCCCGCCGACCGGCTTCCAGATCACCGGCCCGTGGAACTGCGCGCCGGGCGATCCGAACACCGACGGCCATTGCTGCGACCGGGCCTATCAGGCCCGCCTCTGCGGCGTGTCGAAAGTGTCGCGGACGGGCACCGAGATCGCGGTCGGGGCGCCGACCGGGGTCGCGACCACGCTGTCGCGGCTGCTCGACGGCAAGGCGCCGGCGATCAACCGGTGCAGCCTCTAGATGTGGAGCCTCAACAGGTTGTCCCCTTTCAGGCGGAACGAGCCGCCCCGCCTTCCCCGATGGCCGCCAGCCGCTCCCGCGCGGTCTCCGGCAGGGGCGGGGGGTCGGCGCTCCTTGCCGCCTCGACCAGCAGCCGGTCGCAGGCGGCCTCGATGTCGCTCTCGAGCCTAGCCAGGAACTCGCGGCGCGGCAGGCCCGGCGCGATCGGCTCGAGAAACTCGACCAGGATGGTGCCGGGATAGCGCTGCCACTTGCGCCGCGGCCAGAAGAGGCCGGAATTGAGCGCGACGGGCAGGCAGGGCACGTCCATCTCCGCGTAGAGCGTCGAGACGCCCGCCTTGTAGGCCGGCTCCGCGCCCGGCGGGCGGCGGGTGCCCTCCGGGAAGATCAGCACCTGGCGGTTGCGGGCCGCCTCCGCCCGGGCGATGGCGGCCATCTCCTTCAGCGCGCGCATGCCCTTGCCGCGATCGACGGGAATCATCCGCATCCGCGCCGCCCACCAGCCGAAGAAGGGGATCCGGTTCAGCTCGCGCTTCAGGATGAAGGCCGGGTCGGAGAAGAACGGCAAGAGCGCGTAGGTCTCGAACAGCGACTGGTGCTTGGCGGCGATCAGCAGCGGGCCGTCGTAGCGTTTCCTCGCGCCGCGCACCTCCATGCGGACGCCGGCGACGACGCGCAGGAGCCAGACCGAGCTGCGCGCCCAGCCGTGCACGAGGCCGATCAGCCAGGTGCGCGGCAGCCAGATGAACGGCAGGCAGAGGACCAGCCACGCGATCAGGTTCACGTAGAAGGCGATGTTGAAGAGGATCGAGCGCAGGACCACGCGGGGGGAGCCTTCCTGGATGCCCTGACGGGTCGTGCTCAGCCGCCCGCGCCGGCTGCCGCGTGGGCCGCCTCGAACGAGGTGTCCGGTCCGCCGAGCCTGAGGCGCGCCATCGACATCAGATACTTGGTGTACTCGGAAAGCAGCAGCCGCGTGGTGCCGGGGCTGCGCCACCAGCCCTCGATCTGCATGCGCTGCGTGACGACCGGATAGGGGATCAGCCGGGCCTCCGGCATCTCGCGGCGGATCTCGTTGAGGCTGCGGGGCAGGTGGTAGCTGGAGGTGACGACGATCAGCGAGGAGAAGCCGTTGACGCGCGCCCAGTCGCGCGTCTCCTTGGCGTTGCCGACCGTGTTGAGCGCGGCATGGCCGAGATCGACGCAGCATTCGAAAAACTCGGCGCCGCCCGGCGTCAGGGCCGCCAGCATCTCGCGCGACGTGCTCGGGTGGACGCCGGAGATCAGGAGCCGCTGGGCGCGGCCCTCGCGCAGCAGCGCGATGGCGTCGGTGATGCGGTCCGCGCCGCCGGTGAGCGCGACGATGGCGTCGGCGGCCTCGGCGGCACGGGGCTTCTCGAGCTCGGCGACGTTGAAGACGAAGTGGGCGAAGCCGATGGCGAAGGCGATCAGGCCGCCGATGGCCAGACCGGCGAGCGCGACGGAGGCGAGACGCAGGGAACGGTGCCGCCTGGGCGCACGGACCCGCGCCGCGGAACCTGCCCGGTCCGCGCCCTCCAGAGGCAGCTCGCTGTGATCGCTGTTCACCATTCCGTCCCTTGAGGATACTAAGAAATGGGGCGTAGCCACGGCAAGGGCCGCCGGCGCCCTTCCGCGCCCGGCTAGTCGAAAATCTTCAGGAAATGGAAGACGGTGAGCCTGGAGCTCATCGCCGTCAGGGCGGCGACCAGCAGAATCGTCAGGCCGATGCCGGCGAACGCCGACCAGCCGATCGAGATGCCGCCGAACAGGGCGTCGAACTGGTCGCCGGCGGGAGTGGCGGCGAACTGGGCGGAAATCCAGCGGATCGCGGCGAAGGCGGCCATGGCGGCGATGCCGCCGGCGAGACCGCCGCGGAAGCCCACTCTCAGGAAATGCCGCTCGAACTCGCGCGCGATGAACGCCTCCTTGGCGCCGACGAGGTGCAGCACCTCGACGATATCGCGGTTGGTCGCCATGGCGCCGCGCGTGGCGAACACCACGGACAGGACGGTGGCGATCAGCACCAGGATCAGGATCGCGCCGCCGCTGATCGTGAGCGTGTTGGCCATCACCGCGAGGCGCCCCTGCCAGAGCTGGTGGTCGTCGAGGCTCGCCGCCGGCACCGCCCGCACGAGCCTGTCGCGCAGGTCGGCGATGTCGGGCGGGGCGGCGCGGTCGATCTCGACGACGATCAGGCGCGGAACGGGAAGCTCCTCGAGGTCGACGCCGGCGCCGAGCCACGGCTCGAGCAGGTCGCGCAGCTCGCCTTCCGACAGCGCGCGGGCGCTCTCGATGCCGCGCGTGTCGCGGAGGACCGCCAGCGCCTGGTCGAGGGCGGCGGCGATGTCCACGCCCTCGAGCGGGCGCACCTGAACGGTGATCTCGCCGGATATGTCGGAGCGCCAGTCGGCGGCGGCCGAGGCGATGACGGCGACCGCCCCGACCGTGATGCAGGCCAGGAACGACATGATGGCGAGGACGAAGAACAGCGCGCGGCCGGAGACGCCTGAGGCCGGCACGATCGGCGCCGAGGGACCGAAGTCCTCGTCGACGCCCGGTCCCCCGGTCTCGTCGTCGCGATCGTCGCTCTGCGCCGGCATGGCCATGGCTGGCTCTTCGTTCCCTCAGTCGTAGATGTGGACGCGGCCCTCGTTCAGCACGAAGCGGCGCGCGTCGTACTGGTCCATCAGGCCGATGTCGTGGGTGGCGATGACGACGGTGGTGCCGAGCCGGTGCAGCTCCATGAACAGGCGCAACAGGCGGCGGGCGAGCGTCGGGTCGACGTTGCCGGTCGGCTCGTCGGCGAGCAGGAGCTCCGGCTGGGTGATGACGGCGCGGGCGATCGCGGCGCGCTGCTTCTCGCCGCCCGAGAGGACCGGCGGATGCACGTGCACGCGGTGTCCGAGGCCCACCCAGTGCAGGAGCTCGATCACGTCGGTGCGGTAGGACGCCTCGTCCTTGCCGAGGACGCGCAGGGGCAGCGCGACGTTCTCGTAGGTCGACAGGTGATCGAGCAGCCGGAAGTCCTGGAAGACGACGCCGAGGCGGCGGCGCACGGTCGGCAGGTCGGCGCGCGACAGGGTGGCGACGTCGTGGCCGAACAGGGACATCAGGCCGCGCGTCGGCTTCAGCGCCAGGAACAGGAGCCGCATCAGCGACGTCTTGCCGGCGCCCGACGGCCCGGTCAGGAACTGGAACGAGCCGCGCTCGATGCGGAACGACACGTCGCGCAGGACCTCCGGTCCCATGCCATATCGCAACCCGACGTTTTCGAAACGGATCATCAATGGACGGCTCCCGGATCGGTCCGCTGGTTCGGCCCAGCACGACCGGAGCGATGAACCTTCGCAGACCGGCCCTTAACGCTTCATTAAACATAATCCGGCGAGGTGGAAGAGCACGCCGGTCGCCTGAAGCGGGCGCTCTCGACCCGTGCCGCGCGGACCTGGATGAAGATAACCTGCCCGGACTGCAATACGAGCTACACCGTCGACGCGGCGACCTTTCCGCCCGACGGCCGCTCGGTGCGCTGCGCGAAATGCCGGAATGTCTGGCACGCCGTGCCCTACATGCCCGAGCCGGACCTCATCCCGCCGGAGCCCGCGGCGAACGCGCCGGCGCCGCCGAGCCGCGCCGACCGGGTCGAGGCGCCGTCGGGCGAGAGGGCGCTCGCCGAATCATCCGAATCGTTCGGTGCGCGAATCGTCGACGACGGCGGCGCGGAAGGCCCGCGCGAGATCAGCGACGTCGAGCACGCCGCCGAGCAGCGCGCCCGGATGGCGGCGAACCACGCCGGCAAGGGACCGAAGGTCCGCTACAGGGGTTCCGGGCGCCGCGGCCTGGAGGCCTTCGCGCTCGGCTGCGTACTGGCGGGCCTCGTCGCCGCCTTCCACTACCGCGAGGACGTGGTGCGCGCGCTTCCCAACTCGGCGGGGCTGTACGAGGCGATCGGTTTCCCGGTAAACCTCCGCGGACTGGAATTCGAGAAGGTCACGCAGCGGCGCGACTTCGAGGACGGGGTGCCGGTGCTGATCGTCGAAGGCGAGATCACGAACATCCGCGACCGGGCCATGCCGGTGCCGGCGCTGCGCTTCTCCCTGCGGGGCAAGGCGGGCGACGAGCTCTACGCCTGGACGCTGGAGCCGCGCCAGCGGGTGATCGAGCCGAGCGCCTCGATGACGTTCCGCACCCGGCTGGCCTCGCCGCCGCGCGGGGCGGACGACCTGCAGGTCCGGTTCATCGCGCGCGACCGCCGCATCGTGGAGCTCGACAATTGACGACGATAGAAAGGCGCGGCCAGCGCATCCGCGTATTGTACTCCTCGGAGGAGATCGCCGCGCGCAACAGCGAGATCGCGAGCGAGATCGGCGACCGCGCCGGGCCGCAGCCCCTCGTCATCGCCATCCTCAAGGGCAGCTTCGTCTTCGCCGCCGACCTCCTGCGGGCACTCTACGCCGCGGGCCTGTCGCCGGAAGTCGAGTTCATGAGCCTGTCGAGCTACGGCGCCGGCACGGAATCCTCCGGCCGGGTCACGGTGCTGCGCGACATCGACAGCGAGGTGAAGGGGCGCACCGTCATCCTGATCGACGACATCCTCGAATCGGGCCGCACCCTCGCCTACGCCAAGGACCTCCTGGCGGCGCGCGGGGCGGGCGCGGTGCTGACCTGCGTGCTGCTCGACAAGCCCGGCAAGCGGGCCGCCGACATCAATCCCGATTTCATCGGCTTCACCTGTCCCGACCTGTTCGTGGTCGGCTACGGCATGGACGTCGCGCACGCTTTCCGCGAGCTGCCGTTCGTCGGCGTCGTCGAAGGACGGGCCGCCGAGGACGGCGACTGAAGGGGGAAACGGGCGGATGGCGACGATACTCCTGGTCGATGACGACGACGGCGTGCGCACCTTCGTGCGGCGGGCGCTGGAGATCGACGGCCACGCGGTCGAGGAGGCGGCGGACGGCGCCGAGGCGCTCGACCTGCTGCGGGGCCCCGCGAACGGGGCCGGCCTCGTCCTCTCCGACATCGTCATGCCGGTGATGGACGGCATCGCCCTGGCGCTCAACGTCGCCCGCGAGCGGCCCGACGTGCCGGTGATGCTGATGACGGGCTACGCCAACCAGCGCGAGCGCGCGCACGGGCTCGACGAGATCGTCCGCGACGTGGTGCTGAAGCCGTTCACGCTCGCGGAGATCCGCTCCCGCGTCGGCGCGCTGTTCGCCGCCGCCGATACCGCCGCCGATACCGCCGCCGAAGCGGGCGGTCAGAACCGCTCGAGCAGCCTTTCCAGGTAGTCCTTCTCGAGCCGCGGGCGGCTCGGGTCCGACAGGCGGCGGCGCAGCTCCTCGAGGATCTCGCGGGCGCGCTGCACGTCGATCTCCTCGGGAACCTTGACGGTGACGCCGTAGTCCGGGCCCTCGGTGCGCAGCGGCCGGCCGAAGGGATCGGTGCGCTGGCGGCCGTTCGGGCCGGGCTGGCCCATGCCCATGCCCTGGGCCATGCCCTGCGCCATCTGCTCGGCCATCGACTGGGCGCCGCGGCGCAGGTTGTCGAGGGCGCGGCCCTGCTCGGAAAGCGCCTGGCCGGTCTCGCCCTGGCCGAGCGACTGCTCGGCCTCGCCCATCGCCTCGCCGGCCTGGCCGAGCTCGCTGCCGGGCTCGCCGCCGAGCTCCTTCAGCTGCTCCATGAGCTGGCGCAGCGCCTCGCGCAGCTCCGACTGGCTCTGGCCGAGCTGGCCGAGCTGATCGCCCCGGCCCTCGCCCTGCTGGCCCTCGCCCTGCTGACCCTGGCCCTTCTTGCCCTGCTGGTTGAACTGGAAGGTCTGGTCCATAAGCTCCTGCTGGCGCCGGATCAGGTCGCCGAGCTGGTCGAGCATCTCGCCCATCGGGCCGGCCTGCATCTGGCCGGGCTGCATGCGGCCGTTGCGCAGGTTCTCCAGCATGTTGCGCAGGTCGCTCAGCATCTGCCGGGCGGAGTCGCGGGCGCCCGAGCGCGCCATGTTCTCGATGGCGTCGAGCAGGCGCTGCAGGTCGTTGCGGCTCAGGGTCTGCGCGTTCGGATCCATCGGCATCTGCTGCGCCTGATCCTGGTTCTCCAGCGCCCGCTGGGCGAGCTCGCGCAGGAACTGGTCGAGCGCCTGGCGCAGCTCCGCCATCAGCCGCTCGATCTCCTCGTCGGACGCGCCCTCCTCGAGCGCCCGCATCAGCCGCTCCTGGGCGGCGCGCAGGTCCTCGGTGGCGAGCGACAGGTCGCCGTCCTCGATCTGCAGGGCCACGTCCCAGAGCTGGTCGAGGACGCCGCGCAGGGTCTCCTCGCCGCCGTCGCCGGACCGCAGCCGCCAATAGGCCGAGCGCATGCCGAGATAGACGCCGTAATCCTCGATGTTCTTCTCCGGCTCGAGCGCCAGCGCGTCGAGCGCCCGGGCGACCGTCGGCGCGGCGTTGCGGTCGAGCGCGAGATCGCGGCGCTGCTCGACGACGGCGCGGGCGAGCGGCTCGTAGAAGCGGCGCTGCGGCAGGGTGATCTCGACGGGATCGCTCAGGCCCTCCTGGCCGGCGTCGTCGCGGGCGACGAGGCGCAGCCGCACCTTGGAGCCGGCCCAGGGATGGCTCGACAGCTCCTTGATGGTCTGGGCGTTGCCCGACTGGGCGCGCAGCTGCGGCAGCGACAGCGGGAAATCGGGCGGGGGCACCAGCGGGTCGGCGTCGGCGAGCTTCTCGTCGATGGGCTCGAACTTCGCCTCGGCGGCGATGACGCCGTAGTCGTCGCTGACCGAGTAGAAGAGCCGCAGCGCCTGGGTGGCCGTGAAATCGGGCTCCTGACCGAACGATATCGAGGGCGGCGCGTCGGGCACGACGTCGAAGGCCCAGGAGAACACGGTCTGGCCGTCGAGGCCGATGCTCACCGCGCCGCTCTCGTCGAGCCCGATCTGGTACTCGGCCGGGGCGGCGGCGCCCTTGTCGCTGTCGCCGGCGGCCACGGACGCCGCCTCGCCGCCCCCGAAGGAGGCCGCGACGGCGACGCCGGAATCCGCAGGCGCGCGGATGATGAGCTGCGAGCCCTGTGGCACGGCAATCGGAGCGGCCCGTCCGGCGGGATCTCCGCCGCGTTCCTGCGCCCGCGCGCCGTTGCCGGTCAGCAGGACGGGGGGACGGCCGGTGTAGCGCGGCGGCGAGACCCAGGCGTCGATGCGGGCGATCTGCGCCTCGTCGGGGCCGATCGGCGCGGCCGCCGACAGGAGGCGGCTCCGCCAGTCGGGACCGGCCCAGGCGAGCGCCACGACGAACAGGAGGACGACGATCGCGCGCAGGGCGTAGGGATCGCGCGCGGCGACGCGGGGCGCCGGCAGGCCCGCCGACAGCCGTCCGATACCCGCTGCGGCGCGGGCGCGGTGGGCCGCCCAGAGCCGCTCGGTCGCCGCGTCGGGGCGGGAGCCGGCGAGATTGTCCTCGAGCGCGGTGAGCGGGCGATGGGAGAGCCCGGTCGCCGTCTCGACGCGGTGGCGGGCCTCGCCGAGGCGCGGCAGGCGGATGCGGGCGAGCGGCGTCAGGGCGGCGGCGAAGGCGGCCGCGAACAGGATCAGCCCGCCGATGCGCAGATAGGGCGAAACGGAGATCCACAGGCCGAACCAGGAGACGATGCAGTAGACGGCGAGGACGATGGCGGCCGGCAGAAAGGCGGGCCAAATCCGCTCGAAGGCGATCGCCGCCGCGGCACGGCGGATCGCGGACGCGATCGGTCCGCGGGCGAAACTGCTGTCGGCGTCGCTGCGCCGTCGTCGGGATCCGGTCACCGAATCATCCTTCCCGGCCGCCTCGCTTCCAGAGCGGCAATCTAGGGCACGAGCGGCGTTTCGTCACGAACCGTTCCGGGGGCCGCGCGCCGGCGCGCCCGATTCTCCGGGCGCAGGCCCCACGCGGGCGAACCGTCGCCAGCATAGTCTCCCGAACGAACGTGGCGCCAATCAGGCCTTCGTGAACCCGGGCGTGAACCCGGGCGTTGCTCCGGGCGCGAGCCAGTCCGGCAGACGGTCGAGGCCGATCAGCTCCTCGTAGGTGCCGCGCGGCCGCACGACCGCGAAATCGCCGCCACGAACGAGCACTTCGGGCACCAGGAGCCGCGAATTGTAGGTCGATGCCTGCACCGCGCCGTAGGCGCCGGCCGACATGACGGCGAGCGCGGCGCCGGGCTCCACCGGCGGCAGCGCCCGCTGATGGGCGATGAAGTCGCCGGTCTCGCAGACGGGGCCGACGATGTCGACGGGCTGCCATTCGCCGCCGGGCGGCGGCTCGGCGACGGTCAGGATCTCGTGGTGGGCGTCGTAGAGCGTCGGCCGGATGAGGTCGTTCATGGCCGCGTCGACGATCACGAAGGTGCGGTCGGCGCCGCTCTTCACGTAGATCACGCTCGTGACCAGGATGCCGGCGTTGCCGGCGATCAGCCGGCCGGGCTCGACGACGACGCGGCAGCCGAGCGCTGCGAGGTGGCGATGGACGGCCTGGCCGTAGTCGGCCGGCAGCGGCGGCGGGGTGTTGGTCGCCGAATAGGGAATCCCCAGGCCGCCGCCGAGATCGACGTGCTCGATCCGGTGGCCGTCGGCGCGCAGGGTCGAGATCAGCTCGCGCAGGAGCGAGAACGCGGCCTCGAACGGCTCGAGCTCGGTGATCTGGCTGCCGATGTGCAGGTCGATGCCGGTCACCTCGACGCCCGGCAGCGCGGCGGCGCGGGCATAGACGTCGCGGGCGCGCTCCCAGGGGATGCCGAACTTGTTCTCCGCCTTGCCGGTGGCGATCTTCCGGTGGGTCCTGGCGTCGACGTCCGGGTTGATGCGCATCGAGACGCGCGCCGTCTGCCCGCGCGAGGCGGCGATCGCCGACAGCAGCTCCAGCTCGGGCTCGGATTCGACGTTGAAGCAGTAGATGTCCTCGTCGAGGGCGTGGGCGAGTTCCCTGGCGGTCTTGCCGACGCCGGAGAAGACGATGCGCCCCGACGGCACGCCGGCGGCGCGGGCGCGGCGCAGTTCGCCCTCCGAGACGACGTCCATGCCGGCACCGAGACGGGCCAGCGTCGCCAGCACCGCCTGGTTGGAATTGGCCTTCATGGCGTAGCAGACCATCGCGGGCAGGCCGGCGAGGGCGTCGACGAAGACGCGGTAGTGCCGCTCGAGCGTCGCCGTCGAGTAGCAATAGAACGGCGTGCCGACGGCCGCGGCGATCTCGGGCACCGGCACGTCCTCGGCATGAAGGACGCCCCGCCGATATTCGAAGTGATGCATTGTCGCTACACCGAAAGGTGTTGAAATCCGGGGCGCTACATCAGCAAGCCGTCGAGAATGAACGGCTTGTCCGGTTTCGCGCCGTCCTTGGGAGGCGCCTTCTTCACCGCCGGGTCACGCACGTCGGCGGGGTCGGTGCCGGGCGGCGGCTCGAGCTGGGTCGGTTTGACGCCGCAGCCGGACAGCAGGAGCGCCGCCGACAGGGCGGCGGCGAGGACGGCTGCTCTGGAAAAGGACGTCTGCACGCGCGGGAAGCTCCAAACCGGTCCGGGATCGAATGGGTCGGCTGACGGGTAGCAGAATTCGGCCGGAAACGGAACAACCCGGCGGCCGGGCCGCGTCAGTCGTGGACCTGCGCCTCGATCGCCTCCATGTCGTCGTCCGACATGCCGAAATGATGGCCGATCTCGTGGATCAGCACGTGGGCGACGAGATGACCCAGCGTTTCTTCCGATTCGGCCCAGAAATCGAGGAGCGGGCGGCGGTAGAGCCAGATCATGTTGGGCATCTCGCCGGTGCGGAGCTCGCCGCGATGGGCGAGCCCCGTGCCCTGGAAGAGGCCGAGCAGGTCGAAGGGGGAATCGAGCCCCATGTCGTCGAGCACCTCCTCCTCGGGGAAATCGGCGACCCGGATGACGATGTCGCCGCAGAGCTGGCGGAAGGCGCCGGGCAATTGCCCGAAGGCGTCGGCGGCGAGCCGGTGGATGTCGTCCAGCGTCGGCGCCTGCCGGTCCTGCCAGGCCGAAATGGGGGTCGCGCGGGCCATCGCGGCGTCCTGATCTCCTCCGTTCGGCCGTGACGGGCCTACAGATACGTCACGGCAAGGTAGATCAGCAGCCCGAAAAAAGCGATCAGCGACAGGCCGCGGCCGATCCGGCGGCCCCAGACCTCGACCCGGTCGTGCTGATCGGCGTCGTCGCCGCGGAAATGGGCGCCCGCCCGCTCGGCCTGCCTGGCGAACGCCGACGTGCCGAACACCTCCGATCCGGCGGCGGCGTCCTCCAGATCCTTCAGCGCCTGCTTGCGGCGCGCCTCGGCGCGCGCGTGATGGTCGTCGCTCATGGCCGTCAGACTAGCACGAAGCGGAGGCGGCGACGGTCAATCCTCGATCCGTTTCAGCGCCTCGGCGTATTCGGGGTCCTCCTCGGTGGCATAGCGCGGCAGGTCGTCGGCGAGCTTCAGCCAGGAGAGCATGGATTCGACGCCCCAATGCAGCGCCGGCGGCACCTGGTCGGGATCGTCCAGGCTGCCGGTGACGATGCCGGTCAGGCCGTCCTCGTGCGGATAGTCCATGGTGATCGGCGTGCCGCAATCCGGGCAGAAGCCGCGCAGGCCGATCGGCGAGGACCGGTAGACCTTCAATTTCCCGGTCATCCGCACATGGGCGCGCGGCACCGTGACGAAGCCCATGAAGGCGCCGCCGGACTGGCGCCGGCACATGGAGCAATGGCAGAGCGAGCCGCGCTCGCCGCGATAGTCGATCTCGTAGCGCACCTTCCCGCAGAGGCAGCCGCCCGTGAGTGTCTTCCGCTCGCTCATTCGGTCCCGTCCCCGCCGGTCCTCCGTCGTCCACGAAGGCTAGACCGAAGGCTCGGGCGGCGGCAACCGCCGGGGACCGCCGCGCCGGCCCGCCGCCGGCCGGCCTACCACAGATCGGGCAGCAGGCCGGTGATGCGCTTGACGAGACCGGGCTTCTCCGGCGCCGGGGGCACCGGGGCGATCACCATCGGCCGGCCCTCGACGCGTCCGACCTCGACCGGCGGGACGACGTCGGCGACCTTGCTGAACTCGTCGGATCCGGCATCGGTCGTCGCGACGCCTTGGGGTTCGGCCCGGGATTCGGCCCGGGGCCGGGGAGGTGTGTCGACGACGACCGGCGCGGGAAGCGCGGCCGCCGGAACCTGCACGACGGGCGCGGAAACGGCGGACGCGGAAACGGCGGACGCGGAGACGGCGGCGCTCGCCGTCCGCTCCTTCTCGAGCGCCTCGACCCGGCGGGTCAGCTCGACGATCCGGCCCTCGAGCTCGGCGCGCTGGTCGCGCGTCGCCGTGCAGGACCAGTCGGTCCCCTCCATGCGGCAGAGGTCGAACCGGCCGGTCCTGGTGTCGAGGCGGACGATCCGGTCGTTCACCTCCATGAGCTGGTAGCGGCCGTCGCCGGTGAGCGGATGGGGGGTCTCGGCTCGGGCGCCGACCGGCGGCAGCGCGGTCAGGGCGAGGAGAACGGGAAGGACGATCGGGCGCATTCGCTTGCTCCGGCTCGAGAGACGTCGATGCCGGGTTTCGTGATGGCCAATCGGAGCGGAATTGTGGACGGATCGGGCCGATTTGCCGCTGATTGTGTCCCGCGGCGGGGTTTGACACGGATTGTTACAAATTTGCCGCGGCCGGAAGCGCGATACCCGGGTCGAGCCCCGGCATGACGACGAAACGGGGTGCGGGTGCCGAGTTCGCATGGGCCCTGGATCAGGTCCAGGGCACGGGTCTGTCGATGGGGCAGGGCCCGGGCGGCAAATGGAAGCGGCGTGTCCCGGACTTGATCCGGGATCCATGCAGCGCGCGCTTCCGACTATCGCCGCCCGGTCCGTGCCGCGCCGGCCTCAGACCGCCTTCGGCCACTCGCGCACGTCGACGAAGTGACCGGCGACCGCGGCGGCGGCGGCCATTTCCGGCGAGACGAGGTGCGTGCGGCCCTTGAAGCCCTGGCGGCCCTCGAAATTGCGGTTCGAGGTCGAGGCGCAGCGCTCGCCGGGGCTGAGCTTGTCGGCGTTCATGGCGAGGCACATGGAGCAGCCCGGCTCGCGCCAGTCGAAGCCGGCGGCCCTGAAGATCGCGTCGAGGCCTTCCGATTCCGCCTGCTGCTTGACGAGGCCCGAGCCCGGCACGATCCAGGCCGTGACGTCCTGGTGCACCTTGTGGCCCTCGACGATGCGGGCGGCGGCGCGCAGGTCCTCGATGCGCGAGTTCGTGCAGGAGCCGATGAAGACGCGCTGCGGGCGGATGTCGGTGATCCTCGTGCCCGCCGTCAGGCCCATGTAGTCGAGGGCGCGGCGCTTGGCCTCGCGGCGGTGCTCGTCGGCGATCGCGTCGGGGTCGGGAACGACGCCCGTGACCGAAATGACGTCCTCCGGGCTGGTGCCCCAGGTGACGATCGGCGGCAACGCCGCGCCGTCGAGGCGGACGATGCGGTCGAACTCGGCGCCCTCGTCGCTCGGCAGCGTCTCCCAGTAGGCTCGGCCCATGTCCCAGGCCCTGCCCTTGGGCGCCATCGGCCGGCCCTCGATATAGGCATAGGTCTTCTCGTCCGGGGCGACCATGCCGGCCCGCGCGCCGCCCTCGATCGACATGTTGCAGACCGTCATGCGGCCTTCCATGGACATGTCGCGGAACACGTCGCCGGCGTACTCGATGACGTGGCCGGTGCCGCCGGCGGTGCCGATCTCGCCGATGATGGCGAGGATCACGTCCTTCGGGGTGACGCCCTCGGGCAGCCTGCCGTCGACGACGACCTGCATGTTCCGCGCCTTGCGCTGCATCAGCGTCTGGGTGGCGAGCACGTGCTCGACCTCCGAGGTGCCGATGCCGTGGGCGAGCGCGCCGAAGGCGCCGTGCGTCGAGGTGTGGGAATCGCCGCAGACGATGGTGGTGCCCGGCAGGGTGAAGCCCTGCTCGGGGCCGATCACGTGGACGATGCCCTGGCGGATGTCGTTCTCGTCGAAATAGGTGACGCCGAACTGCCTGGCGTTCTCGGCGAGCGTCTCGACCTGCAGGGCCGATTCCGGGTCGTCGATGCCGTGGCTCCTGTCGGTGGTCGGGACGTTGTGGTCGACGACGGCGAGCGTCTTGGCCGGCGCGCGCACCTTGCGGTGGTTCATGCGCAGGCCCTCGAAGGCCTGCGGGCTCGTCACCTCGTGGACGAGGTGGCGATCGATGTAGAGCAGGCAGGTGCCGTCCTCCTGCTCGTCGACCAGATGGTCGTCCCAGATCTTGTCGTACAGGGTTCTCGGCTTGGACATGGCGTTCTCGTTCTCTTCGATGTCAGGGGATGCCCGGACCATGCGGGCGCGCGTTCTCGAACGGCCTGGCCGGAGCCGGCCGGAATTCGGATCAGAGGATGCCGTCGGCCGCGTGCAGCAGCGGGTGGAAACGCCACGGCAGCAGCGCATGGTCGTGCAGCGGCGCCGCGCCCGGGCAGCCCGGCAGGAGGCCGGCGCGCTGGGCCTTCACGGCGTGTTCGACGCTGAATTTCGGACCATTCCGCATGGGCGCAACATAGGACTTGTCTCCGGAAACGGCAATCGGCGCGTAAGCCGTCTTCATCACGCCCCCCGGGCGGGTCGCGGGGCCAGCACGTGGGCGTTGCGGCCGGCGCGCCAGCCGGCGGCCGCGGTGAGCGCGGCGACCGTGACGAAGAAGGCGGCGGGAAGCGTCCAGCCGCCGCTCGCGTCGCGCAGCCAGCCGGCTCCGAGGGGCCCGGCGGCGGCGATCACGTAGCCGACGCTCTGGGCCATGCCCGACAGGTCGGACGCGGTCTGGCTGTCGGGCGAGCGCAGGATCATGAACAGGATCGCGAGCGCGATCGTCGCGCCGAGGCCGAAGCCCATGACCGTCGCGAAGACGACCGCGAGCGGCGGCGGGCCGAAGACGAGGCCGAGGAAGCCGAGCGCGCCTGCGCCGGCCGCGATCGCCGCGACGGCGCTCTGGTGGCGCAGGCGGGCGGCCAAGGAGGGCACGACAAGGGCCGTCACCATCTGGGTCGCGATCGCGAGCGCGGAGACATAGCCGGCGCGGTCGCCGCCGGAGCCGTGCTGCACCAGGATCAGCGGCAACAGCGCGAAGGTCGTGTAGGCGAGGCAGGATTGCAGGCCCATGAAGCAGGCGACCGACCAGGCGAGCGGATCGCGCCACAGGCGGCCGGGATGGGCGACGCGCGGGGCCGGCGACCGGCGGGCGAAGGCCCACGGGACCCAGACGAGGGCGGCGAGCGCGGCCGGGGCGCCCCAGGCCATCAGCGATGCCTGCCAGCCGCCGAGCGCGTCGCGCAGCGGGATCGCCGCGCCGACGCCGACGGCCCCGCCGAGGCAGAGGAACATCGTGTAGAGGCCGGTCATCAGGCCGGTATGGTCCGGGAAATCGCGCTTCATGATGCCGGGCACGAGCACCTGGACGATGCCGATGCCGAGCCCGGCGAGAACCATGCCGGCGACGAGGGCGGCGAAGCTGCCGGTCGCGCGCAGCACCGTGCCGACGGTCAGGACGACGAGCAGGGCGAGGATCACCCGCTCCGGTCCGAACGGGCGGGCGAGCCGCGCCGCCGTCGCGCCGAAGATGCCCAGGCAGAGCAGCGAAATGGTCGAGACGCTGCTCGCGAGCGCCACGTCGATGCCGAAATCGCGCATGATCTCGGGCAGCAGCGGCCCGGTGCTGGTCAGTGCCGGGCGCAGGTTGAACGAGATCAGGCCGATGGTCGCGCCGAGCGCGAGCAAAGCGAGCCGCGAGCGCCCGGCCGGCGCGCCCGGCATCGGCGCGGGCGGCGTCATCCGGAGGTTTTCCGCGCGCTGAGGGAAAAGGCGAGAGGCGGTCCCGCGACGCCGTCGGGCATCCGGAACATGCGGTCCTCGCCCTGCCGCATCATCGGCACCGCCGGCCAGGGCAGGGAATCGTGCTCGTGCAGGAAGTCGAGCGCGAGGCCGGCCGCGACCAGTCCGTTCAGGACGTCGGACAGCGGGTGCATCCACTCGTAGCTGCGCTGTACCCGGAGCGGCGAGCCGTCGCCGGCATAGGTTCCCGCCTCGTCGAAGGCGAGCGGCGCCTCGATCGGCGTGCGCCAATCGTATGCGACGACGAGCTTTCCGTCCTCCTCCTCGAACTGGCGCAGGAAGGGATGACCTTCCGCGAGGTACAGGTTTCCGCCCGGTGCGAGCAGGCTGGCGACGGTCGCGGCCCATTTGCGGATGTCCGGCAGCCAGATGATCGTACCCCAGGTCACGTAGACCATGTCGAAATCGCCCGCGAGCAGGGACCGGGCCTCGTAGACGTCGCCTTCGACGAAGCGGGCGGAAAGGCCGGTATCCTCGGCGAGGGCGCGGGCCGCCGCGATCGCGGAGGCCGAGAAGTCGAGCCCGGTCACGTCCGCGCCGCGGCGGGCAAGGCTCAGGCTGTCGAGGCCGAAATGGCATTGCAGGTGGGCGATGCGCCTGCCCGAGACGTCGCCGATCTCGGCCGTCTCGATCGGCATCAACGTATCGGCGCCGGCGCGGAAGGCGTCGATGGGATAGATCGACCCGGCGTCGCGCAGGTGGACGGCGACGCGCTCGTCCCAGTTGAGCCGGTTGGCGGCGGTGAAGTCGTCGGTCATGGCTCACTCTCGTCCTGAAAACGAAACGGGCGGCCCGATGGCCGCCCGCTCGAAAACCCGATCGGAAGGAAGGACGATCAGTCCTTCTTCTCTTCTCCGGCCGGCGCCTCGGCGGCGGGCGCCTCTTCAGCCGCCGGCTCGTCGAGCTGGATCTCGCCGGCGGTCGCCTCGGCGATCAGGGCGCGGGCCTGGCCGATCCAGTCCTCGCGCTCGATGCGGCCCTTGAAGTCGAGCACCTCGTCGACCTTGGCGATGTCCTCGTCGGAGAAGTTGGCGATCTGCTCGAACTTGGTGATGCCGAGCTTGTGGAGCTTCTCGACCAGCACCTCGCCGACGCCCTGGATCTGGGCGAGATCGTCCGGGGCGCCCTTCGGCTTCTTGAACAGCGCGGTCAGCTCCGCCGGCTTCGACTCCGCCTTGGCGCCCCTGGCGCCGGGACGGGTATCCACCTTCTCGGCGATGCGGGCCGACTTGCCGCGGCGCGTGCGCAGATAATAGAGCTTCGCCCGGCGAACCTTGCCGCGGCGCTTGACCTCGATCGACTCGACGTTGGGCGAGTGGATCGGGAAGACGCGCTCGACGCCCTCGCCGTAGGAGATCTTGCGGACGGTGAAGCTCTCGTTGATGCCGTGGCCGCCGCGGGCGATGCAGACGCCCTCATAGGCCTGCACGCGGGTGCGCTCGCCCTCGACGATGCGCACGTTGACGCGCAGCGTGTCGCCGGGCTGGAATTCCGGCACCGCGCGGGCGGCGGCGAGCTTGGCGGCGTGCTCTTTTTCGATTTCCTGCAGGATGTTCATGGTACTTAAGTCCTTCAAAGTCTGCGCGCGTCGCGGGCTCTTGGGGCCGCCGCCTGCGCTCGGGTTGGCGTTCGTCTACTTTAAACCGGTCGAATTGTCGATACGTGCCGGGCGTTCCTCGGCTTTCCGGCCCTTGTCGTGAACGGCCCGATAGGCCGCCCACAGGTCCGGCCGGCGTTCCTTGGTGATCCGTTCCGCCTCGGCGCGGCGCCATTGGGCGACGCGGCCGTGATCGCCGGAAACGAGCACTTCGGGGATAGCCCGTCCTTCCCAGACCTGGGGCCGGGTGTAATGGGGATATTCGAGCAGGCCGTGCTCGAAACTCTCCTCGGCGGCGGAGGCTTGAGCGCCCATGACGCCCGGAAGCAGGCGCACGCAGGCGTCGATCAGCGCCAAGGCCGCGATCTCGCCGCCGGAGAGCACGAAGTCGCCGAGCGAGACCTCTTCCAGCCCGCGGGCCTCGACGACGCGCTCGTCGACGCCCTCGAAGCGGCCGCAGAGGAGGATCGCGCCGGGACCCTCGCTCAGCTCCCGCACGCGGGCCTGCGTCAGCGGCCTGCCGCGCGGGGACATCAGGAGACGCGGACGCTGCGGACCGGTGGCGACGGCCTCGTCGACGGCGGCGGCGACGATGTCGGCCTTCATCACCATGCCCGGGCCGCCGCCGGCCGGCGTGTCGTCGACGGTGCGGTGGCGGTCGGTGGCGAAATCGCGCATGTCGAGGACGTCGAGCGTCCACAGGCCGGACTCGAGCGCGCGGCCCGACAGCGCATGGCCGAGCGGCCCGGGAAACATGCCCGGATAGATGGTCAGCACGGTGGCATGCCATCCGCTCATCGTCCGTCCTCTCCGCCTTCCTCTTCCGGAGGCTCCTGGGACAGAAGTCCGTCCGGGGCCTCGATCACCACATGGCCGGCGGCGATATCGACCACCGGCACGATTTCCCGCGTGAACGGCACGAAGACCGTCCGCTTCCCGCCGGCGAGGCGCACCTCCAGGAGGTCGCCGCCGCCGAAGTCCTGCACCGCCGTCACCGTTCCGACCGTCTCGCCGGCCCCGTCGCGGACCTCGAGGCCGATCAGGTCGGCGTAGTACCACTCGTCCTCGTCCGGCTCCGGCAGCCTGTCGCGGCCGACATAGAGCCGCCGGTTCTTCAGCGCCTCGGCCGCGTCGCGGTCGTTCACCCCCTTCAGCGCGGCGATCACCATGTCCTTGGCGATCCGGGCTTTCAGGATCTCGACCGTGCGGCCGTCCTCGGTCGTCAGCGGGCCGTAGGCGGCGATCGCGAGCGGATCCTCCGTCTCGCTCTTGATGCGCACCTCGCCGCGGACGCCGTGGGGGGCGCCGACCATACCGACGCAGACCCGCTTGTCGTCCGCCGCCTTGCCCACCGCGGCCGATTACTCGGCGGGCGCCGCTTCTTCGGCGGGCGCCTCGGCCGGGGCTTCGGCAGGCGCTTCGGCAGGCGCGGCCGCCGCGGCCTTGGCCTCTTCCTCGGCCTGACGCTTCAGCTCGATGCGCTCCAGCGCCTTCTGGTGCGGCTTGCCCTTGTTCGGGTTGTTGCGGGCCGGGCGCGCCACGACGCCGGCGGCATCGAGGAAGCGCAGCACGCGGTCGGTCGGCGTCGCGCCCTTGGCGAGCCAGGCCTTGGCGGCCTCGATGTCGAGGACGATGCGCTCGGCGTGGTCCTTCGGCAGCAGCGGGTTGAAGGTGCCGAGCTTCTCGATGAAGCGGCCGTCGCGCGGGCTGCGCGAATCCGCCACGACGATGCGGTAGAACGGCCGCTTCTTGGCGCCGCCACGGGCCAGTCTGATCTTCAGAGACATGTCAGGTCCTTTTCGCTTTCGTTGTACTGATGTTCGAAGCCGGGGCGGGGCCCGGTCATTTCTTCTTGATGAAGCCCTTGGGCAGGCCGGGAAGGCCGCCCGGGCCGCCGAGGCCGGGCAATCCGCCGCCGAGACCGGGCGGCAGGCCGCCGATCCCACCCGGCATGGGAGGCAGCTTCGGCATCGATTTGGGCAGGCCGCCCCCGGACTGGGCGGCTTCCTGCATGGCGGCGAGCTCTTCCGGCGAGGGCTGCGGCATGCCGCCGCCCATCCCGAACAGCTTGGCGAGCCCGCCCTTGCCCTTGCCGACGGCCTTCATCATGTCGGCCATCTGGCGGTGCATCTTGAGGAGGCGGTTGACGTCCTCGACCCTGGTGCCGGAGCCCGCGGCGATGCGCTTCTTGCGGCTCGCCTTGAGGATGTCGGGCTTGCGCCGTTCCTGGCGGGTCATCGAGGAGATGATCGCGGCCTGGCGCTTCAGCACGCGGTCGTCGAGATTGGCGCTCTCGAGCTGCTTCTTCATCTTGCCGATGCCGGGCATCATGCCGAGGACGCCCTGCATGCCGCCGATCTTCTGCATCTGCTTGAGCTGCTCGGCCAGATCGTCGAGGTCGAACGCGCCCTTGCGCATCTTGTCGGCGATCGCCTTGGCCTTCTCGGCGTCGATCGTCTCGGCGGCCTTCTCGACGAGGGAGACGATGTCGCCCATGCCGAGGATGCGGCCGGCGATGCGCTCTGGATGGAAGTCCTCGAGCGCGTCCATCTTCTCGCCGACGCCGGCGAGCTTGATCGGCTTGCCGGTGACCGCGCGCATCGACAGGGCCGCGCCGCCGCGGCCGTCGCCGTCGAGGCGCGTCAGCACGATGCCGGTCAGCGACAGGCGCTCGTCGAAGGCGCGGGCGAGGTTGACCGCATCCTGGCCGGTCAGCGCGTCGGCGACGAGCAGCACCTCGTGCGGGCTCGTGGCCTTCTCGATCTCGGCCATCTCGACCATCAGCGCCTCGTCGACGAACTGACGGCCGGCGGTATCGAGCAGGACGACGTCATAGCCGCCGAGGCGGGCGGCCTGCATGGAGCGCTGCGCGATCTGCACCGGCGTCTGGCCGGCGACGATCGGCAAGGTGTCGACGCCGACCTGCTCGCCGAGGACCTTGAGCTGCTCCTGGGCGGCGGGACGGCGGGTGTCGAGGGAGGCCATCAAGACCTTGCGCTTCTGGCGCTCGGAAAGGCGCCTGGCGATCTTGGCGGTGGTCGTCGTCTTGCCCGAGCCCTGCAGGCCGACCATCATGATGGCGACCGGCGGGGGCGCGTTCAGGTCGATCGGCTGGGCGTCGGAGCCGAGCGTCTCGACGAGCACGTCGTGGACGATCTTGACGACCATCTGGCCCGGCGTGACCGACTTCAGCACCTCGGCGCCGATGGCGCGCTCGCGCACCTTCTCGACGAAGTCGCGCACCACGTCGAGGGCGACGTCGGCCTCGAGCAGCGCCCGGCGCACCTCGCGCAGCGCCGCGGCGATGTCGGCCTCCGTCAGCGCGCCGCGCCTCGTCAGCGCGTCGAGAATGCCGGAAAGCCGTTCCTGCAGTGAGTCGAACATTGCCCGAGACCCGCCTTATCCGCCGATCGCTTCATCGAACACGGCGACCGCCGTCTCGAACTTGTCGCGGCAGCCGGTGTTGCAGAAGCCGACCACCCTGCCGCGATAGAGCGTGAGCGAATCCGCGCTCACGGGATCGCCCGACCACGGGCAGACCTCGTTGAGGCAATCCTCGATCCTCAGCTCTTCCTTCGATCCTGCGGCCATTGCCATCATTCCAAACGCAAGCGCCACCCGCGGGCGAACCATCGCTGGCGGGTGTCGATCCCTCCCGCCTCATGTGCGGAGCGACCGTCGTTAACTCAAGCCTGTTCCCAAGAAGAACGGCGCGGTGATACGCGCGCGCCGCTGAAGAGTCAATGCGGAAGGGATGGCTCACAGCGTCGAATCATCGGACGGACTCATATCGTGGCCAGAGTCAAGCGAGATTGACTTTCGGCGAATACGGACTATCTTTCAACGATACCCGCCAACAGCGTGCTGTTGGCTCAAAGGCCGCTCAGAGCGTAAGCTCGTGCGGCCTTTGTTGTTTCGGGGGGGCAGTATGAGAGTCTACGTATATGTAGACGGCTTCAATCTATACTACCGCGCGCTGAAGCATTCACGCTGTAAGTGGCTAAATCTTCACGCCCTCGCGGAGCGTTTGCTGAACGCGGGCGATACCGTTGTCGTTGTGCGCTATTTCACCGCGCGCGTTTCCGCGCGATCGGGGGACAGAGACGCGCCACGGCGACAACAGATGCTGTTCAATGCGCTGAAGACCATACCGAGCATTCAGTTTCACTACGGAAAATTTCTTCCGAAGACCAAGCGCCGGCCGCTGGTTTCCAATCCGTCTCAATTCGTCGAAGTCCACGATACGGAAGAGAAGGGCTCCGACGTCAATCTCGCGGTCCACCTTCTGCACGACGGCTGGAAGGGCAGCTACGATGTGGCCTTGGTCCTATCCCAGGACACTGATCTCATAGAGCCCATCCGTCTTGTCACTCAGGAACTCGGTCGGAAGGTGGGACTGGTGTGGCTGGACGGCCGCCGTCCGAATGGGAACATGGCGGCTGCCGCGACTTTCGTCCGGCACATCAGTTCCGCCGATCTGGCGGCCTCGCAGTTTCCAAATCCGATCATCACGTCAAACGGGGCCGAGATTCATAAGCCCACGACATGGTGAACTCTTGAGCCGCAGACTCAGCGCCGCTTGAAGTTGCCGCCGCCGCGCCTGGGCTGGCCGGGGACGGGGCCGCCGGTGCGGTGGCGGAAGTTGATGCGGCCGCGCTCGAGATCGTAGGGGCTCATCTCGACCGTGACGCGGTCGCCGGCAATGGTGCGGATGCGGTGCTTGCGCATCTTGCCGGCCGCATAGGCCAGGATCTCGTGGTCGTTGTCGAGCTTCACGCGGAAGTTCCCGTCCGGCAGCACTTCCGTGACGGTCCCTTCGAACTCCAGCATCTCTTCCTTTGCCATCCGGTTCTCCTTCGATCTGTCTTGGATATCAGCTGCGGGCGGACGCGGCGGGGCGCCGGTCGGCCTTGCGTTTGAGGAAGGGCATCGCGGCGAGATCCTTGCCGGTTCCTGTCGCCTTGGCGGGCGCGGCGCTCGCCGAGTGGGCCGAGGCGTGGCCGGTCTTGTGCGCGGCCGCGGCGGCCGGCTTGCGGGCGGCGTTGTGGCCCGACTTGTGCGAGCCCTTCTCACCGGGCGCGTGGGCCTGGGACCGACCGTTCGGCTGCGCGCCGCCCTGGCGGCGACGGTTGCGGCCGTTGCGGCGCGGCTTGTCGAAGGAGGCCTTCGGCGCGTCGTCGGACGCCGGCTCCGCGATCGGCGCGGCGACGGCGACCGGGCGGGGCGCCGCCCCGTCGACGGGGATCGACATGCGGATCAGCCGCTCGATGTCGCGCAGGTAGGGCCGCTCCTCGGCGTCGCAGAACGACACGGCGATGCCCGCGGCGCCGGCGCGCGCCGTGCGGCCGATGCGGTGGACGTAGGATTCCGGCACGTTCGGCAGGTCGAAGTTGACGACGTGGCTGACGCCGGGGATGTCGAGGCCGCGGGCGGCGATGTCGGTGGCGATCAGGGCGCGGACCGTGCCGGCGCGGAAGGCGGCGAGCGTGCGCTCGCGCTGGTTCTGCGACTTGTTGCCGTGGATCGCGGCGGCCGGGATGCCGACCTTGGCGAGGCTGCGCACCACCTTGTCGGCGCCGTGCTTGGTGCGGGTGAAGACGAGCGCGCGGTCGATCGCCGGATCGCTCAGCACCGAGGCGAGGCGGTTCGGCTTGTCGGCGCGGCCGACGTGGATGACGGTCTGATCGATCCTGTCGGCGGTCTTGGCGACGGGCGTCACCGAGACGCGCACCGGATCGCGCAGGAACTGGCGCGACAGGTCGGCGATCGCCTGCGGCATGGTCGCGGAGAACAGCAGCGTCTGGCGCTCGGCCGGCAGGAACCGGGCGATCGCGCGGATCGCGTGGATGAAGCCCATGTCGAGCATCTGGTCGGCTTCGTCGAGCACCAGCACCTCGACCTGCCTGAGGGTCAGCGCGCGCTGCTCGACCAGGTCGATGAGGCGGCCGGGGGTGGCGACGAGCACGTCGACGCCGCCCTGCAGGGCGCGGATCTGGCGGTTCATCGGCACGCCGCCGATGACGAGCTCGACCTTCAGGGGAAGATGGCGGCCGTAGCTGCGGAAGGAATCGACGATCTGGCCGGACAGTTCGCGCGTCGGGCTGAGGATCAGGACGCGGCACGATTTCGGCGCCGGCTTCTCGCGCCGGTTCTCGAGGAAGTTTAGGATCGGCAGGGCGAAGGCGGCGGTCTTGCCGGTGCCCGTCTGGGCGATGCCGATCAGGTCGCGGCCGTTCAGGAGATGCGGGATCGCCTGGGCCTGGATCGGGGTCGGCGTCACGTGGCCGGCGTCGGAGACGGCGCGCAGCAGGGAGGCCGAGAGGTTCAGTTCGGAGAATGTGTTCAAGTAACAGACTTTCGTTGTCGCGGGCGGCGGCGCTCCACAGCGGAAGCGCCCGCGCTCACGCGGTTCGGGGGCGAAGACACCCCGCGCGGCCTGGGCTGTCGAAAAGGGAACGAGGTCTAATCTGGCGGGCAAAATATCTCGGAAGGATATTCGAGCAACGCGGCCCGCGAGTCTCGGATGGCGGCTATATGGCCGATGAATGCCGCTTTTTCAAGGCGAAACGCACGTCATTCCGCAATTGCGAAGAAGCACTACGTTAATCTGTGCAACCGCAATATGCGCCCGCAACCCGCTCCAGGAGGCCCAATCCGATGATCAGCGAGGACGACGTCCGCGCCCGCGCCTACGCGATGCCGCTCACCAGTCCGGCCTTTCCGCCGGGGCCCTATCGCTTCATCAACCGGGAGTTCTTCATCGTCACCTACCGCACCGACCCCGACGCGCTCGCCGCCGTCGTGCCGGCGCCGCTCGAGATCGACGAGCCGATCGTCAAGTACGAGTTCATCCGCATGCCGGATTCGACCGGCTTCGGCGACTACACCGAATCCGGCCAGGTGATCCCGGTGTCCTACAAGGGTCAGAAGGGCGGCTACGTGCACGCCATGTATCTCGACGACGATTCGCCGATCGCCGGCGGCCGCGAGCTGTGGGGCTTCCCCAAGAAGCTCGCGAGCCCGAAGATCGCGGTCGAGAAGGAGACGCTGGTCGGCACGCTCGATTTCGGCTCGATCCGGATCGCCACGGCGACGATGGGCTACAAGCACCGGCCGGTGGCCGAGGCCGACGTGATGGCGAGCCTCAGCGCGCCGAACTTCCTCCTGAAGATCATCCCGCATGTCGACGCGACCCCGCGCATCTGCGAGCTCGTGCGCTATTACATGACCGACATCGTCTTCAAGGGCGCCTGGACGGGCCCCGCCGCGCTCGAGCTGTTCGAGCACGCGCTCGCCCCCGTGGCGCAGCTCCCGGTGCGCGAGGTGGTCGGCGCGACCCATATCGTCACCGACCTGACGCTCGGCCTCGGCGAGGTGGTGCACGACTACCTGGAGCCTTTCAGGGTCAAATAGAAACAATTCTGTTTGCGATCGGCGAGGCGATCCGGCGTCGAGAGCGGCGCAGGGCGATGCCGGGCATCGGCCAAGGCGGGCCCGAACGACATCGGATGTTTCCGATGT
>JAEWYT010000149.1 GCA_023458595.1 Pseudomonadota bacterium
GGCATCGGCCAAGGCGGGCCCGAACGACATCGGATGTTTCCGATGTCGTCAGCAAAGGAAAGGGAAATCGGGAACACCCGATTTCCCGGCGGGCGTCCGCCGCTCGCAAACCCTCCGGGACGGGCGCTTTCGGGCCAATGCCGTCACCGTCGTCCTCGACCGTATCCAGATACGCTCTTCGGCCGCCGGCTCGGCCCTGGCCCGAAAGCGCCGCGTCAGAATGGTTCTATTTGACCCTGAAAGGCTCTGGAAACCGGCCTTCGCCGTTTCCGGCCTGCACGGGTACGTCCACGGCAGGACGAATGGGTTTGGACAGGCGGTCCCGAACGGACGGTCCGTCACGACCGTGCGGGTCCTGTCCGCGTGCTTCCGTTTGGCGTCGGCGGCGTTCAGCCGGGCAGGGCGCGGCGCGGGACCGGCGAGTATTCGGCGCGCGGATACTCGGTCGGTGAGTATTTCGCAACGGGGCAGGGCGTCTTCGACATCGTCCAGGAGGTGTTGTTGAGGAAGGTCGCGCAGGTGGCAATCGTGCCGCGAATGCACGCGGTGTCGCCGATCTGGAAATCGCTGCCGCCGAAACGGCAGGTGCAGTTCACGTTCGGATGGACGATGGTGGCACCGGTGGCGGTGAGCGGCGGCCTGACGGGCCCGCTCGACGAGACCACGACAGGTTCTTCGGCGCGACCGTATCCAGAGATCGCGACGATCGCCGCGACGGCCACGGCGGCGCCGAAGCGCCGGATATGTCTACTGGCTATCCCATCATCGTAAAGACCAACAGGATACCGCCGAAATCAAAACGCCGCCGGAGGATATCGGCCGGCGGCGCAGGATCCGATCGATCAGCTGGCGATCTGCAGGTTGATCGCCTTCGGGCCCTTGCCGCGCTTGTCCGGCTCGGTCTCGAAGGACACGCGCGAGCCCTGGTCGATCGGCGGAATGCCGGAGCGCTCGACGTCGGAGATATGGACGAATACGTCCTTGCCGCCGTCGTCGGGGGTAATGAAGCCGTACCCCTTGGACTGATTGAAGAATTTTACGGTGCCGGTCTGGCGCATAGAAGTCTCCGTTCCCGAGGAATACCGGCCGTCGACGCGACGACCGGACGATGCCGAGGCAGGCGAGCAGATATCTTCGGGATAGGCATTCCACGCGACATAGCAGGCGCGACTAAGTCCATTCCGGCAGTCCGATCAGCCACCTCAGCGATCGTGATGACGCAAGCATAACCTATTGGCAAGCAAATTTCGCGTGACAATTTACGTTGGGTTCGTGTGTAACTATTTTTGCCTAGTTTTACGGCAATTTTACCACATACTGCTTGCGCGTCGTCTCGATGACTTCCCATGTTCCGATGAATCCGGGGCGCAGAACGAAGCTGTCGCCGGCCCTCACCGTGACCGTTTCGCCGCCCTCCTCGGCGATGACCGAGATTCCGGAGAGGATCGAGCAGTATTCCCACTCGTCGTAGGCGATGCGCCATTTGCCCGGCGTCGACTCCCAGACGCCCGCGAACAGCTTGCCGTCCTCCGCTTCCTCGATGTTCCACGTGGTGAAGCGGGGCGTGCCGGAGACGATCTTGTCGCGGGCGGGTGCATCGTGCTCCGGCGCGACGGTGACGATGTCGAAGGGCAGGAACCTGGCGGTCATCGGGAACTCCGAGCTGGTCCGGCGGGCGGGCCGGGCCTTTCGTCCCTCCTCTACATCGGTTAGTCAGGGAATGCGACCGTCCCGACGTCCGAGGAAGTTCCGAATGTCCACGCTGCGCGCCGCCATCGTTCCGGTCACCCCGTTCCAGCAGAACTGCACGATCCTCTTCGACGAGGAAACGAAGCACGGGGCGGTGATCGATCCGGGCGGCGACCTGGACCAGATAGGCGCCGCGATCGAACAGCTCGGCCTGACGATCGACACGATCCTTCTGACGCACGGCCATATCGACCATGCCGCGGGCGCGGACGAATTGCGGGAGGCGCTCGGCGTGGAGATCGTCGGTCCGCACGCGGCCGACAAGCAGCTCCTCGACAACCTCGAGAAGCAGGGCGCGATCTACGGCGTCGCCGGCGCGCGCAACGTCACCCCGGACCGCTGGCTAGAGGAGGGCGACACGGTCGAGGTCGCCGGGCATACCTTCGAGGTGCTGCACTGCCCGGGCCACAGCCCGGGCTCGGTCGCGTTCGTGAACAGGCCGGCGAAGTTCGCCATCGTGGGTGACGTGCTGTTCCGGGGGTCGATCGGGCGTACCGACCTGTTCGGCGGCGACTTCGACGCGCTGGCGAAGTCGATCCGGGAGAAGCTCTTCCCGCTCGGCGACGACTTCCACTTCCTGTGCGGGCACGGACCGGGCGGCTCGATCGGCGAGGAGCGGCGCACCAACCCCTTCGTCGGCGAGGACGCGCACGGCATCGCCTGAGCCGCGGCGGTCAGCAGCTCTTGCCGGCGGACTCCCGTCCGATCACGGTGACGCGCACCGGCGCGGTGCCGGCCGAGACGAAGCCGAGCCTGTCTGCGGCCGCCTTGGTCACGTCGACGACGCGGCCGCGCACGAACGGTCCGCGGTCGTTGACCCGCACCTCGACCACCCGGCCGTTGCGCAGGTTCTCGACGCGAATGCGTGTGCCGAAGGGCAATGTGCGATGGGCGGCGTAGAAGCCGTTCGGGTTGGCGCGCATGCCGGACGCGGTACGCCCCGTCAAGGCGTACCAGGAGGCGCGGCCGCACTCGGCGGCGTCGGCGCGTTCAGCGGCGATCGCCGTCAGCGAAAAGAGCGTCAGCGCGGCAGCGGCCGTACGCGCGTACTTCAAGGGCATCTTGCCTAGTCTCCGACACGATCCCCCCTGAGGGCGGAAAAGCCGGACAAAGGCGGCGGAAACATGGCCGCGACGACGATCGCGGCAGCCGATGATCGTTAACGCGGCGGAACGGCAGCGGCAGGATCCGACCGGCAGTCAGCCGCCGACACCCATCATGCGCAGGCCCATCGCCACCGTGAGCCAGGAGGCCGTCCACAGGACGGTGCCGGTCAGCGCGCCGGCGATGGCGGCGGAAATCCGCCACCCGGGAAACAGAGCGGTGCCGAGGAGGCCGCCGGCCATCATGCCGGGCCAGCCGAACCAGAGAGCCAGCTTCAGTCCGTAGGCGGCCAGAACGTCACAGGCGATGGCGAACACGTCGGTCTCCGTGATCCTGGCTGCCGGTCCCGAGCGCGATCCGCGATCAGTCCGCGCAGTTCGCCGCGATGGCCGAGCGCCAGTTGCCCGCGGCAAGGTCGATCTGGGAGACCTGGTCGTCGCGGGCGAAGCCGGTGAGGCACGTCGCGTAGA
The DNA here is from genome assembly GCA_023458595.1 of Pseudomonadota bacterium. Taxonomy (GTDB): domain Bacteria; phylum Pseudomonadota; class Alphaproteobacteria; order Rhizobiales; family Tepidamorphaceae; genus Microbaculum. The sequence continues at coordinate 3,324 of JAEWYT010000149.1, forward strand.
CCTCGCGGGCGTCGGCGAGCGCCACCACGTGCGCGCGGTAGGCGTCGCAGCGCTCGGTGCGGCCGGCCCGCGAGGCGTTGGAGAGGCTCGCCAGCGTCACGGCGAAGCCGTGTCCGGCCTCGGCGACCCGCGCCCGGCATTCGACGCTGGCGATGTCGCCGCCGGCGGGCCCGGCGGCGGCGTCCGTCGCCACGGGCAAGAGCAGGGCGGTCAGAGCAGCGGCGCCGAGCACGAGCGTCAGCGAGGCGGCGAGCAGCAGCGGGCGGGAAAGGCGTTTCATGATGTCGTCCGTCGAAATCCGTGTTTCAGGTCCTGCCGGCCGTGGGGGGGGGGGGGGCCCCCCCCCCCCCCCCCGGGC
>JAEWYT010000150.1 GCA_023458595.1 Pseudomonadota bacterium
CCCGCCCGCCGCCGGCGGGCCCCCCCCGGCCCGCTCCGGGCCCCGGGCCGTCGGCCGAGGAGGTTCCCGCGACGCCGCCTCCAGCGCCGACGGCCCGGGCTTTGCGCCGACGGCTGTCTGTGCGAGCCGTTCGGTCCGTCGGTCCCCGGCCTCCGCCGGACCGCGAACTCGGCGACCGCGACGTGCGGCCGATCGTCGCCCGATTTACGCGTGGATTCTCGAAAAAAGCGTGAAACAGCTGTGGTCTTGCGGTCCTCGCATGGCCGAGCGAAGCGTCGCGCGCGCCTTGACACCGGATTTTGGACCAATAGGCTCTCGGCGTTCAGATTTCGATGCCGGTTGTTCGACCGGTTTTGGGTTCGATATCGAGACTTTGCGCGGACCTGCTTGCGGCTGCCGCGCGGGCAGGGGGATCAATGCTTTTCTGCGTTCTTGGGGCCGGCGGGCCGTATCTTGTTCGCCGGACTGCCGGCTTGCTTTTCGGTGCGATCGTCGCCGCCACTGCCGCCCACGCCGGCCCGACGGCCACACGCGTCGAGAGCTCCTTGAATCCGAGCGCGCTCGGCGAGGACGTGACCTTCACCGCTACGGTCGCCGGCGGCGGCGCGCCGGATGGCGACGTCACCTTCAAGGACGGGCCAACGACCCTCGGCACCGGGACGCTCGACAGGGTGGGACACGGCGAGTCGCTGGCTCCGGGGTGGGCGCATTCTTGCTTTCTCACGGCCAGCGGCGGCGTCCAATGTGTTGGCGACGACGGCGACTCCCAATTGGGTGACGCGGCCTCCGGCAACAGTCTGACACCGGTCGACGTCAGCGGCCTCGCTTCCGGAGTCCGCGGGATCGATTCCTACTACAGCCACACCTGCGCGCTCCTCGAAGACGGCAGCGTTCAGTGTTGGGGTTTGAATGAGTACCAGCAGACCGGCGCGTCCAGCGGGTTCTATCAGCCGACGCCGGTCTCGGTAAGCGGACTTGGCGGCCCGGCGACGATCGTCGTCACAGGAGAACGATTCTCCTGCGCCGCGTTGCAGGCGGGCGGTGTGAAGTGCTGGGGGGGTGGCGAAATCAGGGCGGAATTTACGTCCACCGCCACGCCGATCGCCGTCGGCAATCTGACCGAACGCGTCATCGTGCTCGCGGCCGGAGCGGATCACGCCTGCGCCGTGATCGAGGGCGGGGCGGTGAAATGCTGGGGCGACAATTCCATTGGCCAACTCGGCGACGGCAACAAGCCCAACGGTAGCGCGTCCGCGATAACCGTCGCGGGCCTCGGCGGTCCCGCCAGGGATGTCGCGGCGGGTTGGCAGTATTCCTGCGCGGTGCTGGTGGCCGGGGGGGTCGCGTGCTGGGGCAGTAACTACTATGGTCAGTTGGGAGATGGATCGATGACCAGCAAGCCGTCTCCGGTTCCCGTTTCCGGCGGCTTGACCGGCATCGTCGCGGTCGATGCGGGATACGTCCACACCTGCGCGCTGTCGGGCTCGGGCGCCGTCTCCTGCTGGGGCGACGGGTCCGTGGACCAGCTCGGCCACGGCTCGGCAACCGGCAGCACGGTCCCGGTGACGCCGAGCGGCCTGACCGGTGGCGTCGCCGCGCTTGCGACCGGCAATCTCCATAGTTGCGTGCTGATGCAGGATGGGACGGCGCAATGCTGGGGCTACAACCACTTCGGCCAGGCAGGCACCGGCGATACGAACGCGGCCGCCGAACCCCTCGCTGCCGGCGGCTATACCACCGGCGATCTGCGCGGCTATTCCGTCGCGACGGTCTCCACGACTGCCTTGTCGGGCGGGACGCACACTGTCAGCGCGTCCTATCCCGGTGCGACGGGACACGACCCCAGCGTATCCGCAGGCATCGCTCAGGAGGTCGAACAGGCTTCATCGTCGACTGTCCTCGCATCGTCGACGAACACGACGGTCACCGGCCAGGCCGTGACCTTCACCGCCACCGTAACGTCCGCCGTCGGCGCGCCGGGCGGCGTCGTCACCTTCAGGAATGGCGCGACGCCCCTCGGCACGGCGGCATTGGACGGCGGCGGCGGCGCCACGCTCTCCGTCACGGCACTGCCCGTCGGCACGCATTCGATCACGGCCGACTATGCGGGCGATGCGAATTTCGTCGGATCCTCCTCGGTCGGCATCGCCCACACGGTCAATAAGGGCAGCACGATCGCGGGGATCGGCGCCTCGTCCCTGACCGTGGCGGAGGGACAGTCCGTCACGTTGACGGCGACCGTTTCCGCTTTCGGGCCGGCGAACGGCACCCCGGACGGCACGGTGCGCTTCCGCAACGGCGCGACCCCGCTCGCCGGCGACGTTTCCCTGTCGGGCGGCGCGGCGAGCCTCGACGTGACGCTGCCCATCGGGACGCACTCCATCCATGTCGTCTATGCCGGATCGAGCGACTGGTCGGGTGACGTGTCCGGCACGATCGCCGTCACCGTCGAGGCGATGCCGGTGCCGCCGGTGGTGGAACCCGGCGACGTGTTCGCCGTGAGTCCGGACCGGCGGAAAACGCAGCAGCGGCCCGCGATGGCGGCGGTGACGTCCGGCTACGTGGTCGTCTGGCGGGCTCGGGGCCGCGGGGCTTCGGGTATCGAGGGTCGGCTGTTCCGCGATTCCGGGCAGCCGTCCGGGGAGGCTTTCCCCGTCAGTTCCGGTACGGGTCGCGCCGAGACGGATCCCGCCGTGGCGGCGCTGCGCCGGGGAGCCTTCGTCGCGGTATGGGCGGCCAAGGACGTGGACGGGTCGGGATCCGGCATCGTCGCCCAGGTCTTCCGCAGGAACGGCAGACCGGCGGGCCGGCTGGTTCAGGTCAACACGCATGCCGGCGGCAACCAGACCGGGCCGGCGGTCGCCAGCCTGCCGGACGGCAGCTTCGTCGTCGTCTGGGAGTCGGCGCGGCAGGACGGCTCGGGCAAGGGCATCTACGCCCAGGCGTTTGCCGCCTCGGGGCGGAAGAGGGGGCGCGAGGTGCTGGTCAACCGCACCACCGCCCGGAGCCAGGCCTCGCCGGCGGTGGCCGCGCTCGGTCGCAAGGGCTTCGTCGTTGCCTGGGAATCCCAGAAACAGGACGGTTCCGGCTATGGGGTGTTCGCCCGGCGCCTGGACAAGCGGGGGAGGCCGAAGGGCGCCGAGATTGCGCTCAACGTCACCACGGCGGGTCATCAGCGCGCCCCGTCGCTGGCGGCTCTGGCCGACGGCGGGTTCCTGGCGAGCTGGGCGTCGCTGCAGCAGGACGGCTCCGGTTACGGGATCTTCGCGCGGCGCTTCGACGGACGGGGCGAAGCCGCCGATGCGGAATTCCAGGTCAACACGACGGTGGCGAACCACCAGGCCGAGCCGTCGGCGGCGGGCTTCTCGGGCGGCGGCTTCGCGGTCGTCTGGACGTCGACCGGGCAGGATGATCCCGGCCGCAGGGTCTACGGGCAGGTCTTCGATGCCGCCGGCGACCCGCATGGCACCGAATACCGGGTCGACGATGCGACCGCCGGCGATCAGTGGCAGCCCGCCACCGCGGCGCTTGCCACCGGGGACCTGGCCATCGCCTGGACCGGCCAGGCCGTCGGCAAGGGGGCCGCCAAGGGGGGCGACGACATCTACGGCGCGATCGTTCCGCTCGACTGAACGCGGCGGCGACGGACCGGTCTGTCCCGCCGCCCGCGCGTTTCCGGCCCTGAAACGCGCCGCTTACAACTGAAACACTTTTCCATCTGGCGGACGTCATCCGGAAAAGGACGGTCCCTAGAAAGGCGACCGTGACGCACGGCCCGACGGCGAGCGAGCCAGCCGCCTTCGGGCCGTCTCACGCGAACCTCGAAAGGAGACAGTTATGACGACCGCCGAATATTTCGGCCTGGCACGGCCGCGGACCAACCGCCTCTCCGGCGCCGGTTTGTTCGTCCTTGCCACCCTGAGCACGATCCGCCGCTGGGCCCGCATGCAGCGCGCCATCCACGAGCTGAGGCAGCTCGACGACCGCATGCTGGCCGATATCGGCCTCAACCGTTCGTCGCTCTATGCGGCCGCCCGCGAGGTGCACGGCTTCGGGAACCGCGGCTATGGCCGCTACTGACGCCACGCCGCGGCAGCGCGCCGATGGACGCAGCGCAGGCGGGAAGACCGTCGTGTTCGTCCACGGCTCGCTGTCCTCGGGCGGCATGTGGAAGGGCGTTCGCCGCGCGCTGGAAGGAAGCTTCCGCGTGCTGACGCCCGACCTCACCGGCTACGGCGCCAAGCGTGCCTGGCCGCACGCCCGTCCGTTCCGCCTGAGCGACGAGGTGCGCGTCCTCGCCGAGGCCGTCGCCCATCTCGACGGCCCCTTCGATCTCGTCGGCCATTCCTATGGCGGCCTGGTCGCGCTGCGCTACGCCTGGGCGAACCGCGATCGCATTCGCAGCCTGATGCTGTTCGAGCCGACCCTCTTCCGCATCCTGAAGGATCCCGGCATCGGCTCGCCGGACGCCTGGGGGGAGATCGACCGGATCGCCCGCGTGGTCAGGCACGGCGTCGCTGTCGGTGCGCCCGAGGCGGCGATGCGCCACTTCGTCGACTACTGGAACGGCAAGGGCGCCTGGAAGGGCCTCCCGGAGGATCGCCGCGAGGCCTTCGCCCGGCAGGCGACGACCGTCTCGCGCAACTTCGATGCCGCCGAAGGCGACGCGATGCCGCTCGGCGATCTGCGCACCCTCGAGATCCCGGCCTTCGTCGTCGCGGGCGCCGGCTCGACGAAGGCCTCGCTGGCGACGTCCTGGACGGTTGCCTCGCGGCTGCCCGTGGTCGAGCACGTCACCGTCGGCGGCGCCGGCCACATGATGCCGGTGACCCACGCGCAGGACAGCCTGCGCCTGATCGAGGGCTGGCTCGACAAGGGTCGCCCGCCGTTCCGCGCCGCCGCCTGAGAAGGAGGCCGTAGGCCCCGGCCGCGCACGTCCCGTTTCCGCCGCGCCCGTTGCGTCCCCCCTTGCCGGACGGGCGCGCCGCTCGAGGCCCCGGACCGACAGGTCCGGGGCCTTCTTCTTGTCCGCGTTCCGCGCGGGCGCCCGGCTCGCGGCCGTGTCTCGTCGCCGCGTCTCGCCGCCGCGTCGGCGCGCGGTCTGCGCACTTTGCTGATGAAGTTGTCGAGCTTTGCCGCCTATCTTGCCATAATCTCGATCTAGAGCGAATCGGATGACGGCGATGACTTTGTCCGATCTGGCGACAGTCGCGGCGGCGAGCATCGGCATCGCCGTCAGCCGGCCGAGCAGGGTGAGCCTGCCCGCGGGCTGCCCGGTTTCGGCGTTCATGTGCGTCGCGACGCTGCCGGCGGGCTGCCTGTCGCCGCCCGGGCCGCTGCCGAGACGGACCGGGGCGGGATCGGCGCTGGACACCGACACCGCGCGCGATCTTTGCTTTCTGGAGGGCATCGAGCGGTTCTCCCTGCAGTACCGCGACGGCGATCCGGACGAAGTCCTCGCCGCGGACATGCCGGGCTGCCGGGCGGTGTCCCTGCCGGCCTGGCGGCTCAGGCTCGGTCACCCCGCCTATCTGGAAGGTGCCCCGCTCGCCGACAGCCGCGGCTGCGCCGCGGGCGCAGCGCTCGCCGACGCCGCGCTGCGCGGCCTGATGGAACTCGCCGAGCAAGACGCCGTCGATGCGTGGCACCGGGGCGAGGTGCAGTTCAGGCCGATGGGTGCCACCGTGTCCGACCGCCCGCTCTTCGGCCTCCTCGCCTGGGTGGAGGAGTACGGCCTGCGCCTCAGGCTGCTGCGCCACCGTCACCCCTCCGGCGCCGTCGTCTGCATCGCGATCTGCTCGGATTTCTCCGCCGAGCGTCCCGCCATCGGCAGCGCGGCGGGCCTCGCCGTGGCTCCCGTCGGGCTGCATGCCTGTATCGAGGCGGTGGTGGCCTGGTTCAATCTCGACTCGATCGAGCGCAACGGCGGGGTCGTCGACGACACGACGCCGGAGACGCGCCTGGCGATCGAGACCTGGCGCGGCGTCAGGCCCCTGCCGCCGATCGCCGGAGCCGGCAACGAGCCCGTTCCGGCCATGCCGGCGCCGCGCGATCCCGAGGCGGCCTTCGCCGAGGCGGTCGCCGCCTGGGGCATCGAGGCCGCCGTGTTCGATCTCTCCCGTCCCGAAACCGGCATCGTCACCGCACGGGTCGTCCGGCTCGAGGGGTAGGGCCGGCATCGGCCGGCTCCGCCCGGTCGCGACGACGATGGCGGGGCGCCGTGCCGCTCCTCGCGCCCCGATGACCGACCTTGCGGGCCGGACCGCGCCTGTCTCCGCGCGGAGGAGACGGTACGAGACGTAATAGTCTATCATATATTTCCGTTACGGACGATTTGCCGCGGAGAGCAGGGTATTGCCTGTGCCTCGGTGCCGTGTTTCTATCCAGATCAATATAGCAGGGTGTATATAACGATTAGGAGGGATCATGAACGCCGTCGTGTCGAAACCCGTCACCTTGACAAAGATGTGCGAGCTGCACGGCATCGGCCTGCCGCGCGAGGGCGTGCTCGCGGACCGCTTCCGCGAGGCGTTCCCGGCGGCCAGCTACGATGACGGCGCCGGCGAGTGGCGCATGGTCTGGAAGAAGGGCACCTACGCGGAATCGAACGCCCGGCTGGAGGCCTTCTTCGCCGAGAACGGGATCGAAGTCAGCCACGTCGACAGATGCTAGAGCGCACGGCGGCGCGGGACTTGCCGGCCGGCGCCGGCCGTCCCGCGGTCGCCCGCGATCGTGCGGTACTGGCGGTGCTGGCGCTATTGCTCGGCGCGCTCGCGGTTATGTCGATGGGGATGGGGCGGGTGACGATCGCGCCGGACCGCGTGCTGGCGATCCTGGCGTCGAGGCTGGTCTCCGTCACGCCGGACTGGACCTCGGGCGAGGAGCTCATCGTCCTGAACGTCAGGCTGCCGCGCATCTTGGCCGCCGTCATGATCGGGGCGGCCCTGGCCGCGGCGGGCGCCGCCTATCAGAACCTGTTCCGCAACCCGATCGTATCGCCCGACATACTGGGCGTCTCGGCGGGAGCCGGTTTCGGCGCTTCGCTCGCCGTGACGTTCAATCTCGGTGTGCTCGGTATCCAGGTCGCGGCATTCGGCGTCGGGCTGCTGGCGGTGGCGCTGTGCTTTTCCATAGGACAGGCCATCAACCGGCACTCCCTGATCGTCCTCGTTCTGGTCGGCGTCGTCATTGCCGCCTTCTTTCAGGCGATGATTTCGGTGCTGAAGATCGTCGCCGATCCGGTCGACGTGCTGCCGGTCATCACGTTCTGGCTGCTCGGCGGGCTGAACAAGGTCACGCCGGGCGACCTGCCCGTCGTCGCCGTGGTGATCGGCGCGAGCCTGGCGCTGCTGCACGCGCTGCGCTGGCAGGTCAATGTCATGAGCGTCGGCGAGGAGGAGGCGCGCACGCTCGGCATCAATGTCGGGCTCGTCCGCGTCCTGCTGGTGCTCTCGGCGACCCTGATGACGGCGGCGGCCGTCTCGATTTCGGGCATCGTCGGCTGGGTCGGGCTGGTCGTGCCGCACATGGCGCGCATGCTCGTCGGGCCGAGTTTCGAGCGCATGTTCCCGGTCGCTGCCGTCGCCGGCGCGCTGTTCGTGCTGCTCGTCGACGACTTCGCCCGCGCAGCCGGTCCGATGGAGCTGCCGCTCGGCATCGTCACGAGCGTCATCGGCGCGCCGCTGTTCATTGCGCTGCTCATGCGCGCGAGGGCGACATGGGCGTGATGCTCGAGGTCGAGAAGCTCGCCTTCGGCTTCCGGCAGGGCGGGCGCCGCCTCCACGACGTCAGCTTCGCGCTCCGCCGCGGCGACGTGACCTGCATCCTGGGCCCCAACGGCGCCGGCAAGACGACGCTGATCCGCTGCCTGCTCGGCGGTCTGACGCCGGCGGCGGGCACCGTCACGGTCGACGGCGTTCCCACGCGCGGCCTCGACGCCCGCGGGCTCGCGGCCAGGGTGGCCCATGTTCCCCAATCCACGCAGTCCGTGTTCGGCCACCTCGTCCGCGACATCGTGCTCATGGGCCGGTCGGCCCACCTGTCGATGATGCGGACGCCCGGCGCCCGCGACCACGAGATCGCCGGGCGGGCGATGGAGCGGGTGGGGATCGCCGATCTCGCCGACCGTCAGTTCGCGACCGTGAGCGGCGGCGAGCGCCAGCTCTGCCTGCTGGCGCGCGCTCTCGCCCAGGAGGCGCCCGTGCTGATCATGGACGAGCCGGCCGCCAGCCTCGATTTCGGCAATCAGATCAGGATTCTCGGCATCGTCGCCTCGCTCTCGCGCGCCGGCTACGCGATCCTGATGACCACCCATCATCCCGACCATGCTCTGCTCGTCGGCACCGGGGTGCTCGGCCTGCGCGAAGGGCGCATCGTGGGCGCCGGCACGCCGCGCGTCCTGCTGACGTCGGCCTTCCTGTCGGAGCTCTACGGCGCGCCGATACGGATTCTCGAAGAAGACGGCACGCGCGCATGCGTGCCGAACCTGTCCCGCCAACCTGTCCAGGAGATCCTCCAAGATGCGTAAGTTTGCGATCGGCGTCGCCGCCGCGATGGGCCTGAGCCTTCTCGCCGCCACGGCCGACGCCCGCGATGTCGTCGACATGACCGGCCGCACCGTGACGGTGCCCGACACGATCGAGCGCGTCGTCACCATCGGCTCGGTCCCGGTGATCAATTCCTTCGTCTTCGCCGTCGGCAAGGCCGACACGCTGGCGATGGGCCTGCCGGTGCGTTTCAACCCGCAGCGCTGGGGATGGCAGTTCGTCTTCGCGCCGCAGCTCGAAGGCGGGCCCGACCTCCAGGATTCCAACTACGCCCCCGATGTGGAGAAGATCCTCGCCGTCGCGCCCGATGTCGTGCTGAGCTTCGAGCGGTCGACGGCCGACGCGCTCGCCGCGGTCGGCGTCCCGACCGTGCTCCTGCGCATCCAGACTCCCGCCGACGTCAAGGAAGGGGTGCGGCTGGTGGGCGACCTGCTCGGCAACGCCGACATCGGCGAGGCCTACGCGCGCTACTTCGACGCCACGCTGGCGCGCATCGCCGCCAAGGTCGACGCCATTCCCGCCGAGAAGCGCCCGACCGCGCTCTATCTCAACCCCGTCAACGTCACCCAGCCGCATCTGGTGGCGGAGTGGTGGATAGCCGCCGGCGGCGGCCGCAGCGTCACCGACGACGGCCGGTCCGAGGAGGTGCTGTCGCTCTCCACCGAGACCGTGATCGGCTCCGATCCGGACTTCATCATCCTCTTCGATCCGGGCCACGTCGACGCGCTGAAGAACGACGCGACGCTGTCGCAGCTCGACGCCGTCAGGGACGGCCGCGTCCTCGTCACGCCGATGGGCGCGCACACCTGGGGCAACCGCACCGTCGAGCAGATCCTGACCGTGCTGTGGGTGGCGAGCCGGTTCCACCCCGACCTGTTCCCCCATTCGGAGCTGGTCGCCGAGGTGAAGAGCTTCTACGCGACGTTCTTCGGGACCGAGCTGAGCGACGAGGAGGTCGAGGCCATCCTGGCGAGCCGCCGCGCGGCGTCCTGACGCGTTCGCGGCGCGCAGCGCCCTCGATATCATGCACCGATACCGACCACCCCTGCGGAGGGAAACCGCCCATGCCATGTGACATCCTCGCGGAAACGATCTCGGCCGTACGCGACCGGCTGGACGATATCGACGCGATCACGGTCGAGCGGGCCGTCGTCGGGCTCTTCTTCACCGGCGTGAAGCTGTCCACCGGCCACGCCGGCAGCGCCGCCACGCCGATCAAGGAGGTTCCCGAGGCGGTCTGCTGCCCGAGTTCGGCCATGGCGATGCCGTTTCCGGGCAAGCTCGCCGGCCGCAGGGCCGCCGCCGTGATGGAGGAGGCGGTGGAGTCGACCGGCATACGCCGTGCCCTCGGTATCGCCGCCCTGAACGCGCTGGCCCAGGCCGCGGCCGAACGGAGCGGCTGCTCCGGCGCCGAGCTGGTCCCCGACGTGGACGCCTTCGACGCCGCGGAAATCGGCGCAGGCGAGAAGGTCGTCGTGGTTGGCGCCTTCGTGCCCTTCCTGCGCGCGCTGCGCAAGATCGGCGCCGACCATGTCGTGCTGGAGAAGGACCCGGCCACGCTGAAGCCGGTCGAGCTGCCGTTCTTCCGCGAGGCGAGCCTCGCCCCCGAGATCGTGCCGCAGGCCGACGTCCTGCTGATCACCGGCACGACGCTCATCAACGACACGCTCGACGATCTGCTCGGCCTGGCCAGGCCGGGCGCGCGCGTCGTCGTGGTCGGGCCGACCGTCACCATGGTTCCCGACGCCTTCTTCCGGCGGGGCTGCGACATCCTCGGCGGCGTCGAGATCATCGACCCCGACGCCTTCCTCGACACGCTCTCGGAAGGCGGGTCCGGCTACCATTTCTTCGGCCGGTCGGCGCGCAAGATCGTGCTCCGGCGCATGCCCGGTTCCGGGCGCGTGTCCGGCCTCGCCGGGCGGTCCGCCCGGTCCGCGGCATAGCCTGTCGCGTCCCGGGACCAGATCGCCGCCACCCGCGCCACCGCCCGCACCGCCGGGCTTCGGAGCCGGGCTTCGGAGCCGGCGCCGCTTCACGGCCGCCTTGGCCCTTCGTGATGCCCGCGTGATCTTTCGTCACTCGCCTTCCGCCCGGCTTTCCCTGATAGTCCTCCCCCGGGAGGCACCCCATGCGAATCGGCGTGCGGCTGGCGCTGACGGCCTTCGTTCTGGTCTCGATCGCGGTGACCGCGGTGATCGTCCACCTGCTGTGGTGGCGCACCGCGCAGGAGAACACGCGCGAGCTGGCGTCGACCATCAACGCCCAGATCGTCGAGGCCGTCGAGGACGAGATCCAGGACGTCGCGACGCAGGGGCGCTCCGCCTACTGGGCGATCCGCACCCTGTTCCAGAACAACGTGCTGCAGACGCGCGAGGCCGACAAGCGCGAGTTCGTGTTCCTCTCCCAGCTCCAGGCCCAGCCGTCGGTCTCCTGGATCGCGCTCGGCTGGCCGGACGGGGATTTCTTCGCCGCCCACAAGCTCGGCGACGAGAAGCTCGAGATGATGGAGATCGCCGTCGTCGACGGCAAGCGCACCCGCCGCGTCGACGAGTATCAGGTGTTCCCCTCCGACATCGAGTTCCGCAGGCGCTACTTCGAGCCCTCGGACTTCCTGTCGACCGGCCAGCCCTGGTTCGAGACGACGATCGGCCGCGACGGCCCGCACTGGGTCGACGTCGTCGACCACCCGACGGGAAAGCGCCCCGCGCTCGTCTTCGCCGGCCCGGTGGTCGTCTACGCGACGACCGAGGCCGTGCTCGCCGTCATGATTGAGCACGACCGGCTGTCCCGCTTCCTATCGGGGCTGAAGGTGGGAAAGAGCGGCGCGGCCTTCATCCTCGAGCCGTCGGGCGAGCCGGTCGCCGTGCCCGACCCGGAGGCCGACGAGCTGATGGGCACCCGCTTCGACATCCGCCCGCGGATGCTGGCCGTCGCCGAGCATGCGATCCACGAGGCGATGGCGCCGCAGGCGACGCACATGGACAGGGCCCGCGAGATGCGCGTCGTCGGCGACGACGGCGAGGCCTACGGCGTGACGCTGACGCCGCTCGCCTATGCCGGCTGGACGCTGGCGACGGTGATCCCCGAGAAGGAGTTCCTGGGCCCCATCGACCGCACCACGCAGCGCCTTGCCGTCGGCGTGCTGGCGCTGGTGCTGGCGGCAGCCGCGCTTTCGGCCTGGCTCGGCCGCCGGATGATCGCACGGCCGCTCGGCACCGTCGCCGGCGAGCTCGACCATATCGAGCGCTTCGACCTGGAGGCGGTGAGGTACCACCCCTCGCGCCTTGCCGAGCTCGACGAGCTGTCGGGCACCATCTCGCGCATGGCCGGCGGGCTCGCCGCCTTCCGCAAGTACCTGCCCGCCGACCTCGTGCGCATCCTCGTCTCGGAAGGCGTCGAGGCGCGCCCCGGCGGCACGCAGCGCGAGCTGACCATCCTGTTCGCCGACGTCGCCGGCTTCACCGGCCTGTCGGAGCGCCTCGGCGAGGACGTGGTGCCGCTGCTCGGCCGCTATCTCGATCTCGTCTCCAACACGGTGCAGGGGGAGGCGGGCACGGTCGACAAGTTCATCGGCGACGCGGTGATGGCCTTCTGGGGCGCCCCCCACGAGAACGCCGACCACGCTGCGGCCGCCTGCCGCGCCGCGCTGAAGGCCGAGCGGGCCATTCGCGCCTCCGGCCTGACCGACGACCGCGGCCAGCCGATCCGCGTGCGCATCGGCGTCAATTCGGGCTCCGTCCTGGTCGGCAACATCGGCTCGCAGACGCGGCTCAACTACACGGTGATCGGCGACGCGGTGAACGTCGCGAGCCGCCTGGAGGGCGCCAACAAGGCCTACGGCTCCGCGATCATCGTCGGCGAGCGCACCCGCGAGCTCGCCGGGACTGAGATCCTCGTGCGCCGGCTCGACAAGGTCGCCGTCTACGGCCGCATGGGCGGCACGGCGATCTACGAGCTGGTCGGCCTTTCCGGCGAGACGCCGCCCGCCTGGGTCGCCCCCTACGAGGACGGCCTCGCCTGCTATCTGTGGGGCGACTTCGCCACCGCCATCGGCCATTTCGACAAGGCCAACCGCGCCCGCCCCGGCGGCGACGCGCCCGCGCGGATGCTGATCGCCCGCTGCCGGGGCTTCCTCGAAAGGCCCCCGCCGTCCGACTGGGACGGCACCACGGCGCTGGAGAGCAAGTAGGGCATTTCCCCCGCTCATTCCCGCGAAAGCGGGAATCCGGGCCGGATGGCGCCGTCACGTCGTTTCCGCCCAGGCCGCTCCCCGCCGCCGTCGAGCGCCGCGAATGACCGCACGGCCGGCTGGGCCCCGGATCAGGTCCGGGGCACGAGTCCTGTGAGGGTGGCAACGCGGCGGCTTCACATGGAAGCCGCGCGGGTTTCGGCTGGCGCGCGTCCCGAACGGACGGCACGGCGGCAGCCCCTTGCACAAGCCGCGTGCCCTGGACTCGATCCAGGGCCCATGCAGCCGCGCGGCATACGCACGCCCATCGTCTGTCGCCCGGCGCCTCCTTCTTCGTCATCCCGGCCGGAGGCGCGAGCCGCAGAGCCGGGATCGGAGAGCCCGCGACCGTGCGGTGGCTTTCCGATCCCGGATGAACGCTGTCACGTTTTCCGGAATGACGAAGGGGGATGCGCCCAGCGATCCACGAGCGGCGGCCGACAGGAGGTGAAACCGTGGATGGCCGGGACGAGCCCGGCCATGACGGCGGAATGGAGACGGGCAGTGCCATGACGACGCCGCCGGTCCCGAGCCGGCGGCACGGCGACAGCCCCTTGCAAAGGCCGCGTGTCCTGGACTTGATCCAGGACCCATTCGGCCGCACGGCATGCGCACGACTATCGTCTGCCGCCCCGCACCGCCTCCTTCGTCATCCCGGACGGAGGCGCGCGCCGCAGAGCCGGGATGACGAAGGAGGGGATGTGCCCGCTCGGACCCGACGACACGACTACGGTCCTGTCGGGCCTCGGCTCGCATTCTGCCCTGCGTCCTTCCTACCGAGAAAAGGGTATAGGCGGCGCGGGCGACACTCGCCGCCACCGCCCCCCTCACTCCTTCTTCAACAGCTGCTGCAGCAGCTGCTTCGCGGCTTCCTCCGGGTCCTGTTGCGCGCCCTGATCGGCCTGCGGCGCCTGGGCCTCGCCCTGCTGGGCCTTCTTGGCCTTCTTCTCCGCCTTGCCGCCCTTCTTGTCGGCGTTCCCTTTCTTGCCGGTCTTGTCGGCGGCCTTCTTGTCCGCCTTCGGCTGCGCCCCCGGTTGTGCCCCGGGCTGCGCCGCCGGCTGCCCCTGGGGTTTCGCGGCCGGCTTCGCCGCCGGCTGGCCGGTGTTCGCCGCGCCGCCGCCCGAGCCACCAGTGGCCCCGCCGCCCAGGAGCTGCTCCAGCCCCTTCAGCGCCCCGCCCTTCAGCGCGTCCTCGTCGATCTTGCCGTCCTTTACGATGTCGCCGACGTCGACGCCGGTCTTCTCCTTGATCTGGTCGGCGAGGCCCCCGGCGCCCCCGGCGCCGCCGCCAAGCACCTTGTCGAGATCGCCCAGGCTTCCGTCCTTCAGGCCGAACAGGCCGCCGCCGAGCTTGCGGAGCTGGTCGTAGGCGGCCTGCGGGTTCTGCAGGATGCCCTGGATGTCGGGATAGATCCGCGGGCTCGCCCACGGCCCCGCCACGACGACGGGGACGCCGAGCCCCTCCATGTCGTCCTTGCCGCCCTGGCCCTCGAGGCTCGCCACCACCTTCGGGTCCACCTTGAGGTTGAGGCTCTGGCCCGGCAGGTCGACGGTGCCGGCGCCTGCGACGCGTACCAGCGGGCCGATCAGGTGCAGGTCGTCGGTCTTCGCCTGGCCGTTCGCGATCGCGAAGCTCGCCCCCAGCGAGGCGAAGTCGGTCTTCTCGGCCTCGCCCGACTGCCAGCCCGACAGCACGCCGGAGGTGAGGTTGCGCACCATCTTGGCGACGTTGATGCCGCGCACCGCGCCGTTCTTGAACTCGAGGCTCGCCGAGCCGTTCAGCGCCGACACGATCTCGCGCTGGCTGTGGCCGCTTCCCGTCATGTCGACGGCGACCGCCCCCGTCCCCTCGATGCGCGAGAAGCCCGCCGCGTCGCGCAGGAAGGGATGGGCGTCGAGGTTCTCCAGCGCGAACCGGAACCCGTGCGTCGGCGTCGGGCCGCTCGCGTCGACGGAAAGCGCGCCGGTGCCCGCGCCGCCATAGAGCTTGAGGTCGGAGAGCTGCGCGTCGAGCTTGCCGCCGGAAATCTTCGCCGAGATCGCCACGGGGCCGGCCTTGATCTCCTTGTAGGTGAGGCTCTTCACCGACAGCGCCAGGTCCGCGTCGAAGGCGTTGAGCGCGGAGAAGTCGATCCTGTCGTCGCTCCAGCCCGCCGTCGCCGGCCCGGCCCCGCCGGCCCTCGGTTTCCCTGCCTCGCCCAGGTACGGGTTCACGTTCAGCGTGTCGAGGTCGAGCCGGGCGGTGAGCGAGGGCTTCGCCCCGAGCGTCACCTTGCCCGAGCCGGTGCCCTGCGTGTCGTCGAGGCGCAGCGTCGTGTCCTCGAAGGCGATCGCGCCCGGCGACACCGAGAGCCGGCCGCTGACGGCGAAGGCCTCGAAGCCCGATTGCCAGGCCGGCTCCTGGCCGAGCCAGCGCATCAGGCCGGTGAGCGAGGCCGTCTCCAGCGACACCCGCCCGCTCGCCGAGCCGGCGGCGGAGACCTGGCCGTCGAAGCCCGCCGCGACCCGCTTCGAGGACGCCTTCGCCTGCACCGGCGAGGACTGGCCGGCGAGGATGCCGCGCACGTCGGCGGTGGCGGAGAGGTCGAAGCGCTCGCCGTGCCAGGCCGCCGAGCCCGCGACCGTCACCGGCTTGACGAGGTCGGCGAAGGTCGCCGTCACCGCGATGTCGGTGATCGCGTCGGCCCCCTTCTGCCCGATCGCGTCGGAGAGGCCGGCGACCGTCACCGCGCCGTTCTGCAGGCTGAGCGAGCCCGAGGCGTTGATGCGGCCCTTCAGCTCCGCCGGCGTGCGCCCCGCCGTGGCGAACAGGATGTCGGCGCCCGCCGTTCCGGCGACCGGCAGGGCCGACTGGCCGGCGAGGCGGCTGGCTTCCGCCAGATCGACGCCGGTGATCCGGAGCTTGCCGCTCACGTAGGGGCTCGCCTGCGTCGCGTCGAGCGAGACCGAGCCCGCGCCCGAGGCGCTGCCGACCCCGATGATGTCGGCGACGAGATCGGCCTTGCCGTCGCCGGCGTGGAGGTTCGCCACCAGCGGCGTGATCGCGATGCCGCCGGCGACGACCTTCGACAGCGACACGTCGACGTCCACCACCGTGGTCTCGAGGACCGAGAAGTCGATCGGCTCGTTCGAGGCGTCGCCCGAGGTGTCGCCTGAGGTGTCGCCCGAGGTGTCGGGCGAGGGGGTCTTCGCCGGCTCACCTTCGGCGCCGGCGCCGTCGGCGAGCAGCGCGTCGAGGTCGATGAGGTCGCCCGACAGCGACGCCTGCACGCGGGTCACCGGCTGCGAGCTGTCGACCCGCAGCTGGCCGCCGAAGGTGCTGTCGCCGGCGGTCGCCGCGAACTGCTCGAGGGCGAATCCGTCGGGCGTGTAGAGGGCGTTGCCGGAGAGAGCGATGGGGCTACGCAGGAGAGTGGGATGGGCGAGCGATAGGCGGAAGGGGGCGACCTCGCCCTGCAGGAACGGCCCGAAGCGCTCCACGAAGCCCTCGACGGCGATCGGGTCGCCGTCGAAAACCGCTTTCAGATCAAGGCCGAGGGTCGCGTCGAAGCCCGGCAGCGAGGCGGTCAGGTCGACGTCCGTGACCCGCCTGCCGTCGGGCAGGGTCACCGTGCCGTTCCTGATCGTCAGCTCGTCGAGCGACAGGCTCTGCAGCGCCGCGGCGGGGGAATTGGCCTCCGCGGAAGTGCCTGATCCGGCTTGGCTTTCTGCCTTCTCGGCCTGCGGCACCGTGATCACCGGATCGATCAGCGCGACCTCGGTCATCCGCACCTTGCCGGCGAGGAGCGAGGACAGGGCGAGCCCGAAGCGAAGCTGTTCCGCCGTCGCAACGTCTTGATATTGCTCGCCGATCTGCTTCGAAACCTGCACCTGGGTGGCGACCAGGCCAAGCGAGGGGAACACCGAGATGTCGAGGTCCCCGCCCACCCGGATGCGGTAGTCCGTCGCCGATTCCACCTGATCGAACAAGGTGTTGCGGACATTCTCGGCCGAAATGAACAGCGGCGCGACGAGGACGGCGGTGATGCCGATAATGATGAGAGCCGCAATTCCCCACAGCGCGCGTCGCAAAGAAGCCTCCAAAACTCAACGATTCGAATTGGTTAACGAAACTAGACCAGATTCCTAAAAAAAGATGACGAATGCAGGGCAGCGCCGCGCAAACCGGCCGGTCTTGCCCGTTCAGGCGCCGTGTCCGGCGAGGAACCCGTCGATGATGGCGCGGTAGCGTTCCGCCCCGAAGCTCGCGAAATGGCCGCCGTGGACGATGCGCACGGGCACCTCGCGCAGGCGCTTCATGGACTCGACGTAGTCGGGAATATCGGAGTGGTAGCAATCGGTTACGAGCGGCCCGTCATAGACGGCGTCGCCGGCGATCATGAGTCCCGTGGCCTCCTCGAACAGCGCGATCCCGCCCGGCGAATGCCCCGGCGTATGGATCACGCGGAATTGACGGTCGCCGAGATCGATCGTGTTGCCGTCCTCGACGAGCCCGGTCGCCGGCGCCGGCTCTATGCGATAGGCGCGCGCGTCCCAGCGCTCCGGGAATGCGTCGAACATCTCGTCGGTCGCGTAGGGGTCGGCGAGCGTCGCGACGTTGTCCGGCGCGGCCAGGATCGCCGATTCCGCCGGATGGACGAGGCGTTCGGCGAACTCGTGCGCCGCGCCGATATGGTCGAAATGGGTATGGCTGAGGACGGCCGTGAGCGGACGCGCCTGGAGCCACGGCAGGGCGCGGCGCAGGCTCACCCAGCCGAGGCCCGTGTCGACCAGCATGTCCCGGTCCCGGCCGCGCACGTGCCACATGTTGCAGCGGTAGAACGGCCTGATCCACGGCTCGTGGATCAGCCGCACGCCGTCGCCGACCTCGACGGTCTCGTACCACTCGTCAGCCGGGATCGAGGTGGATTCGCTCATGCGGGGATCCTGCTTCCGACGTCGGGCATAACCCGTCGCCGGCCACGCGTCCACCCGTGCGTCTACCGGCGCGTCCGGTCGCATTGCGCGCCGCGTATGCACGCTGTATACAACGGAAAACGAAGGGAAATTCGGGAGGAGGTCCAATGCCGACGCGCGGTTGGTCAGGGCCGGGACGGGCATGACGACGACGCCGGAGAGGGACCTCGACCGCTCCCTGTCGCAGACGGTCAAGGCCCAGCTCGCGCTCCGCGACCTGATCCTCAACGGCGAACTGAGGCCCGGCGACCGCATCTCCGAGCTCTCCATGGTCGACCGCCTCGGCGTATCGCGCACGCCCGTCCGCATGGCGCTCGTCAGGCTCGAGGAGGAGGGGCTTCTGGAGGCCATTCCCTCGGGCGGCTTCTCGATCAAGTCCTTCACCGAGCGCGACGTTTTCGATGCGATCGAGATCCGCGGCACGCTCGAAGGGCTCGCCGCCCGCCTCGCCGCCGAGCGCGGCCCCTCTTCCGGCGATCTGAGATCGATCCGCGACTGCCTCGCCGAACTGGACGGGGCCGTGGAGCGGCATCTTGCCGGCGGCGGCAGTTTCGCGGCGTATGTCGCGCTCAACGCGACCTTCCACCGGATGCTCGTCGAGCTTGCCGAAAGCCCGGTCGTCGAGCGCCAGCTCGAGCGGGCGGTGGCGCTGCCCTTCGCCTCGCCGAGCGCCTTCGTGATGATCCAGGCGGACGTGCCGGAGGCCCAGGCCGTGCTGACCGTCGCCCAGGACCACCACCGCTGCGTGGTCGAGGCGATCGAGGCGCGCGAGGGCGCCCGCGCCGAGGCGATCATGCGCGAGCACGCGCGGCTCGCGAGCCGCAACCTGCGCTATGCCCTGCGCAACCAGGAGACCTTCGAGCGCATCCCCGGCGCCGTGCTTCTGCGCCGCCGCGGCCGCGCCTGAACGCCGAAGCAGACAGGACAAAGAGCACCCAAGGAGGATTGAGGATGCAGAGAAAGACCCCGCCCTACCGCGCCGATCACGTCGGCTCCTTCCTGCGCCCGCCGGCGCTGAAGGAGGCCCGCGCCAAGCACGAGGCCGGCGAGATTTCCGACGCCGCGTTGAAGGCCGTCGAGGACGCCGAGATCAAGAACGTGATCGCCAGGCAGGAGGAAGTCGGTCTGCAGCTCGCCACGGACGGCGAGTTCCGCCGCTCCTGGTGGCACTTCGACTTCCTCGCCATGCTCGACGGCGTCGACCTCGTGGTCGGCGAGAAGTCGATCCAGTTCCACGGTATCCAGACCAAGGCCCGCAGCCTCGATATCACGGGCAAGGTCGGCTACTCGACCCACCCGATGGTGGAGCACTTCAAGTTCCTGAAGGCGAACACCAGGGTCACGCCGAAGATGACGATCCCGTCGCCGTCGGTGCTGCATTTCCGCATGGGCCGCAACGCGATCTCGAAGGACATCTACCCGAACATCGACGACTTCTTCGCCGATACGGCGCCTGCCTACCGAAAGGCGGTGAAGGACTTCGCCGACGCCGGCTGCCGCTACCTGCAGCTCGACGACACGGTCTGGGCCTACCTGTGCTCGGCCGAGCAGCTCGAGCAGGCCCGCCAGCGCGGCGACGACGTCGACAAGCTGCCGAAGATCTACGCCGAGATGATCAACTACGCGATCGCCGAGCGTCCGAAGGACATGGCGATCACCATGCATGTCTGCCGCGGCAACTTCCGCTCGAGCTGGATTTCCGAGGGCGGCTACGAGCCGGTCGCCGAGGTGATGTTCAACGACGTGAACATCGACGGCTATTTCCTCGAGTACGATACCGACCGCGCCGGGGGCTTCGAGCCGCTGCGCTTCGTGCCCAAGGGCGACAAGCAGATCGTCCTCGGCCTGATCACCTCGAAGAGCGGCACGCTGGAGAAGCCCGAGGACGTCAAGCGCCGCATCGAGGAGGCGACCAAGTACGTCGACCTCGAGCAGTGCTGCCTCTCGCCGCAGTGCGGCTTCGCCTCGACGGAGGAGGGCAACATCCTCACCGAGGACCAGCAGTGGGCGAAGCTTCGCGAGATCGTCGAGCTGTCGAAGGAGGTCTGGTAGCAGGCGACCGCCGTCGCGGCAGCCTGAACGTTCTCCGTCGTCATCCCGGACGGCCACCGCGAAATCGGGTGTTCCCGATTTCGCTCTGTCAGTATGGACGATATCGGAAGCATCCGGTGTCGTCAGGCCGGTCCGGGATCGGGCTTGCCGCAGCGAATGTGCCGAGACCGATCCCGGCTCTCTGCTTTGCTCAGCAGGAATGACAACGGTAGGGGAGCAGGTGGGGCAGGGCCCAGACACATACTCCCGTCATGCCCGGGCTTGTCCCACGGCTGTCCGGTTTAATTTCCTGTCCATTGCAGCACCATCTGGTCTGGGAGTTTGCGTGGTTTTGGCGTCTGGTCGATGAGGCGATCGATGCGGCGTCGATGCA
>JAEWYT010000151.1 GCA_023458595.1 Pseudomonadota bacterium
GACTCTCTCGTTCAAGATCCGGGAAGAGACGTGCCGGTCCAGATCCGCGGGGACAGGGGCATGGGAATGACGGGATTGAGCCGCCGCGAGGCGCTTGGCCTCCTCGCCGCCCCCCTCCTGTCGATGCTCGCGCCGCCGGCCCGCGCCGCCGATCGGCTCGGCTTCGACGAGCTCTACGCGAAGTACGGCGTGCTCGGCCTTGAATTCTCCGAGAAGGTCGAGACGCTCGACGGCAGCCGGGTCGCCATGCGCGGCTTCATGGCGCCGCCACTGAAGGCCGAGGCGAACTTCTTCGTGCTGACGGAGATCCCGATGTCGCTGTGCCCGTTCTGCTCCTCCGACGCGGACTGGCCCGACAACATCGTGGTCGTCTATCTCGCCCGCCGCCAGACCTTCGTCCAGTTCAACGCCCCAATCGAGGCCGTCGGCGTCCTGGAGCACGGCTCCTGGACCGATCCCGGCACGGGCTTCGTCAGCCAGCTGCGTCTGCGCGATGCCGATTTCCGCACGGTCTGACGGCGACGGCATCGCGCTCGCCCTCCAAGGCGTGGCCGTGACCTATCCCGGCCTGCCGGCCCCGGTGCTCGCGATCGGCAATCTGTCGATCGCGGCCGGCGAGCGTGTCGCCGTGACCGGGGCTTCCGGCTCGGGCAAGACGACGTTCCTGAACGTCGTCACCGGCCTCGAGAGGCCCGGCACGGGAAGCGTGCGCTGGGCGGGCACCGATATCGCCCGGCTGTCGGAAGCAGCCCGCGACCGCTGGCGGGCGGCGAATGTCGGGCTCGTCATGCAGGATTTCCACCTCTTCGCCGGTCTCTCGGCGGTCGACAACGTGCTGTTGCCCGCGCGCCTGACCGTCGGCGCCGATACCGCGCTCAAGGAGCGCGCTCACGCGCTGCTCGACCGGGTCGGACTGTCGAAACATGCGCAAGCCGTCGAGACCATGTCGCGCGGCGAGATGCAGCGCGTCGCCGTCGCCCGCGCGCTGTTGCGCCGCCCGGCAGTGATCGTCGGCGACGAGCCGACCGCGAGCCTCGATCCCGACAGCGCGGCGGCGGTCGCCGATCTGCTGCTGGAACTCGCCGGGGAGGAAGCCGCGACCCTGATCGTCGCGACCCACGACGAGCGGCTGATAGCCCGCATGCCGCGCGTCCTGCGGCTCGTCGCCGGCCGGCCCGAGGGCGGGGCGAGGGCGGGGATCGCCGCATGATCCGCTTCGTCCTCGCCGACCTGAGGCGCCTGTGGGCCGGTTCGCTGGTCGTCGTGCTGCTCGTCGCGCTGGCGACCGCGCTCGGCGTCGCCGTGACGCTGCAGGAGCGGGCGCTCCGGCTCGGCAGCGCGCGTGCCGCCGAGCATTTCGACCTCGTGGTCGGCGCGGCGGGAAGCGAGACGCAGCTCGTGCTCTCGTCCGTCTTCCTGCAGCCCGCGCCGCTGCCGCTCGCCTCGGGCTCGGTGCTCGCCCGCCTCTCGCGGGACCCGCGCGTCGCCTGGGCGGCACCGGTCGGCTTCGGCGACTTCTTTCAAGGCTATCCGATCGTCGGCACCACCGCGCCGCTGGTGGAGGCGGCCGGCGGCGCGGGCCTCGCGTCGGGCCGGCTGTTCGAGGCGGCCGACGAGGCCGTGATCGGCGCCGATGTCGCCCTGCCGGTCGGCGCCGTCGTCAAGCCGATGCATGGGCTGCCGGAGGAGGGGGGTCATACCCACACCGAGATCGCCTACACCGTCGTCGGCCGTGCCGCCCCGTCCGGAACCCCGTGGGACCGCGCGATCCTGGTGCCGATCGAGGCGGTCTGGGCGCTGCACGGCATGGGACAGCACGAGCACGCGGAAGGCGAGGACCACGGGCACGAGGAGGCGGACCCGGAGGCGGCGGAACACGACCACGACCACGTCCCCCGCTTCCCGCTGACCATCGCCCGCCTCGGCGGTCCCTGGGACGAGCACGCGCCGGGCGTCCCGGCGGTCCTGGTGAAGCCCGCCTCGATCGCCGATGCCTATCGTCTGCGCCAGGAATACCGGACCGAAACGACGCTCGCCGTCTTCCCCGGCGAAGTGCTGACGCGCCTCTACGCGACGCTCGGCGACGCCCGCAAGGTGCTGACCTGGATCGCGGCGGGCGCGCAGGGCCTGGTTGCCGCGGCGATCGCGCTGATCGCCGTCGTCCGTGTCGGCCAGCGCCGCAGGCAGATCGGCGCGCTGCGGGCGCTCGGCGCGCCCCGCCGGGCGGTCTTCGCGATCGTCTGGGTGGAGATCTTCGCGCTCGTCGCCGCCGGCATCGGCCTCGGCTTCGCGATCGGCTACGCCGCCTCGCTCGCCCTCTCGCGGCAATTCACCGGCGAGAGCGGCGTCGTCCTGCCGGTCGGCTTCGACCGGGCCGATCTCGTGTTCGCCGCCGTCCTGCTCGCAGCCGCCGCGGCGCTCACCACCCTGCCGGCCGTGCTGGCCTACCGTCAGCCTGCCGCGGCCGCGCTGCGCGGGTGAGCGGCGGCCCCCCGGTCGCCTCTTAGGACTTCAGTCGCGGCATACGCGTGCGGCAGTCATGTGGCCCTCGCGGTGCCGGAGTCCTCCCCGGGGCTCGAATCTTACGGCATTTTCACCCACCGCCCCCCGATTCCGCGCTATGGGTTGGCCCGAAGATTTCCTCGGAAGGCTCGTTGCCATGTACAAATCCTTTTTCCCGAACCCGAAGTTGTTCTTCATCTCCGTGATCGCCTGGATCGGCGTGGCGGTCGCCGTCTGGTACACGGTCGGCGTCGATATCGGCGCCTGGCTCGGTTTCCCGCCCGAGCCGCCGGAAGCGGAACCGGCGCTCGGCCTGTCCCATTTCGTGACGCCCCAGTTCATCTGGTTCTACATCTACTATTTCTTCTTCGTCGCCGTTTTCTCGGCCTTCTGGTTCGTTTTCTCGCCGCACCGCTGGCAGTGGTGGGCGATCCCCGGCTCCTCGCTGATCCTGTTCTCGACGTATTTCAGCGTTCAGGTCTCGGTCGCCATCAACAACTGGCGCCGGCCCTTCTTCGATGATGTGCAGAACGCGCTGTCCGACAATTCGACGACGACGGCGGCCGATCTGTATGCGCTGATAATGATCTTCGCGCAGATCGCCTTCCTGTGGGTCGGCATCTACGTGCTCACCCGCTTCTTCGTCAGCCACTACATCTTCCGCTGGCGCACGGCGATGAACGACTACTACATGTCGCGATGGCCCGAGGTGCGCACCATCGAGGGCGCGGCCCAGCGCGTCCAGGAGGACACGATGCGCTTCGCCTCGATCATGGAGGATCTGGGCGTCTCGGTCGTCGACTCGGTGATGACGCTGTTCGCGTTCCTGCCCGTCCTGTTCTCGCTGTCGAGCTACGTCTCGGAACTCCCCGTGGTCGGCCAGATCGCAGCGCCCCTGTTCTGGGCGGCGATCTTCTGGTCGATCTTCGGCACGATCCTGCTCGCCGTCGCCGGCATAAGGCTGCCGGGCCTCAACTTCCGCAATCAGCGCGTCGAGGCGGCCTATCGGAAGGAACTCGTCTACGGCGAGGACGATCCCCAGCGCGCCCAGCCGATGACGGTCATCGACCTCTTCGACCATGTGCGGACGAACTACTTCCGCCTCTATTTCCACTACGCCTATTTCAACATGTTCCGCGGCATGTACCTGCAGGCCGACAACATCTTCGCCTATCTGATCCTGATCCCGACCATCGCCGCCGGCACCATCACCTTCGGCATCCTGCAGCAGATACTCACCGCCTTCGGGCAGGTGTCGGGCTCGTTCCAGTATCTGGTCAATTCTTGGACGACGATCATCGAGCTGCTTTCGATCCAGAAGCGCCTCGCCTCGTTCGAGGCCGCCTTCGAGGGCCGCGAGCTGCCCGATATCGACAGGGAATACCTGGCGCGCGGCAAACCGGCGGAAGCCTGACGCGAGACTGGAGGAAGCGCCGGGCGAACGGCTGCGCGCCGCCTGCGACGGGTGGTCGCGGGCGGAGCCTGTCGGACCCGGCGCCCCGGTTCTTTCAGTGTCTGTTAACAGCGTAGCCGGATCATCTTAACCATACGGGATCCGCGCGGGCCCGGCCTCGTTGGCCCGGCCTGTCGCGTTGACCCGCGTGGAGGGAACAAAGGGGGGCGCCATGCCCAGGGAAACGCTGCTCACCGGCGTCGAGCGAACGTTCGAGCCGGGCGAGATCATTGTCTCGAAGACCGACCTCAAGGGCCGGATCACATATGCCAATCGCGTCTTCCTGCGCCTTGCGGGATACGACGAGCGCGACGTTCTCGGCGCGCCGCACAGCATCATCCGCCATCCGGACATGCCGCGCTGCGTCTTCAAGCTCTTGTGGGACACGATCGCCGCAGGCAGCGAGATCTTCGCCTACGTGGTGAACCGCTCGCGCAACGGCGATCACTACTGGGTGTTCGCGCACGTTACGCCGAGCTTCGACACGAACGGCGCCATCAACGGCTACCACTCCAATCGCCGCGTGCCGGACATGAACATCGTCACGAACTCGATCGTGCCTCTCTACCGGACGCTTCTTGCCGAAGAGCAATCCGTGAAGAACGCCAAGAAGGGGATGGCCAAGGCAACGCAGACACTCGTCGGCCTGCTCGCCGACCACAAGGTCCAGTATGATGAATTCGTTCTCTCTCTTTAACGACCGGCTGAAGGCCGCCCGGATCGCCATCGCGGCGACCGCCGTCACCGGCGCCGCCGCCGTCGTCTCGCCGTGGATCGCCTCGTCGGCGTTCGTCGTCGCGCTCAGCGTCCTCACGGTCGCCGCCGCCGCGCTCGCGATGTGGTTCGTTCATGGCGTTTCCCGCGACATACGCCGCGCCACCGAAATCGCCGGCAGGCTCGCCAACGGCGACTTCTCCGTCCGCATCACGAATATCCAGGACACCGGCGAGATCGGCACGCTTCAGTGGGCCGTCAACGACATGACCGACTACGTCGACGCCTTCATCCGCGAGGCGAGCGCGGCGATGGACTACGTGAGCCGCAACCAGTATTTCCGCCGCATCCTGGAGAACGGCATGCACGGCTCGCTGCTGCACGGTTCGCGCGTCATCAACCGCGCGACCGAGGCGGTCGAGAAGAAGATGAAGGGGTTTGTCGACGTCGCGACGGATTTCGACACCTCGCTGAAGGCCGTCGTCAGCGACCTCAACGCCTCTATCGGCACGTTGAGCGATTCCACCGGCAACCTGAACGTGGTGGTGTCCTCGACCCGGTCGAGCGTCGATGGCGCCGTCGGCAAGTCCGGTTCGGCCTCCTCGGGCACGCAGTCGATATCCTCGGCCGCCGAGGAGATGTCGGCCTCCATCGCCGAGATCAGCCGGCAGGTCACCCACACCCAGGCGATCGCCGCCCGCGCCGTTACCGAGGCCAACGAGTCCCGCGAAGCGGTCCATGAGCTCGTCGGTGCATCGGACAAGATCGGCGAGATCGTCTCCGTCATCACGCAGATCGCCGGCCAGACCAATCTGCTGGCACTGAATGCCACGATCGAGGCCGCCCGCGCCGGCGAGCAGGGCAAGGGCTTCGCGGTCGTCGCCGCCGAGGTCAAGCAGCTCGCCTCCGAGACGGCCAAGGCGACGCAGGAGATCGAGGAACTCATCGGCGCCATCCAGTCGGTGACCGAGCGTGTCGCCGGCGCCTTCACGTCCATCGGCGGCGTCGTCGAGGAGGTGAACGGCTCGACGACGGTCGTCGCCGCGGCGATCGAGGAGCAGAGCGCCGCCGCTCGCGAGATCGCCTCGTCGAGCGAGCGCGCCGCCTCAGGGGTCTCCGGCATGGCGGCCGATGTCCACGAAGTCGGCCAGAGCATCGCCATGGCCGGCGAGGCGGCCGATCAGGTGGCGGCCGTCACCGACCAGCTCTCCAGCGATGTGACCGCGAGGATCACCAACCTGCTCGGCAGCATGGACAGCTTCATGACGGAGCTGCGCAAGATCGCCTGATTTCGCGTAGGCGAAGGCGCGCCGCTGCCGGCATCCCTACCAGCAGCTCACCGACTGGATGACGTTCAGCCGGTCGACGTTGATGTTGAGCCGGCCGAACATGAATTCCTGGGTGAGGGCGAGGCCGGGCGGGATCACGCGCACGACCCTGGCGCCGGACTCCCGCCGCGCCCGCTCCACCACCTCGTCGGTCGCCGTCTGGCCGATCGCCCATTTGACGGCGTCGGCGTTGCAGGTCTGCTTCGGCATGTCGACGCCGCTGCCGCCGAGCGGGCCGGAGCTCGTGACGCCGCCGGAGGCGCCACCGCTCGATCCGCTGCCGGACGTGCCGGACCCGACCGTGCCGGGATAGCTCGGCGATACGCCCGATCCGCCGGTTTCGGCGCCGTTGCAGCCGGTGGCGAGGAGGGCTGTGGCGATGAGCCCGGTTGCGAATGTCGCTGTCTTCATTCCGTCCGCTTCCGTTTTCCGGTTCAGGGATCCTGCCACGAAAGATAGGCATTCCGCGGCGCGATGCGAACCTCGGCGCGGAATCGCCGGCCCGGGTGGGGCGAAACGGGAATCGGCGCTATTCTGCCGCTTCCATCTCCCTTGCCGCCTGGCCTTGCCCCCGGAGGTCGCCGAAATGCTTGTCCTCATATTGGGTCTCGTCGTCTTCCTCGCCGTACATTCGGTGAGGATCGTGGCTCCGGCGTGGAGCGAGGGCGTGATCGCCCGCTACGGAGAGAACGCCTGGAAGGGCGTCTATTCGCTGGTCTCGCTGGTCGGCCTTGTCCTGATCGTCTGGGGTTACGGCCTGTCGCGACTCGATCCGGTCGTCCTCTACTCGCCGCCGGTCTGGATGCGCCACGTCACGCTGGTGCTGATGATGCCGGTCTTCGTGATGCTGGCCGCCGCCTATATCCCCGGCCGCATCAAGTCGACGCTGAAGCACCCGATGCTCGCGGCGACGAAGCTCTGGGCGGTGGCGCATCTGCTCGCCAACGGCACGCTCGCCGACGTGCTTCTGTTCGGCTCTTTCCTCGCTTGGGCGGTGGCCGACCGCATCTCGCTCAAACGCCGCCCGCAGTCGCCCGCAGTCGCCGATCTTTCGCCGCCGCCGGCCAACGACGTCGTCGCGCTCGTCATCGGCGCGACCCTCTACGTCGTCTTCCTGCTGTTCCTGCACGAGTGGCTGTTCGGGGTGTCGCCGCTGGCGGCATAGCCGGATGGGGTGCCGCTGCTCAGGACGAGGGCTTCGGGAGGGGCGTGAACAGAATCGGGTCGGATTGGCCCGTTTCCGCTTTTCGCCCAATCCCTTGCACGATTTCCGATCCCGTTTTCTTCACCCCCTCCAAACCTCCCGTATCCTTACTCCCATCTCCTCCCACGCGGGGGCGTGCCTGGATCCGACACAGGCCCACGCGGGAGGGGAGCGGCGCCTCTGTGCCTCGTCGTCGGGACGGGCACCGGGGAGGTGGCGGATCGCTAGTCCCGTACTACGGCGGGGCCGTGCCGGCCTAACGGCACGACAACGTCGGGTGCCGCCTCGCGCGTCAGGCCCCGGACAGTCCGGGGCGCAACGGCGAAGCGCGCAGATCGACGGCAGGCGGTTCGAGAGTCCAAAAGTCGCCGCGGCGGGCGCTCGCAGGAGCACCGTTTTCGGACTACCCGCATTGGTGCTCCCG
>JAEWYT010000152.1 GCA_023458595.1 Pseudomonadota bacterium
CGCCCGCGGGGGCCCCGCCCCGGCGCCCGCGGCCCCCGGGCGGTCCCCCCCGCGCGCCGCGCCGACGGTTCGGTCCGTTTCCGCTCGCCCCACGCCCTCGGCGACTACCCGCTGCGCCTGACCGACCGGCTGGTCCGTTGGGCCCAGGAGACGCCGCACAGGCTGTTCCTCGCCGGCCGCGCGCCGGGCGGCGGGCGGGACTGGCGGACCTACACCTACGCCGAGACCCTCGACGTCGTGCGCCGGATCGGCTCGGCGCTGCTGACGCGGCACCTGACGCGGGAGCGGCCGATCGTCGTCCTGTCGGGCAACGACCTCGAGCACGCGCTCCTGGGGCTCGCCGCGCAGTATGTCGGCATCCCCTACGCGCCCGTCTCGCCCGCCTATTCGCTGATCTCCACCGACTACGCGAAGCTGCGCTACATCGTCGAGCTGGTGACGCCCGGCCTGATCTTCGCCGCCGACGGCGAGGCCTTCGCCGCGCCGATCGAGGCGGTGACGCCGAAGGGATGCGAGGTGGTCGTCACCCGCGATCCGAAGCCCGGCCAGGCCCTGTTCGACTCTCTGCTGGCCGGGCCGGCGCCGGCGAAGGCGGACGCGGCGAACGCCGCGGTCGGGCCGGAGACGATCGCGAAGTTCCTGTTCACGTCCGGCTCCACGGGCATGCCCAAGGGCGTTGTCAACACCCAGCGCATGCTGACCTCGAACCAGGAGATGATCGCCTGGTCGTTTCCCTACTTCCGCACCGAGCCGCCCGTCGTCCTCGACTGGGCGCCGTGGAACCACACCGCCGGCGGCAACCACAATTTCGGCCTGGTGCTCTACAACGGCGGCTCGCTCTACATCGACGACGGCAACCCGACGCCGGCCGGCATCGAGCGGACGGTGCGCAACCTGCGCGACGTCTCGCCGACGTGGTACTTCAACGTGCCGAAGGGCTTCGACGCGCTCGTCCCCTACCTGCGCGAGGACAAGGGCCTGCGCGAGACCTTCTTCAGGGACCTGAAGGTGCTGTTCTATGCCGGCGCCGGCATGGCCCAGCACGTGTGGGACGCGCTCGACGAGATGGCGATCGAGACCTGCGGGGCCCGCATCCTCAGGCTCTGCGGCTTCGGCGCGACGGAGACCGGGCCGTTCGCGCTGGTGCTGCTGTGGGACGCGCCGGCCGGCCATCTCGGCATCCCCGCGCCCGGCGTCGACATCAAGCTCGTGCCGAACGGCGAGAAGCTCGAGGCGCGGATCAGGAGCCCGAGCGTGATGCCGGGCTACTGGCGCCAGCCGAACCTGACCGCGGCCGCCTTCGACGAGGAGGGCTACTACATGCTCGGCGACGCCATGCGCCTCGCCGATCCGGATGACGCTTCCGCCGGCCTGATCTTCGACGGGCGGGTGAAGGAGGATTTCAAGCTCGACACAGGCACCTGGGTCAATGTCGGCCCGCTCAGGGCCGCCTTCATCGACCATTTCGCGCCCTACGTCTCCGACGTGGTGATCGCCGGGCTCGACCGGGACTACGTCGCCACGCTCGTCTTCGCCGACGTCAACGCCTGCCGGCGGCTCGCCGGACTGCCGGCCGATGCGGGCCTGGCGACCGTGGTCGCGCACGAGACCGTGCGCGCGGAGTTCCTGAAGCGCCTGAACGGCTTCGCCGAGCGGGCGACCGGCAGCTCGAACCGGGTCGTGCGGGCGATGCTGCTCGACGAAGGGCCGTCGATCGACAGGCACGAGATGACCGACAAAGGCTCGATCAACCAGCGCGCCGTGCTCGAGAACCGCGCGCATCTGGTCGACGCCCTCTTCGCCGAGCCGCCGGACCCGGCGGTCCTGACACTGGACATGGAGACCTGAACGATGAGCGGCAGCGAACACGCGCTCTGCGCGGACTGGGGCGACGTCTGGCTCGTCGAGGGGGTGCGCACCCCCTTCGTCGACTACAAGGGCGCCCTGTCGCTCGTCTCGCCGATCGACCTCGGCATCAAGGCCGGCCGCGAGGCGCTGGCGCGCGCGGGCGTCCCGGCGACGGACGTCGGCACCGTCGTCTGCGGCTCGATGGCCCAGGCGAGCTTCGACGCCTACATGCTGCCGCGCCATGTCGGGCTCTATTCCGGCGTGCCGATCGAGGTGCCGGCCCACCTGGTGCAGCGCATCTGCGGCACCGGGCTCGAGGTCATCAGCCAGGCCGCCGATGCGGTCGATCTCGGCCGGGCCGACGTCGCGCTCTGCGTCGGGGCGGAATCGATGAGCCGCAATCCGGTCGCCGCCTATACCCATCGCGGCGGCTTCGACATGGGCCGCGTCGAGTTCAAGGACTTCCTGTGGGAGGCGCTGCTCGATCCGGCCGCCAGCGTCACCATGGGCGGCACCGCGGAGAACCTCGCCACCCGCTACCAGATCACCCGCGAGGAGGTCGACGCCTATGCCGCGCGCAGCTTCGAGCGTGCGGTGAAGGCCAGGGACTCCGGCTTCCTCGGCGGCGAGATTGCCCCCGTCACGAGCGAGACCTTCTCGCTCGAGGGCTACAACGACCGCGGCATCAGGCTGCCACGCAAGGTCGAGGCGGTGACCGAGGACAGCCACATCCGCCCCTCCTCGGTCGAGGCGCTGGCGAAGATCCGGCCGGCCTTCGGCGGGGTGCAGACCGGCGGCAACTCGTCCGGCGTCGTCGACGGGGCGGCCGGCGCGGTCGTCGCGTCGGGCGCCTACGTGCGCGACCGCGACCGCGCGCCGCTCGCCCGGCTGATCTGTGCGGCGGCCGTCGGCGTGCCGCCGCAGATCATGGGCATCGGCCCGGTGCCGGCGATCCGGGCCGTGCTCGAACGAAGCGGCCTTTCGCTCGCCGACATCGACCGCATCGAGATCAACGAGGCCTTCGGCGCGCAGGTGATGGCGTGCGCGCGGGAGCTCGGGCTCGACGAGGAAAGGCTGAACGTCAACGGCGGGGCGATCGCCATCGGCCATCCGCTGGGCGCGACCGGCATCCGGCTCGCGGTCACGCTCGCCCGGGAGCTGAAGCGCTCCGGCCTGCGCTACGGCATCGCATCGGCCTGCATCGGCGGCGGACAGGGCATCGCGCTCCTCGTCGAGAACCCCGAATCGGGGTCCTGAAGGCGCGGAACCGGGCCCGAACCGGAAAGTTGGGGCACAAACAGTTTGGGAACAAACAACATTCTTGCCCCTGCGTCCGTGCTCGGTCTAGGCTAACCGGCAACAGAGCCGCCAGCGGGCAACGCCAGGCGGCCGGAGCCGATCAGAAACGATCCGCTTTCGTAGGGAGGACCGCATGAAAGCTCATTCCTGGCTTGCCGGCACACTCGTATCCGCCGCCCTGCTGGCGGCCGGCGCCGCCTGTGCGCAGGACAAGCCCGTCGAAATCCGATTTGCCCACTGGGTGCCGCCGACGCATCCGCTGCAGGCGGCCATCACCGAATGGGGCGAGTCGGTCAGCAAGGCGTCGAACGGCACCATCTCCGTGACGATCTTCCCGGCCCAGCAGCTCGGCCAGGCCAAGGACCACTACGACATGGTCCGCGACGGCATCGCCGACATGGGCTACATCAATCCGGGCTACACGCCGGGCCGCTTCCCGATCTTCGACGCGGCGAACCTGCCCTTCAACATCACCAATGCGACCGACGGGTCGGCGGCGATCGACGAGTGGTACAGCCACTACGCCGACAAGGAGATGGGCGACATCTACGTGTGCCTCGCCAACGCGCACGACCCGGGCGCCTTCCATTCGAAGACGAAGATCGAGGTGCCGGGCGACGTCAACGGCCTGAAGGTCAGGCCGGCGAACGGCACGATCTCCAAGCTCGTCACCATGCTCGGCGGCCAGCCCGTGCAGGTCAGCGCGCCGGAATCGCGCGAGGCGCTGGAGCGCGGCGTCGCCGACGCGATCACCTTCCCGTGGGGCTCGATCCTGCTGTTCGGCATCGACAAGACGACGAAGTTCCACCTCGACATGCCGCTCTACGTCGTCGGCTTCGTCTGGGGCATGAACAAGGACTTCTACAACGGCCTGTCGGACGCCCAGAAGAAGGTGATCGACGACCACTGCAACCCGGAATGGGCCAAGCAGACCTCCGTCGGCTGGGCCGCGTTCGAGAGCGGCGGCCGCGACAAGATCAAGGCGATGGCGGATCACACGGTGGTCGAGCCGACCGGCGACCAGGTCGCCGAATGGCGCAAGGCCGTCGCGCCGATGCTCGACGAATGGAAGAAGGCCGTGAACGACGCCGGCAACGACGCCGACGCGATCTGGAACGATCTCGGCGAGACGCTGAAGAAGTACAACTCGCAATATTGAGGCGGGCCGCCACCCTCCGCCCCGGCGTTGCCGGCCGGGGCGGCGGCCGGGGCCGCTTCCGACCGACCTGTCCGTCTTTCTCGCCAGGGGGGAGAGCGTGAGCGAGGCACCGGTTCCGCGATGAGCGCGTTCGAACGGCTGATCAGGCGCATCGTCACCTTCGTCGACGGGGCGGCGGCGATGTTCCTGGCGGTCATCACCGGGCTCACCTTCCTGACGGTCGTCCTGCGCTACGGCTTCAACAGCTCCATTCCGGGCTCGTTCGACATCGGCCGGCTGCTGCTCGGCGTCGCCATCTTCTGGGGCGTGGCGGTCGCCGCCTACCGGCAGGAGCACATCCAGGTCGACATCCTCTGGTCGGCGCTGCCGAAGCGCGCCCAGGGCTATCTCAACCTGTTCGCCGATCTCGTCTTCTTCGGCTGCGCGCTCGTGTTCACCTGGATGTTCCTCCTGCGGGTGATGGCGACGCGGGCTTCCGGCGAGACGACGTTCGAGCTCGACGTGCCGATCTGGCCGTTCCACATGCTCGCCTGGCTCGGCATCGCGCTGACCAGCGTCGTGCTTCTCGTGCGCATCGCCCATGTCTTCGTCACCGGCCGCTTCGACGCCCCGACGGAGCTCGGGCCGGACGACGACGGACCCAAGGACTATCCCGCCGGAGAGCCATGAGTTACCCCGATCTCGTCGCCGTCGGCGGCTTCGTCGTCCTGTTCGTTCTGCTGCTGCTGCGGGTGCCGATCGGCGTCGCCATGGGGCTCGTCGGCATCGGCGGCTTCGCGATGATGGTGCGCACCTCGTCGGCCCTCAATCTGGTCGGCCTGTCGCCGATCCGCACGGCGACGGAATATTCGCTGGCGCTGATCCCGATGTTCATCCTCATGGGGTCGCTGGCGACCGCGTCGGGCCTCAGCAAGGAGCTCTACCGGGCCTCGAACGCCTGGATCGGCCACCGGCGCGGCGGCCTCGCCATGGCGACGATCGCGGCCTGCGGCGGCTTCGCCGCGATCTGCGGCTCGTCGGTGGCCACCGCGGCGACGATGACCAAGGTCGCCCTGCCGGAGATGAAGCGCTACGGCTATCCCGACACGCTGGCGACCGGCTCGATCGCGGCCGGCGGCACGCTCGGCATCCTGATCCCGCCGTCGATCGTGCTCGCCATCTACGGCATCCTGACCGAGCAGGACATCGGCAAGCTGTTCATCGCCGGGGTCGTCCCCGGCATCCTCGCCCTCACCCTCTACCTCGTCACCGTGCGGCTCTACGTGCTGTTCTCCAGGCAGGACGTGCCCGTGCAGGAAAGGGCGAGCTGGAGCGAGCGGGTGCAGGCCTCGCGCGGCGTGTGGGCCGTGGTGCTGCTCTTCGTCTTCGTCATGGGCGGCATCTACGGCGGCGTCTTCACGCCCTCCGAGGCCGCCGGCATGGGCGCGTCCGGCGTGCTCATCATCGGCCTGTTCAGGCGGCGGCTCGACGGGCGCGCGATCTACCGCTGCCTGGTCGACAGCATCCAGGTTTCCGCCTCGATCTTCTTCATCCTGATCGGAGCGCTCCTGTTCGGCTACTTCCTGACGGCGACGCAGGCGCCGCAGAAGGTCGCCAGCCTGCTCCTCAGCTTCGATCTCGGGCCGTACGGCACGCTGGTCCTGATCCTGCTGTTCTTCCTGATCCTCGGCTGCATCCTCGACGCGATGGCGATGATCGTGCTGATGATCCCGATCATCTATCCCGTGATCATCCATCTCGGCTTCGATCCGATCTGGTTCGGCGTCATCATCGTCATGACGGTCGAGCTCGGCCTGATCACGCCTCCGGTCGGCATGAACGTCTTCGTGCTCAACTCGCTCGCCCGCGACATCCCGCTGCAACGCGTCTTCGCCGGCGTCATGCCCTTCGTGCTGATGGACGTTCTCCGGCTGGCGCTGCTGGTGGCGTTTCCCGCGCTGGTCCTGTTCCTGCCCAACACGATGCAGTGAGTGCCGTGATCCTCGCCGAGACGCCGTTCATGCAGGTCCATGCCGAGCTCGCCGACATCCTGGAGTTCGGCGACACGCCGGCCGGCACGCGCCGCGTCATCAACATCCTCGGCGGCACGGTCGGCGGCGCGCGGATCGCGGGACGCATCCTGCCGGGCGGCGCCGACTGGCAGGTGATCCGTGCCGACGGGGTCGCGGACATCTCCGCGCGCTACACGATCGAGACCGCGTCCGGCGCGCTCGTCCTCGTCCGGTCCGACGGCGTGCGCCACGGTCCGCCCGAGGTGATGGCCGGCCTGGCGCGGGGCGAGGACGTTGATCCGGCGCTTTACTATTTCCGCACCGCCATGCGGTTCGAGACGGCGTCCGACGGCGACGTCGGCTGGCTCAACCGGATCGTGGCGGTCGCCAGCGGCAGGCGGGCGAGGAACGCGGTGCTGCTCGACGTGTTCGAGGTGGTGTAGAGCGGGAACGCCGCCTGACCGGCGGAGGCGAAACGGGGAGTGCGGACCGGAGAACCGCGGGCGGCGCGGGCGATGACGAGGGGCGGTCGATGGGCGAGGCCTACTCCGCCGCCCGCCGCATGCCGCCGACGGCCGCCCGGAGGCTCGCGATCGTCTCGTCGAGCGCCGTTCCCTCCGGGTCCTTCAGCGTGGCGAGGCGGGCGTTGAGCACGGCGTCGGCGAAGGTCGACAGCGGCAGATCGCCCGACAGACCGGGCTCGACCACCTTCTCGACGATCGCGTCGAAGCTTCGCCGGCCGCGCTTCTGCGTATCGGCGTAGCCCTTAACCAGAGCGCCGATCGCCACCACTTCGCGGGCGGCGTCGGGATCGAGCGCGACCGTCCTGTCGACGAGCCCGAGCCAGCGCTCGATCCACTCCTGCTCCTCGGCGTAGCGCAGCGTGCGCGGCCGCCAGGCGCGCAGGGACGACAGGAGCTTCAGGCGCACGAAGCCGCCGAACCGGGTCGCCGTCACGTTCATCGGGATCGACCATCTATCCCAGCCGCGCCGCGCGAGGAACGCCAGCGCCCGGCGCGCGAGGCCTGCGGGCAGGAGCGACACGAGCTCCTCCGGCCCCGGCTTCATGTACTCGATCACGTCGACGATCTCCCCCGGCCGCGCCTTCGCCTCGGCGCGCACCTGCTCGAGGCGCGCCGCGGCGAGCTTCAGCTGGGCGACCCGGATCGTGTCCTCGAAGGCCATGCGCACGGCGAGGATGCGGGCGAGTTCGGAGACGAAAGCGGCGTCCGCGCCGGGTCTTCCGGCGAAGCGGTTCAGCCGTTCCGCATAGAGCGCGACGTAGTTCTCGTCCTGATACTCGGCGAGGCGGCGCGATCCCGCCTCGACGACCGGGAGCGCCGCTTCGGGGAAGAGCGACCAGGATTCGACAGGAGAGCCGGGCCCGCGGGACGCCTCCTCCGGCTCCGGAGCCGGAGTCGCTTCCGCGCCCGTCCGCGCGAATTCGAGGCCCGCATCGAAATCGCGCAGGTTCGCCTCGACCGCCTTGCCGCCGGCGCGGATCGCGTCGCGGAACCGGTCCGGCGGCACCGGCAGCACGCCGGACCCGGCGAGCGCGCCGAGCAGGACCGCGTTCAGCTGGATCCCCAGGTCCTGCAGCTCGCCGACGAGCGCGGTCTTCGCGAAGCGGCGGAGGACGTCCTCGAGCCGACCCGGATCGATCCGTCCGTCGCCCGGCGCGGACTTTTCGGCGACCGTGTAGACCCTGCGGGAAACGCCGATGAGCAGGGTCCGGTCGGGGGTCGCGTAGCCCGCCTGAACCATCCGCGCGGTCTCGAGGAGTTCGGTGCCGATCAGGACGTCGACGCGGCCCGGCGCGGGATTGAGCGCCAGCACCGGCCTGCCCTCCGCCTGCGGCAGGATCTCCAGATAGTAGGTGGTCGCGCCGGTACGCTGGGCGACGCCCGGGATCGAGGTGCGCTGGGCATGCAGGCCCTCGGCGACGGCGGCATCGGCGATCCAGCCGGCGAGCACGCCGCCGCCCTCGCCGCCGAGCGCGGAAATGAGGACGGTGATCGGCGCGGCCGCGTCCATGTCATTCGGCCGGAAGAGGCCGAGCGGCGCCATGG
Organism: Pseudomonadota bacterium; assembly: GCA_023458595.1. Lineage (GTDB taxonomy): Bacteria > Pseudomonadota > Alphaproteobacteria > Rhizobiales > Tepidamorphaceae > Microbaculum. Next base: position 8,367 of record JAEWYT010000152.1, read on the forward strand.
GCTTCGCTCGCCGGCCTTGCCGCATAGCCGCCGAACAGGCGGATCAGCGCGGCCGAAAGCCCCGCCCGGAACCGGTCCCAGGCATTGGGGTTCTGGATGATCTCGATGCGGGCGAAGGAGGGGCAGAGCTGAGCGGCATGGGACACCTCGCCGCACAGGCCGCAGCCGACGCAGTCGTTGTTCACATGCGCGACCGGCTCGGGCTTCAGCGGATCGGCGCTCGGCCTCACCGTCAGCGACGGACAGCCCGACAGGCGGATGCAGGCGTGGTCGCCGGTGCAGACGTCGGGGTCGACCCAGAAGCGGGTGCGCACCACACGCCTGCCCTCCGCGACGGCCCTCGCGTTCGCCGGGCGGACGCGGCGCTGGCGGGCGAGCTGGCATTCGCCGTCGGCGATGATGACCTTCGGCCCCTTCTCCGGGCTGCCGAGCGCTTCCTTCAACGTCCGGCGCATTGTCGCGACGGAATAGGAGCGGACGCTGCGCACCCAGCCGACACCGAGGCTCTTCAGCGCGGCCTCAATGTCGAGGCCGCGGCCGCGGCCCTCGCCCTCGTGCTCGTGGGGACGGCTCGAGGGCACGTCCTGCACGCCGGTCGCGCTCGTGTAGCCGTTCTTGAAGATGACGAGGACGGAGTCGTCCTGGTTGAAGACGGCGCCCGCGACGCCGGTGAGCAGGCCGTTGTGCCAGAAGCCGCCGTCTCCCATGACGCTGAGCGGGCGCTTGACCTGCGTGCCCGACACGGCGGCGGCCGAGGCGAGCGACATGCCGTAGCCGAGGATCGAGTTGCCCTGGCTGAACGGCGGGAAGGTCGCGAAGGCGTGGCAGCCGATGTCGGCCGCGACATGGACCGGGCCGGCTTCCTGGCGCAGCAGCTTCATCGCCGAGAACACCGGCCGTTCCGGGCATCCGGTGCAGAAGGTCGGCGGGCGCGGCGGCAAAGGCGCGGCGAGCGCCATGCCGACGGCCTTCGAATGGGCATCGACCTCCTCGATCCATGCATCGAGGTGGGCGGATTCGTTGCGGCCGTAGCGCGCCAGGAAGGCGGAAAGACCCCGGGCGACGACGAGCGGGGAATACTCGCCGGCCATCGGCAGCACGTCCTTGCCGTGCAGCGTCGTGTTCAGATCGGCCTGGCGCAGGATCTGGCCGATCTCCTTCTCGATGAAGTCCGGTCCGCCCTCCTCGACCACCAGAACGGCGCGTTTTCCAGCGCAGAACGCGACGATCTCCTCGGGCACCAGCGGATAGGTGACGTTGAGGACGTGGGTCGGAACGCCGAGGTTCCCGTAGGCGTCGGACAGTCCGGCCTCGGCGAGGCGGCCGTTCAGGACGTTGAACATGCCGCCCTGGACGACGATGCCGATCTCGCCGTCCCGGGGCCCCAGCGTCTCGTTCAGCCGGTTGTCGCGGATGAACGCGCGGGCGGCGGGAAGGCGGCGGGCGATCTTGTCGGCTTCCTGCACGAAGGTCACCGGCGGATGGCTCAGGCGCGCGTAGTCGAACCTGGCGGGTTCGGCGAAGCGGTGCGCGCAGGAATGCTCCGAGCGGCGGTTGTCGGAGGTCTCGAAGGCGCCGAAGACGTGGCAGGCGCGAATCCTGAGCTCGAGGATCACCGGCGTGTTGCTGGCCTCGGACAGCTCGAAGCCCTTCTCGACCATGCGGACTATGGTCGGCAGGTCCGGGCGCGGGTCGAGGAGCCACATCGAGGATTTCACCGCGTAGGCCTGGGTGCGCTCCTGGATGACGCTCGCGCCCTCGCCGTAGTCCTCGCCGACGATGATCATGGCGCCACCGATGACGCCGGCCGAGGACAGGTTCGACAGCGCGTCCGCGGCGACATTGGTGCCGACGATCGACTTCCAGGTCGCCGCGCCCCGGAGGGGATAGTTGATCGAGGCCGCCAGCATCGCGGCGGCGGCGGCCTCGTTGGTGCAGGTCTCCAGATGGATCCCGAGTTCTTTCAGCAGGTCCTCGGCCTGCAGCAGCACATCGAGGAGATGGCTGACCGGCGCGCCCTGATAGCCGCCGACATAGGCGACGCCCGACTGCAGCAGCGCCTTGGTGACGGCCATGATGCCCTCGCCGTGGAAGGTCTCGCCGTCGCCGAGCCTCAGCGTTTCGATCTCGCGATGAAAAGAGACTTCCATATCTCCTCCCCTCCGCCGCGGCGAAGCCGATCCGCAGCCCCGTCGTAGCCCGTGGTTCGCCCCGGCACTGTAGGGACGCGGTAGTAGAGCCGTCAAACAGTTGTGGGGCCGCACTATCCGCTCTAGGCTGCCTCCCGCCGGTCGCCCCGGCGATACGGAAGGGCGCCGGCGGCAAGCGAGGCGGGGAGCGAACGCGTGGCCTTCGATACCGATACTCCGGCGATGCCGAGGGACGGCACGCAGCCGATCGACTACGACGAGCTGCCGAACTACGTCGGCTACCTTCTTCGCCGCGCGCAGGCGACGATCTTCCGCGAGTTCGAACGCTCGCTTGGCGACCTTGGCCTGACGCCCGGGGCGTTCGGGCTGCTGATGCTGATCCGTGCCAACCCGGGCATCACCCAGATGGACCTCGCCACGGCCTTCGGGATCGACAAGTCGACGCTCACCCCGGTCCTGAACCGGCTCGAGCGCGGCGGGCTCGTGCGGCGCGAGCAGCTCGCCCACGACCGGCGCTACAACGCGCTCTATTTCGAGGAGTCGCGGGAGGAGTTTTTCGGCCGGGCGCGCTCGCGCGTCCGCGACTTCGAGCAGTCGGTCGCCGACCGGCTCTCCCCCGCCGAACAGCATGAGCTCGTGCGGCTGATCGGCAAGCTGCAGGTCGAGAGCTGACGCCGCTCCGGCGCCGGGCAGCCGACCGCCCCGCGCGCAGTGCCAGGCAGACGGAAATGCAGGCGGTCGCGACGGCCATCGGACGTGCCGACGCGCCCGGATTCCGCGCCCGGGACTGTTTGGCCGGCCGCCCAGCGATGCTTTGCCGCATCGCAGGCATACGGATTCTGCCTAATTGCGGCCTTGGTTAACATTAATAATTATTGTTACCAGAGCTTGACTTAACCCTCTCGCCGGGGGCGCGGAGGGGTGCTGGTTCGAGGCCGAACGCACCCTGTAATGCCGCAGCTGCTCGATTCTCCGATAGCAGCGGTTAGTTCAAAATGGTACTATTTTGTTAAGCTTAATAGGGTGCGGCCTATGTCGAGTTTTGTTTCCCTTGTAGATCGTACGGTTTCTCGTAGAAAACACGCTCCCGCCGAGGGGCGGCCGACAGTCGTTCGGCCGCAACGGGCGGAGGGTGAAGGTGCCGCGCGTTCACTGTTCGCGCTGGAACAGCTCGAAGTAAACTGGGAAGAAGACAGCGGCGCGCTGTGGACCTTCATGCGTCCGCACGACCGGCCGAGCTACAACCCGGAGTTCCTGAAGGATTTCGAGGCCTGGCAGGGCGGAATCCAGGCGATGTTCGCGGGCGACGAGGAGGAGCTGCGCTACCTCATCCTCGGCTCGCGCTGGCCGGGCGTCTACAGCCTGGGCGGCGATCTCGGCCTTTTCGCCCAGAAGATCCGCAACCGAGACCGCGAGGCGCTCGTCGACTACGGCCGCACCTGCGTGCGCATCCTCCACCGCAACATCAACGCGCTCGACCTGCCGGTCGTGACGATCGCCCTGGTGCAGGGCGACGCGCTCGGCGGCGGCTTCGAGTCGCTGTTGTCCTTCAACGTCATCATCGCCGAGCGCGGCGTGAAGTTCGGCTTCCCGGAAAGCCTGTTCGGCCTTTTCCCAGGCATGGGCGCCTACAGCCTGCTCGCCCGCCGCATCGGCGCGGCGCGGGCGGAGGAGATGATCCTGTCGGGCCGCTCCTACACGGCCGAGGAGATGCACGAAGTCGGCATCGTCCACGTCCTCGCCGAGCCGGGCCAGGGGATCGAGGCGACGCGGGCCTACATCCACAAGCAGAGATGGCGCCGCAACGGCTCGCGGGCCGTCTATCTGGCCGGACGCCAGGTCGCGCCGCTGGAGCTCGACGAGCTCGAGCGGATCGTCGAGATCTGGGCGGACGCCTGCCTGCAGCTGAGCGATCGCGACCTGCGCCTGATGGAACGCCTGGTCGCCGCCCAGGACCGGCTGCGCAGCCTGCCGATCGCCGCGGAATAGGGCCCGCGCGGGATCCCGGCGGTCAGGCGACCGCCACGAGCCCGGGCCGCGGGCCTGGGCCGTCCTGCAGCATCTCGCCGATCGCCTCGACCGTCATGGCGCGGCCGAACAGGTAGCCCTGGCCTTCGTGGCAGCCTTCTTCCTTGACCTGGCGCAGCTGTTCCTCGGTCTCGATGCCTTCCGCCACGACGGTCATGTTGAGGCTGTTGCCGAGGCCGGCGACGGCGCGCACGATCGAGGGCGCGTCGCGGTCGCGGCCGAGGTCGGCGATGAACGAGCGGTCGATCTTGATCTTGTGGAACGGGTACTTGCGCAGGTAGTTCAGCGACGAGTAGCCCGTGCCGAAGTCGTCGAGCGAGATGCAGACGCCGAGAACCTTGAGCTGCTCCATCGTGTAGAGCGTGCTCTCGCTCTCCTCGAGCAGGACGCGCTCGGTGATCTCGAGGTCGAGGCAGTGCGCCGGCAGGCCCGACTTCGCCAGCGCCGAGACGACGCGCGCGCCGAGCGAGCGGTCGCGGAACTGCACCGGCGACATGTTGACGGCGACCTTGGTGCCCTTCGGCCAGTTCACCGCGTCCAAGCAGGCGCGCTGCAGAACCCACTCGCCGATCGAGATGATGAGGCCGGTCTCCTCGGCGATCGGCACGAACTCGGCCGGCGAGATGTAGCCGCGATGGGGATGCTGCCAGCGCAGGAGCGCCTCGCAGGTGGTGATGCGCCCGGTCTTCAGGTCGACGAGCGGCTGGTAGTAGACCTCGAGCTCGTTGTGGGCCAGCGCGTCGCGCAGGTCGAGCTCCAGCGCGCGGCGGGCCTGGGCGCGCTCCTCCATCTCGGCGGCGAAGAAGCGGTGCTCGCCGCCGCCGTTGCCCTTGGCGGCGTAGAGCGCCATGTCGGCGTTCTTGATCAGCTCGTCGGCGTCGACGCCGTCCTGCGGGGCGATCGCGATGCCGATCGAGGCCCCGATGTCGATGCGGTGACCCTCGACGTCGAAGGGAACCGACAGGGCCTTGACCAGCCGGCGGGCGAGACGGCCCGAATCCTGGCGGCGCGACGGCGTCGACTGCAGGATGACGAACTCGTCGCCGCCGAAGCGGGCGATCATGTCGCCGGTGCGCACGACCGAGCCGAGCCGCCGCGACACTTCCTTGAGCAGCTTGTCGCCGATCGGATGGCCGAGCGTGTCGTTGACCGACTTGAAGCGGTCGATGTCGATCAGGTGCAGGGCGATCTGGTTGCCGCGCAGGCGCACGTGCTCGAGCATCTCGTTGATCCGCTCGCGGAAATGCGTGCGGTTCGGCAGGCCGGTCAGCTCGTCGTAGCGGGCGAGGCGTGCGATGCGCTCCTGAGCGGCCTTGCGCTCGGTGACGTCCTCCAGGATCACGACGGAGCCGCCGTCGGCCATCATGCGGCGCGACAGGGCGATGGTGCGCTCGCCGTCGAGGGAGACGAAGACCTGGCCGTGGTGATCCTGCTTGAGGCCGCGGGTGAGCTCGTAGACGATCGAGCGGATGCCGCGACCGGAGTGGTTGCCCGCCCGGATCGAGTAGCGGACGAGCTCGCGGATCGTGGTGCCGACCTTGATCGGCGCGGTCTGCAGGCTGAGCAGCTCGATGAAGCGCGCGTTCCAGACCCTGAGCCGGTCCTGCTGGTCGAACATGCACAGGCCGTGGGACATGTTGTTGAGGGCGATGTCGAAGCGGTTGGCCTGCTCCTCGTAGCGGGCCGCCAGCGCGGCTTCCTTGCGCGTCATGATCAGCGCCTGGATGATGATCTCGCGGATCGACAGGGTGATGTCGATCATCCCGTAGATGAACATCAGGATGACGAAGCCCTGCGCCTTGTGAAGCCAGTCCGGATAGATCAGCAGGGCGATGGCGAGCGGCACCGTCGTCAGCATGAGCTGGCCGACGGCGATGAACGGGCGGCCGGCGTTGCGGCCGGAGATCGCCGCCGCGTAGCCCGCGCCGGTGGTGGCGACCGCCAGATGCAGCGTCGCGTCGGTGGTGTGCGACAGCGTGACGAAGCACAGCATGCCCAGGAGGGCCGAGAAGCCCCAGGCGCCGTACTCGTAGACGCGCTCCCAGAGCTGCGTCGAGGCGACGTCGTTGTCGAGCTTGCGGCGCTTGTAGATGACGGCGGAGACGACGCGAAGCAGGCCGACCGCGAAGATGGCGATCGAGATCGCCATGATGGTGGAATCGTCCGCCTTGATCGCCACCGCCGCGCCGATGATTCCGCACGCGATCGCGCCCACCGCCAAGGAGGCGAGCGGGGCGAACAGCGACTCCACCAACGCTGCGCGAATCTCCGGGGGGAGCTGCGCGTCAAACTGGCGCGTCGAGAGTAGCCTACTGATGAGCATGCACGTTCCGGGCTCGCGTCGACCGTCTCGAGACTACGGCAAGCTGGTCAAATTTTCCCAAACTTGGATCATTTACACGCGATTTGGTAAAAGGAACGAAAGCCGATGAGATTAATATTTAGCTAAAGAGGTAAGGGTCCCCTAACCATGTCGCGCAGCCGCATCGCTTCACCCGCCAGGACCCCCTCCCGCCGGCCTTGGAATCCCTGAAAATCTCCGGTCTGATGCCGGTTCGCGGCGCGCGTTTCGCCGAAGTGGTCCGGCGCCGGTGCGCGCGGACCGCGTGATTAGATTCAAACCTGTCGAAAGCGGTTAATGATCGGTATTCAATCGGAACATGCGAACCCGGCGTCCGGGCGGGCCGTGACGGTGGGCTCGGCGACGGTCGACATCATCACGGTCATCGCCGACCGCGACATCGAACGGGTGACGATGACGAACGTCACGGCATCCTTCCTGCTGCTCGAGCAGGGCCGGAAGATCGAGGCGGAAAGCATCACCATCCATCCGGGCGGCGGCGCGGTGAACACGGCCGTCTGCCTCGCCCGGCTCGGTTTCGAGGCCGCGCCGGTCGTCAAGCTCGGCACCGATCTGAACGCGGCGAAGGTGCTGGAGACCTTCGGGGAGCAGGGCCTGTCCGCCGCCCTGGTGCGGCGCACGGACGAGCTCGACACCGGCATCACCGTGATGATCTCCTCGCACGACCGCAACGCGACGATCTTCACCTTCCGCGGCGCGAACACGCTGATCACGCGCGAGGACGTGCCGGAGGAGGCTTTCTCCGGCGCGCGGCTCGCCCACGTCTCGGGCCTGTCGAACCGGTCCGCCGACCATCACGGCCACGTGGTGGGCGCGGCGCGGCGGGCCGGCGCCTTCGTCTCGTCCAATCCGGGCATCCGCCAGCTCACCTCGCGGCGCGAGGCGTTCTTCGACGCGCTCGCCGACATCGACCTGATCAGCATCAACCGGGTCGAGGCCGAGGCGCTGATGCCGGGGCTCGCGGCGCGGATGCCGGACCGCAAGGCGCAGTCCATTCCCGGCGACGCGCCCGACCTCCTGCGGCGCGGCCTCGAGGGCTCCGGCTTCGACATGTCGCTAGAAGGCTTCTGCGCGGCGATCGGCGGCCTCGGCCCGCGCTACGTCGCCGTGACGGACGGCAAGGCGGGCGCCTATCTGTGGGCCTCCGGCGCGCTCTACTTCTGTCCGACGCTGCGCGTGGAGGCGGCCGGGACCGCGGGTGCCGGCGACGCCTTCGCCGGCACGCTCGCCGCCGAACTGGTGGACAAGCGGCCGCCGGAGCGCGCGCTCCTCGCGGCGACGGCCAACGCGGCCTCCGTCGTACGGTTCATCGACACGCAGACCGGGCTGCTGGACCGGGAGACGCTCGACCGGTTCGTCGTCGACGCCGGCGAGGACGTGGCGGTGCGGCGGCTCCTCTAGCCCGGGCCACCGCAGCGGCCCGGAAGCGCTCCGCAGCGGCGGCCGGCACACCGTGCGCTGCCTATTGCGTGATCACAAATTCCAACAAACAGTCACGGCGAAAGCCATTGTTTGGACAACGGAACCGGCTTCGCCCCTTGCGTCGGGCCGGTTCCGTGATAGCATTTTTTCAAGGACAAGACGGATTGGGGGGCGATCGGTTGGCCAAAGCGGCTGTCGAAGCGCGCAATGTGACCAAGGCATTCGGCGAGGGGGTCGACAGGGTCCTGGCCCTCGACGATGTCAGCGTCGAGATCCTCGAGAACGAGTTCTTCACGCTGCTCGGTCCTTCGGGATGCGGCAAGACCACGCTGCTGCGGCTGATCGCCGGGTTCGACCATCCCACCAGCGGCCGGATCCTCCTCAACGGCGAGGACATCTCCGCCCTGCCGCCGTACAGGCGGCCGGTCAACACGGTCTTCCAGAGCTACGCCCTGTTTCCGCACATGACCGTCGCCGGCAACATCGGCTTCGGGCTCGAGATGCTCGGCAAGCCGAAGCCGGAGGTGGCGCGCACCGTCGACGAGATGCTGAAGCTCGTGCGGATGGAGGCCCTGAAGAACCGGCAGACCTCGCAGATCTCCGGCGGCCAGCAGCAGCGCGTGGCGCTCGCCCGGGCGCTGGCGCCGCATCCGAAGGTGCTGCTCCTCGACGAGCCGCTGTCGGCGCTCGACCTGAAGCTCAGGAAGGAGATGCAGATCGAGCTGAAGCGGCTGCAGCACGAGACGGGCATCACCTTCGTCTTCGTGACGCACGACCAGGAAGAGGCGCTGACCATGTCCGACCGCATCGCGGTCATGAGCAACGGGCGCATCCTGCAGGTCGGCTCGCCGCGCGAGATCTACGACCGTCCCTCCGAGCGCTTCGTCGCGAACTTCATCGGCGACACCAACCTGATGGAGGCCGACGTCGTCTCGGCGGCGAACGGCCGGGCGCGGGTGCGGTTCTCCTCCGGCGCCGAGGTCGAGGCCGATATGCCGCCGGGCATGGCGGCGGCGAAGCGCGTCACCGTCGTGGTGCGGCCCGAGCACGCGCGGCTCGCCTCCGGCGCCGACGAGGCGACGCTCAAGGGCACGCTCGAGACCGTCGTCTACTTCGGCACCGACACCCACTATCACGTGCGCCTCGCCGACGGCGGGAAGTTCACGGTGCGCGTCCAGAACGTGCGCGGCGGCGACGACGCCCTCGCCCCCGGCGCCCCGGTCGGGGTCGGCTTCGCCGACCGGGCGGTCCAGGTGCTGAGGGACTGAGATGGCGGCCCACGACAGCGCTGCCTACGCCGTCGAGCCCGAGGACGTCTCGGTGCAGGCCGCGCGCCGGCGCGAGGTCCGCGGCAAGTGGCTGCTCGTCGCCCCCGCGCTCGTCGTTCTGCTCCTGGCCGCCTCCGGGCCGCTGCTGATCGTGCTCGTCTACTCGTTCCTGTCGCCCGACCCCTACGGCGGCGTGATATGGACGTTCTCGACCGAGGGCTGGTTCAAGGTCGTCTTCCAGCGCGACATCTTCGACGACACGCTCGGCTTCGCCGACGCGCACCTGTCGATCTTCTGGCGCTCGGTGCGGCTGTCGTTCTTCACCACCGTGCTGACGCTGATCTTCGGATTCCCGACCGCCTACTTCATCGCGACGCGGCCGGCGCAGCACCGCGAGCTGTGGCTGTTCCTGATCACGATCCCGTTCTGGACGAACCTGCTGATCCGCACCTTCGCGATCATGGAGGTGATCCGCAACGAGGGCATCGTCAACTCGCTGCTCCTGTCGCTGGGGGTCATAGACCAGCCGATCCAGCTGCTGTTCACCGACTTCGCCATCCTGCTCGGGATGACCTACGTCTACCTGCCGCTGATGGTGCTGCCGCTCTACGCCTCGATGGAGAAGCTCGACTTCCGCCTCGTCGAGGCCGCCTACGACCTCTACGCGACGCGCTTCCAGGCGCTGAGGCGCGTCATCGTCCCGCTGGTGAAGCCCGGCATCATCGCCGGCTCGATCCTCGTCTTCATCCCCGCGCTCGGCGCCTACGTGACGCCGCGGGTGCTGGGCGGCGGCAAGCAGATGATGCTCGGCAACCTGATCGAGCTGCAGTTCGGCCAGGGGCGCAACTGGCCGCTCGGCTCCGCCCTGTCGATCACGCTCCTCGTCATCGTCATGGTGGCGCTGCTCACCTACGTGCGCAACACCGCGCGGTCGGACGGCGGCCATGGCTGAGGCGGCGAGCGGGCGCCCGTTCTCGGTCAGGCGGCAGACCGGCTTCACGACGGTCGCCATCATCTGCTTCGTCGCGCTCTACGCGCCGATCATCACGCTCGTCGTCTATTCGTTCAACGCGGGCACCTCCGTCGCCCTCTGGGAAGGCTTCTCATTGCGCTGGTACGGGGAGGCCTGGCAAAACGATCAAGTCCAGGAGGCCACTATTCGCTCGGTCGTCATCGCGAGCTGTGCTTCCGTTGTCGCGACGGTCGTTGCTACGATGGCCGCTCTGGGAACGACCAGAACACGCCCGTTCCGGGGAATTACCATCATATACGCGGCCATTAATCAGCCGCTGATGGTGCCGGAGATCGTCACCGCCGTGGCGCTGCTGATCTTCTTCGCGATGATCAAGGTCGCGACCGGCTACACCGGCCTCGGCTACCTGATCGCCGCGCACACGGCCTTCTGCATTCCCTTCGCCTATCTGCCGATCCGCGCGCGGCTGGAAAGCATGGACCTGACGCTGGAGACGGCGGCAGCAGACCTCTACGCGACGCCGTGGAACGCGTTCCGGCGCGTGACGCTGCCGCTCCTGTGGCCGGGCATCCTGGCCGGCGCCATGCTCGCCTTCGTGATCTCGCTCGACGACGTCGTCATCACCGAGTTCGTCAAATCGGGCGGTCAGGATACACTGCCGACCTACATGCTCGGCCAGCTCCGTCGAACGCTGACACCCGAAATGAATGCTATCTCGACGGTGTTTCTCGCCATTTCCGTCGGGCTGGTAACTGTTTTCTTCTTCCTGAGCCGAGGAAGGAAATAGAGCAACCCCAAACACCTTGGTTTCCGAGGGGTCTGATACCAACGAGGGAGAGCAAACATGTATTGGAAACTGACCACGAGCGCCGCAGCGGCGGCGCTGCTCGCATCGACGGCCTACGCGTCGGCGGCCGGCGAGCTCAACATCTACAACTGGGGCGACTACACGAATCCGGAATTGATCGAGAAGTTCTCGAAGGAATACGACGTCAAGGTCACGGTCACCGACTACGACTCCAACGACACCGCGCTCGCCAAGGTAAAAGCTGGTGGCCACGGCTTCGACATCGTCGTGCCGTCGGCCAGCTACGTGCCGGTCTGGGTCCGCGAGGGCCTGCTGCTCGAGTCGCGCCCCGACCAGATGGAAAACTTCAAGAACGTCGACGAGCGCTGGGTGAACGTCGACTGGGATCCGGGCCGCCACTACACGGTACCGTGGCAATGGGGTTCGACCGGTATCGCCGTCAACAAGTCCGCTTACGCCGGCGACCCGAACACCTCAGCGATCTTCATGGACCCGCCGGCTGAATTGGTCGGCAAGGTCAACGTCGTGCCCGAGATGGGTGACGTTTTGCACCTTGCGATTTTCTATGAGGGTGGCAAGCCATGCGAGGGCGACAAGACGATCCTGAAGAAGGTGCGCGACGATCTGCTGGCTGCCAAAGACAAGTGGTTGTCGATGGACTACGGAATGTCAGACAAGCTTGCCGCTAGTGACGTTATGGCTAGCGTTAACTGGAACGGTTCGACATTCCGGGCCCGGCTGCAGAATCCGGACATCGTCTACGGCTACCCGAAGGAAGGCTACGTGCTGTGGATGGATTCCGTGGCCGTGCTGGCGGACGCCAAGAACGTCGAGAACGCCAAGCTGTTCCAGAACTTCATCATGGCGCCCGAGAACGCCGCACTGATCTCGGCCTTCGCCCGCTACGCGAACGGCATCAAGGGCTCGGAGGAATTCATGCCGGCGGACATGAAGGATGCGCCCGAGATCATCATTCCGGCCGAGTTTGTCGACAAGGGCCACTTCATCCCGGATTGTGCGCCGGATGTCCGCGCCATGCATACGGCGATCTGGACGGAACTGCAGAAGTAAGCCGTTCCTGAAGAACGAGGCCCGGGGCGACCCGGGCCTTTTCCCGTCGCAACGTCGGTCCCGACGACATGACCTCCTACCGCAATTCCGATCCGCGCCCGCCGATCATGGCCGGGAGCCCGGTGCCGCCGGAATGGCGGGTGCCGTTCGCCGACTGGGACCGGCCGCCGTGGAACCGCTGGTCGTTCCAGCACATCCGCGAGCTGCTCCCGACCGTCGAGGTGAGCCGCGGCGCAGGGCCGGCGAGCGCCCTGCCGGAGGCGCACCGCGATATCGCCGGTATCGAGTTCGACGCACGCGACGGATCGCGGATGACGGTCGCGCAGATGCTGGACGCGACCTATACCGACGGCTTCATCGTCGTGCGGGCCGGCAAGGTCGTCCACGAATCCTACTTCAACGGCATGACGCCGAAGACGCTGCACCTGTCGCAGTCGGTGGCGAAGTCCGTCACCGCGACCGTCGCCGGCGTGCTGATCGGGCGCGGGCTGATGGACCCGCAGGCGCCGGTCACCGACTACCTGCCGGAACTCGAAAAGACCGCGTGGAAGGGCGCGACGCTCCGGCACGTGCTCGATATGACGAGCGGCGTCGCCTTCGACGAGGAGTACACGTCGCCGACCTCCGATATCGGCCTGACCGATGTCGGCGCGGGCTGGAAGCCGATCCCGGACGACGCGCCGCCGGGCTTCGACTGGCCGGCCTGCATCTGGGACCAGATCCTGCGCCTGACCGTGCAGGAAGCCGAGCACGGGAGCCGCTTCAAGTACCGGTCGATCGAGACCGACGTGCTCGCCCACTGCATGGAGCGGGTCGCCGGCAAGCGGCTCGCCGCGCTCGTCTCGGAGGAACTGTGGGCGCCGATGGGCGCCGACGAGACCGCCTGCTTCACCGTCGACAGGGCGGGCTACGCGCTCGCCGACGGCGGCTTCAACGCCTGTCTTCGCGACTATGCCCGCGTCGGGCTCCTCTATCTGAACGGCGGCGAGGGCAACGGCCGTCGGATCGTCCCGGCCGAGTGGGTCGCCGACGTGCGCCGCGGCGCGCACGGGCTGTCCAACGACGACTCGCGCGAGACCCTGCCGAACGGGCGCTACCGCAACCAGTTCTGGATCGAGGACGTCTCGCGCGAGGCGATCATGGCGCGCGGCGTCTTCGGCCAGCTCATCCATGTGCTCCCGGAGCACGACATGGTCGTCGCGAAACTGTCGACGTGGCCCGATTTCCTGAACTCGGGATTTGCGATCGACACGTCGCGGGCGATCCACGCGATCGCCGACGCGCTCGCGCGCTAGCGCCGGCAAGCAACGGAGGAAGGCCATGAGCGACCTGGAGCTGTGCTACCTGCCGGCGAGCGAGGCGCTCGCGCGCTTCGAGGCGAAGAGCCTGTCTCCCGTCGAGCTCATGCAGGCCGTGATCGCGCGGGCGGAAGCCGTGCAGCCGGCGATCAACGCCTTCACCTATACCCATTACGACGAGGCGATGTCGGCCGCCCGGGAGGCAGAGGCGCGCTATGCGAAAGGCGCGCCGCAAGGAGCGCTGGACGGTCTGCCGGTCGCCATCAAGGACGAGAGCTTCATCGCCGGCAAGCCGACCTCGAACGGCTCGCTGATCATGAAGGACTACGTCGCCGACCGCACCTCGGCGGTCAACGAGCGCATCCTGAGAGAAGGCGGCATCGTGCACGCGCGCACGGCGACGCCGGAGTTCTCGTGCGCCGGCTACACATGGTCGAGGCTCTGGGGCGTCACGCGCAATCCGTGGAACCGGGAGTTCACGCCGGGCGGCTCTTCGGGCGGCTCTTCGGCGTCGCTCGCGGCAGGCGGCACGACCCTGGCGACGGGCTCCGACATCGGCGGCTCGATCCGGATTCCCGCCTCGACCTGCGGTCTCGTCGGCTACAAGCCGCCTTACGGGCGCAACCCCGACGACCCGCCGTTCAACCTCGATTTCTACTGCCACACCGGCCCGCTGGCGCGCACGGTGAAGGACGCGATCCTTCTGCAGAACGTCATGTGCGGGCCGCATCCCCTCGACATCGCGACGCTCAGGCCGAAGCTGACGATGGCCACCGGGTACGCGCCGATCAAGGGCTGGAGGATCGCCTATTCGCGCGATCTCGGCGCCTTCGAGGTCGATCCCGACGTGGAGAGGAACACGCTCGCCGCGCTCGACGTCTTCCGGTCGCTGGGGGCGAGCGTCGAGGAGGTCGACATCGGCTGGGGGCCGGACGCGCTGCAGGCCGGCATGGACTATCTCGGCCACCTGTTCGGCGGCTTCATCTCCAACCTGCTCGAGGAGCATGCCGACGACATGACGACCTACGGCCGCGATTTCGCCGAGCGCTCGCTCGGGTCCTCGGCGAGACAGTTCGTGGCGACGCTGGAGACCGCCGACCGGATGTACGCGACGCTCGGGCCGCTGCTCGAGGAGTTCGACGTGCTGATCTGCCCGACGACGGCGCTGCCGGCGGTGCGGGCGGATTTCGACCAGTCGCGCGACAGCGTCTCGATCAACGGCAAGGAGGTGAACCCGTTCCTCGGCTGGGTGATGACGACGCCGTTCAACACGATGAGCCGCTGCCCGGTGCTGTCCGTGCCTTCGGGGCGCGCGTCGAACGGCGTGCCGACCGGCATCCAGATCGTCGGGCGGACCTATTGCGACGAGGACGTCATGCGCGCCGGCATGGCCTACGAGGCCGCCGTCGGCGGCTGGTACGGCTCGCCGGAGGCGCGTCCGGCACTATAGTTCAGGGGACGAGTACGGAGCCGGCGCCGTGGACGACACATTGACCATCGCCCTGTGGGCGACCAACCTCTCGGTGCCCGTCAACGGGCTTCCCGGCTGGGCCGCCCGCGTCGAGGCCAAGATGGCGCAGGCGGCGGCAGCCGGGGCGAAGATCCTGGTGATGCCGGAATACGCCGCCGAGCAGTGGCTGAGCTTCAGGCCGGAGGGCCTGAAGCCCACCGAGGAGATCGGCTGGATGGCGGAGCACGCCGCCGACGCGCTGGATCTGCTCGAGCCCCTGCCGGAGAAATACGGGGTCGCGCTGCTCGCCGGCACCATGCCGTGGCCGGCCGAGGACGGATACCGCAACCGCGCCTGGCTGCTGCTTCCCGACGGGCGTGCGATCCATCAGGACAAGATGGTGCTCACCCCCGGCGAGCAGGACCCGGACTCCTGGCAGCTCAAGACCGGCGACGAGATCCGCATCGTCGAGTGGGAGGGGATGCGGCTCGCCATGCTGGTCTGCCTCGACGTCGAGATGCCGGCGCTGTCGAGCCTGCTCGCGCCGCAGAACGTCGACCTCCTGATGGTGCCGTCGATGACCTACTACCTGTCGGGCTACAGCCGCGTGTTCGGCTGCGCCAGGGCGCGCGCCGTCGAGCTGATGAGCGCGGTCGCGGTCACCGGCTGCGTGGGCGCGTCGCCCGGCACGACGCAGAACTACCAGAACGTCTCCGGCTGCGCCGTCTACATGCCATGCGAGGTGGAGCTCGGCTTCACCGGCATCCACTCCACGATCGGTCCGGTCGACAGCGACCCCGGCGACGGTCCGTTCCTCATCGCCCGCGACATCCCGATCGGCGTCATCCGCGAGAAACGCGCCAGCGCCGCAGAGGTCTGGCCGGGCGCCTGGAGCGCGAAGCACGTCCGTGTGACGGCTGGCTAGAGTATCCCGATCCCCTCCCCTGCAGATCGAGCCTCCTCGGCGTCCGCGGCGGCACAAAAGCCGTGCTTCTCTATGATTAGTTGTATAATATATATAAAGCACGTTTTGAGTGTATGGGAGGAGATCATGCCGTTCAGCGTCCATCAGCACCTGCTGCATCAGAACAGCAGCGCGGTCCGGTTCGTCGATACGCCGAACAAGGGCGGAAACATCAAGCCGACCTACCTGATCATGCACTACACCGCCGGAACGACCGCGGACGGGGCTATAAGCTGGTTCAGGGATCCGCAGGCGCAGGCCTCGGCGCATCTCGTCGTCGACCGCGACGGCACGGTGACCCAGATGGCCGCGTTCAACCGGAAGGCCTGGCATGCGGGCAGGAGCCGCTGGGCCGACATCGTCGGGCTGAACGGGCACTCGGTCGGGATCGAGATCGTCAACGCCGGCAAGCTGCAGCGGAACGAGAAGGGCCAGTGGATCAACTGGTCGGGCAAGGTCATTCCACCCGAACAGGTCACCGTGGCGACGCACAAGGACGAGTCGTCTCCCGCAGGCTGGCACATCTACACGCCCGAGCAGCTGGAGGTCGTGACCGAGATCGGGACGGCCCTGCACGAGAAGTACAAGTTCATCGACGTGCTCGGCCACGACGACATCTCGCCGAAGCGAAAGGTCGATCCCGGTCCCGCATTTCCGATGATCAGCATCCGCTCGCGCATCATGGGTCGCGACGAGGCCTGACGCACCGTCCCCGCTCCGGCGCCGCCGCCGCAAGAACAAACGGCGGCCGCTCCCGTCCGGCGGCACCCGTCGGGAACGACCGCCGTCCGCCCCCAAGAAGGGGGCCGTCCGCCGCGGTTCAGGGACGGCAGACGTAGTAGACGTTCATCACGTCGTGCTCGAGCTCGTGCTGCCTGACCGACGAGAAGCCGGCGTCGGCCATGTAGGCGAGCGCGGTCTCGCAGCCCCACATGGTGCCCAGCCCCTCTCCGCCTTGCGCGAGCGACACGGTCATGCAGTGCATGGTCGAGATCGTGTAGAGGAACGGCGCCATCGGGTTGTCCATGTTGCCGTGGTGGTGGTGCGAGCCCTTGATGTCCTGGCAAAGGTAGACGCCGCCGTCCTTCACCGCCTTGCGGATGCCGCGCAGCACGGCCATCGGGTCGGCCTGGTCGTGGACCGCGTCGAAGGTCGTCACGAGGTCGAAGCTTCGCGGCTCGACGGTGGCCTCGAGATCGGTCGCGTCGCGGGCGTGGAACTCGACGTTCGCATGGCCGCGCCTGCGGGCTTCGGCGCGGGCGAAGGCGACCGCTTCCGGCGACAGGTCGTAGCCGACGAAAGTCGACGTCGGGAAGGCTTCGGCGAGCAGGTTGAGCGCCCTGCCGCGCCCGCAGCCGACGTCGAGCACGCGGGCGCCCTTCTCCAGCTTCCCGACGAGGCCGTCGGCGAGCGGCAGGATGCGGTCGACGAGGGCGGGCAGGACGGTCTGGTTCGAATCCTCCATCATCACGTCGTGGAAGCGGTCGAACTTCTCGTAGGGAACGCCGCCGCCCTCGCGGAAGCAGTCGACGATCGCGCTCTCGACGCCGGCCAGCACGGGCAGCACCTGCGCGGCCACCGCCATGTTGCCGCCCTCGCCCTCGCGGGTGAGGATGCGCGCGTGCCCGGCGGGCAGGCGATAGGTGCCGTCGTCGGGATCGTGGTCGACGATGCGGCCGACCGTCATGGCGCCCAGCCACTCGCGCACGTAGCGCTCCTGCAGACCGGCGGCCGCGGCGATCTCGGCGTTGCTCGCCCGGTCGATCGCCGCCATGGCGTCGAACAGGCCGGTACGGTGGCCGATCGAGATCATCAGGCACAGCGCGCCGTCGTTGATCATGCCGACCATGCGCTCCTCGAAGGCCGCCGCGCGGTCGGTTTCCAGTCGGAACATCTGGTTCATGTCGCCTACCCTCTGGCTGATTGCACGTTCCGCCAGTGAAGCCGATCGGCGTTGCAGGACGACGTCGCCGGTGTTTCGGTCCGGTCTCGGTGTTTTTCAGATGTTTCCGTCCCGGATTTCCGCCGCTAGCCCCGGGCGGGTGGGCGCGTGCGCCGGAATTCGCTAGACAGGGGGCGACGAAGCCGAGTCCGGGGATCCCAGATACATGAAGACCGTCTATTCCGACGACCACCGCCTGCATTCCGCCAGGAACGAGCTCATTGACGGAACGCTGAAGCCCGCGCACGAGAAGCCGCAGCGCGCCGACATCATCCTGGCCCGCGTCAGGGAGGCGGGGCTGGGCGAGGTGCTGGAGCCGCGGGAATTCGGCATCGAGCCGCTCGCCCGCGTCCACGACGGCCGGTATCTCAAGTTCCTCGAGACCGCCTGGGACATGTGGAAGGAGACGGGGCGGGAGTGGGACGCGCTGCCGCTCGCCTGGCCGGTCCGCGGCCTGCGCGCGATCGAGCCGGAGGAGATCGACGGCAAGCTCTCCTATTTCTCCTTCGACGCCGGCGCGCCGATCACGTCCGGCACCTGGCCGGCGATCCGCGCGAGCGCCAATGTCGGCCTGACGGCGACGAAGCTCGTCAAGGACGGGGAGCGCGTCGCCTTCGGCCTCTGCCGTCCGCCCGGACACCACGCGGCAGCCGACTATTGCGGCGGCTACTGCTTCCTCAACAACGCCGCGATCGCCGCCCGGTGGCTCCTCGACCAGGGCGCGGGCCGCATATCGGTCCTCGACGTCGACTACCACCACGGCAACGGCACGCAGGCGATCTTCTACGACCGCGCCGACGTGCAGTTCGTCTCCCTGCACGGGCACCCGAAGCAGGAATATCCCTACTTCCTCGGCTATTCCGACGAGATCGGCGCGGGCGAGGGCGAGGGCTACAACGTGAACTACCCGATGGAATGGGGCACCGGCTACGACGTCTGGGGCCAGGCGCTGACGGACGCCTGCCACGAGGTCGCCTCCTACGGGCCGGACGTCGTCGTCGTGTCGCTCGGCGTCGATACCTTCGAGAAGGACCCGATCTCCAGGTTCAGGCTGAAGACGCCGGACTATCTCGACGTCGGGCGGCACATCGCCGGCCTGAACCGTCCGACCGTGTTCCTCATGGAAGGCGGCTACGCGGTCGAGGAGATCGGCATCAACGCCGTCAACGTGCTGACCGGCTTCGAGGACGCCGTTTGAGGCGCAGGGCCCGTCGGGACCGGGCTCAGATGACCCCGGACTCCCGCAGCTTGCCGCGTTCGGCCGCGTCGAGGCCCAGCACTTCCTCGAGCACGGAGTCGGTGTGCTGGCCGAGGAAGGGCGGCGGATCGCGGTAGCTCACCGGCGTTTCCGACAACTTCAGCGGGTTGCCGATCAGGTCGACATGGCCCGATCCGGCGAGCGGATGGTCCATCGCGATCTTCATGCCGCGGGCTTCGACCTGCGGCTCGGCGAAGGCGTCGGCGATCGTGTTGACCGGACCGGCCGGCACGCCGACGACCTCGAGGCCCTTGAGGATGTCGTCGCGGGTGCGGGCCTTGAGGAGGGCGGCGATCCTCGGCACCAGCTCGTCGCGGCGGGCGACCCGCTCGCTGTTCTTCGCGTAGGGTCCGGCGGCGAGCGCCGGGGCGCCGAGGAAGTCGCAGAAGCGCCTGTACTGGGCGTCGTTGCCCACCGCGATGATGACGTGGCCGTCGGCGGTCTCGAAGACCTGATAGGGCACGATGTTGGCATGCGCGTTGCCGCGCTGCACAGGTACCTTGCCGGAGGTCAGGTAGTTGGTGCCCTCGTTGATCAGCCAGGCGACCTGCGTGTCGACGAGGCCGATGTCGATGTACTGGCCCTCCCCCGTGGCGTCGCGGTGGCGCAGCGCCGCCAGGATCGCCGTCGAGGCGTACATGCCGCACATCACGTCGGCGATCGCGACGCCGACCTTGACCGGCTCGGTGCCGGGCACGCCGGTGATCGACATGATGCCGCCCATGCCCTGGGCGAGGTAATCGTAGCCGGCCCGCATCCGGTTCGGCCCGGTCTGGCCGAAGCCGGTGATCGAGCAATAGACGAGGCCGGGCAGACCGGCCTTCAGGTCGTCGTAGGCGAGGCCGTATTTCGCCAGGCCGCCGACCTTGAAGTTCTCGACGAAGACGTCGCATTTGGCCGCGAGCCGCTTCACCAGCGCCGCGCCGTCCGGCTTGGCGACGTCGACCGACACCGAGCGCTTGTTGCGGTTCGCCGACAGGTAGTAGGCGCTCTCGCCCGTGTCCGCGCCGTCGGCGTCCTTCACGTAGGGCGGGCCCCACTTGCGGGTATCGTCGCCCTCGCCCGGCTTCTCGATCTTGATGACGTCGGCGCCGAGGTCGCCGAGGAGCTGGGTGCAGGTCGGCCCCGCCAGGATGCGCGTCAGGTCGAGGATGCGGATGCCGGCGAGCGGGCCGGTGTTCTTCGTCTTCTGGTCTGCCATGGGTTCCCGTCCGGCGGAAAAGGGTGCGCCATCCTAGCGGGGTGTCTTCAGGATGGAAGCCGCCCGTTCGTGGCGTCTCGCCGAGGCCTCGTCGAAACAGCACAGGACGACGCGGTCGAGCGCGCCGGGATCTGCCGCGACGACGTCATGGACGGTCCTGATCGCGACGTCCGCCGCACGATCGGGCGGAAAGCCGAAGATGCCGGTCGAGATCGCCGGAAAGGCGACGGATTTCAGCCCGTGCGCCTTCGCCAGCTCCAGGGTCGAGCGGTAGCAGCTTTCGAGGAGCGCATCCTCGTTCGCGCCGCCGCCGTGCCAGACGGGGCCGACCGTGTGGATGACGTGACGGGCGGGAAGATCGTAGCCCCCGGTGATGCGCGCCTCGCCGGTCGGACAGTGGCCGATTTGCCGGCACTCGGCGGCAAGCTCCGGGCCGGCTGCGCGGTGGATCGCGCCGCAGACCCCGCCGCCGGGCAGAAGCGCTTCGTTCGCCGCATTGACGATCGCGTCCACGGCGAGCGTCGTGATGTCGGCGACGAGGATCTCGATTGCGGCCATGCGCGGATTTCACCACGCGGGACCGGTCGCGCCAATCCCCGGCGCCGACCGCTTCCCTACTCGAACATCTTCCGCATCCGGGCGCTCGATTCCGCACCGAGGTGCTGGTGGAATTCCTCGACGAAGCGCTCGGCGGCGGCGCGGCCGCTGTCGCGCAGGAAGGTCAGGAAATCCCACTCGGCGTTGAACTTGCTCGAGGCCGTCATGCCGTTCAGGAACTCGCCGCCATCGATCACGTGGACGCGGATCTGGCGGTAGCGGTCGGACGGCAGCACGCCCTTCCCGACGAGACGGTCGACGAACTCGATCGCCCTCAGTTCCTTGATGAGCGAGGAGTTGAAGGTGATCTCGTTCATCCGGTTGAGGATGTCGCGCGCCGATTTCGGGGTCTCCGGCCGCTCGATCGGGTTGATCTGGATGAGCAGCAGGTCCGCGGTCCCGGTCTCGTAGAAGAACGGCCAGAGGGCCGGATTGCCGGAGAAGCCGCCGTCCCAGTAGGGCACGCCGTTGATCTCGACGGCCTGGAACATCAGCGGCAGGCAGGCCGAGGCCATGACGTGGTCGGCGGTGATCTCGCGGTTGTGGAAGACCTTCACCTTGCCGGT
The DNA here is from genome assembly GCA_023458595.1 of Pseudomonadota bacterium. Lineage (GTDB taxonomy): Bacteria > Pseudomonadota > Alphaproteobacteria > Rhizobiales > Tepidamorphaceae > Microbaculum. The sequence continues at coordinate 29,725 of JAEWYT010000152.1, forward strand.
GCGCACGTTGGTCGCCGACAGGAACAGCCGGATCGACTCGCAGGCGCGAACCGCCTCGAAGTCGATGATCTCCTCGAGCAGGTCCTTCAGCGGATTGAGGTTCAGCGGGTTGAACTCGTAGGGCGAGACGAAGCGGCTGACGAGGTCGACCATCATGAAGCCCGGCGACCAGTCGAGGCTCCAGTTGCCCATCATCCGGTCGACGATCGTGCGCTGGACCGGCGACAGCCGCGAGGCCCGGCTGACCGCCCGCCAGTAGTTCTCGAGCGCCTCCCGGGCGCCCTCCGGCCCTCCCGTCTGGTAGCCGGAGACGAGCGCCACGGCGTTCATGGCGCCGGCGCTCGTCCCGCTGATCCCGTCGATCTCCAGCGGCCCGCGCTCGAGGATCCAGTCGAGCACGCCCCAGGTGAAGGCGCCGTGGGCGCCGCCGCCCTGCAGGGCGAGGTTGATCGCGACGTGGTTGTCGACCGGGGCGTTGATGTCGAAGGGCTTCGGCGCGGGCGCTTGGCCGGCGGCCCTGCGGGCCGGCTTGCCCTTCGCTGCGGGCTTCCCCTTCGTGGGGGGGCTCCCCGGGGCCTTGCGGGCGGCCAACGGCGTCACTCCGCCGTCCAGCCGCCGTCGACCGGCAGGAGCGTGCCCGTGATCGAGCGCGCGCCGTCGGAGCACAGGAACACGGCGATGTCGGCGACCTCCTCGACGGTGACGAACTCCTTCGTGGGCTGGGCGGCGAGCAGGACGTCCTTCTTGACCTGCTCCTCGGTCATGCCGCGCGCCTTCGCCGTGTCGGGGATCTGCTTCTCGACGAGCGGCGTCCAGACGTAGCCGGGGCAGATGGCGTTGGCGGTGATGCCGTGCTGCGCCGTCTCGAGGGCCACGACCTTGGTGAGGCCGGCGATGCCGTGCTTGGCGGCGACGTAGGCCGCCTTGAACGGCGAGGCGACGAGGGCGTGGGCGGAAGCGGTGTTGATGATGCGGCCCCAGCCGCGCTTCTTCATGCCGGGCACCGCGGCGCGCATGCCGTGGAAGGCGGCCGACAGGTTGATCGCGATGATCGCGTTCCACTTCTCGATCGGGAATTCCTCGATCGGGGCGACGAACTGGATGCCGGCGTTGTTGACGAGGATGTCGACGGAGCCGAGCGCCTTCTCGGCGTCGGTGATCATCGCGGCGATCTCGTCGGGCTTGGTCATGTCGGCCGGCGAGTAGCGCACCTCGACCTTGTGCTTGCTGGCCATCCCGGCGCGGATCGCCTCGATTTCGTCGACCTTGCCGAGGCCGTTGAGGGTGACGTTGACGCCTTTCGCCGCGAATCCTTCGGCGATGGCGTGGCCGATGCCCGAGGTCGAACCGGTGACGACGGCGGATTTACCCTTCAGAGACATGGAGAAGCCCTTTCTGCTGGCGGCGCGCCCGTGAGGAACTACATAGGGTCTATTGCAGTGCAGCAAAACGGGTTAATTCCGAGTTTCGCTGCATTGTGATGTCCGCCCCTGTATAGTGGCGCCGATGACACTGGTTTGGCGCCGGCTTCGGCGCCGAGGAACGCGACATGTCGGACTTTCCCAATCCGGGCCACGATCACGACGCCTGCGCCGACCGCGTGGTGCGGGTCGCGCGCGCCGTGTGCCGGCGGCGCGGCGTCAGGCTGACGAGCCAGCGCGAGAAGGTGCTCGACGTCCTCGCCCAGAGCCACCGGCCGATGGGAGCCTACGAGATCCTCGACGTGATGGCCGACACGGGCAAGCGGCCGGCGCCGATCACGGTCTACAGGGCCCTCGACTTCCTGCTCGCGCAGGGCCTCGCCCATCGCATCGAGAGCCGCAACGCCTTCGTCGCCTGCATGGCCGGCGACCGGACCCATGACACGACGGTATTCCTGATCTGCCGGGAATGCGGCAATGTCGGCGAGGCTCCGGCGGAAGGGGTCGGCGCGGCGATCGAGAAGGTCGCGCGCGAGCAGGGCTTCACGCCGGACCTGACCGTCGTCGAAATCGAGGGATTGTGCGGCCATTGCGCCCGCGCGGCGAAACCGGCCCCGGTCCAGTAGGGTCTTGAACGGAATGGATCAACCGATGATCGAGGAGATCGGCCCCGCGCCGCGCCACAGGACCGTGGGCGTGCTGGTGGGGGGTCAGGAGCACGGGATCGTCGTCGGCGGCGACCATCCCGTCGTCGTCCAGTCGATGACCAATACCGACACCGCCGACATCGAGGCGACGGTCGCGCAGGTCGCGGCGCTCGCCCGAGCCGGCTCCGAGCTCGTGCGCATCACCGTCGACCGCGACGAGGCGGCCGCCGCGGTGGCGCCGATCCGCGACAGGCTGCGCGCGCGGGGGGTCACTGTGCCGCTCGTCGGCGACTTCCACTACATCGGCCACAGGCTTCTGGCCGAGCATCCCGCCTGCGCCGAGGCGCTCGACAAGTACCGGATCAATCCGGGCAACGTGGGCTTCCGCGAAAAGCGCGACCGCCAGTTCGGCGCGATGATCGAGACGGCGCTCCGGTACGGCAAGCCGGTCAGGATCGGCGTCAACTGGGGCTCGCTCGACCAGGAGCTGCTGACCCGGCTGATGGACGAGAACGCTGCGTCGCCGGCGCCGAAGTCGGCGCGGGCGGTGATGCACGAGGCGATCGTCCAGTCGGCGCTCCTGTCCGCGGAGCGGGCGGAAGAGATCGGCATGGGCAAGGACCGCATCATCCTGTCGGCGAAGGTCAGCCAGGTGCAGGATCTGATCGCCGTCTACCGGATGCTCGGCAAGCGCAGCGACTACGCCCTGCATCTGGGGCTGACGGAAGCCGGCATGGGCTCGAAGGGCATCGTCGCCTCGACCGCCGGCATGGCGGTGCTGCTGCAGGAAGGCATCGGCGACACGATCCGCGTCTCGCTGACGCCGGAGCCGGGCGGCGACCGCACGAAAGAGGTGCAGGTCGCCCAGGAGATGCTGCAGATGATGGGCCTGAGGACCTTCGTTCCCGTCGTCACCGCCTGCCCCGGCTGCGGGCGGACGACCTCGACGGTGTTCCAGGAGCTCGCCCGGGACATCCAGGACTTCATCCGCGACGAGATGCCGGCCTGGCGGGAGAGATATCCCGGCGTCGAGGCGATGAACGTCGCGGTGATGGGCTGCATCGTCAACGGGCCGGGCGAATCCAAGCACGCCGACATCGGCATCTCGCTGCCCGGCACCGGCGAGCAGCCGGCCGCGCCCGTGTTCATCGACGGGCAGAAGGCGATGACGCTGCGCGGGGCGACGATCGCCGCCGACTTCAAGGCCATCGTGATGGACTACATCGAGCGCCGGTTCGGGCGGACCGAGGGCGCGGACGCGGCGGAGTAGGAGCGGTCCGCGCCGCCTCAGTGCGGGGCGAACAGCTTGAGCCCGACGATGCCGGCGAGGATCAGTCCGATGCAGACGAGCCGCAAGGCGTCCGACGGCTCGCCGAACAGGGCGATGCCGAGGACCGCCGTTCCGACGGTCCCGATTCCCGTCCACACGGCATAGGCGGTGCCGAGCGGCAGATCGCGCAGCGCGAGGCCGAGCAGGACGAAACTGACGACCAGTGACGCGGCGGTCCCGACCGACGGCCACAGCCGCGTGAATCCGTCCGTGTACTTCAGGCCGAGCGCCCAGGCTATCTCGAAGATTCCTGCGCCGAAAAGGAAGAGCCACGGCATATCCCACCTCGATTGCTGTCGATGAGGTCGTCCTCATCCCGAAGTCGCGCAAAGCGTGGGGCCGTCCCCGGCTCTGGTAGATGAGACGTCTTCGTCCCGTTTCAAGGCGCTGCCGGCGGTCCCGCCCGACCCGTCTATTTCCGTCGCTCCGCCGCGAAATCGGCGGCGGCGAGCAGCATCGCGGCACGGCCGCCGAAGGGGACGAGGGCCTCGCGCGCGGCCGATACGGCCGCCGTCAGCTTCGCCCGCGCCGTCTCCATGCCGATGATCCCCGGGATCGTCGCCTTGCCCCTGGCGCGGTCCTTCGCCGTCGCCTTGCCGATCTCCTCGGGGCTCGCTTCCTCGTCGAGAAGGTCGTCGGCGATCTGGAAGGCGCGGCCGAGCGAGGCGCCGTAGCGGGAAAGCCGCACGCGGTCCTCCGGGTTCGCGTCGCCGAGGATCGCGCCGGCCTCGGCGGCGAAGCGGAACAGCGAGCCGGTCTTCAGCGACTGCAGATGGGAAATCTCCGTCTCCGAGAGCGACAGCGGCCCCTCGCCCGTGAAACGGCCCTCGGCCCCGAGGTCGAGCATCTGGCCGCCGGCCATGCCGGCGGCGCCGGCGGCGCGCGCCAGCGCGTGGACGAGGGCCGCGGAGGACGCCGGCCCGCAATTCGGATTCGGCGCCGAGATCACCTCGAAGGCGAGGGTCAGCAACGCGTCTCCGGCGAGGATCGCGGTCGCCTCGTCGAAAGCGCGGTGGACGGTCGGCCGGCCGCGCCGCAGATCGTCGTCGTCCATCGCCGGAAGGTCGTCGTGGACGAGGCTGTAGCAGTGCACGAACTCGAGCGCGCAGGCGGCCGGCATGGCCGCCGCCTCGCCGATGCCGAAAAGCTCCGCGCTGCGCAGGACGACATAGGGCCTGAGGCGCTTGCCGCCGCCGAGCGCGGCGTGGCTCATGGCGTCGGCGAGCCGGCCGCGCGGCACCGCGCTTCCGCCGAGAATGTCGGCGAGGGCCGCGTCGATCCGCGTCCCGGTCGCCGCCAGATCGGCCTCGAAGTCTGCTGTCGCCATGCTCGTCCCCGTTTTCGATCCGGCCCCGCGAATCCCCTCGCCGGCGAATCTGGCCGAGGCGGTCTGCGGAGGCAACCGGCACCTCTTGTCGCATTCGAATTCGCAGGACAGGTTGCCGCGCGGCATGCGGAGGGGCTATTGCCAGTCGATGGCCACGGCGAAGTCGACCTCCGCGCAGGCGCCCGGGAACGGGGCGAAGCGCGGGAACAGGAAACGGAAGGGCGGCAGGAAACGGCAGCGCGGCCCGCTCGGGCGGGTCGTGCGGGCGGTGGCGATCGTGCTTGCCGTGCTGATCGCCTTGCCGCTCGTGCTGGTGCCGGTCTACGCGGTCGTGCCGCCGCCGTTCACGACGCTCGAGATCTGGACGCGGCTTTCCGGCGTTCCGGTCGAGAAGACGTGGGTGCCGATCGACGAAATCGCGCCTTATCTCGCCCATGCCGTGATCATGTCCGAGGACGGCCGGTTCTGCGAGCATTCCGGCGTCGACTGGTCGGCGGTGCGCCAGGTGATCGATTCCGACGCCTCGCGCGGGGCGAGCACCATCCCGATGCAGGTCGCCAAGAACCTGTTCCTGTGGCAGTCGCGCAGCTACGTGCGCAAGGGGCTCGAGGTGCCGCTGGCCTACTACATGGACCTCGTCTGGTCGAAGCGGCGGATGATCGAGATCTACCTGAACATCGTCGAATGGGGACCCGGCGTGTTCGGGGCGGAGGCCGCCGCGCAGCACTGGTTCAAGGTGCCCGCGTCGAAACTGTCCCTGCGTCAGGCGGCGCTGCTGGCGGCCGTCCTGCCCAATCCGATAGACCGGAACCCGGCGAAGCCGGGCCGGGCGACCACCCGGATCGCCGGAATCGTCGAGAAACGCGCGAAACAGGCCGGCGACTACGTCAAATGCATCCGGCCGGACAATTGAGGCCGGCCGTCGATTGCGGACTTCCGTTTTGTGCTGCTTGGCGCTATAAGCCTGCCGACTTCAGAACTTTCGCCGGGGCTGCCGGGAGCCGATCGCTCCATCGGGCGCCTGCGGCGTTGCCGTTTAAAGGAGAGTCGAAATGGCCGTACCGAAAAGGAAAACCTCGCCGATGAAGCGCGGTCACCGGCGTTCCGCCGATGCGCTGAAGGCGCCGACCTATGTCGAGGACAAGGAGTCGGGCGAACTGCGCCGTCCGCATCATGTCGACCTGAAGACCGGCATGTACCGCGGCCGCCAGGTGCTGCAGCCGAAGGAAAGCGACTGATATCGCGCTTTCGGGCACGAAAGAACGACGAGGCCGGCCTTGCGCCGGCCTTTTTCGTGGCCGAGCGTCGCCGAGGGGTTTGCCCCCGGCACCCCCCGTCTGCAAGATGGCACGAAGCACGAACCAATCGATTCGCACCGGAGGCTTGCAATGTACGGCGTCCCGCTGATGATCCTGCCGCTGATCGGCTACAACGTGCTCGAGTTCCTGTTCGGCGGCGTGGAATGGGAAGCCCCGTTGTTCTCTCTGACCTTGTCGTCCGGGGCGGTGTGGACGGCGACCTCGTCGGACATCTTCGTGCTGGCGACGCTGTTCTTCCTGTTCGTCGAGATCCTGAAGTCGACCAATACGGGCTCCTCGTCGATCGTCGACCACATCCTCTCGACCATCGTCTTCATCGGCTGCGTCGTGGAGTTCCTGCTCGTGCCCCGGGCCGCCACCTCGACGTTCTTCCTGATGACGGCGATCTCCTTCGTCGACGTGGTCGCCGGATTCTCGGTGACGATCCGCGGCGCGCGGCGCGATTTCGCGGTCGGCCCGCACGGGGACGCCTGAGCCCGCATGACCCGTGACTTCCAGTCTCCCGGCCGGTCCGCGGTCTACGCCACCGGCGGCCTCGTCGCCACGTCCCATCCGCTCTCGTCCGGCGTGGCGCTCGATATCCTGAGGCGCGGCGGAAACGCCGTCGACGCGGCGGTCGCGGCCGCCGCGGTCCTGCCGCTCGCCGAGCCGCAGATGACCTCGATGGGCGGCGACTGCTTCGCCATCGTCGCCGAGCCGGACGGCACCCTTCACGGACTAAACGGATCGGGTCGCGCGCCGGCGGCGCTGACGCCCGAAAAGGTCGCCGAGGCGGGGCCGGAGGCGCTCGCCGGCAGCCACGGCTGCTCGGTGACGGTCCCCGGCGCGGTGGACGCCTGGGCGCGGCTCATGGAGCGGTTCGGCACGATCGGCCTCGACGGGGCGCTCGGCCCCGCGATCGATCTCGCCGAGCGCGGCGTGCCCGTCGCCCCGCGCGTCGCCGTCGACTGGGCCGGCGAAGCCGGGCGGCTCGGGCGCGACGCGGGCGGACGCCGGCACTACCTGAAGTCCGACGGAAGCGCGCCGACGGTCGGCGACGTGATGCGCTATCCCGCGCTGGCGGCGACGTTGCGCAAGGTCGCCGGCGAGGGACCGGCGGGATTCTACACCGGCGCCGTCGCCGAGGATCTGGTGGCTGCGATCGGCCGCCACGGCGGCTGCATGGCGCTCGACGACCTCGCCACCGTCGAGGGAACCTGGGTCGATCCGGTGCTGTCGCCCTATCGTTCCGTTTCCGTCGGCGAGCTGCCTCCGAACGGCCAGGGCATCGTCGCGCTGATGATGCTGTCGATCCTGTCGCGGTTCGGGCTTTCCGGGCTCGATCCGGTCGGACCGGAGCGGCTGCACCTCGAAATCGAGGCGGCGCGGCTCGCCTATGCCTGCCGCGACCGGTTCGTCTGCGATCCGGCGAACGCGGAATTCCCGGCGTCGATGCTGCTGGATTCCGCCTATGTCGACGCGCTCGCCGCCCGCATCCGCCCGGACCGGTGCATGGAGGATCCCGGACCGGTCGATCCGCGCGACACGACCGATACGGTCTATCTCTGCGTCGTCGACGGCGCCGGAATGGCCGTTTCCTTCATCAATTCGCTGTTCTACTCCTTCGGCGCGGCGATCGTCGGTGATAAAAGCGGCGTCGCCCTGCAGAACCGGGCGACCGGCTTCGTGACGACGCCGGGCCATCCGAACGAGGTCGGCCCGCGCAAGCGGCCGATGCACACGCTCATTCCCGGCCTGCTGATGCGGGACGGCCTGCCGCTCGCCGTGTTCGGGGTGATGGGCGGCCAGTACCAGGCCTGCGGCCACGCCCATGTGACCGGCAACCTGATCGATTTCGGCATGGACCCGCAGGCGGCGATCGACACGCCGCGCGTCTTCTTCGAGGGGCCGCTGACAATGCTCGAGACGGGCGTTCCCGACGCGACGGCCGAGAAGCTCGCCGGCCTCGGGCACCGGATCGGACGGCGCAAGATGCCGCTCGGCGGGGGGCAGATGGTGCTGATCGACCGGGCGCGCGGCGTGCTGATCGGCGGCTCGGATCCGCGCAAGGACGGCTGCGCCATCGGCTACTGAGGCGGGGCGCCGGTGCTCAGACGCGCCGGTCGCGACTGCTGCGCTCGACCGGCAGCAGCGTGCCGGTGCTGCGATAGGCGGTGTCGGCGTAGGAGGGCGCGGCGCGGCGCAGGATGCGCGTCTGCGGCACTCCCAGATGCGTCGCGATCAACTGGGCGACGAGCGGCGCCTGGGGCCGCGGCGATCCGGCGAAATGTCCGCGATCCGGCGCTTCCCTCCCGCCGGCGGGAACCGGGAGCGGCGAATCGGAGGCCGCCGGGACCGCCTCCCCGGAGTGCGCACCGCCCTCGCGCGCCCGCATGTCGGCCGGCGCGACCGGCGACACCGTCCCGATTTCGGGCGTTTTCTGCGAGACGGACGACAGTGTCGGCGCCATCCAGGCGTTCTCCGTGCCATGCCGGGACCGATAGCGATCCCAGCTCAGCACGGAGCAAGGAGCGGGCCAAGCGCCAACTGGACGTTAACCACACCTTGTCGCGAGACGGTCACAACCAAAGCTGGTTTGTTTGGGAATTTTTAACGTGGCGATAGCATCATATACCGACTAACAACCATGACTTTCGGTGTTTCGCGGAGGGGATTTCGCGCTTGGCGAAGACAACTGGACGTTCCGGCCAGTCGCCAGAAATCCGAGTCGGTCGCGGCGAGCCGGAGTCGCTCGACCCGAGCGACGTGCTGCCGATCGCGGGGGTCGTGGCCTACGACTGGGACCTCCTCACCGACCGGCTGCGCTGGAGCGCGAAGGCGGCGGAGCTGCTCAGGGTCGCGCCGGAGGCGATCAGTTCCGGCCGCGCCTACGCCCGCCTGATCGACCCGAAGGGGCCACCCGGCCGCTACGACACGGTGACCGAGACCGGCCAGCGCGACGAAGGCGACGGCGTCAACTATCACGTCGAGTACCGGTTCCTGACCGGCGATACCGACGAGCCGGAGCTGTGGATCGAGGACAACGGGCGCTGGTACGCCGGCCCCGACGGGAGCCCGTCGCGCGCGCGCGGCGTCATTCGCGCCATCAACGAGCGGCGGGCCCGCGACGAGCGGCTGATCTACCGCAGCGATCACGACGACCTGACCGGCGGTCTCAACCGTCCGCGGCTCATAGAGGAGCTCGGCGCGGCGATCGAGGCCGCCGACCGCTACCAGTCGAGCGCGTCGTTCGCGGTGGTCGCCGTGGACAACCTCGCCGTCCTCAACGACGCCTACGGGTTCGACGTCGCCGACGAGGTGATCGCCGGCGTCGCCAAGCGCATCCGCCGCGAGATGCGCGCCGACGACTGCATCGGCCGCCTGTCGGGCAACAAGCTCGGCATCGTGCTCAACGCCTGCACCGAATCCGACCTGCGCGTGGCCGTCGAGCGGTTCTCGCGCGCGGTCGGCGCCGGACCGATCTCGACCGGCACCGGCTCGGTCGCCGTCACCGTCTCGGTCGGCGGCGTGGTGATGCCGCGGCACGGGCGCAATGCCAACGAGGCGCTGATGCACGCGCAGGAAGCGCTCGACGAGGCGCGGCTGCGCGGCTGCGCGGGGATCGTGGTCTACGAGCCGTCCCCGCAGCGCGACGCCACCCGCAAGCAGAACGTGCAGGTCGCAGCCCAGATCGTCGCGGCGCTCAACGAGGGCCGGATCGGCCTGGTGCTGCAGCCGGTGATCGGCGTCGGCGACCGCGCGCCGGTCTTCCACGAGGCGCTGTGCCGGATAAATCTCGACGACGGCTCGCAGATCGCCGCCGGCGAATTCATCGAGACCGCAGAACGGCTCGGCATCGTGCGCCTGCTGGACCACCGCACCCTGGACCTCGCGGTCGCCAAGCTCGTCCGCGACCCGGATCTTGCCCTGTCGATCAACGTGTCGACGGTGAGCGCCTACGACGGCAGCTGGTTCGGCCGGCTCACCGCCCATCTGCGCCGCCATCCGCAGGTCGCCGGACGGCTGATCGTCGAGATCACCGAGACCATGGCGATCCGGGACATGAAGCGGGCGGTGGAGTTCGTCCGCTCGGTCCGCGATCTCGGCTGCCGCGTCGCCATCGACGATTTCGGCGCCGGGCACACTTCCTTCCGGAACCTGCGATCGCTCGGCGCGGACATCGTCAAGATCGACGGCGCCTTCATCGAGCGGATCTCCGACAACGAGGACGACCAGTTCTTCGTCGCCACGCTCGTGTCGCTGGCGCGGCGCATCGGCCTCGAGACGGTCGCGGAGAAGGTCGCCAAGGAATCCGACGCCCGGATCCTCAAGACGCTCGGCGTCGACTATCTGCAGGGACACCTGTTCGCCGATGTCGAGGAGGTGGTCGCCCCCTCCGACACGCCGGACGCGGACGGAGCGCCCGGGGATGTCGAGCCCGGAGACGTCGGGCCCGGGGATGTCGCACCCGGGGATGTAGGACCGCGGGACGCCAAGTCGGCCGCCGCGGGATAGGCGCCGTCCCGCGCCTCAGCGCTTGCGGGAAATCCTGTCGAGACGCTCCTGGACGTCCGAAAGCTGCTTCTTCAGCGACTCGATCTCGGGATCGGCGCCGCCCGTCTTCTGCGGCTCGGCGGGCTTGCGGTTCTCGCCGCCTTCCTCCCCCGCCTCCTGGCCGAAGGGCGAGAACATGCGCATCGCCCGCTCGAACATCTGAATGTTGCGGCGGGCCTGGTCCTCCATCGCGCCGATCGCGGTGGCGCCGAACGTCTTGGCCATCTGCTCGCGGAATTTTTCCTGTTCCCGGGTCAGCGAGCTCATCGAGAAGTCGAGATAGCTCGGCACCAGGTTCTGCATGCTGTCGCCGTAGAAACGGATCAGCTGGCGCAGGAAATTGATGGGCAGGAGGTTCGGCCCCCGGCTTTCCTGCTCGAAGATGATCTGGGTCAGCACCGACCGGGTGATGTCCTCGCCGGTCTTGGCGTCGATGACGACGAAATCGTCCTCCGACTTCACCATCTCGGCGAGGTCGTCCAGCGTCACGTAGGTGCTGGTTCCGGTATTGTAGAGCCGCCTGTTGGCGTACTTCTTGATGACCGTCGGTTGTTTTTCGCTGTTCATCGCAGTCATTGCCGCCTCGAACGGCGCCCCCCGAAATACTCTCTTCGCAGCCACGATAGGAAGTTTTGGCCCGGCGGGCCACCGTTTTTCGGCAGGCGGCTGCAAGTCGAATTGACTCCGCGCACCGCAATGCAGCAAACAGGATGCGACGCGGCGGTCCCACCGTCGCAATCGCGCTATATAATCGTTCTATGCGCGGGTTCCGGCGGTGCCGGGATCGCCGAAAGGTGCCGAACGTGAGCCCGGCAACGGTTGCCGGAACAGGAGGTCTTCATCCAATGAGTGCCGAAATCGTCATCGCCAGCGCCGCCCGCACGCCGGTCGGCTCGTTCAACGGTTCCCTGTCGTCCGTACCGGCGTCCTATCTCGGTACGGTCGCCATAAAGGCCGCGCTCGAGCGCGCCGGCGTCGCGCCGGAAGACGTCGGCGAAGTGATCATGGGCCAGATCCTGACGGCAGCCGCCGGCCAGAACCCGGCCCGGCAGGCCTCGATCGGCGCCGGCATCCCGGTCGAGACGCCGGCCTGGGGCATGAACCAGCTCTGCGGCTCGGGCCTGCGCGCCGTGGCGCTGGGCATGCAGCAGGTCTCCGACGGCTCGGCCGCAATCGTCGTCGCCGGCGGCCAGGAGTCGATGAGCCAGGCCCCGCATGCCGAGCATCTGCGCACCGGCGTGAAGATGGGCGACTACAAGATGATCGACACCATGATCAAGGACGGCCTGTGGGACGCCTTCAACGGCTATCACATGGGCAATACCGCCGAGAACGTCGCCAAGCAGTGGCAGATCACCCGCGACCAGCAGGACAAGTTCGCCGTCGCCTCGCAGAACAAGGCCGAGGCCGCCCGGAAGGCCGGCAAGTTCAAGGACGAGATCGTCCCGGTCACGATCGCCGGACGCAAGGGCGACGTGGTCGTCTCCGAGGACGAGTACATCCGCGAGGGGGTGACGCTGGACTCCATCTCCGGCATGCGTCCCGCCTTCGAGAAGGACGGCACGGTGACGGCGGCCAACGCCAGCGGCATCAACGACGGCGCCGCCGCGGTGGTGCTGATGACCGCCGAGGAAGCCGGGAAGCGCGGCATCACGCCGCTCGCCAAGATCGTCTCCTGGGCGAGCGTCGGCGTCGACCCGTCGATCATGGGCTCCGGCCCGATCCCGGCGAGCCGCAAGGCGCTGGAGCTCGCCGGCTGGAAGATCGAGGATCTCGATCTGGTCGAGGCCAACGAGGCCTTCGCCGCGCAGGCCTGCGCGGTCAACAAGGATCTCGGCTGGAATCCGGAGATCGTCAACGTCAACGGCGGCGCGATCGCCATCGGCCATCCGATCGGCGCGTCGGGCGCGCGCGTGCTGACGACCCTGCTCTACGAGATGCAGAAGCGCGACGCCAAGAAGGGCCTCGCCACGCTGTGCATCGGCGGCGGCATGGGCGTCGCCATGTGCGTCGAGCGCTGAGGCGCGAGCGAAGAAGGTCTGGCGCCGAGGCGCGGGCAAAGAAGACTGAGGCGACGCGGGGCCCGGGCCCATGGCCGAACCGGGGGCCTCGCGGGAAACGGCAAAGGGAGGGAACTGCAGTGGGACGAGTTGCACTGGTCACCGGAGGAACGCGCGGCATCGGCGAGGCGATCTGCAAGGGCCTCAAGGACGCGGGCTATGCCGTCGCGGCGAACTACGCCGGCAACGACGAGGCCGCCGACAGGTTCAAGGAGGCGACCGGCATCCCGGTCTACAAGTGGGACGTCTCCGACTTCGCGGCCTGCACGGCCGGTATCGCGAAGGTCGAGGCCGATCTCGGCCCGATCGAGGTCCTGGTGAACAATGCCGGCATCACCCGCGACACCATGCTGCACAAGATGACCGTGGAGCAGTGGAAGGCGGTGATCGACACCAATCTCGGCTCGCTGTTCAACATGTGCCGCAACGTGATCGAGGGCATGCGCGAGCGCGGCTTCGGGCGCATCGTCAACATCTCGTCGATCAACGGCCAGAAGGGCCAGATGGGCCAGACCAACTACTCCGCGGCCAAGGCCGGCGACATCGGCTTCACCAAGGCGCTCGCCCAGGAAAATGCGCGCAAGGGCATCACCGTCAACGCGATCTGCCCGGGCTATATCGGCACCGACATGGTGCGCGCGGTGCCCGAGAAGGTGCTGGAGACGATCGTCGCGGGCATCCCCGTCGGCCGCCTCGGCGAGCCGGAGGAGATCGCCCGCTGCGTCGTCTTCCTGTCGTCCGACGACGCCGGCTTCATCACCGGCTCGACGCTGACCGCGAACGGCGGCCAGTACATGGCCTAGGCGCCGCTGCCGCCGTGGACGGGGCCCGGAAGGGCCTTCGTCGTACCGGCCGGGCTGTTCGGCCGCGTCCCCGGGCGCGGCCGTTTCCTCTCCCGGGACGCGTTCGGCGGCAGGGGCGACATCGATGGCGGCCTCCTCCGGCGCGCGGCGCGTCTCCGGTGCCAGGACCTCCGTGAAACGCGACGCCGGCCGCGACGGTGGCGAAGACCGCCGGGGCGGGACCGGCGACGTCGCCGGTGATCACGATTTCCACGATCGCCTCCGTCCAACGCCCGCGCCACCGGGTCACGACATGGCGGTAACGGCTTGTCTGCCCCGCCCGATCCATGGCACTGCGCTTGATCCATGAGCATGACCGCCGTCACGATCGATCGTTCCCGCCGGCTGCGCGCCACGCTGATCGGCTTCACCGCCGTCCTGATGTGGTCGCTGCTGGCGCTGTTCACGGCGGCGAGCGGCAAGGTTCCGCCGTTCCAGCTCGCGGCCATGTGCTTTCTGGTCGGCGGGCTGATCGGGACCGTACGCTGGGTCGCCGTGCCGGCGGCGCGGGCGAGCCTCCGGCAGCCCGCGGCGGTCTGGCTGCTCGGCATCGGCGGGCTGTTCGGCTACCACTTCTTCTATTTCACCGCGCTGCGGAACGCGCCGGCGGTCGAGGCCGGCCTCATCGCCTATCTGTGGCCGCTCCTGATCGTGCTGCTCTCGGCGTTCCTGCCGGGCGAGCGGCTCCGGATCCACCATGTCGCCGGCGGCCTGCTCGGGCTCGCCGGCGCCGGGCTCATCGTCACCGGCGGGCGCGGCTTCTCCTTCAACGAGGACTACGCCTTCGGCTACGGCGCGGCACTCGCCTGCGCGCTGATCTGGTCGAGCTACTCGGTGCTGTCGCGGCGGTTCTCGGCCGTTCCGACCGACGTCGTCACCGGCTTCTGCCTGATGACGGCACTCCTGTCCGCGGTTTCCCATCTCGCCCTCGAAACGACCGTCTGGCCGTCGGGGACGATCGAGTGGCTCGCCGTGCTGGCGCTCGGGCTGATGCCGGTCGGGGCGGCGTTCTATGTCTGGGACTACGGCGTCAAGCACGGCGACATCCAGGTGCTGGGCGCGAGTTCCTACGCCGCGCCGCTCCTGTCGACGGCCGTGCTGATCGGCGCCGGGTTCGCGCAGGCGACCTGGACGATCGCGATCGCCTGCGCGCTCATCACCGGCGGCGCGGCGCTGGCGGCCAGGGACATGATCCGGCGCCCGGCAACGTGAGGTCCGGCATCGTGAGGTCCGGCGTCGTGAGGTCCGGCGTCGTGATGGCCGGCGTCGCGATGGCTGGCGCCGCGATGGCTGGCGTCGCGATGGCTGGCGTCGCGATGGCTGGCGTCGCGATAGCTGGCGTCGCGGTAGCTGGCGTCGCGGTAGCTGGCGTCGCAGGGGCGCCTGCGGATACTTTGCCGGGAACGCAACGCAAATTTTAGGAATTTGGTGTCGGATGGCGCCCTTTCAGCGAAGAGGAACCACATCCATGTGCGAGTATTGTGTCGACGCCGGCCGGGGCCGGCTGTCGCGGCGGGCTTTCGTTTCCGGCGTGGCGGGATTGGCGGCGGCCGCCGCCGCGCTTCCGCGCCTTGCCCTCGCCGAGCAGCAGAGCGCCCCGCAGAACGCGATCGCGCCCTCCGAGGCGCTGAAGCGCCTGGTCGACGGCAATGCCCGCTACGTGGCGAACGCGCCGAACACGCGCGACTTCTCGGCCGGACGTGCGGCGCGGACGCAAGGCCAGTATCCGATCGCGGCGATCCTGAGCTGCGCCGATTCCCGCGTCGCTCCCGAGCTCGCCTTCGACCAGGGCCCCGGCGACCTGTTCGTCGTCCGCGTCGCGGGCAATGTCAGCACGCCGGAGGGGCTCGCGAGCCTCGAGTACGGCGTCCGCTTCCTGTCGATCCCGCTCGTCATGGTGCTCGGCCACACGAGCTGCGGCGCGGTCGGCGCGGCGATCAAGACCGTCGAGGACGGTGCCGTGCTGCCCGGCCACCTGCCGGATCTGGTCGACGCCATCGAGCCGGCCGTGGTCGCGGCGAAGGCCGGCAATCCGGCGGATCTGCTGACGGCGGCCACCGTCGAGAACGTGCGCGTGGCGAAAAATGCGATTCGCAAGGGAAGCGCGATCATGGCGGAAGCGGCCGATACGGGACGAATCGAGATCGTCGGCGGCGTCTACGATCTGAAAACCGGCGCGGTGGCGATGATTTGAGCCCGTTTTCGGCGCGGCGTTCCGGCGTGGCACAAATCACGTTAGCGAATTGCGAATCCGATGCCCCCGGTTGTGGACGATCGACGAAATGGATTTTTCAAAGTCCTCGGTTGTTATTGTCGCGTCGAAACCGCAAACCGTTCGGGGGTTGCAGATGGCACCTAATCTGATGAAGGCCGCCCTGGCCGTGCTCGTGCTCGGGTCCGCGCCGCTCCACGTCTACACGTTGTTCAATCCCGCGGGAGGATACCCGGTCGGCCTCGATATGCTGGCCCAGGTCTCCATCCCGCTGGCGATCCTTCTCGCCGCTTCGAGCGGCACCGTCTTTCTGCGGCAGAGCTGGCGCCAGCGCGCGACCAGCTGATCGCTTCGCGTCCCGGCCGCCTTTCCGAGGAAGCCGCCGGGACGAAGCCTTCCCGCAACGTATCTCAAGAAACGGCCCTGCGGGCGGAGTACGGTTTGGCGACCAGGCTGGTCATCGCGGCGTTGGCCGTTCTCCTTGCCGGATGGGCCCCGATTCTGCTCTACGCCCTGTTCGGGCCGGCCGACGGCAATCCGATCGGCCTCGGTCTCCTGGCATGGGCGTCGGTTCCGGTTGCGCTGACGCTGGCGGCTGCCGCCGCGATCATGGCCGTTTGGAGCCGGCGCGCCCGCAGATGAATGGCTTTCCCTACCCCGGCCGCCAGCCCCTCGGGGCCATCTCGAAGCCGGCGAACTCGAAGCCGGGCGCGACGGTGCAGCCGACCAGCGTCCACGCGCCCAGGCTCTCGGCCGCCTGCCAGGCGTGCGGCGGCACGACCGCCTGGGGCCGCTCGCCGGCGGCGAGGTCGTTGCCGAGGCGGCGGGTCGTCGCGGTCCTGCCGTCCTCGCTGACATGCAGCGCGAGCGGGGCGCCGGCGTACCAGTGCCACATCTCGCTGGCGTCCACCTTGTGCCAGTGGCTGAACTCGCCGGCGCGCAGCAGGAAGTAGATCCCCGTCGAATGGGCGCGGCCGGCGCCGCCGTGCCCGTCGCGGAACGTCTCGACGAAGTGGCCGCCCTCCGGATGCGGCTGCATCCCGAGCAGCGCGACGACCTCCTCGGCGGTCATCGTCGGGGCGGACCGCTCGCCCATCAGAAGCGGTCCTTGCGGCCCCGGATCTCGGCGAAGACGGCCGCCGGGTCGGCGTTCGGCATCCCGACCGCCATCTTCACCTCGTCGCGGTCGGCGCGCAGGAACGGGTTGGAATCGAGCTCGGCGCCGATGGTCGAGGGGATGGTCGGCTCGCCGCGGGCGCGCTTTTCGTCGATCTCGCCGACGCGCGCCTGGAGGACGACGTTGTCGGGCTCGACGGTGACCGCGAACCGCGCGTTCGCCTGGGTGTACTCGTGGCCGCAGTAGAGCAGGGTCTCGCGCGGCAGGCGGGCGAGCTTCTCCAGGGAATTCCACATCTGCTCCATCGTTCCCTCGAAGACCCGGCCGCAGCCGAGCGCGAACAGCGTGTCGCCGGCGAAGACGATGCCGGGATCGGGGAACCACCAGGCGATGTGGCCGAGCGTGTGGCCCGGCGTCTCGAAGATCTTCGCCTCGTAGCGGCCGAACCGGAACGTGTCGCCCTCCCCGAGCTTCTCGTCGATGCCCGGCACCTTGTCGGCCTCGCCGCGCGGACCGACGACCTTGCAGCCGTATTTCGCCTTGAGGCCCTCGATGCCCTGGGTGTGGTCGGCATGGTGATGGGTGACGAGGATATGGGTCAGTTTCCAGCCCGCCTTCCGAAGCGCCCGCTCGACGGCCTCCTCCTCCGGCGCGTCGATCGAGGCGGTGACGCCCGACGCCTCGTCGTGGATCAGCACGCCGTAATTGTCGGAAAGGCAGGGAAACAGCCGGATCTCGAGGCCTTGCATGGCGTTCCTCTCGGGCTCCGCCCCGCAAGCGGTTCGAAAGACCGGTCCGCACGGGGCACTTCAGAAAGGGTTTCAGGTTACCTATCATCACGGGGCGAAACGGGCCAACCCCCCGGACACGGCCGGATACACGGCCAGATACACGGCCAGATGCACGGCCAGGTACACGACACGAACGCTCCGGCATGTACGTAGATATCGTCGACCTCAGGGATTTCTATGCGACCGGCCTCGGCCAGACGGCGCGGCGGCTGCTCGTCCACAAGCTGCGCAAGCTGTGGCCGGACCTTTCCGGGCTGACGGTCGTCGGCCTCGGCTATGCCGCGCCGGTGCTCGGCGTGTTCCGCGAGGAATCGGAGCGCACGCTCGCCTTCATGCCGGCCGAGCAGGGCGTGGTGAACTGGCCGGGCGACGGGCCGTCGTCCGCCGCCCTCGTCGACGACGAGGAGCTGCCGCTCGGCGACGGCACCGTCGACCGGCTCGTGTTGGTGCACTGCCTGGAGATGTCCGACAGCCCGCGCGACCTCCTGCGCGAGGCCTGGCGCGTGCTCGCGCCCGGCGGCCGGCTCGCCGTCGTGGTGCCGAACCGGCGCGGGCTCTGGGCGCGGTTCGAGCACACGCCCTTCGGGCACGGGCGGCCCTACAGCCGCTCGCAGATCGTCCGCCTGCTGCGCGAAACCCTGTTCACGCCGGACGACTGGGGCGAGGCCCTGTGGGTGCCGCCGTTCAAGGGGCGCTTCATGATCCGCTCGGCGGCGGCCTGGGAGCGGGCCGGCACGGTCATCCGCGCGATGCCGCCGGGCGTCCTGCTGGTCGAGGCGTCGAAGCAGCTCTACGCCGCGATCCCCGCCAAGGAGCGTAGCCGCGCGCGCGTGCGCTTCGTGCCCTCGCTCGCCGGCGAGCCGGTGCCGACGCCGCATGTCGGGGCGGTCAGCCGGCGGCTGTCCCGCCCGGACGGTCTCTAGCGCCCTTCGGGCTCTGGTCCCGGCGAATGGCTCCCCTGCGCTTTCGGCGCTGGCCGGGCGCGCGGACCCGTGATACCCGGCTTCGATGACCACGATGCCGTCCGGCCAGCGGGCAAGCGATCGCGACGCGTCCGTTCCTCCGGAAACGGGGGCGGCGCCGGAGGTTCCGATCGTCTTCCGCAAGGACGCCGGGGCTGCCGCGGCCTCGCGCAATCTCCTGCTCGGCTACGTCTTCGCCGTCCTTGGAGCGCTGACCTTCTCCTCCAAGGCGATCTTCATCAAGCTCGCCTACGCCGAAGGGACCGGCGTCGAGACGCTGCTCGCGCTTCGCATGATGCTGTCGCTGCCGGTCTACGTCGCCGTCGGCGCCCTGTCGCTGCGCGACCGGCGCCGCCGCGGCGAGGGCCTCCCGGGCAGGCGCCTCTTCGTCGAGGCCGTGATCGTCGGGGCGCTCGGCTACTGGGTGGCGATGTATTTCGACTTCCTCGGCCTGGCGCGGATCCCCGCACAGCTCAACGTGCTGATCCTGATGACCTATCCGCTGTTCGTGGTGATCTTCGGCGCGATCGTGTTCGGTTTCCCCGTGCAGGTCCGCGCGGTCATCGCGTTCGCCGTCAGCTACGCGGGGCTCGCCGTCATCTTCTCGGGCAAGCTCGGCTCGGCGGACGGCGACATGATGCTCGGCGCGGCCTTCGTGCTCGGCTCGGCGGTCGTCTTCGCCCTCTACATGCTGTTCGCCCGCGAGATGATCGGGCGCATGGGGCCGCGGCTCTTCACCTGCGTGACGATGATCACGGTCGCGGCGCTGGCGATCGGCGAGTTCCTGGCGGTCGAGCCGATCTCGGCGCTCGCGATCACGCCGGCGGCGTGGGGCTACGCGATCCTGCTGGCGGTCGTCTCGACCATCATCCCGACCTTCCTGATGAACGCGGCCCTGCAGCACATAACCGCGCAGGCCAACGCCACCATCGGCATGCTGTCGCCGGTCGCGACGATCCTGATGGCCGTCGTCGTGCTGGGCGAGATGCTGACCACGCGCGACGTCCTCGGCGCCGCGCTCGTCGTCGGCGGCGTCGGCTGGTTCACCCTGGGCAGGCGGGGATAGGCCGCGGGCGGCGATGAGCGAGCCGGACAGCACTCCCGTCCTGCGCGCGGCGGCACCGGCGGCCGGGCCCGACCGCGAGATCCTCGTCGGCTACGCCTACGCGGCGATCGGCGCGACCCTGTTCTCCGCCAAGGGCATCATCGTCAAGCTCGCCTACGCGGAGGGGGTCGACGCGGAGACGCTGCTCGCGCTGAGAATGCTCCTGTCGCTGCCCGTCTATTTCGTCATCGGCGGATTGTCGGTGCGCGACCGTTTCGCGCGCGGCGAGGCGCTTCCCTCCGCGCAGCTCCTGATCAGGGCGGCGCTGGTCGGGGCGCTCGGCTACTGGTTCGCCAGCTATGCAGACTTCCTCGGCCTGGAACTCATTCCGGCGCAGTTCGAGCGGCTTATCCTGTTCACCTATCCCCTGTTCGTGGTCGTTCTCGGGGCGCTGTTCTTCGGGCAGCCGGTGCAGCGGCGGGCGCTCCTCGCCTTCGCGCTGAGCTACGCGGGCCTGGCGCTGATCTTCACGGCGAAGGTCGCGACGATGGGCGGCGACGCAACGCTCGGCGCGGCCTGGGTCGTCGCGGCGGCGCTCGGCTTCGCGCTCTATCAGCTGCTCGCCAAGGAACTGATCGGCAGGATCGGCCCGCGGCTCTTCACCTGCGTCGCCATGACCGGCGCCGGCGTGATGGCGATCGGCCAGTTCCTCGTGGTCGAGCCGCTCTCGGCGCTCGCCGTGTCGCCGGCGGTGCTCGGCTACGGCCTCCTGATCGCGATCGGGGCGACCGTGATCCCGTCCTTCTTCCTGAACGCGGCCCTGCAGCGCATCACGCCCCAGGCCAACGCGACGATCGGCACGCTGAGCCCGGTCGTCACCATCGTCATGGCGGTGTTCATCCTCGGCGAGACGCTGACGACGCGCGACGTGATCGGCACCGCGCTGGTGCTCGGCGGGGTCGGATGGTTCACCCTCGGCGGGAGAAGATGAGGCGGGCGACCGCCCCTCGCCCGCTTCCGGCCGCTCAGATGTGGATCGCCCGTTTCCCCGCCGCGAGCGCCGCCTCGCGGACGGCTTCCGACAGCGTCGGGTGGGCGTGGCAGGTGCGGGCGAGATCCTCGGCCGAGCCGCCGAACTCCATCAGCACCGTCAGTTCGGCGATCAGCTCGCCGGCGACCGGGCCGATGATGTGGGCGCCCAGCACGCGGTCGGTCTTCGCGTCGGCGAGCACCTTCACGAAGCCGTCCGTCTTGTTCATCGCGCGGGCGCGGCCGTTGGCGGAGAACGGGAACTTGCCGACGACGTATTCGACGCCGTCCTCCTTCAGCTCCTCCTCCGTCCTGCCGACGGAGGCGACCTCGGGGGTGGTGTAGACGACGCCGGGAATGGCGCCGTAGTTCACGTGGCCCGCCTGGCCGGCGAGGATCTCGGCGATCGCGATGCCTTCCTCCTCGCCCTTGTGGGCGAGCATGGGACCGGCGATGACGTCGCCGACCGCGTAGATGCCGTCCACGGTCGTCCTGTAGTGGCCGTCCGTCTTCACCCGGCCGCGCTCGTCGAGCTCGACGCCGGCCTCCTTCAGGCCGAGGCCCTCGGTGTAGGGAACGCGGCCGATGGCGACGAGCACGACGTCAGCCTCCAGCGTCTCCGCGTCGCCGCCCTTGGCGGGCTCGACGGAAACCTTGAGCGTCTTGCCCTTGGCGTCGACGCCGGTGACCTTGGAGCCGAGCCTGAAGGCGAAGCCCTGCTTCTGCAGCATGCGCTGGAACTGCTTGGCGACCTCGCCGTCCATGCCGGGCAGGATGCGGTCGAGGAACTCGACGACCGTCACCTCCGAGCCGAGCCGGGCCCAGACCGAGCCGAGCTCGAGGCCGATGACCCCGGCGCCGATGACGAGCAGCTTGCCGGGCACCTTCGGCAGCGACAGCGCGCCGGTGGAGGTGACGACGCGCTTCTCGTCGATGTCGATGCCCTTCAGGCGCGTCGAATCCGAGCCGGTGGCGATGACGATCGCCTTCGCTTCGAGGACCTGCTTGTCGCCCTTCTCCGGCGTCACCTCGACCTTGCCGGGCGCGGCGATGCGGCCGGTGCCGATGACGCCGTCGATCTTGTGCTTCTTGAACAGGAAGGCGACGCCGTTGACGTTCGCCTTCACCGTCTCGTCCTTGTGGGCCATCATGGCCTTCAGGTCGAGCTTCGGGGCGCCGACCTTGACGCCGAGCTTCTCCAGCCCGTGGCCCGCCTCCTCGAACATCTCGGAGGTGTAGAGCAGCGCCTTGGACGGGATGCAGCCGATGTTGAGGCAGGTGCCGCCGTAGGTCGGCCGCTTCTCGACGACGGCGACCTTCATGCCCAGTTGCGCCGCGCGGATCGCGCAGACGTAGCCGGCCGGGCCGGAGCCGATGATGACGAGGTCGTAGGAAGCCATTGCGTCGCCTCTTTGCGTTTGAACCTTCCGCCGGTCAGCGATCGGCGAATGCGAGCCTGAGCCCGAAGCCGGCGAAGGCGGCGGCAACCGACCGCCGCATCCATTTGAGCACGGCCGCGCTGCGCAGCACCTTCTCGCCGACGAGCGCGGCGAAGGCGCCGTAGCCGACGAACACGACGAAGGTCATCGCCATGAACACGCCGCCCAGCGACAGCATCTGCAGGGCCGGCGAGCCGGTCCCGACATGGATGAACTGGGGCAGGAAGGCCAGGAAGAAGACCGACAGCTTCGGATTGAGGACGTTGATCAGGGAGCCGGTGCGCGCGATCGCGACGAGGCTCCTCGGCGCGGCCCGGTTCTCGGCGATCCGCAGCGGCCCGGATTCCTTCAGCGTCTGCCAGGCGAGGTAGAGCAGGTAGGCGGCGCCGAGATATTTCAGCACCTGGAAGGCCAGGGCGCTCGTGTGGAGTATCGCGGCGAGGCCGACCACGGAGGCCAGCATCGCCGGCAGGATCCCGAGCGTGCAGCCGAAGGCGGCGGCGACGCTTTCCTTCCGCCCGCCGGTCAGGCCGGTCGCGACCGTGTAGATGACCCCGGTGCCGGGTATCAGAACGACGATCAGGGCGGTCAGGAGGAATTCGGGGGACATGAAAGGTTCGCGGGTCAACTGGCCAGGCTGTGGAGGGCGGCCTGCTTCTCGGCCGTGGCGCGCAGCCCGTCCGAGCCGAAATCGATCTGCTCGCCCTTCTTGTTCGTCCAGTAGATGGAGTGTCCGTACTCCCCGATTCGCAACGCGGCGAAGTGCTTGGGCGTCTGGAGATACTTGAATACGCGGCCTTTCGCGATCACCGGCCGCAGGTCGACGATGCCTTCGAAGCCATCGTCCCACACCAACTTCAAAACGCCGTGAGTGACTGGCACGGCAGAGACGATGCGTCGAATTCGGACCATCGAACTTTCCTCACTCCGCTTCGAGCCGGCAGAATACCCGAATGCCTTCACGTCTTATTGCTGGGCCGACAATCTCAATCGAGATATCGGCATCGCCAATATCCAGATCAATTGTGTATGGCAGCAACTTAGAAAGCTCTTCTTCCCAATTTTGCGCTAGTGCGATCCAATTTCCTAGGCGGGTGCCGTAGTCCGCGGACGACATAACAATCGCAATGTCCAAATCACTGTCGGGTCGATCATCGCCCCTTGCGCGGCTTCCGAATATCCACACTTCGGATATTTGAACCTTGCTTTCTGCCCATCGAACCAGCGTCGGCAGCCATTCAGCTAACGAATCCGGTATGCAACGGGTAGTCACAAATCCAGCACCAGCCGCTGCGGGTCCTCGATCGATTCCTTGACGCGCACCAGGAAGGTCACCGCTTCCTTGCCGTCGACGATGCGGTGGTCGTAGGAGAGCGCCAGGTACATCATCGGGCGGATCACCACCTGCCCGCCCCGGGCGACGGGGCGCTCCTCGATGCGGTGCATGCCGAGGATGCCGGACTGCGGCGCGTTGAGGATCGGCGTCGACAGCAGCGAGCCGTAGATGCCGCCGTTGGAGATCGTGAAGGTGCCGCCCTGCATCTCCTCGATGCCGAGCTTGCCGTCGCGAGCGCGGCGGCCGAAATCGTTGATCGTCTTCTCGATGTCGGCGAGGCCCATGCGGTCGGCGTCGCGGATGACCGGCACGACGAGGCCCTTGTCCGTGCCGACGGCGACGCCGATGTGGTAGTAGTTCTTGTAGACGAGGTCGGTGCCGTCGACCTCCGCGTTGACGGCGGGGATCTCCTTCAGCGCCTGGATCACCGCCTTGACGAAGAAGCCCATGAAGCCGAGGCGGACCCCGTGCTTCTTCTCGAACAGGTCCTTGTATTCCTTCCTCAGATCCATCACCGCGCCCATGTCGACGTCGTTGAACGTCGTCAGCATGGCGGCCGTGTTCTGGGCGTCCTTCAGGCGGCGGGCGATCGTCTGGCGCAGCTTGGTCATGCGCACCCGCTCCTCGCGGGCGGAATCGCCGGCGGGCGACGGCGCACGGGCGGCGACCGGGAGAGGCGCGGGCGTCACGGGGGCGGTGATTCCGCTCTCGAGCGCCTTCAGCACGTCTTCCTTGAGGACCTGGCCGCGCCTGCCCGAGCCCGAAACCTGATCGGCGGCGATGCCCTTCTCGGCGAGCATCTTGCCGGCGGCGGGGGAAGGCGGCATCTCCGGACCCCTGGCCGCGGGCGCCGGTGCCGCCCCGGGGGCAGCGGTTTCCTTCTCCGCAGGCTTTTCGGCGGGCCTTTCAGCCTTGGCGGCAGGCGCCGCCGCGCCGCCCGCCGTGAACTGGGCGAGCAGGGCGCCGACCTCGACGGTCTGGCCTTCCTCGACGACGATCTCGGCAAGCGTGCCGGCGGCGGGGGCGGGTACCTCGACGGTCACCTTGTCGGTCTCGAGCTCGACCAGCGGCTCGTCCTGGGCGACCGCCTCGCCGGGCTTCTTGAACCACTGGCCGACTGTCGCCTCGGTTACCGATTCACCGAGCGTCGGTACGCGGATTTCCATCGCCATTCTCGTCGTCCTTGAAGGTCGGGCTTATTCGGACAGGGCCTCGTCGAGGAACGCCTCGAGCTGGGCCAGATGCTTGGACATCAGACCCGTCGCCGTCGCCGCCGAGCCGGCGCGGCCGACATAGCGCGGCCGCCGGTGCTTGGCCTCGATCTGGTTGAGCACCCATTCCAGATAGGGCTCGACGAAGTTCCAGGAGCCCATGTTGCGGGGCTCTTCCTGGCACCACACCATCTCGGCGTTCTTGAAGCGGGCGAGCTCCGCCACCAGCGCCTTGGCGGGCACCGGATAGAGCTGTTCCAGACGCAGCAGGTAGACGTCGTTGATGCCGCGCTTCTCGCGCTCCTCGTAGAGGTCGTAGTAGACCTTGCCCGAGCACATCACGACGCGGCGGATCTTGTTGTCCTTGGCGAGCTTGACCTTCTCGCCCTCGCGATACTCCGCGTCGTCCCAAAGCAGGCGGTGGAAGCAGGAGTCGCCGTTCATCTCGGCAAGCGTCGAGACCGCCCGCTTGTGGCGGAGCAGCGACTTCGGCGTCATCAGGATGAGCGGCTTGCGGATGTCGCGCTTCATCTGCCGGCGCAGGGCGTGGAAGTAGTTGGCCGGCGTCGTGCAGTTGACGACCTGCATGTTGTCCTCGGCGCACATCTGCAGGTAGCGCTCCAGACGGGCGGAGGAATGCTCGGGGCCCTGCCCCTCGTAGCCGTGCGGCAGCAGCATCACCAGGCCCGACATGCGCAGCCACTTGCGCTCGCCAGCCGAGATGAACTGGTCGACGACCACCTGGGCGCCGTTGGCGAAGTCGCCGAACTGGGCCTCCCACATGGTCAGCGCGTTCGGCTCGGCCAGCGAATAGCCGTATTCGAAGCCGAGGACGGCCTCCTCCGAGAGCATCGAGTTGATGACCTCGTAGCGGGCCTGGTCGTCCGACAGGTTGTCGAGCGGAATGTAGCGCTCCTCGGAGTTCTGGTCGTAGAGCACCGAATGGCGCTGCGAGAAGGTGCCGCGTTCGCTGTCCTGGCCCGACAGGCGCACGGGCGTGCCCTCGACGCAGAGGCTGCCGAAGGCGAGGGCCTCGGCCGTCGACCAGTCGATGTCCTTGCCGGTCTCCATCATCGACCGGCGATTGTCGAGGAAGCGCTGGATCGTGCGGTGGACCTTGAAGCCCTCCGGCACCTCGCAGAGCTTCAGGCCGATCTCCTTCAGTTCCTTCGCGGGCACCCCGGTGTGGCCGCGGCGCGGGCCCTCGTCGTCGGCGAACTTGTAGCCGGACCAGCGGCCGTCGAGCCAGTCGGCCTTGTTGGGCTTGTAGCTGGTGCCGGCGTCGAACTCGGCCTCGAGCCTGGCGCGCCAGTCGGCCTTGAGCTGCTCGACCTCGTCCGCCGTGACCAGACCCTCGCCGACCAGCTTGTCGGCGTAGATCTGCAGCGTCGAGGGATGCGAGCGGATCTTCCGATACATGGTCGGCTGGGTGAACGCCGGCTCGTCGCCCTCGTTGTGGCCGAAGCGGCGGTAGCAGAACATGTCGATGACGACCGGCTTGTGGAAGCGCTGGCGGAACTCGGTCGCGACCTTGGCGCAGAACACCACGGCTTCCGGATCGTCGCCGTTCACGTGCAGGATCGGCGCCTCGATCATCTTGGCGACGTCCGAAGGGTACGGCGAGGACCGCGAGAAGCGCGGATTGGTGGTGAAGCCGATCTGATTGTTGACGATGAAATGGATCGAGCCGCCGGTGCGGTGACCCTTCAGGCCGGACAGGCCGAAGCATTCGGCCACGACGCCCTGGCCGGCGAAGGCCGCGTCGCCGTGCAGGAGCAGCGGCAGCACCTGCGAGCGGTCGACATCGTGCAGCTGGTCCTGCTTGGCGCGAACCTTGCCGAGCACCACCGGATCGACGATCTCCAGATGCGACGGGTTGGCGGTCAGCGACAGGTGGACCTTGTTGTTGTCGAACTCGCGGTCGGAGGAGGCGCCGAGGTGATACTTGACGTCGCCGGAGCCCTCGACCTCGTCGGGGGAGGCCGAGCCGCCCTTGAACTCGTTGAAGATCGCCCGGTGCGGCTTGGCCATCACCTGGGCGAGAACGTTGAGGCGGCCGCGGTGGGGCATGCCGATGACGATCTCGCTCACGCCGAGATGGCCGCCGCGCTTGATGATCTGCTCCAGCGCCGGGATCATCGCCTCGCCGCCGTCGAGACCGAAGCGCTTGGTGCCGGTGTACTTGACGTCGAGGAACTTCTCGAAGCCCTCCGATTCGACGAGCTTGTTGAGGATCGCCCTCTTGCCTTCCGGCGTGAAGGTCACTTCCTTGTCCGGCCCCTCGATGCGCTCCTGGATCCAGCTCTTCTCGGCCGGATCGGAGATGTGCATGAACTCGACGCCGATCGTGTTGCAGTAGGTGCGCCGCAGGATCTCGAGCATCTGCGGGATCGTGGCGAACTCGAGCCCGAGCACGTGGTCGATGAAGATCGGCCGGTCGTAGTCGGCCTCGGTGAAGCCGTAGCTTTCGGGCTCGAGCTCGGGATGGCTGACCGGCGGATTGAGGCCGAGCGGATCGAGCTGGGCGGCGAGATGGCCGCGCATGCGGTAGGCGCGGATCATCATCAGCGCGCGCACCGAATCGCGGGTCGCCCGCATCACCGCCTCTTCGGAGAGCCCGGCGCCCTTGGCCTGGGCCTTGGCGCGAATCTTCTCGCCGACGGCGGATTCGACGGGCATCCAGTTCGAATCGAGCGCGCTGACCAGCTCGCCGTTCATCGGGATCGGCCAGTCGGGGCGTTCCCAGGAGGCGCCGCGCGCCTCGGCGATCACGGTATCGCGATCGTCGCGCAGGGCCTCGAAGAACGACCGCCAGCCGGCGTCGACGGATTCGGGATTTCGCTGATATCGAGCGTACTGATCTTCGATCCACCCCGCATTCGCGCCGTAGAGAAACGACGTCAGTGCGAAGGCTTCGTTAGCCTCTTGCTTGGCCATGATCGGCTCCGAGGGGGCGTCCACGCCCCTTTCTGACAACGGGACCGCCGTCGCGGTCCACTCAATTGGGTACTGAGCGCACTAAAGCCAACCTTTGTTCCTATTTGGTTAGCCTTTCAACACCTCAACGAGCGTTTTTCCCAGGCGCGCCGGCGACGGCGAGACGCGGATTCCCGCCGCCTCCATCGCCGCGATCTTGTCTTCGGCGCCGCCCTTGCCGCCGGAAATGACCGCTCCGGCGTGGCCCATGGTGCGGCCCGGAGGCGCGGTGCGGCCGGCGATGAACCCGACCATGGGTTTCTTGCGGCCCTTTTTCGCCTCGTCCTTGATGAACTGGGCGGCATCCTCCTCCGACGAGCCGCCGATCTCGCCGATCATGACGATCGACCGGGTCTCCGGGTCGGCGAGGAACATCTCGAGGACGTCGATGAAATCGGTTCCCTTGACCGGGTCGCCGCCGATGCCGACGGCGGTCGTCTGGCCGAGGGCCTCCATCGAGGTCTGGTAGACCGCCTCGTAGGTCAGCGTGCCCGATCGCGACACGACGCCGACCGAGCCCTTGCGGAAGATCGAGCCCGGCATGATGCCGATCTTGCACTCGTCCGGCGTCAGCACGCCCGGACAGTTCGGGCCGATCAGGCGGGACTTCGACGTGTCCAGCTTGGCCTTCGCCCTGACCATGTCCATCACCGGGATGCCCTCGGTGATGCAGACGATCAGCGGTACTTCCGCGTCGATCGCCTCCTCGATCGCCGCGCCCGCGCCGGCCGGCGGCACGTAGATGACCGAAGCGTTGGCGCCGGTCTTCTCCCTGGCCTCGGCGACGGAGGCGTAGATCGGCAGGGTCTTCTCGGCGCCGTTCACGTGGCCGACCCAGTTCTCCCCGCCCTTCTTGGGATGGACGCCGGCGACCATCTGCGTCCCGTGATAGGCGAGCGCCTGCTCGGTGTGGAACGTGCCGGTCTTGCCGGTCAGGCCCTGGACGATGACCTTGGTGTTGCGATCGACGAGAATGGACATGAATTTCCTAACTGAAGCGATCGGTTATGCGGGACCTGGTTTCGCGGATAGCGTCTCCGGCTCAGCCGTTCACGGCCTTCACGATCTTCTGGGCGGCGTCGTCGAGATCGTCGGCGGCGGTGACGTTCAGGCCGCTCTCGTTGAGGATCTTCTTGCCCTCCTCGACCTTGGTGCCCTCCAGGCGCACGACCAGCGGCACCTTGAGGCCGACTTCCTTGATCGCGGCGACCACGCCCTCGGCGATCGTGTCGCAGCGCATGATGCCGCCGAAGATGTTGACCAGGATGCCCTTCACGTTCGGGTCGGCGGTGATGATCTTGAACGCGGCCGTCACCTTCTCGGTCGTGGCGCCGCCGCCGACGTCGAGGAAGTTCGCCGGCTCCGCGCCGTAGAGCTTGATGATGTCCATGGTGGCCATCGCCAGCCCCGCGCCGTTGACCATGCAGCCGATGGTGCCGTCCAGCGCGATATAGGCGAGGTCGAACTTGGAGGCCTCGATCTCCTTCTCGTCCTCCTCCGTCTCGTCGCGCAGCTCCATCGCGTCGGGATGGCGGAACAGGGCGTTGTTGTCGAAGGAGACCTTGGCGTCGAGGACGCGGATGTGGCCGTCCTTCATGACGATCAGCGGATTGATCTCGAGAAGGCTCATGTCCTTGCTCGTGAAGGCCTTGTAGAGGATCTTGGCGAGATCGAGCATCTCGCCGCGGGCGGGATCCTGGAGTTCCAGGGCATCGGCCAGCTTGCCCGCGTCGGCGTCGGTGACGCCGGTCACCGGGTCGATCGGCAGGGTCAGGATCTTGTCGGGCGTCTCAGCGGCGACCGTCTCGATGTCCATGCCGCCTTCCGTCGAGGCGACGAAGGCGACACGGCCGACGCTGCGGTCGACGAGAAGCGACAGGTAGAGCTCGCGGGCGATGTCGGCGCCGGCCTCGATATAGAGCCTGTTGACCTGCTTGCCGGCCGGGCCTGTCTGTTTGGTGACGAGCGTCGAGCCCAGCATCTGCCTGGCGTTCTCGGCCACTTCCTCCACCGACTTCGCCAGCCGGACGCCGCCCTTGTCGCCGGCGGCGGCTTCCTTGAAGCGGCCCTTGCCGCGTCCGCCCGCGTGGATCTGCGACTTCACCACCCAGAGCGAGCCGCCGAGCTCCCTGGCCGCCTTCTCGGCCGCGTCGGGGGAGAAGATGGCGATGCCGGGAGCGACGGGGGCTCCGAATTCCTTCAGAACCGCCTTGGCCTGGTATTCGTGGATGTTCATCGGTCGGTTAAGCTCACTTGCTCTTGCCGAGGTCGGGGGCGATCTTCCTGCAGGCGTCGACGAGGCCGCGTACGGCTTCCACCGACTTGTCGAACATCGCCTTCTCCGTGCGGTTGAGCTCGATCTCGACGACCCGCTCGACGCCCTTGGCGCCGATCACGACGGGAACGCCGACATAGAGATCCTTCACGCCGTACTCGTTCTTGAGATAGGCGGCGCAGGGAACGACGCGCTTCTTGTCCTTCAGGTAGGATTCGGCCATCGCGATCGCGGAGGCCGCCGGTGCGTAGAAGGCCGACCCGGTCTTCAGGAGACCGACGATCTCGGCGCCGCCGTCGCGGGTGCGCTGGATGATGTCGTCGATGCGCTTCTTGGTGGTCCAGTTCATCTTGATGAGGTCCGGCAGCGGGATGCCGGCGACCGTCGAGTAGCGGGCGAGCGGCACCATCGTGTCGCCGTGGCCGCCGAGCACGAAGGCGGTGACGTCCTCGACGGAGACGTCGAATTCCTCCGCCAGGAAATAGCGGAAGCGCGAGGAATCGAGCACGCCGGCCATGCCGACCACCATGTGGCGCGGCAGGCCGGAAGCCTTCTGCAGCGCCCAGACCATGGCGTCGAGCGGATTGGTGATGCAGATCACGAAGGCGTCGGGGGCGTACTTCTTGATGCCCGAGCCGACCTGCTCCATCACCTTCAGGTTGATGCCGAGCAGATCGTCGCGGCTCATGCCCGGCTTGCGCGGCACGCCGGCGGTGACGATGACGACGTCGGCGCCCTTGATCGCCGCGTAGGACTGCGTTCCCGACAGTTTCGCGTCGAAGCCGTCCACCGGCGAGGACTGCGCCAGATCGAGCGCCTTGCCCTGCGGAGTGCCTTCCGCGATGTCGAAGAGGACGATGTCCCCGAGTTCCTTGAGGCCGGCGAGATGGGCGAGCGTGCCGCCGATCTGTCCGGCGCCGATCAGAGCGATCTTGTTGCGCGCCATTGGATGAGAATTCCCAGATTTTGCCCGCTCCGGACCGATCCGCGCGCGGGCGTTTGGTCAGCCCGCGCTGTCACTAGCCCGAATGCCCGACCCGTTCAAGTAAACCTCTCGTCTAGGTCGGTTATTTGACAGTCTCACGTGACGGAAACCGGCGTCGGGCCGTTTTCCCGGGCCTCGTAGGCGGCCGACAGGTAGTCCTGCGAGCGCATCTCGTGCAGCCGCGAGGCCGTCCGGCGGAATTCCGCGGCGCTGTCGCCTTCGGGATAAAGCGAGTCGGGCTCCGCGTCGGCCGATATGACGAGCTTGACCTTCTGGTCGTAGAGCGTGTCGACGAGCAGCACGAAGCGGCGCGCCGCATTGCGCTGGTCGGGCCTGAGCCGCGGCACGGAATCCAGGAATACCGTGTGAAAGCTGTGGGCGATCTTCAGGTAGTCGCCCACGCCGAGCGGGGCCTCGCACAGGTCGGCGAAGGAAAACCGCGCTATGCCGTCGAAACTCTCGGGCACGCGCACCTGCCGGCCCAGCACCTCGACCGTCGTCGGCTTGCCGTGGGGAACGCCCGTCAGCCGTTGCCAGGTCCGGTCCATGGCGTCGCGGGCCTTCGGATCGGCGGGGGCGAAATAGAGGTCGGAGGAGCGCAGCCGGCCGAGCCGGTAGTCCGATACCGCATCGAGGCAGACCACCTCGGTGCGCTCCTTCAGGAGCGCGATGAAGGGCAGGAAGAGCGCCCGGTTGAGGCCGTTCTCGTAGAGGCTGTCGGGGGCGGTGTTCGACGTGGTGACGAGGACGAGCCCCCTGTCGAAGAGCCGGGTGAACAGGCGTCCGAGGATCATGGCGTCGGCGATGTCGTCGACGTGGAACTCGTCGAGGCAGAGGAGCCGCGTCTCGGCCGCGATTTCCGCGGCGACAGGGGCGATCGGGTCGTCTCCCTTCACCTCTCCGGCCTTGATCTTCTGCCGCCACGCGTGGACGCGACCGTGCACGTCGGCCATGAAGTCGTTGAAATGGGCGCGCCGCTTCCGCTTAAGCGCGGTCGCCTCGTAGAAGAGGTCGACCAGCATCGTCTTGCCGCGGCCGACCTCGCCCCAGACGTAGAGGCCGCGGATCGGGGCCTCCTTCTGGCGGCGGGCGAACAGCCAGCCCAGATGGGAGCCCTTCTCGGCCATCCGGCGGTTGACGAGTTCGGTCGACAGGCGCGTCAGCCGCTCGACGACGGCGGCCTGCGCCGGGTCGTAGGCGATCCCGCCGGCCTCGACGATGGCCGCGTAGCGCTCGCTCGGTGTCTGCGTCATGCTCGGAAGACTGCCGGAGAAGGGTTGCGAGACCGGCCTTTCGGGAACGAATGCCTACTTGAACGCCTCGTCGACCGGCACCTGGAGGCCGTTGACCAGCCGGTTGGTCTCGTTGGCCATGCCGACGACCGCCAGCAATTCCATCAGCATGGCGTCGGTCATTCCCTTGGCGCGGGCGGACGCGGTGTGGGAACGGATGCAGTACTCGCAGTTGTTGGTGGCGGAGACCGCGACGTAGATCATTTCCTTCACGAGCGGATCGAGGGCGCCGGGGGCCATCACCTCCTTGACGCTCTCCCAGGTGCGCTTCAGAAGCACCGGGTCGTGCGCCAGGGCGCGCCAGAAATTGTTGACGAAATCGGTCTTGCGGGTCCTGCGGATGTCGTCGAACACCGCACGCGCCTCGGGCGAGGCGGCTTCGTCGTCGAGGATCGGCATGATGGACATTGTGGTGGGCTCCGTGGTCGGTTGGGTCGGCTGACGGCCTGGCGCGGCCGGCCTATTTAAGCGTATCGGCGAACTCGGCGACAATCCGGCGGTAGACGTCGCGCTTGAAGGGCACGACCAGGTCCGTCAGCGCGCCGACGGGCGCCCACTTCCAGGCGTTGAACTCGGCCTTGTGGCCGCCCCCGCCGGGGGCGAGGATGTCGATCTCGGAGTCGTCGCCCTCGAAGCGCAGCGCATACCACTTCTGCTTCTGGCCGCGGTAGCGCCCCTTCCAGGCCTTGCCGATCAGCTCGGGCGGCAGGTCGTAGAGGAACCAGTCGCGGGATTCGGCGATCAGACTGACCGAGCGGATGCTGGTCTCCTCGTAGAGCTCGCGGAAGACGGCCTCTTCCGGGTCCTCTCCCTCGTCGATGCCGCCCTGCGGCATCTGCCACCAGGTTCCCGGGCCCTCCGGCTCCTCGGGGCCGTCGGCGCGATGGCCGATGAAGACGAGACCGTCGCGGTTGACGACGAGCGCGCCGACGCAGGGCCGGTAGGGGAGCTTTTCCGGGTCGTGTCTGGGCATCGGATGTCCTGCGGTCGGGAAAATGGGTTCCGACCGGGAGTTCTGACGCTGCGGGGCGATCTGTCAACCGTCGTCGGGGGATGCCGCCGTCGGGGAATGCCGTCGGGGGATGCCCGCTCAGCTCTCGCCGTTGCTGACCGCCGCGGAGACGGGAACGAGGACGATGCCCTTGCTCTCGAGCGTATCGGCCCAGGCCGCGAGCGCCTGGATGGTCAGCGGCAGGCCGGAGGCGACGCCGACCGCGAGGCCGTTCTGCTGCGCCGTTTCCTCGAGCCGGCTCAGCTCGCCGTCGATCGCCTCGCGCGAGGGCACGGCGTCGACGACGATGTCGGCGAGCGCGAAGGGAAGGCCGACCTCCTTGGCGATGCGGCCGGCGATCGAGCGCGGCGAGGAGCCGTCGTCGACGTAGAGCAGGCCGCGGTCGCGCAACTCGCCGAGGACGGGGCGCAGCGATTCGTCGGACGCGGTGAAGCGGGCGCCCATGTAGTTGAGGAGACCGACATAGCCGGTGAAGCGGCTCATCACCCAGTGCAGACGGTCGCGGTTCTGGTCGGCGCTCAGGCCGGTCAGCAGGGTGTGAGGGCCCGGATCGTTGTCGGGATAGTCGTACGGCTCGAGCGGCACCTGCAGGACGAGCTCGTGGCCGGCCTGGCGGGCACGGTCGGCGAGACGTCCGGTATCCTCGCCGTAAGGCGCAAAGGCGAGGCTGACCTCGCGCGGCAGCTTGTCTACCGCCTGTTCGGTGGCGGTCGACGACAGGCCCATTCCGCCGACCAGGATGGCGATGCGCGGGGCCTCGGTGCCCGGGGCGGTGGCGGCCGCGGCGTAGACCTCGGCCGACCGGCGGCCGTCGCGGGAGATGACCGGCAGGGGGCCGTAGCGGCCGTTCTCGACGAGGCCGAGATCGAGCGAGGACCGGGCCGCCGGTTCGCGCTCGGGGCGCGGGGTGGCGAGCGGATCGGAGATGACGATGTCGGCCGGCGGCTCGATCTGGCCGGCCGGCAGAGGCTCGGCCTCGCGGGTATCGACGGTCGGGCGGATGCCGAGATCCTCGCCGCTGTCGGCCCGGGTCGCCGAGGGCCGGTCGAGGGCGACCACCGCCACCGGCTCGCCGCCGTGCGGATCGTCGACGACGACCAGCCATCCCAGGACGAAAAGGACGAAAATGCCGGCGATCGCCAGCAGGTAGCCCGTTACGGAGACGGAGCGCAGCTTCCGGAGCCACCCCTGCCGGGCACCGCCCGGCGAATCCCGATCACCCGCCGCCATGATCAATCCGCATCTGCCGGGGTGGGGCCCGCCGCGGCCG
>JAEWYT010000153.1 GCA_023458595.1 Pseudomonadota bacterium
GGACGGGCGACGGCGGGCGCATGGCGCGCCGCCGGCCTGTCCGCCGCGCCGCCCGCCCACAGGCCGACGATGTGCCGCGCCGTCCGCGTGGTGAGGCTCCCGGCGAGGCCGGCAAGCGTGCGCAGCACGTCGTAGGAGCGGCCGGCCTCGGTCACCGTCAGCAGGATGATGCCCGTCGCCTTGTCGACGGGGACGGCGGCCGCGCGCGCAGCCACCGCCAGGGCCTCGCCGTGCCGGTCGCCGACGATGCGGGCGCTCAGCGTGCGCGGCAGGGACAGGGCGCCCGCAAGGCGGTTCGCGATCTCGCCGCGGTCGCCGATGGCGGCGAGCGCGAACAGCGCCTCGCCGAACTCGGCGTCGCCGTGCCCGGCGGGAACCGGCTCGCCGCCTTCGCCGCGCCGCGCGACGATGCGTTCTAGGACGCCGCGGCGCGCGTCCTCCTCGACGAGCCAGAACAGGCGGGCGAGCGCGGCGTCGGACAGTTCGGCGAGCCCGATCAGCCGCCGTGCGGCGACGCGCGGCAGGTTCGGGATGAGGGCGATGCGTTCCGCCGCCCCCTCGTCCAGGGCCGGCGTCGGGGCGAGCGCCAGCGCGGCGCCGATCACCGGGTCCTCGCGGTCGATCAGGACGCGGACGACGTCCGCGCAGAGATCGGGGCGCGAGGCGATGGCGCGGGCCTTCTCGTCGCTGTCGCCGGCGGCGATCCCGCGCAGGTCGGAGGCCGTCAGGACGGGGCTCTGGCGCAGCATCGGCGCGGCGATGTCGGGCTCGTCGGCGATGACGTGGCGGGCGATCTCGGGCGTGACGAGGTCGCAGGGGGCGAGGCGGCGGGCGATGCCGGCGCGCACCTTCGGGCTTACCCGCGGGAACAGGGCCAGCATCAGCTCGCTGAAATGGGCCGGCGCCCGGCGGTCGCCGATGCGCGCGGTCTCGAGGATCAGGTCGGTGAGCGTGTCGAGCGCGGTCGCGCGCACGTCGTCGGTCTCGATCGCGCGTCCGTCGATCAGGCTCGACAGCGCGTCCTGGAACCTCTCCTCGAAACCGTCTTGCATCCTGCGCCCCGTCGCTCGTCGGCGATCCACTCGATGACGAGACGTTAGCCGCGACCCGTTAGCGAACTGTTAACCCTGATGAAACGTTAATGGCGGTGTTCGGCTAGCCGGCGCAGCATTCGACGCCGCCGGGCCGACGCTCCGATCTGGGAGACGAGTGATGGCTGCGGTTCTGCAATTCAAGAGCGACGTGCGTCGTTCCCGGCGGCAGCCGGAGAGCGACGTGCGCTCGGCGGACTCGCCCGCCCGCATGGGCGAGGTCGTCATTTTTCCGGGCGTCCGTATCGAGCGCCACGACATCGACCTGTCGCACCGGCTGGTCCGGACGTCCGGGCCGGGAGAGGGCGCCTCCGGTTCGCCGGCCGGCAAGAGCTGACCGGACCGACGAAGCGGAGTGACGTTCTCGTGAGCCTGGGGCGTGACATCCGCTCGGTTCTCTGCGCCGTGCTGGCGACGGCGGCGCTGGCCGGCTGCGCGGCCGAGGCCGGCGACTTCGGGCGGCCCGTGAAGGGGTACGTCAACGACGTGCTCCTGCCCGAGATCGGCGACCGCCGGGCGCGCGGCCGCGGCGAGCCCGTTTCCGACTTCATGCTGACCGACGACGAGAAGGAGCTCAGGGCCCGTTCCTACCGGTTCGTCATGCCGATCCACCGCGACGCCTTCCGCGCGCGCCAGGAGACCGAATGGGTGCGCACCCGCATCTGGCCCGATTCGCGCTGGCGCCCCGACCCGACCCTCTACTACCGGCTGATGCGCAAGGACGACTTCAAGTCCAACTACGGCCGCTGGAACAACATCATCGACGAGATCACCGCCGACATC
This sequence comes from Pseudomonadota bacterium, assembly GCA_023458595.1. GTDB lineage: Bacteria > Pseudomonadota > Alphaproteobacteria > Rhizobiales > Tepidamorphaceae > Microbaculum. The sequence goes on from JAEWYT010000153.1 coordinate 1,875, forward strand.
CCGCTGGTGCTGCCCTTCTACGTCGTGTGGCAGGAGGTCTGCCGCGCCGACCAGCAGCGCGTGGCCGCCCTGTCCCGCACGATCGCCCTGACGCCGGCCGAGACCGCCGACGCGAACGCCCGTGTCTGGGAGAACCGCCGCGTCGCCGACTGGGCCGTCTCCGGCCTCAACTGGCGCGTCGAATCCTACGCCTACGCGATCCAGCGCACCGAGATCGAGATTCCGACCGGCGTCCGCGAGACCGAGGCCCGGCTCGCCCTCGACCGCCTGAAGAGCGAGGTGGCCTGGCTCGCCGCCGGCGTCGCCGACCCGACCTGCGGCGGCGGCGCGATCGCCGGCAAGTCGCCACCGGCCGCCTACGACGGGTCGATGGTCTACAAGCGCTAGGCAGGTAGAAGCCCCCTATCACGTCATGCCCGGGCTCGACCCGGGCATCTCATGCCGTTTCCCCGAGATTGCCCGGTCGAGCCGGGCAATGACGTAACGGATACGGCTTACTCCGCCTCCAGCGGCCAGTCGACGATGTGGTCTTCCAGATCGCGCTCGGCCACGTCCTGCTCGCGTACCGTGCGCCCGCGCACCGAGATGCCGGCGGCATGCACGCTCTCCGGGTCGCCGGAGACGAGCGGGTGCCACCAGTAGAGGTCCTCTCCCTCGGCGACGAGCCGGTAGGCGCAGGTGGGGGGAAGCCAGGTGATCTCGCCGAGTTCTTCCGGCGTCAGCGTCACGCAGTCGGGCATCCGCGTCGAGCGGTTCTCGTAGTCGGTGCAGCGGCAGGCTTTCGCGTCGAGCAGCGCGCAGGCGACGTCGGTGTACCAGATCTCGCCCGTATCCTCGTCCTCGAGCTTCATCAGGCAGCACCGCGCGCAGCCGTCGCACAGCGATTCCCATTCGGCGCGGGTCATTTGGCCGAGGGGCTTGGTCTTCCAGAAGGGCGGGGCGGGCATGAGATTCCGTCGTTTGGATGGGGAGCACCCTACCACACCGCGATTCCCGGAGCATCGGCTCCCCGCTAACCAATCCCCTCTTTCCCCGCCTCACACTCCCGTGAGCCCACGCGAATCTCTTGCCAAAACCTGCTAGACTGCGCATCTATCGGCGCGGGCGAGCGCATTTTTGAGCGGGAACGAGTTCGGACGGAGTTTGACGGCGTGCGCGACCCCTTTGCCAGCGGTCCGAAGACGGGAATCTGGACGCGCGTCCGGCGGCGTCTGCTCGAAGTCGATTCCTTCATCGACGCCTTCTTCTTCTCCATCATCGAGGGCACGAAGCGCGGCTTCGAGGCCTATTCGGCCCGGCTCGAGCGCTTCAACGTCAAGGGCTGGCGCCGGCTCCTGGTCGAGCTCCTGTCGGACACCGCGACGTTCGGCGCCGGCGGCGCAGTGCTCATGCTCGCGCTCGCCATCCCCGCCTTCGACGAGACCAGCGACGACTGGCTGAGCCAGGCGGACTATTCGGTCACCTTCCTCGACCGCTACGGCAACGAGATCGGCCAGCGCGGCGTCATGCAGAACGACTCGGTGCCGCTCGACGAGATCCCCGACCAGATGATCAAGGCGACGCTGGCGACCGAGGACCGGCGGTTCTACGTCCATTTCGGCATCGACGTCATGGGCACCTTCCGGGCGCTCATCGAGAACATGCGCAACAAGGCGGTGGTGCAGGGCGGCTCCTCGCTCACCCAGCAGCTCGCCAAGAACCTGTTCCTGACCAACGAGCGCACCATCGAGCGCAAGATCAAGGAAGCCTTCCTGGCGCTCTGGCTCGAGACGCACCTGACCAAGAACGAGATCCTCAAGCTCTATCTCGACCGCGCCTATCTCGGCGGCGGCGCCTTCGGCGTCGAGGCGGCCTCGCAGTTCTATTTCGGCAAGTCGGTGCGCGACATAAACCTCGCCGAGGCCGCGATGATGGCCGGCCTGTTCAAGGCGCCCGGCCGCTATGCCCCGCACGTCGACCTGCCGGCCGCCCGCGGCCGCGCCAACGAGGTGCTGGAGAACATGGTCCAGGCCGGCTTCATGACCGAGGGCCAGGTCTACGCCGCCCGCCGCAACCCGGCGACGCCGGTCGACCGCTCCGGCGTCACCGCGCCCGACTACTTCCTCGACTGGGCCTTCGACGAGGTCAAGCGCATCACCAATGGCAAGGCCGATGTGCTCACCGTGAAGACCACCATCGACATGAACCTGCAGAAGGTCGCCGAGGACGCGGTGGAATCGAGCCTGCGCCAGTACGGCCAGCAGTACGGCGCGAGCCAGGCGGCGATGGCGATGGCCGACGTCGAGAGCGGCGCGGTGCGCGCCATGGTGGGCGGGCGCGACTACGGCGAGAGCCAGTTCAACCGCGCCACCTCGGCGCTCAGGCAGCCGGGCTCCTCGTTCAAGCCCTACGTCTACCTGACCGCGCTGATGAACGGCTACACGCCGCAGTCGATCGTGCCGGACGCGCCGATCACCATCGGCGGCTGGTCGCCGCAGAACTACGGCCGCAGCTATCGCGGCAACATTCCGCTGACCGTCGCGCTTCAGTACTCGATCAACACCGTGGCGGTGCGTCTCGCCCAGGCCGTCGGCCGCGACAAGATCGTCGAGACCGCCTACAACATGGGCGTCAAGACGCCGCTCAAGATTTCCAAGTCGCTGCCGCTCGGCGCCTCGGAGCTGACCGTCGTGGACCAGCTCGCCGGCTACGGCACGCTCGCCTCCGGCGGCCTGAAGATGACGCCCTACGCGGTCTCCGACATCCGCGACGGGCAGGGCGAGCTCATCTACCGGCACGACCGCGACGAGCCGCCGCGCCAGCAGGTCATCCCGGCCGACAAGGTGAGCGAGCTGAACCTGATGCTCAACAACGCCGCCAACAACGGCACCGGCCGGCGGGCGATCTTCCCCGGCGCGCCGATCTCCGGCAAGACCGGCACCACCAACGCCTATCGCGACGGCTGGTTCTGCGGCTTCACGGGCAACTACGTCGCCACCATCTGGATGGGCAACGACGACTTCCGCTCCACCAAGCGGATGACGGGCGGCAGCCTGCCGGCGATGACGTGGAACAAGCTGATGAGCTACGCCCACAACGGCATCGAGATCAGGCCGATCCCGGGCGTCGGCGGCGCGCCGCTGCAGCCCGAGGCGGTCGCGGCCGCCCAGACCGGGCCGGACGGCGAGCCCGTGCCCGCGCCGGTGCCGCTGATCCTGTCGAAGCAGTCGGAAGCCCTTCTCTTCCAGATCGAGAAGCTGATGCGCGACGCCAGGCCCGTGAAGGCGACGGCCCCGTCCGGCCCCTCCGCCGAGCTGAAGGCGCGCGAGAGCGGCATGGGCGCCTGGCAGCGTGCCGAGGCGCCCGCCGCGACGCCGCCGGCGACCCCCGCCAGCGCCGCGGCCGAGACGCCTCCCGACAAGGTCGTCGAGATCACCATCCGCGGCGATTGAGGCTTCAGCGGCGGCCGATCACGCAGACGTCGACGGGTTCGCTGTGGCCGCGGATCGTCGCCTGGCGCACGTCGCCCGGGACGTTCCCCTTGCCGCGCGCGGCCTCGACGAGCGTCAGGTTCAGCGCCGCCAGCGCATCGTTCTCCTTGGCGAAGCCCTCGAGCCGGGCGGCCACGTTGACGGCGTCGCCCACCACCGTGAACTCGCGGCGGCGGCCGGCGCCGATGACGCCGACGAAGACCGGTCCCATCGATCCGCCGGCGGCGACCTGGAAGGCCGGCGCGGAGGGGTCGGCGGTCCGCCAGCCCGCCATCGTCGCGGGCAGGGCCTCCACCACGGCCAGCGCCTGGCGGGCCGCGGTTGCGGGCTCGCAGCGATAGCCGAAGATCGCCATCACCCCGTCGCCGATGAACTTGTCGACGAAGCCGCCGTTGTCGCGGATGAGGGCGTGCGTGCGGTCGCGGAACTCGGCGAGCCAGCCCGCGACCACGGCCGGCTCGACCCGCTCGCTCTCCCGGGTGAAGCCGGTGAGGTCGAGGAACAGGATCGCCAGAACCCGCTGCCCGGCGAGCGGCGACGCGGCCGACCGGCCGAGGGTGCGCGAGACTTCCGCCGGCAGGAACCGCGACAATTCCGCCTCGCGCCGCGCGGTGTTCATGCCCTTGAGCAGGATGTCGCGCTTGCTGCGCACCGAGACGACCAGCACCGTCGAGGCGATCGCGAGCATCAGCCCGCGGATCGCGTCGGAGGGGACCGAGAACAGGGCGACCATGTCGGAAGAGGGATGGGTCGTCGCCGAAAGGGTGCCGGCGAACAAGACGAGCCCGGCGAGCACGGCGAGGAACAGCGTGGCGGCAAGGATGAGCGGCCCGGTGCGGAAGCGCACCGACTGGATGGCGATCGCGATTGGGATCAGCCAGACGGGCGGCTGGGCGAACACGAACTGACCCTGATGGCCGGAATACCGCATGCCCTCGTGCAGGGCGACGAGGATGATCAGCGCGTCGCCCAGCACGAACAGGTAGGCGAGCATCGGGTGGTATCGCTGCGTGCGGCTCGCCAGGAACGACACCGCGGCGAGCGTCACGAAGCCCGCCATGATGCCGATCGCCATCAGGACGCGCGGCAGCACCGTATCGCGCTCCGCGTCGGCGATGAAGGCGATCGCCGCCGTCAGGCCCGTCGCCAGGATCAGCCCCGCCGCCGCACGCGCGAAGGAGGCGATGCGCTCAGCGGCGCGCTCGGCCTCCTCGAAGCTGCGCGGCAGAGCCTCGCTGCTGCCGGCTTCGTCTTCCGCGTCTGTCTGCAGGGCTTCGGGAATCGGTCCGATCCTCAAGCGGCGTGTGCGGAGCAAATCTACGGTTTCGCGCGCGCCGCGCCAACGGCGCGGTCCGGCGGGGCGAAGGCCCGCACCAGCCTCCCGCCGGCCATGCCAGCCGTCCGCGCGATCTGCTCGTTTGGCTTCGCCGGCGAACGTGCTAACCCTGCCGTATCGCTGCCCGCCCACGGAGACCGATCGATGCGCCGTGCCCTGCCGATTGCCGGTTCGTTCCTGTTCCTTTCGCTCGCCTCGATCGCCGCCGCCCAGGACGCGACCGAGGAGAAGGTCAACGCCGCCCTGCCGAAGCTCGAGGCCTATGCCGATGGTCTCGTGAAGAACGGCGAGGTGCCCGGCCTCGCCGTCGGCGTCGTCTACAAGGACCGGATTGTCTACCTGTGGGGCTTCGGCGTCCGCGAGGAGGGCCCCGACGCCGGGAAGCGGGAGGCGGTGGACTACGACACCGTGTTCCAGATCGCCTCGCTGTCGAAGTCGGTCTCCTCGACGGTGGTCGCCGCGCTCGTGAGCAGGGGCAAGGTCGCCTGGGACAGCCGCATCGCCGACATCGATCCGGGCTTCCGGCTGAGCGAGGCCTATCCAAGCGCCGAGGTGACGGTGACCGATCTCTTCGCGCACCGCTCCGGCCTGCCCGGCAACGCCGGCAACGAGCTCGAGGAGCTCGGCTTTCCGCGCAACCAGATCCTGACGAGGCTGCGGCTGGTGAAACCCGCCTCGAGCTTCCGCGCCGGCTACTCCTATTCGAATTTCGGCCTGACCGAAGGCGCCGTCGCCGCCGCGCGGGCGGCCGGCCTTTCCTGGGAGGATGCCGCCGCGCAGATGCTGTTCGAACCGCTCGGCATGACCTCGACCAGCTACCGGCACGACGATTTCCTCGCCTCGGAGAACCGCGCCGCGTTGCACGTGCGCCGCGACGGCAAATGGGAGGCGCTGTCGCGCCGCGATCCGGATGCCCAGGCACCCGCCGGCGGCGTCTCCTCGTCGGCCCGCGATCTTTCCGAATGGATGCGGTTGGTGCTCGCGGGCGGCGCCTTCGACGGCACCGCGCTGATCGACGAGGCGGCGATGGACGCGATGCACGAGCCGCTGATGTGGCGCGGCTTCCACCCCGTCACCGGCTATCCGAGCTACTACGGGCGCGGCTGGAACGTCGAGTTCACCCGCCACGGCATCGTCTGGGGCCACGCCGGCGCCTTCTCGAACGGCGCGCGCACCGTCGTCAGCCTCCTGCCGGGCGAGGGTCTCGGCATCGTCGTGCTGGCGAACGCCTTCCCGACCGGCGTTCCGGAAGCCGTCGCCGGCACGTTCTTCGACCTCGTTTTCGACGGCAGGCCGGAGCAGGACTGGCTGGAACCGTGGAACAAGCTCTACGAAAGCCTGTTCGGCCCCGCCATCGAGGCCGCCGGGGCGGCCTACGGCACGCCGCCCGCCGATGCCGCGCCGGCGCTGCCGCTGTCGGCCTACGCCGGCGCCTATGCGAACGACTATCTCGGCCGGGCGGTGGTCGCGGAGGAGGACGGCGGCCTCGTCCTGCGGCTCGGGCCGCAAGGCGAGACGCGGTATCCGCTCACCCACTTCGCCCGCGACCTGTTCGTCTACCGGCCCTACGACGAGATGCCCGGCATGCCGGCGGCGGCGACCTTCCGCGTCGGGCCGGACGGAATGGCCCAGGCGCTCACGCTCGAGGATCTGGACGACCTCGGCATGGGAACGCTGACACGCTCCGACCGGTAGACGGGGCGAAGAGCCGGACGGCTCTGCCGGCGGTCGTTCAGATGTCGACCCCGGCGAGGCGCAGCCCTTCGTAGATGTGCTCGCGGTCCGCCGGGTCGGCATAGGGATGGATGAACCGCCAATAGCCCTCCGGGTCGTCGGGAGCGGCATCGGCGAGCTCGCCGACGAGCGCCGCCGCTTCGTCCGGCCGGCCGAGCCGCGCCAGGCTCGCGGTCGCCACGATCAGCGCCAGGTGCAGCCGACGCGCCGCCATCGCCAGGTTGGCGAAATGCAGGGCCTCCTCGTAGTTGCCCAGGTGGTAGTGCGCCAGCGCGATGCGGCTCGTGAACAGGAAGCCGAGCGGGTCGTGCGGGCTGAGCCGCAGCGCTCTCAGAAGCGGATCGAGCGCGGTGTCGAACTTGCCCAGGTAGATGCGCACCCAGCCGAGCGCCAGCTGGCCGAGCGCGAAGTTCGGGTTGAGGTCGATCGCCCGTTGCGCCGCCGCCAGCGCCGACTGGTGGTTGCCCGTAAGGATGGAGCCGGCGAACACCGCGTACTGGCAGTAGGGATCGCGCGGGTCGAGGGCGACGGCGCGTTCGGCGAGCCTCAGTATCTCGAGCCGCTCGGCCTCCACGTCCCCCGTCCAGCCGAAGATGCACTTGCCGAACAGGATGCGGGCGAGCGCCATGTGGCCGCGGGCGTATTTAGGGTCGATCGCGATCGCCCGGCGCACCCACTTCTCCGCCTCGACGAAGTCCTCGCGGGTGATCTGGTAGTGGTGCCACATGCCGCGCGAGCAGCACACGAAGGCGTCCGGATCCGTCTTCGTCTGCCGGATCGCGCGCCGGCCTTCCCCCATCAGGATTTCCGGCTCGATCGCGCCGACGACGTTCTCGGTGATCTCGTCCTGGATCGCGAAGACGTCCTCGAAGGACCTGTCGTAGCGCTCCGCCCACAGATGGGCGTTCGTCTCCGCGTCGATGAGCTGTCCGGTGACCCGGACGCGGTCGCCGGATTTCCGCACGCTCCCCTCGAGCACGTAGCGCACGCCGAGGTCGGCGGCGACCCGTTTGATGTCCACCGCCCGATCCTTGTACGTGAAGCTCGTGTTGCGGGCGATCACGAAGAACCAGCGATGCCGCGACAGGGCGGTGATGATGTCCTCGGTGATCCCGTCGGCGAAGTACTGCTGCTCGGGATCGCCGCTCATGTTGTCGAAGGGAAGCACGACGATCGACGGCTTGTCGGGCAATGTCAGCGTGCCGCTCAGGATGCCGGATTCGCTCGGGTCCTCCGCTTCCCAGTCGACCCTGTAGATCGGCACCGGCCGCGGGATGTTCTTCAGCGTGCGCTCGCCGAGATGGGTCAGGCCGAAGTTCGCCTTGCCGTAGATCTGCTCGCGGATCGATCCGGAAATGCAGATGCCGCCCGGAGCGGCGATCTCCTGCAGCCGCGCGGCGACGTTCACCCCGTCGCCGAGCAGGTTGCCGCTGGCGGCGACGACGTCTCCGAGGTTGATTCCGATGCGGAACGCGACGCGGCGCGCGGGATCGAGGTCGTTGTTGTGCCGCGACAGGCTGCGCTGGATCGCGACCGCGCAGCGCAGCGCCTGGACGGGGCTCGGGAACTCCGCCACCGCGCTGTCGCCCGCATTGGCGAAAACCCGTCCGCCGTGCTCGCCGACGAGTTCGTCGATGACGCCCTGGTAGGTCGCCAGCGTGCGAAGAGTCCCCTCTTCGTCGAGTGCAGTCAGTCGGCTGTACCCGGCGACGTCGGTGGACAGGATCGCTGCCAGCTTGCGTTCCACGCGCCAAGCCGCTCCCGCGGCGTCGTTACGCTGGCTTAATTATGATCCAATCACCGGGGATCCAGAAGCGGATTTTGGGCACCGCCGCCGGCGCCGGGCGATGGCCGCCGCTAGCGGCGGGCGCCGGCGCGCTTCTTCGGGCGGGCGATGAGGCCTTCGCGCTGGGCCATCTTGCGGGCCGCCTTGCGGGCACGGCGGATCGCCTCGCCCTTCTCGCGGGCGCGCTTCTCCGACGGCTTCTCGTAGGCCTTGCGCCGCTTCATCTCGCGGAACAGGCCCTCGCGCTGCAGCTTCTTCTTCAGGGCCCTCAGGGCCTGGTCGACATTGTTGTCACGGACGAGAACTTGCAGGGGACTTCTCCTCTTGCTCTTTCGGTTCGGGCCTGACCGGCGGTGAAATGCCCCTCGTGCGCAAGCCCGAAGGCGCGCCGGGAAGCTCCGAGTCGGTCGAGTTGGTGGCTCTTACCTAGAGATTTCTACGGAAAATGCAAATCCGGGCGGCCGGCGCCGCCGGCCCGGAGGCCCGCAATCCGGCCGCCGACGAATTGGCGGCAGGCGCTTTCCCGTCTATAAGCGGGCATGTTCGTTTGAGGTCGTTCGCCCCCGAGTCCCGGCGCCCCGAATAGATGCCGCCATTCCAGACCATCGCCGTGATCGCGATCGCCGCCGTGCTGGGCATCGGCTCGGCGTGGCTCGCCGTCGTCGGCGAGGTCGGCTTCGAGGCGATCCGCGCGGGCGCCTGGACGGCCTGGCCGACCGCCGGCGCCGCCCATTCCGATCCCTACATTCGCGCCCGCTTCGCCCGCACCGGCGAACTGCCGATCTCGGCGGCCGAAGGCACCGCCTTCGTCGCCCGCGAGGACACCGCCGGCGAGGCGCTGACCGGCAACTGCGACTACCTGATCACCGGCCGCACCCCGGCCGCCCAGTGGTGGACGCTGACCCTCTACCGGGACAAGGACCTGTCGCTGATCGGCAATCCGACCGACCGCTACAGCTTCAATTCCGCCAACATCCTGCGCAAGGACGACGGCTCCTTCGACATCGTGGTGAGCCCGCGCGCGCGGCCGGGCAACTGGCTGCCCTCCGACGAGAAGGCCGGGCACCTGCAGCTCGTCTTCCGTTTCTACGACACGCCGATCGCCACCGGCGGCAGCGTCGGCGACATCGACATGCCGCGGATCGAGCGGGGAGAGTGCCGGTGAGCGAGCACATCCAGCCGATCCGCGGGCCGATGATCTGGCGCGGAGAGCGCAAGGGGCGCTTCTCCTTCGACGTCGGCCGCGCGGTGCTGCTCGTCGCCATCACGCTGGTGCTCGCCGCGATCGTCCACCTCGCCGCGATCCTGGCGATCCCGCGCCTTGCCACGCGCGACGCCTGGTCGCGCATCGCCGCGATCGCCGAGCCGTCCGGCATCACGCTCCTGCCGCGCGCCAAGTCCGGCGACGAGGTGCTGCCCGGCCTCGACCCCCTGATCGTCTACGGGGTATGCCTGTTCGACCTGAGCGACGGCCCCTTCGCCATCACCGCGCCGATGCCCGGCGACTACTGGTCGGTGTCCTTCCACACCCGCGACGGCGTCATCTTCTACGCGGTGAACGACGAGGCGGCGACGTCGAAGCGCTTCGA
>JAEWYT010000154.1 GCA_023458595.1 Pseudomonadota bacterium
CCCCCCCCCCCCGGGGGGGGGGGGGGTCTTCCGGGGGGGGCGCGGCCCCCCCCCCCCCGTGGGGGGGGGGGGGGGGGGGGGGGGGGGGCGCCGCCAAGGGCGGCGCGAAACGGCCTGTCTTCTCGCACGCGCGCCTCGATCACATCCGCTGCCAATACCGCACCCTCAGTTCATCGTCGGAAACGTGTAGACGGCCCCGTCCCTGATGCCGCCGGGCCAGCGCGTCGTCACGGTCTTCAGCCGCGTGTAGAAGCGTACCCCCTCCGGGCCGTAGATCGAATGGTCGCCGAAGAGCGAGCGCTTCCAGCCGCCGAAGGAATGATAGGCGACCGGCACCGGGATCGGCACGTTGACGCCGACCATGCCGACCTCGATCTTGTCGGCGAAGGAACGCGCCGCGTCGCCGTCGCGCGTGAAGATCGCGGTGCCGTTGCCGTATTCGTGCCTGTTGATGAGGTCGACCGCCTCCTGGAAGGAGCGGGCCCGCAACACCGAGAGCACCGGCCCGAAGATTTCCTCCTTGTAGATCGTCATGTCGGGGGTGACCTTGTCGAACAGCGAGCCCCCGACGAAATAGCCGTTCTCGTAGCCCTGCAGCTTGAAGCCGCGCCCGTCGACGGCGAGATCGGCGCCCTCGGCGATGCCCTTCTCGATGTAGCCGAGCACCTTGTTCAGGTGCGCCTGCGTCACCAGCGGGCCCATCTCGGCGTCCGGATCGGTGGACGGGCCTATCTTCAGACCGCGCACCTTCGGGATCAGCGTCTCGACCAGCTTGTTTGCGGTCTCCTCGCCGACGGGAACGGCGACCGAGACGGCCATGCAGCGCTCGCCGGCCGAGCCGTAGCCCGCGCCCATCAGCGCGTCGGCGGCCTTGTCGATGTCGGCGTCGGGCATCACGATCATGTGGTTCTTGGCGCCGCCGAGCGCCTGCACTCTTTTGCCGGTAGCGGTTCCACGCGAGTAGACGTATTCGGCGATCGGGGTCGAGCCGACGAAGCTCACCGCCTTGATGTCGGGATGGTCGAGGATCGCGTCGACGGCCTCCTTGTCGCCGTGGACGACGTTCAGTACCCCGTCGGGGAAGCCCGCCTCGCGGAACAGCTCGTAGGCGAGCATCGGGGCCGAAGGGTCGCGCTCGGAGGGCTTCAGCACGAACGTGTTGCCGCAGGCCACCGCCACCGGATACATCCACATCGGCACCATGGCCGGGAAGTTGAACGGCGTGATGCCGGCGACCACGCCGAGCGGCTGGCGGTCGGAATAGGAATCGATCTCCGGGCCGACGTTGCGGCTGTACTCGCCCTTCAGGAGGTGCGGGATGCCGCAGGCGAACTCGACGACCTCGACGCCGCGGGCGACCTCGCCCATGGCGTCGTCATGGGTCTTGCCGTGCTCGCGGGAGATCGCACGGGCGAGATCGGCGGCGTGCCTGTCGAGCAGTTCCTTGAACCTGAACATCATCCGCGCGCGCTTCAGCGGCGGGGTCGCGCCCCAGCCGGGCGCGGCGGCCTTAGCGGCGGCAACCGCCGAACCGACCTCACCGGCGGTCGAAAGCGGCAGCTCGGCGACCTGATCGCCGGTGGCGGGATTGAAGACCGGCGAGACGCGGGCGCTCGTCGAGGGTGCGAGCTTGTCGCCGATGGCATTGGCAATCCGGTCCATGGTCTCCTCCCTCACAGGCCTGGACGGAGGACCCGGCAGCCGCATGGCCGTCGGAACGGCCTCTTCCGGATACGCGCACCAATGGCGCGGCACGGAAACGCGCGAATACCGGAAAATTCCCCCTCTGTTCGACCGCCACCCTGAACGGCTCGACCGGTTTTATTGCCATTCCGACCGAAATCTGCCAGAGTTGACCAAATGGTCAGGTTGGAACGCTAGGATGGCTTGACCATTTGGTCAAGGCAAAAAAACGGGCTCGGAACGGCGCTTATGCCCAGTGAAGCGGCAAACGAACGGCTGAGCGAAACGGGCCGCGAGACGGACCGCGAGACCTCCGGGACGCGGCAGGACGGCCGGACCGGAATCCGGCAGGAAAACGAGGCTGCGATCCTGAAGGCGGCCGAGGAAGTTTTCGCCGAGTACGGCTTCAAGGGCGCGACCACCGCGATGATCGCCGAGCGCGCCGGCATCCCCAAGGCGAACCTGCACTACTACTTCCCGACCAAGCTTGCCCTCTACCGCAAGGTCGTCGACGACATCTTCAACATCTGGCTGAAATCGGCGAACTCCTTCGACGAGAGCGACGATCCGGTCGAGGCTCTGACGCGCTACATCAACGAGAAGATGGACATCTCCCGGGCCCACCCGATGGGCTCGAAGGTCTGGGCCAACGAGATCATCCACAAGGCGCCCGTCATACAGGACACCCTGGAGACGACGCTGCGCGCGTGGACCGATTCCCGCGTCGCGGTCATCCGCCGGTGGATCGACGAGGGCAAGATAGCGCCGATCAATCCTGAATACCTGCTCTACATGATCTGGGCGACGACCCAGCACTACGCGGATTTCGGCCACCAGATCGCGACGCTGAACGGCGGCGAGCCGCTTTCCGACGCGCAGTTCGAGGAGGCCAAGCGCAACGTCGCCGAGATCATCCTGCACGGTATCGGCGCGAGGTCGCCGGTGGCGAAACGACCGGCGATACGTTCGCTGGCGTGAGCCACATCGCATCACGCGGCGGCACGATATTTCGAGTGTAAAACGATCCCGTTCCACGGATACTCGCAGTCGGGCATCGTGGAAAAATCCAGGGGGGAGATGCAATGCGGGCGCGGACGGAGACGGGCGCATGAGCGCACCCGCCCCGAAGGAGCGCAAGAAGCCGCGGACGCGGATCCAGGTGATCAACCGCCAGATCATCCTCGACGCGGCGCTCGAGATGTTCTCGGCCTACGGCTATCGCGGCACGACGATCGACCAGATCGCCAACAAGGCCGGCATGTCGAAGCCGAACCTGCTCTACTATTTCCGCCGTAAGGAGGACATCTACCGCGCGGTCCTGGAAGCCACGCTTGCGATCTGGCTCGAGCCGCTGGAAAGGCTCGATGCCGAGGGCGACCCGATCGAGGAGATTTCCAAGTACATCCGCCTGAAGCTCGAGATGGCCCGCGACATGCCGCTCGAATCCCGGCTCTTCGCCAACGAGATCCTGCACGGGGCGCCGGCGATCGGCGAGTTCCTGCGCGGGCCGCTGAGGGAACTCGTCGACCGCAAGGCAAAGGTCGTCCGCCGCTGGGTCGGCGAAGGCAAGCTGGCGCCGATCGATCCGGTCCATCTGATCTTCATGATCTGGGCGACGACCCAGCACTACGCCGATTTCGACGTGCAGGTGCGCGCCGTACTCGGCGAGGCGGGCGGCCCCGACACGATCTCAGCGGCGGAGAAGACGGTGCTGACGGTCTTCTGCGATGGCCTGAAGCCGCGGTGAACCGTCTCGTGCCTCGGAGTACTATTTCACTGGTATGCTCAGTATCAAATTATCAAACGAGCCCAGAATCTCCTCAATCGAATTCAGGGCTATTTTCGAGACTTTGAATGAAGGTGTCCCTTTGTTTAAGTTCAGCGAGAGTCCATGGACCGAGTTCAAGTTGCTGAGGGTGCCTTGCAGCACTTCTTCTGAAACGCCAATATTTTTCAATTCTTCTGCGTGCACATACAACCGATCCCCCCAACGGCCGCCGTAGAACGAAAACAAGGTTGGACCATCCTTCTTCAACTTGATCAGGAAGCTAGGTGCTTTCCCAACTCCCCATTGTATGAGGCCCGCGCCCTTGCCCCAGTCGTGAAGACGCCTGACCGCAGGAATGACGGCGACGGGAATCGCCGGCCAGAACTCCTCTTCGCCCCATCTCGTAGCCGATGTTCCGTTCTTTCTCGCGATTGTCTCCGCAGTTTGTCCGTAGATCGTGGGCACGAGAGTGACGATGCCGTTGCGCGCCACGTACCGCTTGAGTTCCAGCGCAAGCACTTCGGCGGGCGACATCTGGTGATTCAAGAACTCCACGATCGCCCGCAGCTCCGAGGATATCTGATCGGCGACAAACAGGAGGCGGACTCGCCCGGCCCTGAAGTTGGTATCTACATCGCGCCAGTACGATTCTACGTTTTCTGTTCCAATGTAGCTTTCCAGTTCCTTGGCGGGGTCCAATCCCGCTTTGAGGCAACGCTCCTCGAATGCGCGGCGGATGGAATCTACCGGCCACCACAGCGCCGAGTGAGCAGCGTAGTCGAGCATCTGTGCAACGACTTCCCGTCGAGCATGCGTATCTGAGGCGCGCTTTACTTCCACCAAGGTCGGCACGCCTTCACGGTCCAGAAACAGATGATCGAGTGACCAACGACCTACACCTTCGGCGCGGTCCGGAATACTAATCTCGCGATCAACCAGTATCCACGAACCGGCCCCGTCGGAGGGGTCGGGATCGAGCAGATCCGGGTGGCGCGCCAGCAAATCCTGGAAATCGTCCTCGCTCTCGAATGGACTTACGGTAAGCGCTCCCACTCCCTGCTCGCCGATGATCCAGATACCGTTCGACATGGCTCCCAGCCCCCAATCCAATGCCTCGTTACACGAACGGCACGATACCCGGAAATAACGTGCATTAGCAGGTACATGCAACTCGCTCACCCGAGCAGCGCCGACACGATCTCGGCGGCGGAGAAGACGGTGCTGACGGTTTTCTGCGATGGGCTGAAGCCGCGTTAGCGGCAAGGCCGTTCCCGCATTCCGCTGCCGCTCCATGCGGGCCACGCGCCGCGACAGCAGGCCGTTCCCGTAGCCCGGATGGAGCGCGAGCGTAATCCGGGGCGAACCTGCCGGGGCGGCGGACCCTCCCCTACTTCCAGTCCCCCGACAGCTCCTGCGCCCGGATGAAGGCGGGGCGCGCGACGCAGCGGTCGACATAGGCGTCGAAGGCCGGGCGCGTCTCGAAAAGCTTGAACAGCTTCACTCCGTAGTAGATTCCGGACCCGACGACGACGTCGGCCGCGGTGAAGCGGTCTCCGAGAAGCCAGGGACCCGCGCTCACCGCCTCCTCCAGCACGTCGAGCACCTTGCCGTAGTTGCCCCATCCGGCCTGCGAGGGGTTCACCTCGATCCCGAGCACCTTCTCCATGATCGAGGGTTCGATGCAGCTTCCGGCGAAGAACAGCCATTGCAGATAGCGTCCGCGCTCGGGCTCGTGCAGCTTCGGCGCGAGCCCCGCCTCTGGAAAGCGGTCGGCGAGATAGGCGCAGATCGCCCCCGTCTCGGCGACGCGCGCCTCGCCGTCGACCAGCGCCGGCACCTTCTCCATCGGATTGATGGCATGATACCCGGGGCTGTGCTGCGCTCCGGACCGGATGTCGACCAGCACCCGCTCGTAGCGCGCCGCGCATTCCTCCAGCATCCAAACGGCCTGTACCGCCCGCGTCTGCGGCGCACCATAGAGTTTCATCGGGTCCTCTCCTCAACGCTGGAACTTCGCAGCGGCACCTTAGTTCCGCTTCGTGAACGAAACAAGAACACGTTGCCGTGAACGTGCGACGTCAGAGCAGGACCGACAGGGCGAAGGCAGCGACCAGCAGCACGGCGAAGACGACGTTGAGAGCGCGGCCGGACTTCGGGCGGCGCAGCACCCCGGCAAGCCCCGCGCCGAACAGGAGCCAGAGGGAATTGACGACAACGATGACGAGGGACAGGAGCACGACCTTGGCCGCGGCATCGTCGAGCGGGCGGGCATCGATCAGCGTCGCGCCCGAATAGACCGCGCCGATCGCGGCATAGGCCTTCGGATTGGCGATCGCCAGCAGGAAACCGCCGAGGAACGCCGGCGCCCCGTCCTCGCGGCCACGCTCGGCGGGCGGAGCAGCGTTGGCGATCTTCCAGGCGAGATAGAGGATATAGGCGCCCGCCACCGCGACGATCACCGGAGCGATGCCGGGGACAGAGAGCACCAGCCCCGTGACGCCGGTCGCGACGATCAGCAGGACGCCGGCGGTGCCGAGGCAGATGCCGGCGAGATAGGGCACCACCGGCCGAAAGCCGAAAGCGGCGCCCGCGGCCGCAAGGCTCATGGTCGCGGGACCGGGACTTCCCATCAGCAGGACGGCGGCCACCAGCAGGGCGATGACGGCGGACGGTGTCGGCATGCAATCCCCGACGGAGCCCGCGCCCGCAAGCCCGGTCCGGGTCGCGGCGGCGCGAAAGGCATGTCCGCCGAGGAGATCATGCCGGCATCGCGGCGTCTTGAACGATCCTGCAGCGCGGCACCGGGGCCGCGCACGATGCTGCCGCTATGGCGCCGCTACTCCGCCGCCTCCCTGACCCGCATCGGGTTGTTCGGATGCGTCGTCCAGTTGCCGTAGGTGTCGGGGATCGGCTTGCCGGTGCGCGGGTCCATCCCGTGGATCTGCTCCATGGTGATGCAGTTCTCGACCGGGCAGACGTTGACGCAGAGATTGCAGCCGACGCACTCGGCGTCGATCACCTCGAACATGCGCCTGCCGTTCACCGTGTGGGTGATCGCCTGGTGGGAGGTATCCTCGCAGGCGACGTGGCAGCGGCCGCACTTGATGCAGAGGTCCTGGTTTATCCGGGCCTTGGTGACGTAGTTCAGGTTCAGGTACTGCCAGGCCTCGATCTTCGGCACGGAGAGGCCGACGATCTGATCGATCGAGGTGAAGCCCTTCTCGTCCATCCAGTCCGAAAGGCCGGAGATCATCTCCTTGACGACCTTGAAGCCGTAGGTCATCGCCGCGGTGCAGACCTGCAGGTTCGAGGCGCCGAGCGCCAGGAACTCGGCGCAGTCGCGCCAGGTGGTGATGCCTCCGATGGCGGAGATCGGCATGCCGGCGGTCTCCGAATCGCGGGCGATCTCGGCGACCATGTTGAGTGCAATCGGTTTGACGGCGGGACCGCAATAGCCGCCGTGGCTGCCCTTGCCGTCGATCTCGGGGATCGGCGCGAAGTTGTCGAGATTGACGCCGACGATCGAGTTGATCGTGTTGATCAGCGACACGGCGTCGGCGCCGCCCTTGTGGGCGGCCCGGGCGGGATAGCGGATATCGGTGATGTTGGGCGTCAGCTTGACGATGACGGGCATGCGCGTGTGCGCCTTGGCCCAGCGCGCCACCATCTCGATGTACTCGGGAACCTGGCCGACGGCCGAGCCCATGCCGCGCTCGGACATGCCGTGCGGACAGCCGAAGTTCAGCTCGACGCCGTCGGCCTCGGTGTCCTCGACCTTCTTGAGGATGTCGGCCCAGTTCTTCTCCTCGCAGGGCACCATCAGCGAGACGACGAGGGCCCGGTCGGGCCACTCGCGCTTCACCTTCTTGATCTCCTGCAGGTTCACCTCCAGCGGGCGGTCGGTGATGAGCTCGATGTTGTTGAGGCCGAGAAGCCGCCGGTCGGGCCCGTGCACCGCGCCGTAGCGGGGCCCGTTGACGTTCACGATCGGCGGGTCCTCGCCGAGCGTCTTCCAGACGACGCCGCCCCAGCCTTCCCTGAAGGCGCGGACGACGTTGTACTCCTTGTCGGTCGGCGGCGCGGAGGCGAGCCAGAACGGATTGGGGGACTTGATCCCGAGGAATTCGCTTCGAAGGTTTGCCATCAGGGTCGACCTCAGTTCGCGGGAGCGTGGAAGATCATCTGGACCGGGGCGATGGTGCCCGCCTTTATCGCGCCGATCATGTTCTTCATCTTGTCGCCGATCGAAGCGCCCATCAGGTTGTGCAGGCCGAGCGGCGGCGGAGCGGCCTTCTGCTCGGCGGCCTTCTGGGCGGCGGCCTGGATGCGGGTGAAGAAATCGAGCGCGATGTCCCGCCTGTTCTCCTCCCTGGAGAGCACGAAGCCCGCCGCCGCGGCGGCGTCGCGATAGGTCTCGGGCGCGGCGACCGCGGAGATGGCCGAAGAATCGGCCCACGGCACGGGATAGCCGATATCGCCGGCGCCCACCCGCATGACGTCGTAGACCGCGAAGACGCCGCCATCGGCGAGCACCCGCCGGGCCTCGCGGAAGATTGCCGGCTTGTCGGGAATGTTCATGCCGACATGGAGCATCAGCGCCAGATCGAAGGCGCCGTCGTCGAGCGGAAGCGCCGTCGCGCTGCCGGTCTTGAAGGCGACCTGGTCGGACATGCCGCACATTTCGGTCAGCGCCTTGGCCGTTTCGACGAAATCGGGCGTCAGGTCGACGCCGGTCACCCTGGCGCCGAAACGGCCGGCGACCAGCCGGGCCGGGCCGCCTATCCCAGAACCGATGTCGAGGACGCGGGTGCCGGGGCGGATGTCGAGCTGATCGAGGAGATGCGCGGTCGCCTCGGCACCGCCGATATGAAACTCATCGACCGCCTTCAGCACGTCCGGGCGAATGCGATCGGGATCTTCGCCCATCGCGGCCAGGCCCGCCTTGATCCGCTCAAGGACATCGTAGGCCGAATACTGGTCGGCCACGCCACGTTCGAGATCGCTCATCGCATTTCTCCGTGAGCCCCGTTGCCCCTGCGGCAGAATACTCCTGCAGGCGACCGTCCGGGAATAGCCGCGCTCGGGACCGCGATCACGGGGCGGCCCTCAACCGGCCAGCGCCCGGTGGATCGATTCCGCCGCATCGCGGCCGTCGGCGACGGCCTGGACGGTCAGGTCCTCGCCGCCGGTGACGCAGTCGCCGCCGGCCCAGACGCCTTCGAGCGACGTGCGGCCCTCGGCATCGACGACGATCTTGCCGCCGTCGATCTTCAGCGTGCCGCCGAGCGGCGCCTCGACCAGCGTCTGGCCGATCGCCTTGAACACCATGTCGGCGGGCAGGCTGAAGGTCTCGCCGGTGCCGACGACCCTGCCCCCGTCGAGACAGGTGCGCTCCAGCACGATCGCGCTCGCGCGGCCGTTCTCGCCGGTGACCGCGTTCGGCTTCACCCAGTGCAGGATGCGCACGCCGTTCACCTGCGCCAGTTCCTGCTCGAATTCGCTGGCGCCCATCTGCTCCGCTCCGCGGCGATAGGCGATGGTCACGTCCTCGGCGCCGAGGTGGCGGGCCTGGACGGCCATGTCGATCGCCGTCATGCCGCCGCCGATGACGACGACGCGGCGCCCGATCGGCAGCTTCGAGACGTCCTTCGCCTGGCGCAGGCCGGCGATGTAGTCGACCGCGTCGCCGACGCCGTCGAGGTCCTCGCCCTCGGCCCGCAGCGCGTTGACGCCGCCGAGGCCAATCCCCAGGAACACCGCGTCGAACTTCGACCGCAGGTCGGCCAGCGCGATGTCGCGGCCGAGCGCCCTGCCGGTCTCGACCGTGACGCCGCCGATCGACAGGACGAAGTCGACCTCGCGCTGGGCGAAGCCGTCGACGGTCTTGTAGGCGGCGATACCGTATTCATCGAGGCCGCCTAGCTTGGGCCTGGCCTCGAAGATCGTCACCGCGTGGCCCTTTCGGGCGAGGGCGTGGGCGCAGGCGAGCCCGGCCGGGCCGCCGCCGACGACGGCCACGGTCTTGCCGGTGTCGGGCGCGCGTTCGTACAGCGTCTCGCCGGACTCCATGAAGTGGTCTGTCGCGTAGCGCTGGAGCATGCCGATCCTGACCGGCTTGCCCTCGCCCTCCACGCGAACGCAGACCTCCTCGCACAGCGTCTCGGTCGGGCAGACGCGGGCGCACATGCCGCCGAGGATGTTCTGGGCGAAGATGGTCTTGGCCGCCCCGTCCGGATTGCCGGTCGATATCTCGCGGATGAACAGCGGAATGTCGATCGACGTCGGGCAGGCGCTCATGCACGGCGCGTCGAAGCAGAACAGGCACCGATCGGCCTCGACCATCGCCTCGTGCGGCGTCAGGCGCGGGTGCAGGTCGGCGAAATTCTTTGCATAAGCGTCGGCCGGCAGGCGGCCTGCGGCAATATCGGGACCGCCGGCATTGGGCTGCGATGCCATCCCGTCTCTCCTCCTCCAAAGGCGAGTAGCCGGCATCTCCACCCCCTGCGCTTCGGCGGTTGGGGACGCCGCCGCGCAACTGAAGCCGCCGGCTACTCGAAACGTAGCCTGCCAGAATTATTCACCCGATCAAAATTTTTATCAATCGGTCAAAATATCTGAACCGACGCAAGCCCGGCTCATCCCGACTCCGAGGCGTCCTTCGGGGCGTAGGAGGCGTGGTCGACGGTCACCGGCCTGCCGAGCAGGTCGAGGCTCGCGAGGCGGGCCGGCGTCTCGGCGATCACCCTGCCGCGGCGGATCACGGCGAGCCGCGTCGCCTTAAGGCGGATCGCCTCGATCGGGTCGGCCGCCTGGAGCAACACCATGTCGGCGTTGCAGCCCACATCAAGGCCGTAGCCGTCGAGATGCATCACCGCCGCGCCGCCCTTCGTCACCCGGTCGAAACACCAGCGCATGTCGTCGCGGCTCGTCATCAGCGCGACGTGCAGGCCCATCGCGGCGACCTCGAGCATGTCGGCGTTGCCGAGCGAGTACCACGGGTCCATCACGCAGTCGTGGCCGAAGGCGACCTCGATGTCGTGCGCCCTCATCTCCGGCACCCGCGTCATGCCGCGGCGCTTCGGATAGGTGTCGTGGCGGCCCTGGATGACGATGTTGATGAGCGGATTGGGCGTCGCCGAGACCCGCGCTTCGGCCATCAGCGGCAGGAGCTTGGAGACGTAGTAGTTGTCCATCGAGTGCATGGAGGTCAGGTGCGAGCCGTTGACCCTGCCCTGCAGCCCGAGGCGCTGGGTCTCGTAGGTAAGCGTCTCGATGTGGCGCGACATCGGATCGTCCGTCTCGTCGCAGTGCATGTCGACGAGCAGGCCGCGCTTCGCCGCGATCTCGCAGAGCGCGGTCACGCTGCGGGCGCCGTCGGCCATGGTGCGCTCGAAATGCGGGATGCCGCCGACGACGTCGACGCCCATGTCCAGCGCCCGTTCCAGGTTCCTCGCCGCCGTCGGCGAGCGGTAGTAGCCGTCCTGGGGGAAGGCGCAGAGCTGCAGGTCGATGTAGGGGGCGACCTCCTTCTTCACGTCCAGCAGCGCCTCGACAGCGAGCAGGCGGTCGTCGCAGACGTCGACATGGGATCGAATCGCGAGGAGCCCTTGGCTCACCGCCAGATCGCAATATTTCAGCGCCCGCTCCTTCACCGCCTCGTGGGTCAGGAGGGGCTTCAGCTCGCCCCACAGCGCGATTCCTTCGAGCAGCGTGCCGGATCTGTTGAGGCGCGGGATGCCGAGCGACAGCGTCGCGTCCATGTGGAAGTGCGGATCGACGAAGGGCGGGGAGACGAGCCGTCCGCCCGCGTCGATCACCCGCCCGGCCTCGCCCGCGACGGCACGCTCCACGGCGGCGATCCTGCCGTCCCTGCAGGCGATATCGATGCCGGCTCGTCCATCCGGCAGGGTCGCGTTTCTGACGATCAGGTCGAAGGTCATCGGGGCTATCTTCTCATTCGGCATTGCCGGGCCCAACCCGGCAATCTCTGGATACGGAATACCACACGAGATCCCCGGATCTTCGCTGCGCTGCGTCCGGAGATGACGTGGGTACGAGACCGGCCGTCTCACCGCTGTCCCTTGAACCACGGCACCAGCAGGGCGCGCGGATAGTCGGCCTTCCGCGCCACGACGACCAGCGCGACGATCGAGAAGACGTATGGCAGCATCAGGAAGACCTGGCTCGGCAGGAAGGCGCCGACCTCGGTCTGCAGGCGCACCTGGAAGGCGTCGAAGGCGCCGAACAGGAGCGCGCCGAGCAGCGCCTTGCCGGGCCGCCACGAGGCGAAGACGGTGAGCGCGATGCAGATCCAGCCGCGGCCGTTGACCATGCCGAAGAAGAAGGCGTCGAAGGCGGACATCGTTAGGAAGGCCCCGCCGATCGCCATCAGGGCGGATCCGGCGACGACGGCGCCGATCCTGAGGCCGTAGACCGACAGCCCCTGCGCGTCGACGGAGGCCGGATTGTCGCCGACGGCCCGAAGCGCCAAGCCGAGCGGCGTGCGGTAGAGCACCCAGGCGACGACCCCGACCATGACGAAGGCTAGCCAGGTGAGCGCCGTCTGGTTGAACAGCGCCGGGCCGAGGAACGGAATGTCGGAAAGGACCGGGATATCGAGCGGCTGGAACGGCACGATGCGCGGCGGCGAGGAGACGTCCGGCAGGGCGGTTCGATAGGCGAAATAGGCGAGCGAGGAGGCAAGCAGCGTCACGCCGATCCCCGAGACGTGCTGCGACAGGCCGAGCGGCACCGTCAGCCCGGCGTGCAAGAGGCCGAACACGCCGCCGGTCGCCGCCGCCACGAGAATGCCGCCCCACAGCGGCAGGCCGAGCCACACCGCCATCCAGCCGGCCATCGCGCCGGCGGTGAAGATGCCCTCGATGCCGAGGTTGAGGACGCCGGCCCGCTCGCAGATCAGCGCGCCGAGGACGCCGAAGATCAGCGGCGAGGCGATGCGGACGGCGGCGGCCCAGAAGTTCGCGGTCCAGAGGATCTCGAGGATTTCCATCAGGGTCTCCTCCCGGCGCCACGGTGCGAGCGTTCGCCGGGCGGAAGGGCGGAGGGCCCCTCACCCCGGCCCTCTCCCCGGCGGGGAGAGGGAGCCCGTACGGCCGGCGTCGCGCTCGCCGGCAGCGCGCGCGCGCCGCGGCACTCCGATTGCGGCATTCGTCTCCCTCGCCCCGCTTGCGGGGAGAGGGCCGGGGTTAGGGGCCGTGTGCCATCGAACCAGACCACCGCCCTACCCCTCCCCGCCGGCATGGGCCGCGTGATGGCGGCCGACCCAGCGGATGCGGAAGCGCACCAGGAAGCCGCCGATCAGGACGCAAAGGAGCGACATCGCGACCACGAGATCGGCGAGATAGCTGGAGACGCCGATCGCCCGGCTCATGGAATCGGCGCCGACGAAGACGCTGGCGACGAACAGGGCGGCGGCGACAACGCCGAGCGGCGACAGGCCCGCCAGCATGGCGACGACGATGCCGGCGTAGCCGAACCCCGGCGACAGATCGGCGGTGAGATAGCCCTTCAGGCCCGCGACCTCGCCGACGCCGGCGAGGCCCGCCAGGCCGCCGGAGATCAGCGCGACGCGGACGATCGTCGCCGTCACGGGAATGCCGGCATAGCGGGCGGCGGAGGCGTTCTCCCCGACGGCGCGGATCTCGTAGCCCCAGACCGTGTAGCGCATCATCACGTGGACCAGCACGGCCATGACGAGTCCGATCAGCAGGCCGGAATGGACGCGCATGCGGGCGATGAGGGTCGGCAGCATCGCCTCGTCGACGATCGGCGAGGATTGCGGCCAGCCGAGGCCCATCGGGTCCTTCAGCGCCCCTTCGAGCATCATCTGCACGAACAGGAGGACGATGAAGTTCAGCAGCAGCGTCGTGACCACCTCGTCAGCGCCGAACCTGAGCTTCAGCAGCGCCGGCCCGAGCATCAAGAGCGCGCCCGCAACGGCGCCGGCGAGCACCACCACCGGGATCATCATCCAACTCGGCCCGCCGATCGCGCCGGTGCCGATCGCGACGGCGGCGAGCGCGCCGGCGTAGAGCTGGCCCTCGCCGCCGATGTTCCAGAGCTTCGCCCGGAAGGCGACGGCCGCGGCAAGGCCGGTCAGAATCAAGGGCGTCGTGCGGGTCAGCGTCTCGGAGAAGGCGAACACCGAGCCGTAGGCGCCTTTCACCATCAGACCGTAGGCCGACAGGATCGGCGCGTCGGCGAAGGCGAGCGGGATCGCGGCGAGCGCCAGCGCGACGACGGCCGCGGCGACCGGCACGACGACGGAGAGGACCGGCGAGACGGGGCGGGGCTCGAAGCGGATCACGCCGCGTCCTCCACCTTCAATCCCTCTCTGGTCATGTCCGGGCCTGTCCCGGTCATCCACGGTTTCGTCCGGGCATCGGCCGCTCGTGGATACCCGGGACAAGCCCGGACATGACGGAGCAAGGGGCGAGGCGGCGTTTTAGAAGGCAGAGCGTGGGGGATGCCGCGCGGCCGCAATGGGCCCCGGATCAAGTCCGGGGCACGCGTTTGCTTGAATGGCATGGCATCGCCCCAGGCACAGTCTCGTGCCCCGGACCTGATCCGGGGCCCAGGGGCGGTCGCGTCGGAACGGCAGCCGAGTGCGTTTCTCACGCCGCGTCCTCCTCGTCGTGGCCGGCCATCATCATGCCGAGGCGGCCGCGGTCGAGGCCGTCGGCCGGCATCGGCTCGGAGAGGCGGCCGTTGTGGATAACGGCGATCCGGTCGGAGACGGTCATCAGCTCGTCGAGATCCTCGGAGATCAGCAGCACGCCGGCGCCGCGCCCGCGCGCCGCGAGCAGGCGGCGGTGCACCTCCGTCTGCGCGCCGACGTCGAGGCCGCGGGTCGGCTGGTTGGCGAGCACGAATCTCGGGTTCCGGTCGAGCACACGGGCGAGGATCAGCTTCTGGATGTTGCCGCCCGACAGGAGCCGCGCCGGGGCGTCCGGACCGGGGCAGCGCACGTCGTAGTCGCGGATCGCGGTCTCGGCGCGGGCGCGGATCGGCGCGCGCTTCAGGAAGCCGGCCGACTGGTAGGCCGGCTCGCGGATTTCCTCGATCACCACGTTCTCGGCGACCGTCATCGCGCCGACGACGCCGTCGTGATGACGGTCCTCGGGAATGCGGGCGATGCCGGAGCGCGAGAAGCGGCGCGGGTCGAAGTGCGTCACCTTCCCGCCGTAGAGGATCATCTCGCCCGAGGCCGGTGCGGCGAGGCCCGCGACGAGGCCGGCGAGCGCCGCCTGTCCGTTGCCCGACACACCGGCGATGCCGACGATCTCGCCCTCGCGGACGGTGAGCGAGACCTCGTGCAGCGACTTCCTCACGTCGGCTCCGGCGACGACGACCTCGCGCAGTTCGAGCAGCGGACCGCCGGGCGCGCGCGGGGTTCGCCGGCTCTCGGGCACGTCGCGACCGACCATCATCTCGGCGATCCCGCGCCGGTCGGCGTCGGCGCGGGCCATCTCGCCGACCTTCCTGCCCGCGCGCAGCACCGCGATGCGGTCGGAGACGGCCAGCACCTCGGCGAGCTTGTGGGCGATGAAGATCACCGCCAGCCCGCTTTCGGCGAGATGGCGGACGGTCTCGAACAGGCCCTCTGCCTCCTGCGGCGTCAGCACCGCGGTCGGCTCGTCCATGACGAGGATGCGGGCGTCGCGATAGAGGGCCTTCAGGATCTCGACGCGCTGCTTCTCGCCGACGGTCAGGCGGGAGACCTGCACGTCGAGATCGACAGTCAGGCCGGAGCGGTTCATCAGCTCGGCTACCTTGCGCCGCGCGGGTCCGGTGGAGAGCCGAAGGCTCAGGCTCGGTCCCGTGCCGAGCACGATATTTTCCAGGCCGGTGAGGTTCTCGGCGAGCGTGAAGTGCTGGTGGACCATGCCGATGCCGGCGGCGAGCGCGGCATGCGGGGAGCCGGGCTCGAGGGGCTCCAGGACACCGGTCTCGCCGGCGACCAGAACGTCGCCCTCGTCGGCCACGTAGTGGCCGAACAGGATGTTCATCAGCGTCGTCTTGCCGGCGCCGTTCTCGCCGAGCAGGGCGAGTATCTCGCCACGGCGCAGCTCCAGGTCGATCGCGTCGTTGGCGAGAAGCGGCCCGAAGCGCTTCGTGATGCCACGAAGCGCCAGGACCACGGGCTGCGAAGAAGTCCTGGATGAAGTTCCGGTCATCGGATCGGCTCCCCCCGATCGGCCGTCACGGTAGCACGGCCCGCTGGCGCTGCCCTCGCCTTTGGGGCCCGGGCGTTCGCCGCTCGAAATGCTTTTGCATTTCGTCCGTAGATGGACCGCTCCTCATCCCCCTCCCCGCACCTCCCCCACGAGGGGAGGGAGAACGCGCCGCCCGCCCTCATGTCGTCGACGGAAGGAGCTTCGAGAGGAGAATATCTAGCATCCTGCCGCTCTTCTCCCCTCCCCCAGCGAAGTCGGGTGTTCCCGGCTTCGCCGTCTTGCCCGGCGACATCGGAAGCATCCGATGTCGCACTGGGAGGGGGCGGTGGCGGGCCCGGCGCGAGCGCCGAGCGACCTTGCCGCGGTCTACATCGTCGACTTGGGCTCGGCGTCGTTGACGTTGACGCGGAACAGGCCGTCCTTGATCTCCTGTTCCTTCTCCTTGGCGGCCTTCACCGCCTCGGCGGGCGCGAGCGTCTCGTCGACGACGAAGGAGCCGCCGCCGTAGGCCATGTAGCTGAACTGGCCGTAGTCCGCCGGCTCGAAAGTCCCCTCGACGACGGCGCCGATGGCGCGATCGACGGTCGGCTCCATGTGCCAGAGCGCGCTCGCCAGGATCGTGCCGGGATAGTCTGCGGCGGTGTCGATGACGTTGCCGATCGCCTTGACGCCGCGCTCCTTGGCCGCGTCGGACACGCCGAAGCGCTCGGCGTAGAGGATGTCGGCGCCCTTGTCGATCATGGCGAACGCGGCTTCCTTGGCCTTCGGCGGGTCGTACCAGGAGTTGATGAAGGTGACGAGGAACTTCACCTCGGGATTGACCGACAGCGCGCCCTCCATGAAGGCGTTCATCAGGCGGTTCACCTCGGGGATCGCGTAGCCGCCGACCATGCCGATGATGTTCGACTTGGTGGAGGCGCCGGCGATCATGCCGGTCAGGTAGCTCGGCTCGTGGATGAAGTTGTCGAACACCGCAAAGTTCGGCTGCGAGGGCCCGAAGGAGGAGCCGAGCAGGAAGGCGGTGTCGGGATACTCGGCCGCCACCTTGCGGGCGGCGCGCTCGACGGCGAAGGCCTCGCCGAGGACGAGATCCATGCCCTGCTCGGCATATTCGCGCATAACGCGCTCGTAGTCGGTGTTGGCGACGTTCTCGGAATAGACGTAGGTGATGTCGCCGCGATCCTTGGCGGCGTTGAGCGCCTTGTGGATGCGGCTCACCCACTGCTGCTCGACCGGCACGGTGTAGATCGCCGCGACCTTGATGGGTTTCGCCTTCTGGGCGTGGGCCGGCGCGCCGCCGATGCCGACGCAAAGCGCGAGCGCCGCGGCCGCCAGAGCGGCGCGGCGGGTGAAACGAACAGTCCAACCGGATTTCATGTGACTTTCTCCCCTCTCTGCGATCGTTGATCGATGACGCGTCTTCCCCAACAGGGAAGCTCACGAAACAAGAAGCATGCCATGGGGGCCGAGGACCCGGCGCCTCTGCCTCCGGCGCGGGCGCGCGGGGGCGCAA
Organism: Pseudomonadota bacterium; assembly: GCA_023458595.1. Classification (GTDB taxonomy): domain Bacteria; phylum Pseudomonadota; class Alphaproteobacteria; order Rhizobiales; family Tepidamorphaceae; genus Microbaculum. The sequence continues at coordinate 17,162 of JAEWYT010000154.1, forward strand.
AACGATGGCATGCCCAAGCATCGGGCAGCGCAGCGGCGCGCGATTGCGCACCTTCTCCTGACGAACCGGCGCTCATGGCCGACTCTTCTCCCCCTCATGGCCTGGCTCGCGACCGGGCCTCGAGGCGGATTGTAAGACAGTTTTTTATCGGCTGGTCAAAAGAACGTTTTTCCACCGGCCCGGCGGAAATACGGATCAATGGCGATAACAGGAGTAGCGCCCGATGTACTTCCAGGCGAACGGCAGGGTCACCATCGCCAGCGTCACCTTGACGGCTTCGGCGGGAAGATAGGGCAGAAGGCCGAGCGACAGCGCCTTGGAAAAACCGAACAGATGGGTGAGCCAGGCGACGCCGAAGCCGAACAGCACGGCGTCGCCGATCAGGAAGGCGAACAGTGCCGTCTGCCAGCGGCGATCGAAGCCGTGCTCGGCAAGGTATCCGACGACCGCGGCGGCGACCAGAAAGCCTATCAGGAAGCCTCCGGACGGACCGACGAAGTAGTCGTAGCCGCCGCCGGTGGCGAACACCGGCCAGCCGATCGCGCCTTCGGCCAGGTAGATCGCGACCGTCGCGATACCGAGGCGCAATCCGTACACGGCGCCGATCAGCAGGACGACCAGCGTCTGCATGGTGATCGGCACCGGCCAGAAGGGCAACTGGATCTTGGCCGACACGGTCAGCACGGCCGTTCCCGCCACAACGAGCAGGCCGCCGAGCAGCAGCCCGTCGATATCGTCCATTCGGACCATGGCTCGTGCCAGCGTGGGCCATCGCGGCTGGAATCGCGACATTGCACCTCCCGGTGTAGCGACTCGCAAATTATGGCCGAACTTATTTATGATTTGTTGCGCCACTTAATGAACTTATACGTGCATGCTTCCGGGTCCGGCCGGTCGCCCACCGCAACCGCATCGCGGTTTCCTCATCTGTTCGATGCAATCGCCGCTCGCGGCCGATGGCGTTTCCGGACGATCAAACAAAAAAAGGCGCGCCGAAGCGCGCCTTCTTCATTGCGGACCCGGCCTATCAGCGGTTGCGGCCGACCACTTTCCAGGCGAGCGGCAGCACCGCCATCGCGAGCGCGATCTTCAATGCCTCGGCCGGGAGGAACGGCAGCAGGCCGCCCGCGACCGCCTTCTCGAAGCCGATCAGCCCGGTCAGCCAGGCAATGCCGAAGGCGAAGATGATGATGTCGCCGATCAGGAAGGCGGCGAGCGCGGTGGGCCAGCGGCGGTCGAAACCGCGCTCGGCGAGCCAGCCGACGACGATCGCCGCGACCAGGAAGCCGATGAGATAGCCGCCGGTCGGGCCGGCCATGTACGCGAGGCCGGCGCCGAGGCCGAAGACGGGCAGGCCGATCGCGCCCTGCGCGAGGTAAAGGGCGACGGTCGCGCCGGCGAGGCGCGCGCCGTAGACCGCGCCGATGACCAGCACCGCGAAGGTCTGCATCGACATCTGGACGGGCCAGAACGGCACCTGGATCTTCGCCGAGAGCGTCAGCAGCGCCGTGCCGACCAGCACGAGCACCGTCGCGCGCAGCCATCTCGTGTTTTCTTTGGCGGGCCAGAGCGCTCCGGCCAAAGTCGGACCGTGAATCTCCGCTACATTCATCAAACAGTCTCCCCGATTGCGCCGAAAAGGCGGATTAGCTCCCATGACCGCCCTCGACGTTCCCGCCGAGGCTGCCTATTCCTCAATGCCGACGTCGCGACGATGCGGCACGTCGATCCGGCCGGATCAGGACAGGACCGAACGGACTTCGTCAAGGGCGACGTGACGTTCCCTGCGCGCTTTCAACGCCTGATCCATGTCGACGGCAACGAACTTCGTCTCCGTATGGGGCTGCATCTGGCCGATCAGGTCCATGTCGGCGGAGATGATGGTGCCCAGCATGAAATAGCCGCCGCCGGACACCGCGTCCCGGTGAAGGACGATCGGCTCGGTGCCACCGGGCACCTGGATCGAGCCGTAGGGATAGCAGGCGTCGACGATGTTGGAGGGATCGGAGCCGGCGCCGAAGGGCTGCTCGCGCGGCACGAAGTCGAGCGGACGTCCGCCGCGGAAGCGGTAGCCCATGCGGTCGCATTCGGGCGCCACCTTCCAGGTGTCGTCGAAGAAGTGGTCGCCGGCTTCCTTGGTGATACGGTGCCAATAGAGGCCGGGCAGCATGCGAAGCTCGACGGGCGCCTTGGGCATCCGGCGCATCTTCTCCGGGACGCTACGGCCCTCCGCGGCGCCGGCGCCCGAGCCGACCGGCAGAGTATCACCGGCGGCGATCGGCCTGCCCTCGTAGCCGCCGAGCGCGCCGATCGCGTAGGTCGAGCGGCTGCCGAGCTGGACCGGCACGTCGATGCCGCCGGAGACGGCGATATAGGCGCGGGCTCCAGCCTTCAGAAAGTCGAAGGACAGAACCTGCCCGGCCTTCACCTTGAAGGACGTCCAGGTCGCCTGCGGCTTGCCGTCCACCTTGGGCGGCAGCTCGGCGCCCGTGACGGCGACGGTCGCGTCGCCGGTGAATTCCAGCTCGGGCCCCATGAACACGCATTCGAGGCAGGCCGCGCCTTCCTCGTTGCCGACGAGCAGGTTCGCGCAATGCAGCGCGAAGCGGTCCATGGCGCCGCCGATCGGGATGCCGAGATGGTAGTAGCCGGGCCGGCCGAGGTCCTGGACGGTGGTGGCGAGCCCCGGGGCAATCACTTTAATGGCCATAGAGCGTCTCCATCAGCTTGGCGTTGTAGCCGTCGATGTCCTTGTTGAACTCGTCGAGGTCGAAGGTGACGTCATGGATCAGCGGCGTGAACTTGTTGGCCTCGACGTCGGCGACGGCCTGGTCGTATTCCTCGCGACCGATCGGCTTCCATTTGACGATGTCGCCGGGATTGAAGAAGACCATGAAGTCCTTCAGATAGCCGATCTCCTGCTTGGGATCGTAGATCGGCATCGGGGTGATGCCGAACATCTGGTAGCCGCCGGCGCCGCGCACCGAGTAGATGCAGCCGAAGCAGCCGCCGATGCCCACCGTGAGCTTCGGCGTGTCCGTGCGGGGGCGCAGATACTTCGGCACCTCGATCTGCCTGGGGCGGTCGACCATCTGGTAGAGGAACGGCAGGCCGGCGACGAAGCCGACCATCGAGACGAACCACGGCGCGCCCGAATGGGCCTCGATGAAGGTGTCGACGGTCTCGTAGCCGTTGATCGCGGCGGCATATTCGATGTCGGTCGAGTTCGGGTCCTGATGGCGCTCTCGGAAGCGCATCAGCGTCTCGTGCGTCCAGGGATCCTGGTAGAACACCGGCACCTCGATGATGCGGGTGCCGATGCGCGCCTCCGACTTCTCGGCGGCCGCCTCCAGCGACTTCAGCTCTTTCAGCATGTCGTCTGGATGGATCACGTCCGGATCGAACTTGATCTGGAAGGAGGCGTTCGCCGGGCAGATCTCGGTGACGCCCTTGATGCCTGCCTCCTTCACCGCACTGGTGATCGAGAGGCTCTTGAAGAAGGCCTCGAGCGACATCTCCTCGTCTACTTCGACGAAGACGTGCTCGTCGCCCCCGAAGGAGTATCTTGTCTTCATCTCGCGGGTGCTCCCCCTCTCGGTTCAGTCCGTATCAGGCCAGTTTCGTCGCGTTCGACGCGAGCCAATGCTCGAGCCAGCGAGTGTGGACCGCGTTGGCGCGGACGTCCGGGTCGCCGGCCAGCGCGGTGTACAAGGGTATGGTCGTCCTGACGCCGTCGACGTTCAACTCGCCGAGCGCGCGCTCGAGCCGGACGATGGCGCGCTCGCGATCCTCTCCCCAGACGATCAGCTTGCCGAGCAGCGAATCGTAGAAGGGCGGGATGGCGTAGCCGGAGTAGAGCATCGTGTCGAAGCGCACGCCCGGGCCGCCCGGCACGCGAAGATCGCCGACGAGGCCGGGGAACGGCATGAAGTCGTTGGCCGGGTCCTCGGCGTTGATGCGCACCTCGATCGCGTGGCCGCGGCGGACGATATCCGCCTGTTTCAGGCGCAGCGGCTCGCCGCCCGCGATCCGAAGCATCTCGCCGACGAGATCGACACCGGTGATCCATTCGCTCACCGGATGCTCGACCTGGATGCGGGTGTTCATCTCGATGAAGTAGAAGTCGCCGGTGGCGTCGTCGTAGAGATATTCGAGCGTGCCGGCGCCGCGGTAGTTCACCGATTTCGCGAGCGCCACGGCGGAGGCGCAGAGCTTCTCGCGCGCCTCCTGCCCGAGGGCCGCGGACGGCGCCTCCTCCCAGACCTTCTGGCGGCGGCGCTGGAGCGAGCATTCGCGCTCGAAGCAATGGACGACGTCGGAGCCGTCGCCGAGGACCTGAACCTCGATGTGGCGGGCCTTCTCGATCACCTTCTCGACGTAGAGCCCGCCGTCGCCGAAGGCCGACTGCGCCTCGGTCTGGGCGAGATGGAAGAAGTGGGCGAACTCCTCGGCGTCGTGGGCGATGCGGATGCCGCGTCCACCGCCGCCGGCCGCCGCCTTTATCATCACCGGATAGCCGATCTTCGCGGCGAGCTTCTCGGCTTCGGCGACATCATCGATGCGGCCCTCGCTACCGGGCACGGTCGGAACACCGGCGTTCATCGCGGCGGTCCGGGCGGCGACCTTGTCGCCCATCATGCGGATCGTGTCGCCGCACGGGCCGACGAAGATCAGCCCCGCCGCCTCGACCGCGTCGGCGAAGTGCGCGCTTTCGGCGAGGAAACCGTACCCCGGGTGCACCGCGTCTGCGCCGGCGGCCTTCGCGGCGTCCACAATCGCGTGGATGTTCAGGTAGGACTTCGCCGCCTGCGGCGGGCCGATCTCGACGGCGGAATCGGCGAGCTGTACGGCGAGCGAATTGGCGTCGGCCTCGCTGTGGGCCTGGACCGTGCGGATGCCGAGATCGCGGGCCGCGCGGATGATCCGCACGGCGATCTCACCGCGGTTGGCGACAAGCAGTTTGCGGATCGGCATTCGCTCTGCGTTCCTCAGTTCGGTCCACCGATGGGGCACGGCCCGCATGGACCCTGGATCAAGTCCAGGGCACCGGTCCTGTCATGTGGCGAGACCTCGCCCCAAACCGCAGCCGCGTGTCCCGGACTTGATCCGGGACCCATGCAGCTGCTCGCCGAGCACGGCGTTTCGATCTCCGTTCCGCCTCTCCTCTCCGTCATGCCCGGGCTTGTCCCGGGTATCCGCGAACGGCCTCCCGGCGATGGCACCGTGGACGGCCGGGACGAGCCCGGCCAAGACGACGGAGAGGTCTGGAGGACGGCGATCACCGTCTCAGCCCTTGAGCTTGACCAGAGGCTGGCCGGCCTGCACCGCGTCCTCGTTCTCGACGAGGAAGGCCTCGATATGGCCGTCGGCGTCCGCCTTCACCTCGTAGAAGGTCTTCATCACCTCGACGAGGCCGATTACGTCGCCCTTGGCGACGGCGTCGCCGGGCTCCTTGTAGGCCGGTTGGTCGGGCGCGGGCTTGCGATAGAAGGTGCCGGGGAGCGGGGAAAGGATTTCGATGCTCATGGTGTCGCGTCTCTCTGGTTCCGTCGTTCTGGAAGGTCCGCGTCAGGTCTCACGCCGCCTCGAGATAGGGCGCGACCGCGTCGCGTACGGTGCGGGCGACCTCGACCGCGTTCGGCGTGTCGGAGTGCACGCAGATCGCATCGGCGCGCACCGGAATGTCGTTGCCGTCGACCGATTTCGTGACGCCCTCGCGGATCGCGCGGATACAGCGTTCCGCGGCGTCCTGCGGATCCACCGGCTCGTGCTCGCGGGTGATGATGAGCTTGCCGTCGCCGGCATAGTAGAGGTCCGCGTAGAACTCGGCGATGAACTTGTGGCCGCGCGCGATGTAGACCTTCTCGTGGCAGGTCTCGATCATGCCCATGATCGGCACACGGAAGACGTCGGCCGCATCGCAGACGGCATTGGCGACGTCCTCGTCGCGGGACGCCATGCCGTAGAGCGCGCCATGCGGCTTGATGTGGTTCAGCTTCATGCCTTCGGCGTCGAGGAAGCCCTTCAGCGCGCCGATCTGGTAGATCAGGCAGTTCGCGAGCTCCTCGCGCGGCATCTTCATTTCGCGCCGGCCGAAGCCCTGCAGGTCCGGCAGGGAAGGATGCGCGCCGACCTTGACGCCGTGCTTCTTGGCGAGCCGGACGGTTGCGCGGATATGGTTGAAGTCCGAGGCGTGGAAGCCGCAGGCGACGTTCGCCGCCGAGATCAGCGGCATCAGCGCCGCGTCGTCGCCCATCCGGTAGAGCCCGAAGCTCTCGCCCATGTCGCAGTTGATGAACGTCATAGGGTATTGGCCTCCCTCATGTTTGCGCGCGGTTGTCCGTCATCGGGTGATGCGGAAACGATGAGACCTGCCTGGTCCTGTTCTTCTCCCCTCCCCCTCGTGGGGAGGGGTCGGGGGTGGGGCGCGAAGCGCGCGTCAGCGCGCGGAGCGTGCAACGTCCGCCGCACGGCCGGCTTGCGCCGGCCGCCCCCTCCCGGCCCGTCCCCACGAGGGGGAGGGAGAACGGAAGGTCGCGGTTCCAATCGGAATGGCATGACACCAGTTGCGAACGGTTGCTCCACCATCGCCCGTCAGTCCTTGGCGCCGGCGATGTAGCGCAGGCGAATCTGGTCGGCGATCACCGCCAGGATCAGGAGGGCGCCGAGAACGACCATCTGCAGATAGGATTCGATGCGCGCGAGGTTCATGCCGTTCTGGACCAGCACGATGAACAGCGCGCCGAGCACCACGTTCTCCACCCGACCGACGCCGCCGCGCAACGACACGCCCGCGATCACGCAGGCGGCGATCGATTCGAGCGGCATCGTCGCGCCGATATTGGCTTCGCCCGTGTCCAGACGCGCGGTGAGCAGCATGCCGGCGATGCCGGTCAACAGCGCCGTCAGGACATACGTGACGAACAGCGTCATCTTGGTGTTGATTCCCGACAGGCGGGCGGCCTTCTCGTTGCCGCCGACCGCGTAGAAGTAGCGGCCCTGGCGCGTCCAGTTGACGAAGAAGAACGTCACGATCACGAGAAGCGCGGCGAAGTAGATCGGCACCGGTATGCCGAACAGGTTGCCGAAGCCGAACACCTCGCCGAATTGCTGGGGCATGCCGTAGACCGGCACGCCGCCCGTCAGGAACAGGGCGACGCCGAAGCCGACCGAGGACATGCCGAGCGTCATGATGAAGGGGGAGACGCCGAAGACAGCGACGCCGATGCCGTTGCAGATCCCGATGGCGACGCCGGCCGCGATGCCCGCGACCGCGCCGACGAGGATCGACAGGACGATCGCGTCGGGCATCGCCGCGTAGGTCGCAGCCATCGCCGAGGCGCCGACGACCGAGGTGATCGCCAGGATGGTGCCGACCGAAAGGTCGAAGCCGCCGGTGAGCAGCGCGAACATCTGGCCGAGCGAAACGATCATCAGATAGACCGACTGGCGCACGACGTTGGTGAGGTTTCGCGTCGACAGGAAGTTGTCCGACATCATCGTGAAGATGACGATCGCGACGACCAGCAGGAACGGCAGCACGCCGAGGCGGATGAACAGGAATTTCAGCCAGTAGCCGAAATCGCGTTTCGGCGCGGCGAGTTCGGTGCTGGTCCCGGTCTCGGGGCTGGCCATCACGCCGCCTCCCTTTCGAAGAAATGCTTGAGCAGGTTTTCCTCGGCAATGTCCTCGCCGGCGACCTCGGCCATCACCCGGCCGCGATAGAACACGTAGACGCGGTTCGTCAGATGCAGGATCTCCGGCAGGTCGGAGGAGATCAGCACCACGGCGGCGCCGGCTTCGCAGAGGTCGCGGATGAAGGCGTAGATCGCCGCTCGGGTGCCGACGTCGACGCCGACGGTCGGCTCGTCGAAGACGTAGACGTCGACCGGCCGCGTCAGGCATTTCGCAAGCAGCACCTTCTGCTGGTTGCCGCCGGAGAAGTGGTCCACGGCGCGCTCGATGCGGCGCGGCTGCAGGTTCATGCGGTCGGCGAGCTCGCCCGCCTTGCGCGCCTCCCCCACCCGGTCGAGAACGAACCCCTTCGAAAACGGCGCGCGGTCGAGCGAGGGCAGCGACATGTTCTCGCGGCAGGAGCGCATCATCATCAGCCCCTCCGCGCGCCGGTCGGGCGGGACATAGAAGAGACCGCGATTCATCAGCTCGCGGGTCGTGAGGCCGGTTACGTCCTCGCCCTTCAGCGCAACGCGGCCGGAGGCGATCGGATCGATTCCGAACGTGGCGCGCATGATCTCCGACTTGCCCGAGCCGACGAGACCCGCCAGGCCGACGATCTCTCCGGCGCGGACCGTGACGGAAGCGTCGACGACCGTGCGCTTCGGCGTGGTCAGGCGGTCGATGCGAAGCTTCTCCTCGCCCGGATCGAACCTGATCGCGGGAAACAGCTCCGAGATTACCCGGCCCGTCATCAGCCGGACGAGTTCGTCCTCGCCCGCGGTCCGGGCGTCCAGCGTCGCGACGTAGCGGCCGTCGCGCAGAACGGTGATGCGGTCGCCGATACGGCGGATCTCCTGCATGCGATGGGTGATGTAGATGACGCCGACGCCGTCGGCCTTGATCTGCTCTATCAGCGCGAAGAGCTGCTCGGTCTCGCGATCGGTCAGCGAGGCGGTCGGCTCGTCCAAGATCAGCACCGAGAGATCGGAGCGGAAGGCCTTGGCGATCTCCACCATCTGCTGCTCGGCGCGCGTGAGGTGCTGGACCCGGTCGCCGGGCCTGAGCGGGAAGCCGAGGCGGTCGATGATCTCCTGGGCGCGGCGGTGGAGCGAGCTCTTGTCCAGGATGCCGGCGCGGGTGATCTCGGCGCCGAGGAACAGGTTCTCCTCGACGGTCATCTGCGGAACGAGGGAAAACTCCTGGAATACCGCGGAGATACCGAGCTCGCGGGCGCGGTGGACCGACTCGTGATCGATCTTCCCGCCCTTGAAGAAAACCTCGCCGGAGGTCTGCGGCTGCACGCCGGCGAGGATCGAGATCAGCGTGGACTTGCCCGCGCCGTTCTCCCCGAACAGGATGTGCACCTCTCCGGGCCTGACGTCGAAATCGACCCGGTCGAGCGCCAGCACGCCGGGATACTGCTTCGAGATCCCGTGCGTTTGAAGAAGAGGGGCGGCCCCGCCGAGGGGGCCGCCGCGTTGCGATTGCTCGTTCATGAGAGCGGGCTCGGCCACGCGGCGGCTACTCCTGGATCACTCGACCCGGAAGACCGGCTTGAAGCCGTCGGGGGCGAGCGTCGAGGACGGATCGAAGTCCTTGATCGAGTCCTGGCTCACGACGTAGAGCGCCGGGCCGACGTGCTTCATGACCTCCTTGCCCTCGAGGATGCGGACCGCCTGATCGACGGCGATACGGCCCTGGATCACGGTGGAGTCGGTCGGCGCGGCGAGGATCTGTCCGCGCCGGATGCCCTGATCGACGCCGGGCGTGAAATAGTAGGACAGGATCTTCACCTGATCGGTCAGGCCGCGATCCTTCAGGATCGGAATGGCGGCCTCGGCGGTCACCGCCGTGCCGACGATGTAGTTCAGATCCGGATGGGCCTCGAGCGTGTCCTCGACGAGCTTCGACTGCGCTTCCTTGCCGGTGTCGCCGTACTTGGTCTCGACGACCTCGACGGCGCTGCCTTCGACGGCGCCCATGAAGCCGGTGTTGCCGGCCTCCACCCAGCCCGCGCCGGCGGGGCCGGGGAACCAGCCGACCTTCACCGCCGCGGAGTCCTTCGGATGGGCCTTGGCCAGGAACTCGCCGGCCTTCGCGCCCATCTCGCCGAAGGAGACGAGCGATTTCGCCGACAGTTCGGGGGAAGACATGCCGTTGATGACGTCGATCACCGGGATGTTCTTCTTGCGGATCTCGGCGACGAGGTTGTTGAGGCCATCAAAGGAGATCGCGCCGATGATGACGGCGTCGGCCCCGGCGGCAACGCAGTCCTCGATCTGCGAAATCTGCTTCTGCAATTCGGTGTAGCCGCCGGCCTCGACGAGCTGCATCTTCACGCCCAGGCGCTTGGCCTCCTCGGCGACGCCATAGTCGACGCCGAGCCAGTATGCGTCCTTCATGTGCGGGAAGGACACGCAGAGTTCCCAGGGTTTCGACGCCTTATCGAGGGGCACGTAGTCGACAGTCGTGCGCGGGCTCGCCATGTCGAAGGTTTCCCAGGATTCGACCGAATAGGGGAACCAGTCCGCCGCCGAAGCCGCTCCGGCGACCCCGACGACTATGGCCGCGATCGCGGCACCAGAGAAATAGCGGTTCATGAACACCTCCCAAGTGGACCCGGATGGCGCGGCAGGGTGCAGCCGCAAGGTCGGTGCCTATGTTTGCGCAGGTTCACGATATTGTTAAATCGAAAATACCGTACTCCAATATCAGGAATCCTGATATCAACACGTCAGTATCGCTGCCGTTTTTCCGGGCATGTCCAGAAACGTGCAGCTCATTGACGAGATCGGGAGACCTTCGGTGAGCCTTTCGCTGCGCCATCTGCGCTACTTCGTCGCCGCCTCCGAGAGCGGCCAGGTGTCGCGCGCCGCGGTCGAGCTGAACGTCTCCCAATCGGCCGTCACCGGGGCGATCAAGCAGCTCGAGCGCCAGCTCGGCACACGGCTCTTCGACCGGCGCCCCAACGGCGTGACGCTGACCTTCGAGGGTAGCCGCTTCCTCCAGCACGCCCGCAACATCGTCGCTTCCGTCGACGAGGCGCTGAGGGTGCCGAACGCGTCGGCCACGAAGGTGCAGGGACCGATCCGCCTCGGCGTGACCTACACGGTCGCCGGCTACTTCCTGCCGCAACATCAGGCGCGCTTCTCGCGCAGCTACCCGGCGGTGACGATCGAATTGCGGGAGGCGCCGCGCACGACGATCGAAGACGAGTTGATGAGCGGCCGCCTCGACATCGCGGTGATGCTGACATCGAACCTGGAAAACCGCATCGCGCTCGACCACGAGACGCTGATCCGCTCGCGGCGCCGGCTCTGGCTGCCGATCGACCACTCGATGGCGCGGGCGCCGGAGATTCGCCTCGAGCACGTGGCGCGGGAGCCCTACGTGATGCTGACCGTCGACGAAGCGCAACAGACGGCCGAGCGATATTGGGAGCACACGCCCTACCGGCCGAAGACGATCTTCCGCACCTCCTCGGTGGAAGCGGTGCGTTCGATGGTGGCCAACGGAACCGGGATCACCATCCTGTCGGACATGGTCTACCGGCCGTGGTCGCTGGAGGGCCAGCGCATCGAGACGCGCAACGTCGACGATCCCGTCCCGTCGATGGACGTCGGGCTCGCCTGGAAGCGCGATGCGGAGTTGCCACCGGCCGCCCGCGCGTTCCATGATTTCATGAGCCTGACCTTCAACGGCGGCGGCCCCGGAATCACGAACTAGGCGGGCATCAGGAACAGGAGGGATCCGATGAGCGACAGAGCGAAGGCGACACCGACCGTGCGGATCGACGACGGCCGGGTGAAGGCGACGGAATGGGCGTTCCGGCCCGGCGCCGAAACCGGCTGGCACCGGCACGAGTACGACTACGTCGTCGTCCCCCTCGTCAGCGGACGGCTGATGATCGAGATGCCCGACGGCTCCACGGCGGAGGCCGAGCTTGTGCAGGGCATCCCCTATGCCCGCAAGATCGGCGTCGAGCACAACGTCGTCAACGGGGGAGACGGCGAGATGCGCTTCCTCGAGATCGAGATCACCGGGTAGCGCGATGGCGAGGGACGACACGACGATGGACGGGGAACGGCTGGAGACGCTGGACCGCTTCATCGAGGCCTGGAACGCCCACGACGTCGACGGCCTGATGGCCTGCATGGCGGAGGACTGCGCCTTCCACGCCTCGGCCGGGCCGGACGCGGAGGGAACGGTCTACACGGGCCGCGACGCGGTCAGGGCCGGCTACGCGGCGGTCTTCGCCGGTTTCCCCGACGCGCAATGGACGAACGGCCGCCACTTCGTCTTCGGCGACCGCGGCATCTCGCAATGGACCTTCGTCGGCACGACGCCTCAGGGCAAAAGGGTGGAGGTCGACGGCTGCGACTTGTTCACGTTCGACGGCCCGCTGATCGCGCTGAAGGATTCCTTTCGCAAGTCGCGGAGCTGACATGACAAAGCCCCGCGCCCGCGACCTCGGCCTGCCCTTTCCCGGGACGCCCGGTCCCTACAACGCCATCACCGACGTCGCCGGCGTCCGTGTCGGGTTCACGACGCTCACCGATCCGGCGAAGAAGATGCGCACCGGCGTCACCGCCGTCATCCCGCGCCCGGACAAGGACAGGCCGCGCCCGGTGTGGGCGGGCTTCCACGCGTTCAACGGCAACGGCGAGATGACCGGCACGCACTGGGTCAACGACGCCGGCTATTTGCTCGGGCCGATCCTGATCACCAACACCCACAGCGTCGGCGCCTGCCACCACGGCGCCGTCGAGTGGATGATCCGCACCTACGCGGCCCATTTCCGCGAGGAAGACGCCTGGGCGATGCCTGTCGTGGCGGAGACCTACGACGGCACGCTGAACGACATCAACGCCCTGCACGTGAAGCCCGAACATGCGGCGGCAGCGCTCGACAACGCTTCCTCCGGCCCTGTAGCCGAAGGATCGGTCGGCGGCGGCAACGGCATGATCGCCTACGAGTTCAAGGGCGGCACGGGCACCTCGTCACGGCGCGTTACGATCGGCGGGCAGACCTACACGGTCGCCGCCCTCGTCCAGGCCAACTACGGCAAACGGCCCTGGTTCACGGTGCTCGGCGTGCCGGTCGGCAGGGAAATGCCCGCGGACCGGCTCAGGGATACGGAGGCCGGTTCGATCATCGTGATCCTGGGGACGGACGCGCCGCTATCCGATGCGCTCCTGCGCAATCTCGCCAAACGCGCGACGCTCGGCATCGGCCGGTCCGGCACGGCGGGCGGCAACAGCTCCGGCGACATCTTCCTCGCCTTCTCGGTCGCCGACGACATGGCCGATTCCGTCTACGCGGGTCCGGTGATCACCCGCCACAGCCTCAACTGGGAGGTGCTCGACCCGCTCTACGAGGCGGCCGTCGAGGCGGTGGACGAAAGCGTCATCAACGCCATCGTCCAGGGCGAGGACGTTCCAACGATCAAGCCCGAAGGCAAGGTCTGCCGCGGCATCGACACCGAAGCCCTGAAGGCGGTCATGGCGAAATACGGGCGGCTCGGGACGTCGGGTTAGCCGCCGGCTCGCGACCATCCGTCGTCATGGCCGGGTCTGTCCGGACCATCCACGGTGTCACTCGCAGTGCCGCCTTTCGTGGATACCCGGGACAAGCCCACGGCTGTCCGGTTTAAATTTGTGGACTGGGCGCACGGTGTTGATTCTACTCGTGTTCAGACGTTTGGCGCGTCTACTGGACACGAGAACGGAGGCAACACCGTGCGGCACCACAATAGCGTT
>JAEWYT010000155.1 GCA_023458595.1 Pseudomonadota bacterium
GCAGGGCACGTAGACGTCGGGCAGGAAGTGCATCTCGATCTTGATCAGCCCGTCGCCCTGGCACGCCTCGCAGCGCCCGCCCTTGACGTTGAAGCTGAAGCGGCCGGGCTTGTAGCCGCGCGCGCGGCTCTCCGGCAGCTCGGCGAACCAGTCGCGGATCGGCGCGAAGCTGTCGGTGTAGGTCGCTGGATTTGAACGCGGCGTGCGGCCGATCGGCGACTGGTCGATGTCGATGATCTTGTCGATGTGTTCGAGCCCCTCGATGCGGTCGTGGGCGCCCGGATGCTCGCGCGCGCCGTTCAGCCGCCGGGCGACCGCCTTGTACAGCGTGTCGATCAGGAGCGAGGACTTGCCGCCGCCGGAAACGCCGGTGACGCAGGTGAAGGTGCCGAGCGGAATGTCGGCGGTGACGTTCTTCAGGTTGTTCTCGCGCGCGCCGACCACGCGGATGCGCCGGCTGCGGGAAATCTTGCGCCGCTCGGCGGGGACCTCGATCTGCTCGAAGCCGGTGAGGTAGCGCCCGGTCAGGCTCGCCGGGTTGGCCATGATCTCCTCCGGCGTGCCGCGGGCGACGATCTCGCCGCCGTGGATGCCGGCGGCGGGACCGACGTCGATCACGTAGTCGGCCGAGCGGATCGCGTCCTCGTCGTGCTCGACGACGATCACGGTATTGCCGAGGTCACGCAGGTGGCGCAGCGTGCCGAGCAGACGTTCGTTGTCGCGCTGGTGCAGGCCGATCGAGGGCTCGTCGAGCACGTAGAGCACGCCGGTGAGGCCCGAGCCGATCTGCGAGGCGAGGCGGATGCGCTGGCTCTCTCCGCCCGACAGCGTGCCCGACGAGCGGGCGAGCGTCAGGTAGTCGAGGCCGACGTCGTTGAGGAAGGCGAGCCGCTCGCGGATCTCCTTCAGGATGCGCGTGGCGATCTCGTTCTGCTTGTCGTTGAGCTTGGCCGGCAGCGCCTCGAACCAGGCGTTGGCCCTGCGGATCGACATGTCGACGACCTCGCCGATGTGCAGGTCCGCGATCTTCACCGCCAGCGCCTCCGGCTTCAGCCGGTTGCCGCCGCAGGCCGCGCAGGGCGTCTGGCCCATGAATTTCTCGATCTCTTCGCGCGACCAGGAGGATTCGGTCTCCTTCCAGCGCCGCTCGAGGTTGGGGATCACGCCCTCGAAGGTCTTCTTGGTGTCGTAGGCGCGCAGGCCGTCGTCGTAGGTGAACTTGATCTCCTCGTTGCCCGATCCGTACAGGATGACGTCCTGCGCCTTCTTCGGCAGCTCCTTCCAGGGCGTCGTCATCTTGAACTTGTAGTGCCGGCCGAGCGCTTCCAGCGTCTGCAGGTAGTACGGCGAGGAGGACCGCGCCCACGGCGCCACGGCACCCGCCTTGAGCGTCAGGTCCGGCTCGGGGATCACCATGTCCGGGTCGACCCGCATTTCCGAGCCGAGCCCGTCGCAGACCGGGCAGGCGCCGTGCGGCGAGTTGAACGAGAACAGCCGCGGCTCGATCTCGGGGATCGTGAAGCCGGAAACGGGACAGGCGAACTTCTCGGAGAAGATCAGCCGCTTCGCCTCGCCCTTGTCGTCCTTCTCGTCGGCGAATTCGGCGACCGCAAGGCCTTCGGCGAGCTGCAGCGCCGTCTCGAAGGAATCCGCCAGCCGCGAGGCCATGTCGGGGCGCACGACGATGCGGTCCACCACCACGTCGATGTCGTGCTTGAACTTCTTGTCGAGGGCCGGCGCCTCGGCGATCTCGTGGAAGGCGCCGTCGATCTTCACGCGCTGGAAGCCGCGCTTCATCAGCTCGGCGAGTTCCTTGCGGTACTCGCCCTTGCGGCCGCGCACGATGGGAGCCAGCAGGAAGAGCCGCGTGCCCTCCGGCAACGCCAGCGTGCGATCGACCATCTGGCTCACCGTCTGGCTCTCGATCGGCAGCCCGGTCGCGGGCGAATAGGGGATGCCGACGCGGGCGTACAGCAGGCGCAGGTAGTCGTAGATCTCGGTGACGGTGCCGACCGTCGAGCGCGGGTTGCGCGACGTGGTCTTCTGCTCGATCGAGATCGCCGGGGACAGGCCCTCGATATGGTCCACGTCCGGCTTCTGCATCATCTCCAGGAACTGCCGGGCATAGGCGGACAGGCTCTCGACGTAGCGGCGCTGGCCCTCGGCGTAGATCGTGTCGAAGGCGAGCGACGACTTGCCCGACCCCGACAGCCCGGTGATCACCACCAGCTCGTCGCGCGGGATGTCGACGGACACGTTCTTGAGATTGTGCTCGCGGGCGCCGGAGACCGAGATGAACTTCTGCATGATACGTCAGCTCTCCGACTGTTCGGCGGCGTCCCTCTGGACGATCGCCTCGCGGGCCGCGAGGTACTCGGCCCGCGTCAATGCGTGGTAGCGATGGAGGTGATCGGCATGGATCCGGTCCTCAATATAGGGCAGGCCGAGCCGCTCAAGAACCCTCAGCGAGCGCCGGTTCTCCGGCAGCGCGACCGCGACCACGCGCGGCAGCCGCAGCGCCTGGAAGCCGTAGTCGAGAAGCGCTTCCGCGGCTTCCGTCGCATAACCCTTGCCCCAGGCGTCGGGGACGAGGTGATAGCCGATCTCGATCTCGCCGGTTCCGGCAAGCGGCTGCAGGACCGCGTCGCCGACGAACCGGTCCCTGTCCTCAGAGAAGGCGGCGAACCAGCCGAGCCCTTTCGGCCGCAGCGCGAGGCTCCGGTTCAGCACGTTCTCGACGTCCCGCTCGGTCACCGGGGCTTCGCTCCAGAAGAACACCCTGCGGTCGCGAAGCAGCAGCCCGAGCAGGTCGGCTTCGTCGTCCCGGTAGGGGCGCAACGTCAGTCTTCCGGTGCGGATCTCGATCATCGGCGGTTCCGGCCCCGCAGAATCGCGGGATTGCATTCGAGGCGTGAACATAATAGGAACATGGCGTTCCGTCCAACAGCATATACGGATCGTTGGCAGGGGTATGAACCTGCCGATCCGCCGCGGCTTCTGCTGCGGCTTCTGTGGAAAACCCCGGCGCGCGGGGGGGACGCGGCGAGGCGGGGCGGATAGTGTCGCGCGTGAGTTTCGGCCGCGAAAACGAAGAACGAAAGGTCTGGTGATGTCGGGAAGCGTGAACAAAGTCATCCTCGTCGGCAATCTCGGCGCGGATCCGGAAATCCGCCGCACGCAGGACGGCCGGCCGATCGCCAACCTGCGCGTCGCCACCACCGAGACCTGGCGCGACCGCAACACCGGCGAGCGCCGCGAGCGTACCGAGTGGCATCGGGTCGTTATCTTCAGCGAAGGGCTCTGCAAGGTCGCCGAGCAGTATCTGCGCAAGGGCTCGAAGGTCTACATCGAGGGCCAGTTGCAGACCCGCAAGTGGCAGGACCAGTCCGGCCAGGACCGCTATTCGACGGAAGTCGTGCTGCAGGGGTTCAACTCGACGTTGACGATGCTCGACGCCCGCAGCGGGGGAGGCGGATCGGACTACGATTCCCCGGGCGGCGGCGGCGATTTCGGCTCGAGCGGCCCGATGCAGGGCGGCGGGGGCGGCCGTGGCGGTCCGTCGGGCGACATGGACGACGAGATTCCCTTCTAGGTCGATTTCTCCCGATCCTTCAGTCGCTTACCCCGCGATCCTCACCGGTGCGCGCGCCGGCGGTGCTTGTCCGCTATTCTCGCGGCATCGGCTCTCCCACAGCCTCTTGCCCAGGGCGGTCACTTTTCATATTCCATTTTTGGAATATATCTCTATATCTGCGATGCGGATTCCGGGGAGAAACGGTCATGACGCCACGCTGCAAGCCCGTCACGGTAACGAGTGTCCTTCTGGCTACGGCCGTAGCCGGCTTCGCGGCCGTTGGCCCCGTCATGTCGTTCGCCGCCAACGCCGAGTACGTCGTCGAGCCGGCGAAGGTCGAGGACTACAAGGAAGTCTTCGCGACCGTGCAGAGCTCCGACGTCGTTCCCGCCCGCGCGCGGATCGGCGGCACCGTCACCGAGCTGACGGTCGGCGAGGGAGACCCGGTGTCCGCCGGCCAGAAGATCGCAACCGTGGTCGACGACAAGCTCGCCTTGCGCATCCAGGGCCTGGAAGCCAGCATCCGCGGCCTGCAGGCGGCGCTGACCAATGCCGAGACCGAGTTGAAGCGCGGGGAGGAACTGAAGGCCCGAGGCATCATCGCGCAGGCCCGCCTCGACGCCTTGCAGACGGCGACGGATGTCGCCCGCAACCAGCTTCAGACCGCGCAGGCCGAAAAGATGGTAGCCGCGCAGCAGATCGCCGAGGGCGCGGTCGAGGCGCCGGGCGCCGGCCGCGTGCTGACCGTGCCGGTCACGATCGGCACCGTCGTGTTGCCGGGCGAGACGATCGCCGAGATCGCGTCCGACCACTATATCCTGCGCCTCGAGGTTCCGGAGCGCCACGCCCGCTACATCGAGCTCGGCGACGAGATCCTGATCGGCCCGCGCGGCCTCGACGCCGGCGGCGCGCCGGTCGGCAAGGGCAAGATCGTCACCGTCTATCCCCGCCTGTCGAACGGGCGCGTCGTCGCCGACGCCGAAGTCTCGGGCCTCGGCGGCTACTTCGTCGGCGAGCGCGCGCTGGTGCGCATCGCCGCCGGCGAGCGGCAGACCTACGTCATCCCGCAGGACTACGTCTTCAAGCGCTACGGGCTCGACTACGTGCGCGTCGAGGCGCCGGACGGAACGCCGCTCGACGTCGTCGTGCAGCTCGGCCAGAAGGTCGCCGGTGACGTGCCGATGGTCGAGGCGCTCGGCGGACTGAAGGCGGGCGACCGGCTGGTGCGTCCATGAAGGCCGGCATTTCCGGCACGCTGACGCGTGCCTTCATCTCTTCGCCGCTGACCCCGCTGCTGCTGCTCGCGGCGCTGGCGCTCGGCCTCGTCGCGCTCGTCTCGCTGCCGCGCGAGGAGGAGCCGCAGATCAGCGTGCCGCTCGTCGATATCCACGTTTCCGCCGACGGCCTGAAGGCCGACGACGCCATCAGGCTCGTAACTGAGCCGCTGGAGACGATCGTCAAGGGGATCAACGGCGTCGAGCACGTCTATTCGCAGACCTACGACGACCGCGTCATCGTGAGCGCCCGTTTTTTCGTCGGCACCGATCCCGACGACGCCATCCTGCGCGTCCACGAAAAGGTGCGCGCCAACATGGACCGGATCCCGATCGGCATCCCCGAGCCGCTGATCGTCGGGCGCGGCATCGACGACGTGGCGATCTTCGTCGTCACGCTCGCGCCGAAGCCGGAAGCCGCCGACCGCTGGACGGACAACGGCCTCTATTCGATTGCCCGTGACCTGCTCGTCGAGCTCGCCAAGGTCGACGACGTCGGCCTGACCTATATCGTCGGCGGCCGCGACGACCAGATCCGCATCGAGCCCGATCCGGAGCGCCTGGCGCTGTACGGCATCACGCTGGAGCAGCTGATCGGCAAGATTTCCGAGGCGAACCGTTCGTTCCTGGCCGGCACCGTCCGCGACGAGAACCGCAGCCTGCCGGTCGTCGCCGGCCAGACCCTGCAGGGCGTGCCGGACATCGCGCTGCTCGAGATCACCGCCCGCGACGGCCGCAAGGTCTATGTCGGCGACGTGGCGAACGTCGTGGTCGGCTCCGTTCCCGAGGAGCATCGCGTCTGGCACATGGCGCGCGACGAGACGGGCGCGATGAAGCCCGTCCCCGCCGTGTCCATCGCGGTGGCCAAGCGCGCCGGGGCGAACGCGGTCGTCATCGGCGAGGACCTGATCGAGCGCCTGGAGCTTCTGCGCGACCGGCTGGTGCCGGAGGACATCGACGTCCTGATCACCCGCGACTACGGCGAGACCGCCAACGAGAAGGCGAACGAACTGCTGTTCCACCTGGGGCTGGCGACCGTCTCGATCGTCGTGCTGGTCGCCTTCGCCATCGGATGGCGCGAGGGCGTCGTCGTCCTGATCGTCATCCCGACGACGATCCTGCTGACGCTCTTCGCCTCCTACTTCATGGGCTACACGATCAACCGCGTCAGCCTGTTCGCGCTGATCTTCTCGATCGGCATTCTCGTCGACGACGCGATCGTGGTGATCGAGAACATTGCCCGGCACTGGGCGATGAAGGACGGGCGAAGCCGCCGCGAGGCGGCGATCGATGCCGTCGCCGAGGTCGGCAACCCGACCATCGTCGCGACGCTCACCGTCGTCGCCGCGCTGCTGCCGATGCTGTTCGTGTCCGGCCTGATGGGCCCCTACATGAGCCCGATCCCGGCGAACGCCTCGGCGGCGATGATCTTCTCGTTCTTCGTCGCGGTCACCGTCACGCCGTGGCTGATGATGAGGATCGGCAAGGATCACGGAGCCCATGGCGAGGAGGGGCACGTCGCCGTGCACGAAGGTGCCCATGGCGGGGTTCTCGGCAAGATCTACGTCAAGGTGGCGAAGCCCGTGCTGAAGTCCAAGGCGCGCGCCTGGGCCTTCCTGCTCGTCGTCGGCGTCGCCACGATCGCGGCGACGTACCTGTTCTTCGACAAGACGGTGACGGTCAAGCTGCTGCCGTTCGACAACAAGTCGGAACTGCAGGTGGTCGTCGACCTGCCCGAGGGCTCGACCCTCGAGGACACCGACCGGGTGCTGACCATGGCCGCCGAACGTCTGGCCGACCTGCCTGAGCTCGCCTCGATCCAGTCCTACGTGGGCACCTCGGCGCCGTTCAACTTCAACGGCCTTGTGCGCCACTACTATCTGCGCGAGCTTCCTGAAAACGGAGACCTGCAGGTCAACCTCACCCCGAAGGGCGAGCGCGACCGCAACAGCCACGAGATCGCGCTGGAAGTCCGCGAGCGGCTGGCCGACCTCAAGGTTCCGGACGGCACCAGCATCAAGGTCGTCGAGGTCCCGCCCGGACCGCCGGTTCTGGCGACGCTGCTCGCCGAGATCTACGGTCCCGACGAGGAAACCCGCCGCGCGGTCGCGACCGAGGTCCGCAGGATATTCGAGGACGTCCCCTACATCGTCGACGTCGACGACAGCTTCGGCAGGCCGGCGGACCGCCTGCACGTGCGCATCAACCAGAACAACCTCGAATACCACGGCGTGGAGCAGAGCGACGTTTACGACGCCATCCGCGCCTATCTGACCGGCGTGCCTGTCGGCTACTCCCATCGCGGCGGCGGCCGCCACCCCGTCGAGATCGCCGTAAGGCTGCCGAAGGAGGACCTGGCGGTCTCCCAGCGCACGCTGTCGACGCCCGTTCCTGCGAATACGCTGCCGGGCAGCCGCAACATCGTCGAGCTCGGCGACGTGGTGACGCTCAGCGAGGAGACGGCGTCCTTTCCGGTCTTCCGCCGCGACGGCCGTCCCGCCGAGATGGTGCAGGCCGAGCTCGCCGGCGAGTACGAGGCGCCGATCTACGGCATGATCGCCGTTGCCGACGCCATCGACGCCCACGACTGGGGCGATCTGCCCAAGCCCGAGATGCTGCTGCACGGCCAGCCGCAGGACGAGAGCGTCGCCTCGCTGCTCTGGGACGGCGAATGGGAAGTGACCTACGTCACCTTCCGCGACATGGGCGCGGCCTTCGCCGTGGCGATCCTCGGCATCTATTTCCTGGTCGTCGCCCAGTTCGGCTCGTTCCTGCTGCCGCTCGTCATCCTGACGCCGATCCCGCTCACATTGATCGGCATCGTGCTCGGCCATTGGCTTTTCCACGCGCCGTTCACCGCGACCTCGATGATCGGCTTCATCGCCCTTGCCGGCATCATCGTGCGCAACTCGATCCTGCTGGTCGACTTCATCCGTCACGAGCGGCGGCCGAACAAGCCGTTGCGCCGCACCCTGCTCGACGCCGGCGCGATCCGCTTCAAGCCGATCCTGCTGACCGCGCTCGCGGCGATGATCGGCGCGGCGGTGATCCTCGCCGACCCGATCTTCCAGGGGCTCGCGATCTCGCTGCTGTTCGGCCTCGCGTCCTCGACGCTGCTGACGGTGCTGGTGATCCCGGCGATCTATATCGCCCTGCGCGACGACGGGAAGCCGCTGGAGCCGTCCGCCCGCTGACCCTCCCGGGGCGCTGACGCACATGTGAGTGGCCGTCGGCGGTC
Source organism: Pseudomonadota bacterium (assembly GCA_023458595.1). Lineage (GTDB taxonomy): Bacteria > Pseudomonadota > Alphaproteobacteria > Rhizobiales > Tepidamorphaceae > Microbaculum. Next base: position 8,087 of record JAEWYT010000155.1, read on the forward strand.
CGATACGGTCCACTGGCGGCCATGCGAACGTTGGTTCTCCCGATCGCGGCCGCCGTCTGTCTCGGCGCGTCGTCTCCCGTCCTCGCGGGCGAGGCGGACGTCATCGCCGTCAAGGTGTCCGCCCGGCCGGGCGACACGTGGCGCTTCGACGTCACCGTCCGCCACGCCGACGAAGGCTGGGACCACTACGCGGACCGCTGGGAAGTGCTCGGCCCCGACGGCACGGTTCTGGGAACCCGCACGCTCCTGCATCCGCACGAGACCGAGCAGCCGTTCACCCGGTCGCTGGACGGCGTTTCCGTCCCGGCGGGCATCACCGAAGTCACCGTTCGCGCCCACGACTCCGTCCACGGCTACGGCGGCGCGGAAATCACCGTTTCCCTGACCGACTAGTCTCGGCCGGATCGTGGGCCTTCTCGGCGGCGACGCTCGCGGCGTGGCCGGCTTCCGACTGGATCTCGGCGAACACCCGGCGCACGTAGGGGAAGGCGGTCTTGATGTCGACCTCGAGCTTCGAGATCGTCCGCTCGACGTCGCCGGCGGGCATGTCGTCGGCAAAATCCAGGCTGATCGCCACCAGGATGTCGTTTGGGCCCTGATGCATGGTCCGAAGCTCGTTGATCCGGCGAACGCCGTTCGCGGACATGGCGATGCGCCGAACCCCGGTCACGATGTCCGAACTCGCGGCCTCGCCGATGATGAGCCCCTTCGTTTCGTAGGCGAGCAGGGCGGCGGTTCCCGCCAGGATCAGCCCGATGCCGACGGAGGCGACGCCGTCGAGCTCATGGATGCCGCTGTACTGGGCCGCCGCGATTCCGGCGGCGGCGACGACCAGGCCGAGCATCGCAGCGGAATCCTCGAACAGCACCGTGAACACGGTCGGGTCCTTGGAGCGGCGGACCGCATCGATCAGGCCGCGCCGGCCGCGCGTCTTCTCGAATTCGCGGAAGGCCACCCACCAGGCGCCGGCCTCGAACACCATGGCGATGGCGATCACCACGTAGTTGACGATCGGATCGGTGACCTCGTGCGGGTTCCGGATCTTCTGGAAGCCCTCGTAGAGCGACACGCCCGCGCCGACGCCGAAGATCATGATCGCCACGACGAAGGCCCAGAAATAGACCTCGGTGCCGTAGCCGAACGGATGCTGGTCGTCGGCGGGCCGTTTCGAGCGCCTTATGCCGATCAGCAGGAGACCCTGGTTGCCCGTATCGACCAGCGAGTGGATCGCCTCCGACAACATGGCCGACGAGCCGGTGTACGTGGCCGCGGCGAACTTGGTGATCGCGATCAGCGTGTTGCCGGCCAGCGCGGCGTAGATGACCTTGTTTGATCCGTGAGTCGACATACTGTATTTTGATTCAATAAGTTACTCGATCAAGTGCATGTAATTTGCGAGGTCGCTGATCCCGTCCGCGACGAATTGGACCGCGAGCGCCGCAAGGAGAACGCCGAGCAGGCGGGAAACGACCATTCGCACCGTCGATCCCATCAACTGATCGATCGGAACCGCGACCAGGAGGGTGACGAACGTAACCAACAGGGCCGCGACGACAACCGCGATGACCAGGGACAGGTAGACGAGGCCGCCGTCGGACCCGCTCGCGAGCAGGATCACCGCCGTGATCGCGCCGGGACCCGCCATCAGCGGAACGGCAAGGGGCACGGCGGCAATGTCGTCGTGACGCTCCTCGGCGATGGAGCGCTCGGCGGTCGTGGACTTTCTCTGGTTGCGGCGCTCGAACACCATTTCGAAGCTGATCCAGAACAGCAGGATCCCACCCGCAACCCTGAACGCGGGCAGCGAAATCCCCATTGCCCTGAGCAGCCACTCGCCGCCGACGGCGAAGGCCACGAGCACGCAGACGGCAATGACGACCGCCTTTAAGGCGATCGCGCGGCGCTCCGCCGCCGTGCGTCCCCCGGTGAGTGCCAGGAACAGCGGCGCGATGCCGATCGGATCGATGATCACGAACAGCGTGACGAATGCGGAAATGAGGGATTCCGGCGTCACAAAGCCCCTCTTTTCTGGGAGAAATGGAACTCCGGTCGGCAAGGTGACGGTTCCGCCATGGCCGCGCAAGATGCGTTCCGCCCGCCCGACGCCGAAATCGATCGCGATGTCGCCGATCACTATCTTCCGCTCCGCCCGATAATCGCCTGAATTATCGGGGAAATTCATCCCCCGCCGGTTCCGTCCCGGATTTGCTCCGGACCCTTGGAATCGGGTAGAAATAATTCGGTTACAAACCCGCCGAACGAGCCAGCCTTTGTCCGATAACGAGTTACCGCCGGCCGGCGAGTCCGGTCCGGTCGATCCGTCCGATATCAAACCGATCTCGATCACCGACGAGATGCGGCGCAGCTATCTCGACTACGCCATGAGCGTGATCGTCAGCCGCGCGCTTCCGGACGTGCGCGATGGCCTCAAGCCCGTGCACCGGCGCATCCTCTACGCCATGCACGAGGCCGGCTACGACTGGAACAAGGCCTACAAGAAGTCCTCGCGCGTCGTCGGCGACGTCATGGGTAAGTATCACCCGCACGGCGACCAGGCGATCTACGACGCGCTGGTGCGCATGGCGCAGGACTTCTCGCTGCGCCTGCCGCTGATCGACGGGCAGGGCAACTTCGGCTCGATAGACGGCGATCCTCCCGCGGCCATGCGCTACACCGAGGTGCGCCTCGCCAAGGTCGCCCACTCGATCCTGGAAGACATCGACAAGGACACGGTCGACTTCCAGCCGAACTACGACAATTCCGAGCGCGAGCCCGCCGTCCTGCCGGCGCGCTTCCCGAACCTGCTCGTCAACGGCGCCGGCGGCATCGCCGTCGGCATGGCCACCAACATCCCGCCGCACAATCTCGGCGAGGTCGTCGACGCCTCCATCGCCTTCATGGACGATCCGGCGATCGAGATCGAGCGCCTGATGGAGATCGTGCCGGGTCCCGATTTCCCGACCGGCGCCATCATCCTCGGCCGTGGCGGCATCCGCTCGGCCTACACGACCGGCCGCGGCTCCATCATCATGCGCGGCAAGGTCCATACCGAGACCGTGCGCAAGGAGCGCGAGGCCCTCGTCATCACCGAGGTGCCCTATCAGGTCAACAAGGCGGCGATGATCGAGAAGATCGCCGAACTGGTGCGCGACAAGCGCATCGAGGGCATCGCCGACATCCGCGACGAGTCCGACCGCGAGGGCCTGCGCGTCGTCATCGAGCTGAAGCGCGACGCCATGGCCGACGTGGTGCTCAACCAGCTCTACCGCTACTCGCCGCTGCAGACGAGCTTCGGCGCCAACATGGTGGCGCTGAACGGCGGCAAGCCGGAGCAGATGACGCTCGTCGACATGATCCGCGCCTTCATCGCGTTCCGCGAGGAGGTGGTCGGCCGGCGCACCAAGTTCCTGCTCGGCAAGGCGCGCGACCGCGCGCACATCCTCGTCGGCCTGGCGATCGCCGTCGCCAACATCGACGAGGTGATCCATCTGATCCGCACCGCGCCCGACCCCGCCACCGCCCGCGAGGCGCTGATGGCGCGCGACTGGCCGGCCAAGGACATGGGGCCGCTGATCGCGCTGATCGCGGACCCGCGCCACGGCCTTTCGGAGGACGGCACCTATCGCCTGTCCGAGGAGCAGGCCCGTGCGATCCTCGACCTGCGCCTGCAGCGCCTGACCGCGCTCGGCCGCGACGAGATCGCCGACGAACTCACCAAGCTCGGCGAGGCGATCACGGACTACCTCGACATCCTCCGCTCGCGGGCGCGCATCCAGTCGATCATCCGCGAAGAGCTGATCGCCGTTAAGGAGGAGTTCGGCACGCCCCGGCGCACCGAGATCACCGACGCCGGCGGCGACTTCGAGGACGAGGACCTGATCCAGCGCGAGGACATGGTCGTCACCGTCACGCATACCGGCTACATCAAGCGCGTGCCGCTCTCCACCTACCGGGCGCAGCGGCGCGGCGGCAAGGGCCGCGCCGGCATGTCGACGAAGGAGGAGGATTTCGTCACCCGCCTCTTCGTCGCCTCCACGCATACGCCGGTCCTGTTCTTCTCCTCGCGCGGCATGGTCTACAAGATGAAGGTCTGGCGGCTGCCGCTGTCGGCTCCGCAGGCGCGCGGCAAGGCGCTGATCAACCTCCTGCCGCTCGTCGAGGGCGAGTTCATCACCTCGATCATGCCACTGCCGGAGGACGAGGAGAGCTGGGCCGGGCTCGACGTCATGTTCGCGACAAACCGCGGCACGACCCGGCGCAACAAGCTGTCCGACTTCGTCCAGGTGAACCGCAACGGCAAGATCGCCATGAAGCTCGACGACGGCGACGCGATCGTCGGCGTGGAGACCTGTTCGGAGGACGACGATGTCCTGCTGACGACCGCCGACGGCCAGTGCATCCGTTTCCGTGTCCCCGACGTGCGCGTCTTCAAGGGCCGCGATTCCACCGGCGTGCGGGGCATCAATCTGGCCGGCGGCGACAGCGTGATCTCGATGTCGATCCTGCGCCACTTCGAGGCGACGCCGGCCGAGCGCGCCGAATACCTGAAGCGCAGCCGCCTCGTGCGCGGCGAGGTGGAGCCCGTCGAGCCCTCGGAGGAGACCGAGGGTGAGAACGGCGCCGAGCTCAGCCAGGAGCGCTACGCCGCCATGAGCGCGTCCGAGCAGTTCGTGCTGACCCTTTCGGAGAACGGCTACGGCAAGCGCTCCTCGTCCTACGAGTACCGGGTCATCGGCCGCGGCGGCAAGGGCATCGTCGCGATGGTCGTCAACGAGCGCAACGGCCGGCTGGTGGCCTCGTTCCCGGTCGAGGACCAGGACCAGATCATGCTCGTCACCGACGGCGGCCAGCTGATCCGCTGCCCCGTCGACGGCATCCGCATCGCCGGCCGGAACACGCAGGGCGTCATCGTTTTCGACACCGCCCAAGACGAGCACGTCGTCTCCGTCCAGCGCGTCAGCGAAGAGGAGGACGGCGACGCCGACGAGGGCGGCGAAGGCGATCCGGATGCCGGTGGCCCCGACGCGGAGGACGGCGACGGCGGCGATGCTTAACCGGAGGCGTTCGCTCCACATGCGCCCCGTATCCTCCCCGTAGCCGCTCCCCGATCGCCCGCCGTTCGCCCCGCATTCGCCCCATTGCCACCGCCGGGGATCTGAGGCTTGCTGTCCCGATCCTCCTGCGGAGAAAGCCTCGATGACCCTCGAACTCTATCTCGCCTATCTCGCCGCCTGCATCCTGATCGTCATCGTGCCCGGGCCGACCGTCACGGTGATCATCGCCAACAGCCTGACCCACGGCACCCGGGCCGGGCTGCTCAATGTCGCGGGGACGCAGCTTGGCCTGGCGATCATGATCGGCGTCCTGCTCGCCGGCCTGACCTCGATCATCGAGACGATGGGCTGGTGGTTCGACTGGCTCCGCCTCGCCGGCGCGGCGTACCTGGTCTGGCTCGGCTACAAGCTCGTGCGGTCCGGCGGCGGTCTGGACAAGGCGGACTCCGCGCCGAAGCCGCGCGGAGGCTTCTTCCTTCAGGGGTTCCTGGTCATTCTCTCGAACCCCAAGGCGCTGCTTTTCTTCGGCGCCTTCATCCCGCAGTTCGTCGACCCGGGCGGCGACTACATGCTGCAGGTCGTTCTGCTCGGCGCCACGTTCATGGCCGTGGCGACCGTGCTCGACGGCACCTACGCGATCCTGAGCGGCGGCGCCGGCGCGTTCCTGACGCGCCAGCGCGTGCGGCTCGTGTCGCGGGTGAGCGGGCTGTTCCTGATCGGCGGCGGCGTCTGGCTGGCGCTGGCCCGGGCACGCTGATCCGCGCCCGGCGGGACCGGCCTCACAGACCGATCGAGATGCGGTAGAGCTCGGCGCGCCTGGCGTCGATCGTGCGGTCGTCGACCTCGATCGTACGAACGGCACGCTCGGCCGTCGCGTGATTGGGGTGCAGCAGGCAATCGGTGGTGACGTGCGGCCACACGGCATCGGGACAGTTCGGCGCGACGGTGCCGCCGGTCTCGATGATCGAGCTGCGCAGCACCGGCGTGTCGTACACCGGCTTGTTGGCCTCGGCTTCGCCGGGTTCCCACGCAATCGCCAGCGCGATCACGGCCGCGACGAACGACAGGAGGGAAAACGGCACGTACTGCTTCAAGTTCGGCATAGGACGCCCCTGTGTCACGAGATTTTCTCGTTTTGTTGGGGCGGATCGTACGGTTCATGTCTGAACGAAGCCCGAATCGGCCGTTCAGCCGGCATTCATTCTAAAAAAACCGTTTCCAAGCGCGTTTTCCCGGAGTTTTGCCGGATTCGCCGGCGCGCGGGTGCCCGTACGGAAGACCACGGGTGGATCGAAGGTTAACCGGCGCGGCTTGTGCGGGCGCTGCCGGCGCTGTATCCACGCGCGATGACCCGCACCGGCATCTATACCGGCAGTTTCGATCCGATCACCAACGGCCATGTCGACGTCATCGTGCGCGCGGCGAAGCTGGTCGACCGGCTCGTCATCGCCGTCGGCGTCCATCACGGCAAGACGCCCGTGTTCACGCCCGAGGAGCGTATTGCGATGATCGAGGCAGAAGTCGGCGAGCGTGTCCGCGCCGCCGGCGCCGAGCTCGTCGTCACCACGTTTTCCGGCCTCGCCGTCGACGCCGCGCGCGAGGCGGGGGCGCAGGTCATCGTCCGCGGTCTGCGCGACGGCACCGACTTCGACTACGAGATCCAGATGGGCACCATGAACGCCGTCATGGCCCCGGAGGTCGAAACGGTCTTCCTGGCCGCGTCTCCCGAGTGCCGCCACATTGCCGCCAGTCTTGTCCGGCAAATCGCCGGCATGGGCGGCGACGTCTCGGAGTTCGTCCCGCCCGCCGTCGCCCTCGAGCTGAAGAACAAGCGCAAGGGATGAACCGACCGAAGGTCTTGACCGCAGCGGTCGCGCTCGCCGCGGCCGCCACCCTGACGTCGCCTGCGCGCGCGACGCAGACGGTGTCGTGCGCGGCGCTGGACGGTTCCGGCGTCGCCGTCGAGATCAATGTCGGCCACGCCGCGGTCGAGGCCCCGGTGTGGATACGCATCCAGGCAGGCGACGAGCCGTGGAGCTCGCTCCCGAAGGATCGCGCCGACGATCCCCGGACGGTTCCCGTCGTGATCGCCCAGTCGTTCTTCGACGAAGGCGGCATGACGATCGACGTCGCCGACGAGAATTCCGAAGCCGTCGTCGCCTCGATCCGCGTCGCGCGGGTCCGGGAGAACGACGAGACTTTCCAATTCGGCCATATCCATCTGCCCGGCCGTTCGGTCCACCCCCTTACCTGCGATGGTGCATGACATGATCACACGCCTGATAGCCCTGGTTTTCGCCGCGCTCGTCTTCGTCGCGCCGGCGAGCGCCCAGACCGACGATCCCCAGAACACGCTGATCCTGACGACCAAGGACGGCGACATCGTCATCCGGCTGCGCCCCGACCTGGCGCCCAAGCACGTCGAGCGCATCAAGCAGCTCGTGCGCGAAGGCTTCTACAACGGGGTCGTCTTCCACCGGGTGATCGACGGCTTCATGGCCCAGTCCGGCGATCCAACCGGGACCGGCACCGGCGGCTCGAAATATCCCGACCTGCCGGCCGAGTTCTCCAAGGCGCCGTTCGAGCGCGGCACGCTCGGCATGGCCCGCACGCAGGATCCGAACAGCGCCAACAGCCAGTTCTTCATCATGTTCGCGCCCGCGCCGCACCTGAACGGGCAGTACACGGTGTTCGGCGAAGTGGTTTCCGGCATGGATGTCGTCGACAAGATCAAGAAGGGCGACCAGGCCCGCAACGGCACGGTGCAGGACCCCGACAAGATCATCTCCGCCAAGATCGCCGCCGACGGCTGATCCCAGCCAGAAAAAGCAAAGGAACTATCGATATGAGCGAATACGCCGATCCGGAAAACACGCTGGTCATCGAGACGACCAAGGGCCGCGTCGTGGTCGAGATGCGCCCCGATCTCGCGCCGGGCCATGTCGCCCGCATCAAGGAACTCGCCCGCGAAGGCTTCTACGACGGGATCGTCTTCCATCGCGTCATCGAGGGCTTCATGGCCCAGACCGGCTGCCCGCAGGGCCTCGGCATCGGCGGCTCCGGCAAGAAGCTGAAGGCGGAGTTCAACGCGGAGCCGCACAAGCGCGGCACCGCGTCGATGGCGCGCGCCGCCAATCCGGATTCCGCCGACAGCCAGTTCTTCATCTGCTTCGAGGACGCGCCCTTCCTCGACCGCCAGTACACGGTCTGGGGCAAGGTCATCGAGGGCATGGAGAACGTCGACCAGATCAAGCGCGGCGAGCCCGTGCAGGATCCCGACAAGATCGTCTCGATGAAGGTCGCCGCCGACCTGAACTGAGGGGCCCGCCTTCAGGCAGCAGGCAATTCGGGGAGCGGCTCCGCGGGCCGCGCGTCGCGACGAAGCCGTGGATGGCCGGGACAGGCCCGGCCATGACGGAGAGCGGGGTACGGCCCCGCCCTTCACTCGGACCCGTGCCCCGGACCTGATCCGGGGCCCGCGCTGCGGCGCAAGCCACGCCGTCGCCGCCGTCGCGCTCGGGTTCTCCACCGTCATGCCGGGACGAGCCCGGCCATGACGGAGAGCGGGCTACGGCCCCGCCCTTCACTCGGACCCGTGCCCCGGACCTGATCCGGGGCCCACGCTGCCGCGCCGGCCACGCCGTCGCCGTCGGCGCGCTCGGGCTCTCCACCGGCATGCCGGGACGAGCCCGGCCATGGCGGAGAGCGGGGTACGGCCCCGCCCTTCACTCGGACC
>JAEWYT010000156.1 GCA_023458595.1 Pseudomonadota bacterium
GCTCGGGGGCGCGGGCCGGGCGGGCGGGCTGCGTATCGGAAAGGCGCGGCGGAACGCTCGGCTCGGCGCGCATCGGCCGGGACGTGACGTCCGGCGCGCGCGGCGCGGGCCGCAGCGGCTCGGGCGCTTCCATACGCGCCCGTTCGGCCGCGGCCATCGAATGGTCGCCGATGCCGGATTCGACGACCACGTCGGCCGGGCCGCCGATCAGAAGGAGATGCTCGACATTGTCGCGGCGGACCAGCACCAGCCGGCGCTTGGCGTCGACATGGGTCGCGTCGACGACCGCCAGGCGATCCTGCTTGGCGCGAAGCGAGCCGCCGAAGCCTCCGCGCCCCGAAGCGACGCGACGGATGATCCAGGCCGTTATCGCAATCAGCAGCAATACGAAGACGAAGGCGATGATGAATCTCGCCGGCAGTCCCAACTGGACCCCTAAAAGGTTTTCGAGAAACTCCATCAGACGTGCCTCCTGTGCCCGCCGCGAACACGGAACTCGTTAACAATCATCGGCAGAAATTGCCGAGGTCAAGGCTAACAAATCGTTAACACCTGAGGCCACAGGCAACGGAAATCCGACTTTTCGCCCTTTCGCGTCGTGAACGAACGGTTAATGCGGTTAACACCTCATTAACCATGCGCCCGGCAATGTGTGCCCATTCTGAGACGACATGGCAAGCCGGAAAGGAGCAATCGTGTCGTTCACCGACATCCCGCTTTTCTCCGCCCTGAAGTCCAAGATGTCGTGGCTGCAGTCGCGCCAGACGGTCCTGGCCGAGAACGTCGCCAATGCCGACACCCCCGGGTACAGGGCCAATGATATCGAGATTTTTGTCCTTCCCGAGGCCAACGGCGTCGCGGCTCCGCCCCGGATTCTGCCGGTTCTGACGAGTCCCATGCATATCGCCGGGTCCGGAGGATCGGCTGCGCCCTGGGGCAACGACGAGACCGATACCTTCGAGATCACGCCGTCGGGCAACTCGGTCGTGCTCGAGGAGGAAATGATGAAGGTCGCCGAGACGCAACTCGATTACCAGATGGCGACCGGCCTGTATTCGCGCGGCATCGGCCTGTTGAAAACCGCGATCGGCCGGCGTGCCTGAACGGGATAGACGCCGATGGACCTGATCAAGAGCCTCAAGATCGCCGCGAGCGGCCTGCGCGCCCAGTCGGGCCGCATGCGCGTCGTCTCGGAGAACCTGGCCAACGTCGACTCGACTGCCGATACGCCCGGCGGCGACCCCTATCGCCGGCAGATCCCGACCTTCAGGACCGTTCTCGACCGCGAGCTCGGCGCCCATGTCGTTCAGCCCGGCCGCGTCCGCGAGGACACGAGCGACTTCTCGATCCGCTACGAGCCCGGCCATCCGGCCGCCGACGCCAAGGGCTACGTCAGGACCTCGAACGTCAATTCGCTGGTCGAGATGATGGACATGCGCGAGGCGCAGCGCAGCTACGAGGCGAACCTGAACATCATCCGTTCCGCCCGCACGATGATCCAGCGCACGCTGGACATCCTGCGCGCCTGAGCGGGGCTACCGAGAAACCCGGAGGAGAGAGATCATGACCCCGGCAGCAGCAGCCAAGGCCTACGCCAGTGCCGCGAACGCGGCGATGCCGAAGCCGCCCGGCACGGAGAAGACGGCCGGCTTGCCCGATTTCGGCGAGATGCTCGGCACCGCCATGACCAACATCGTCGAAACCGGCAAGGCCGCCGAGCAGACGAGCGTCGCCGGAATCACCGGCAAGACCGATCCCGTCAACGTCGTCACCGCCGTCGCCGAGACCGAGCTGGCGCTGGAGACCATGGTATCGATCCGCGACAAGGTGATCGCCGCCTACGAGGACATCCTCAGGATGCCGATCTGAGGCGGACGGCGTTTCGGGGACAACAGGGGGATAGTCCGATGACCGGACCGGAGGTGCTCGACGTCGCTCGCGAAGGGGTATGGACGCTGATCAAGGTGTCGAGCCCCTTGATGCTCGTCGGCCTGGGCGTCGGCCTCGTCGTCGCGCTGTTTCAGGCGCTGACGCAGATTCAGGAGATGACGCTGGTCTTCGTGCCGAAGATCATCGCCATGTTCCTGGCCCTGATCGTCGCCCTGCCCTTCATGGGCGAGGCCCTGGGGGCCTACATGGTCAGGCTCGCCGAACGGATCGCCGCCGGCTGATAACGGGCGCCGCCCGGAGAAAGGCGCCCTCGCGGCACGACGCGATGCAGATCGAGCTCCTCCCCTCCGTCGCCTTCGTCTACATGCTGATCTTCTCGCGCACCGGCACGATCCTGATGCTGATGCCGGCGCTCGGAGAATCCTCGTTTCCCGCCCGGGTGCGCCTTGTCTTCGCCCTGGCGCTGGCGCTGGTGCTCTATCCCGTGGTCGTCAACGACTATCCGCCGATCCCGCAGGACTTCGGGACGATCCTGAGGCTGCTCGTCGGCGAGATGGCCGTGGGCTTCCTGATCGGCCTCACCACCCGCTTCATCACCGCCTGCATGCAGATCGCCGGCGCCACGATCGCCTTCCAGATCGGCCTCGGCTTCGCCCAGAACATCGATCCGACGCAGGGCATCCAGGGCGCCCTGTTCGCGAGCTTCCTGTCGATGCTCGGCATCACGCTGATCTTCGCCACCGACATGCACTACCTGTTCCTCGGCGCGATCCGCGACAGCTACTTCCTGTTCCATCCCGGCGCCGTGATCCCCGTGCGCGACGCCGCGATGATGGCGGTCGAGACCTTCGCCGGCACGTTCAGGGTCGGCATCCAGATCGCCGCCCCGTTCATCGCCTTCGGACTGGTCTTCTATCTCGGCCTCGGCGTCCTTTCGCGGCTGATGCCGCAGATCCAGATCTTCTTCGTCGCCATGCCGGCCAACATCATGATCGGCTTCCTGCTGCTCGCCCTGGTGCTCGGCAGCACCATGGCCTGGTACCTCGACCACGTCGAGGGCTCGATCGAGCCCCTCCTCGGGCGCTAGGGCGACGGGGGCACGATGGCCGACGAACAGGACCAGTCTGAACGCACGGAAGACCCGACCGAGCGAAAGCTCGAGGAGGCCCACAAGCGCGGCGACGTCGCCAAGAGCCAGGAGGTCAACACCTGGTTCGTGCTGACCGGCGCGACGCTGGTGCTGCTCGTCTTCGGCAAGACCATATCCTCGAGCCTGACCGCCTCGCTCTCCGGCCTGCTCGCCAATCTCGACCAGATCCCGATGGACTCGCGGGGTCTTCGCGACGTCTTCGTCCGCGTCACGCTCGCCGGCATGGCCGCGATCGGCCTGCCGCTGTTCGTGCTGATGATCTCCGCCTTCGCCGGCAATGCCGTCCAGCACAGGTTCGTCTGGTCGCTCGATCCGATTACGCCGAAGGCCTCGAAGATCTCGCCGATTTCCGGCTTCAAGCGCCTGTTCTCCGCCCAGAGCCTCGTCAATTTCGCCAAGGGGATCGTCAAGCTCGTCGTCGTCGCCGCCGTGATGTTCTTCATCGCCTGGCCCGAGCGCGACCGCCTCGACAGCCTGATGACCATGGACCCCGGCATGCTCATGGACACGATCCGCGAGCTGTCGCTGAAGCTCCTCGCCGGCGTCCTCGCGGTGATGACGATCGTCGCCGGCCTCGATTTCGCCTGGCAGCGGCACAGCTGGTACAAGCGCCAGCGCATGTCGCTCAAGGAGCTGAAGGACGAGTACAAGCAGGCCGAAGGCGACCCGATGGTGCGCGCCAAGATCCGCCAGGTCCGCGCCGAGCGCAGCCGCAAGCGCATGATGGCCGCCGTGCCGGACGCGACCGTGGTGATAACGAACCCGACCCACTACGCCGTGGCGCTGAAATACGAGAAGGGCATGGCCGCCCCGGTCTGCGTCGCCAAGGGCGTCGACCGCATCGCGCTGAAGATCCGCGAGATCGCCACGGCCCACGAGATCCCGGTCGTCGAGAACCCGCCGCTCGCCCGCACCCTGCACGCGGCGGTCGAGATCGACGGCGCAATCATGCCCGAACACTACAAGGCTGTTGCGGAAATCATCGGCTACGTTATGCAGGTGAAGGCGAAGGCCGGATGGAGATCGAATCAGGACGGCATGCGCTAGACTTGGCTTCAAGCGTTCGATCCGTCGAAAAACCGCCGGGATCGGCGCTTAAGGGCCATGCGGCCTTCGATCCGTCCGACCGGCACGAGCGATGACCGAAACGCGTCTTGACCCGCCCGCCTCCGATCCTTCGCCCGGAAAGCCCGAGCGCGAGGGCTCGATCGGGGTCGTGATCCTGCTGGCGATGGCGCTGATCACCGTCGCCGTCGCGCTCGCCCTGATGGGCCGCGAGGAGGCCCGCCCGATCGTCCTGGGCCTGCTCGCCTTCCTCGCCGTCGTCGGCGTCTTCTCCCTGTTCGCCGCCTCCGTCGGCCTCGTGCGCTTCTCCGACAAGCGGCCGGGCGACGGCTTCGGCCAGATCATCGCCGAGGATATCCCCGAGGGCATGCTGGTGACCGGGCGCGGCGGGCGGATCCTGTTCGCCAACACCGCCTACATGCGCCTGACGGAAGCCGAGCGGGCCGCCGACGTGCGCGGCATCGAGCGCGCCTTCGCCGGCGACGCGGAGGCCTCCGAGGCGATCTTCCGCCTGTCCCAGGCCGCCGCCGCCGGCCGCCGCGCCGAGGAGGAGATCCGCGTCGAGCGGGCCGCTTCCCGGGGCGAGGGCCGGGACGACGGCCGGGACGAGAGCCGCGGCGATGGCCGCCGCGCCACATGGTACCGCATCCGCGTGCAGCCGCTGCCGCGCCGGGGCAAGCGCGACCTGCTCTGGCTGGTCGCCGACATCACCCAGGACCGCGTACGCCAGGAGGACGTCTTCCGCGAGCTGCAGCGGGCGATCGACAACCTCGACCATGCTCCGGCCGGTTTCTTCTCCGCCGACGCCTTGGGCCGCATCCGCTACCTGAACGCCACCCTCGCCGGCTGGCTCGGCTACGATATCGCCGAGACCGAGACGGCCGCCCTCACGCTCGATCGCATCATGTCGGGGGATTCCGCCGCCCTCGTCCACAACGTCGAGCCCGCGCCGGGCGCCGTGCGCGTCGAGACGATCGACCTCGATCTCGTCCGCCGCGACGGGCGCACCCTGCCGGTCCGCCTCCTCCATCGCGTCGCCTTCGACCAGGCCGGCAAGCCGGGCGCCTCGCGCACCATCGTCCTGAACCGCAGCGCCGGCTCCGGCGACGTCTCCGAGACGCTGCGGGCGGTGGAAGTGCGCTTCGCTCGCTTCTTCAACAACACGCCGCTCGCCATCGCCACCGTCGACCGCACCGGCCGCATCGAGCGCACCAACGCCGCCTTCGCCCGCCTGTTCGCCGGCAAGGACAGGGCCGTGCGCAACATCGCCGACTGCGTCGGCGAGCGCGATCGCCAGGCGCTGCTCGACACGCTGGAGGCGGCCTTCTCCGGCAAGGCTGAGCTGAAGCCCGTCGACGCCCCCATCGGCGAGGACGGCCTCCGCATCGCCCGCTTCTATGCGAGCCCCGTCGAGGACGGCGACGGCGAGGCGGCGATCGTCTACGCCCTGGACATCACCGAGCAGAAGGCGCTCGAGGCCCAGTTCGCGCAGGGCCAGAAGATGCAGGCGGTCGGCCAGCTCGCCGGCGGCATCGCCCACGACTTCAACAACGTGCTGACGGCGATCATCGGCTTCTCCGACCTGCTCTTGGCGAACCACCGGCCGACCGATCCCTCGTTCAACGACATCATGAACATCAAGCACAACGCCAACCGGGCCGCGGGCCTGGTGCGCCAGCTGCTTGCCTTCTCCCGCCGCCAGACCCTGCGTCCGCAGGTCCTCAAGCTCTCCGACGTGATGTCGGCCGACATGCAGATCCTGCTCGCCCGCCTGCTCGGCGCCAAGGTCGAGCTCAACCTCGACCAGGCCCGCGACCTGTGGCTCGTCAAGGCCGACGTCAACCAGCTCGAGCAGGTCATCATCAACCTCGCCGTCAACGCCCGCGACGCCATGCCCGAGGGCGGCAGGCTGATCGTCCGCACCCGCAACGAGAACCGCAGGGAGCCGCTGACGAGCGGCGACGCCACCATGCCGGCCGGCGAATACGTGGTGCTCGAGGTCGAGGATACCGGCACGGGCATGCCGCCCGAGGTGCTGCAGAAGATCTTCGACCCCTTCTTCACCACCAAGGAGGTCGGCAAGGGCACCGGCCTCGGCCTGTCGACGGTCTACGGCATCATCAAGCAGACCGGCGGCTACATCTTCGCCGACTCGACCCCCGGCAAGGGCACGACCTTCCGCATCTATCTGCCCCGCCACGCGCAGGCCGCCGAGGAAGCAGCGCCGAAGCGCGAGGCCGCGGCCGAGACACCGAAGGACCTGACCGGCCGCGGCACCATCCTGCTGGTCGAGGACGAGGAATCGGTCCGCGCCTTCGCCGCCCGGGCGCTGGCCTCGCGCGGCTACACCGTGCTCGAGGCCGACACCGGCGTCAGCGCGCTCGAGGTCATGGACAGCCACGAGGGCACGGTCGACCTCGTGGTCTCCGACGTGGTGATGCCGGAAATGGACGGCCCGACGCTTCTCAAGGAAGTGCGCAAGCGCAATCCCAAGCTCAAGGTCATCTTCGTCTCCGGCTACGCCGAGGATGCCTTCGCCAAGAATCTGGAGGGCGGCGAGCAGTTCCACTTCCTGCCCAAGCCCTTCAACCTGAAGGAACTCGCGGCGACCGTGAAGGAGGTGATGTCGGCGTGAGCGGGACCCGCCAGAAACGCAAGGCGCCCGCGCTCGACGGCATCCTCGAGACGTCGCTCTATGTCGACGACCTCGACGCGGCGAAGGCCTTCTACGCCGAGGTGATGGCTTTTCCCGAGATCTTCTCCGACGTCCGCATGGCCGCCTTTGGTATCGGCGACGATCGCGTGCTGCTCCTGTTCAAGCGCGGCGCGAGCGCGGTGGAAATGCAGTTGCCCGGCGGCACCATCCCGCCGCACGACGGCTCAGGCCCGATCCATCTCGCCTTCGCCGTCTCCGCCCGCAGCCTGCCGGCCTGGCAGAAGCATCTTGAAGCGCACGGCATCGGGATAGAAAGCACCGTGGAGTGGTCCGGCAAACGCGGCCGCAGCCTCTATTTCCGCGATCCCGACGGGCATCTGCTGGAACTCGCGCCGCGCAGGCTGTGGAAACGATAGCAGACCGGGACCAGCCCTCGCCGCGACCACGGCAATCTGCGGCATGCGTTCCAAGCCGTGCCTTCGCGGAAAGGGCGGCTCGCCAAGGTTTTTTTATCGGTCTGATCCTTGGCGAGCCCGGGCAACGGCGACCCCGGTCTGCCGCTGCCCTGACGCGCCCGGGTTACGCTTGGCGGCGCGGAGCGGCGAATCCGCGCGGCCATGACAGGCGCGGGCCGCACTAGTTACAGGCGCGCTCCGGCGCGGTCTTGTTTTCGCGCGCCAAGGATTTGTGGAGGGATGCCAACATGCGCCCGCGGATCGATCGCGGGGGGTTGCCCTATGGCGCCCGGCATCGACCCGACAGGACCGGCTCGTCGGCCCGGTCAGCCCTGAAGCCGCGTTTCCGAAGTCGCACGCGCCGCCCGCGGCGTCCTGCCGGTCCAGCGCCTGTAGGCATGGGAGAAGGAGGCGACTTCCCGATAGCCGAGCAGCCATGCGATCTGGGAAATCGTGAGGTTCTCGTCGGCGAGGTAGCGACTCGCCAGATCGGACCGCAGTTCGTCCACCAGCTTCGAAAAGCTGGAGCTTTCCTCCGACAGCCGGCGCGCCAGCGTTCGCTGGCTGACGCCGATCTGGCGCGCCACCTTGCCGGCATGCGCATTGCCGTGCGGCAACAGCGGCGCAACCACGTTTTCGACCGTCGACCGGAACGACCCCGCGCGCCGGCGGCGGCTCTCGACGGTTTCCTCGCAGATGGAGATCAGCAGCTTGTTGAGATAGGGATCCGCGGAGACGACCGGCAGGTCGCGGCAACTCGCCGCGAAGAGCAGCTGGTCGGTATCCGCTCCGAATTCCACGCCGTCGCCGAAGAACTCGGCCATCTCCGCGTTTCTGGGTCGGCGATGAACGAAACTCACCCGTTCGGGCACGAGCTGACGCCCGGTCAGCTGCCGGCATATGCGTACGACCGCCGTCATCCAGAATTCGATCTGGTGCACGTCGGCGTGGCGGCTGACGCCGACATATTCGAACGAAAGGCCGAAGGACGCGGCATCGATGCAGCGCTGCGAGATGCCCTCGTTCGCGATCGACGTGTACCGCGCGGCGCGGACGAGAGCATCGACGAGCGTATCGGAGGAAGCGGTCACGTAGTAGAGCAGCCCGACACCGCGCAGGTCGCACGGCCTTGCGAGATGGAAGCCCAGCAGATCGTCTTCCACTGCGGTGGCGATCGCCTTCAGGAACTCGATCTGGTCGCGCACCCGGATCGTGGCATGCGGGTTTTCGATTTCCTGGCGCGCTATGGCGGCGCGCTTCAGGATCGGCTCCAGGTCTACGCCGTCGCCCTCCGCCCGTGCATACGCGAGCCTCGATATCACCCCGGACGACCTTGGAAGCCGGACCGGATCGCGCTGAGCGGCCGCAGTGCCGTCGACCATCAAGCGCCTCGAAAGACGGGGGCGCGCGCCTGCCCCTTGCCGGCACGAACCGACAAATCATTGGCCTGGCGCAACAAGATCATCGGCGCCGGGCTCATTATCTCGTCTCCATTTGGTAGTTCCTCGCGACCTGCGTTCGAAGACGCGAACAGGCGGCAAAATGTATCATCAAAAGAGCACCATAGGCATCATAGAAGACGACACCGAGCTGAGAGAAACCCTCGGGCACCTGCTCTCGTACTACGGTTACAAGGCGGAGTTGTTCGCTTCCGCGACCGAGTTCCTTCGCGTGGCGGACGTCGAGAAATTCCCGTGTCTCTTGGTCGACATAAGCCTCGACACGATCTCCGGCCTGGAACTGGGCCGGCGGCTGGCGGAGGCGGGCTGTACCGTCCCGATAATCTTCATGACCGGCATCGGCGATCCGGACCTGCACGAGGCGGCGAGGAAGCTGGGTTGCGTCGCCCTGCTGCAGAAGCCGTTCTTCCCCAACGAGTTGCTGGACGCTCTGGCGAACGCGGCGAAACTGCGATCCTGACGCTCCCGAGCGCCCCTGCCCCACGGCCCGTGAAGGCGATACCGCTCGTCGGACGCCTTCCGGGGCGACCGCGCCGCCGGACAGAGTGCCGCTCCGGCGGCCGCCGCGTGCATCTTCCCGCCGCCCCCCGCGATGCCGCCGCAGATCTCCGTTTCCGGGCGCCTCACGTGGCAAAATGTTCCTATTGTGTTCACGGAACAAACAGGGTACATTCCTCGCGACTGGAGCGCATTTTCCCTGTGAATCACGAGCCCCTTGTGGAATAAGGAGTGGAATCGATGGCTGTTTCTCCGCTGCGCGTCGTTGAAGGAGACGGAATGGACAAGAACAAGGCGCTCGAAGCCGCGCTCGGGCAGATTGAACGCCATTTCGGCAAGGGCTCGATCATGCGGCTCGGCCAGGACGGCAAGGTCGTCGAGATCGCCACGATTCCGACCGGCTCGCTCGGCCTCGACATCGCGCTCGGCATCGGCGGCCTGCCGCGCGGTCGCGTGGTCGAGATCTACGGCCCCGAGTCTTCGGGCAAGACGACGCTCGCCCTGCACACCATAGCCGAGGCCCAGAAGCGCGGCGGCATCTGCGCCTTCGTCGACGCCGAGCACGCCCTCGACCCGACCTATGCCCAGAAGCTCGGCGTCAAGGTCGACGACCTCCTGATCTCCCAGCCCGACACCGGCGAGCAGGCGCTCGAGATCGCCGATACGCTGGTGCGCTCGGGCGCGATCGACGTGCTCGTCATCGATTCCGTGGCGGCGCTGACCCCGCGCGCGGAGCTCGAGGGCGAGATGGGCGATTCCCTTCCCGGCATGCAAGCCCGGCTGATGAGCCAGGCGCTGAGGAAGCTGACGAGCTCGATCTCGCGCTCCAACACCATGGTCATCTTCATCAACCAGATCCGCATGAAGATCGGCGTGATGTTCGGCAGCCCCGAGACGACGACCGGCGGCAACGCGCTGAAGTTCTACGCCTCCGTCCGCCTCGACATCCGCCGCATCGGCGCGATCAAGGACCGCGACGAGGTGGTCGGCAACCAGACCCGCGTCAAGGTCGTCAAGAACAAGCTCGCCCCGCCCTTCCGCGAGATCGAGTTCGACATCATGTACGGCGAGGGCATCTCCAAGACCGGCGAGCTGCTCGATCTCGGCGTCAAGGCCGGCGTCGTCGAGAAGTCCGGCGCCTGGTTCTCCTACGACAGCCAGCGTCTCGGCCAGGGCCGCGAGAACGCCAAGCAGTTCCTGCGCGACAACCCCGAGATCGCCAATCGGATCGAGACCGCGATCCGCCAGAACGCGGGGCTCGCCATCACGCTGGCCAGCGGTTCCGGCGACGACGAAGCCTCCGGCGACGGCGACGCGGCCATGGAGGCCTGATCGACGGGTCCCGCCGGACCGAATTCGGCTTCCGGAAAGGGCGCGCCGCCGGCAGGTGGCGCGCCCTTCGCTTGTATGATCGGGGGCCCGTGATCTGTGGACAGTCAACGGGCCCGCCGCTAAAACCACGCCCGGCCGCATGTTTCGGCCGGATCGGCGGGATCGGCCCGCCGCCCGACGTTCCCAGTACAAGACAGGTGTATCGCTGAGATGACCGGCGTCAACGAGATCCGCACCGCGTTCCTCGACTATTTCGCGAAGAACGGCCACGAGGTCGTCGCCTCGAGCCCGCTCGTGCCGCGCAACGACCCGACGCTGATGTTCACCAACGCCGGCATGGTCCAGTTCAAGAACGTCTTCACCGGCGCCGAGCACCGCCCCTATTCGCGCGCCGTGACCGCCCAGAAATGCGTGCGCGCCGGCGGCAAGCACAACGATCTCGACAATGTCGGCTACACCGCCCGCCATCACACCTTCTTCGAGATGCTCGGCAACTTCTCCTTCGGCGACTACTTCAAGGCGCTCGCCATCGAGCTCGCCTGGAACCTCGTCACCCGCGAGTTCGGCCTGGACAAGGACCGCCTCCTCGTCACCGTCTACGCCGAGGACGACGACGCCCACGACCTGTGGAAGAAGATCGCCGGCCTGTCCGAAGACAAGATCATCCGCATACCAACGAGCGACAATTTCTGGGCGATGGGCGAGACCGGCCCCTGCGGCCCCTGCTCGGAGATCTTCTACGACCACGGCCCCGCGATCCCCGGCGGCCCCCCCGGCAGCCCCGATGAGGATGGGGATCGGTTTATCGAGATCTGGAATCTCGTCTTCATGCAGTTCGAGCAGGTGACCGCCGACGAGCGCATCGCGCTGCCGCGTCCCTCGATCGACACCGGCATGGGGCTCGAGCGCATCGCCGCCGTCCTGCAGGGCACCCACGACAACTACGACATCGACCTGTTCCGCCACCTGATCGAAGCTTCCGTCGAGCTGACCGGCGTGCCGGCCGAAGGCGCGGCGAAGCCGAGCCACCGCGTCATCGCCGACCATCTGCGCGCCTCCTCCTTCCTGATCGCCGACGGCGTGCTGCCGTCGAACGAGGGCCGCGGCTACGTCCTGCGCCGCATCATGCGCCGCGCCATGCGCCACGCCGAGCTGCTCGGCGCCCGCGAGCCGCTGCTGTGGCGCCTCGTCCCCGTCCTCGTCGCCGAGATGGGCCGCGCCTACCCGGAGCTTGCCCGCGCCGAGGCGCTGATCACCGAGACGCTGAAGCTCGAGGAGACCCGCTTCCGCAGGACGCTCGCCCGCGGCCTCGACCTCCTCAACGAGGCGACCGCCGACATGCGCCCCGGCGACCGGCTCGCCGGCGAGACCGCCTTCAAGCTCTACGACACCTACGGCTTCCCGCTGGATCTCACGCAGGACGCCCTGAAAGGCCGCGGCATCAGCGTCGACACCGCCGGCTTCGACAACGCCATGGAGCGCCAGCGCGCGGAGGCCCGCAAGGCCTGGGCGGGCTCCGGCGAGGCTGCGACCGAGACCATCTGGTTCGCGCTCAGGGACCGGGTCGGCGCGACCGAATTCCTCGGCTACGACACCGAGACGGCGGAAGGCGTCGTCACCGCGATCGTCAGGGACGGCAAGGAGGCGGCCCTCCTGAAGGCCGGCGAGGAAGGCATCGTCATCCTCAACCAGACCCCCTTCTACGCCGAATCCGGCGGCCAGGTGGGCGACGCCGGCGTCATGCGGAGCCTGCCGACATCGGCGAAGAAGGCCCGCTTCGCCGTGACCGACACCCAGAAGAAGCTGCACACGGTCTTCGCCCATGTCGGGCGCCTGGAGGAAGGCGAGATCGAGGTCGGCCAGGCGCTCGAGCTCGAGGTCGATCACGCCCGCCGCGCCGACACCCGCGCCAACCATTCGGCGACCCACCTCCTGCACGCGGCGCTGCGCCAGGTGCTGGGCGATCACGTCGCCCAGAAGGGCTCGCTGGTCGCCCCCGACCGGCTGCGCTTCGATTTCTCGCATCCCAAGCCCGTCGAGGCGGCCGAAATGGAAAGAATCGAGGATCTCGCCAACGACGTGATCCTGCAGAACGACGAGGTCGTCACGCGCGTCATGGACGTCGACGAGGCGATCGAGTCCGGCGCCATGGCGCTGTTCGGCGAGAAATACGGCGACGAGGTCCGCGTCGTCAGCATGGGAAGGCCACCAGTGGCCCCGCCCGAGGGTACTTCGGCGGAAAGTGGCCATGGCGCGAATGCCGCCCCCGGCGCGGAGGCGCCAAAGGCAAAAAGCCATGGAGCGAACGCTCCATGGTCGGTGGAGCTGTGCGGCGGCACGCATGTGCGCCGCACCGGCGACATCGGCCTGGTGGCGATCGTGGGCGAAGGGGCGGTGGCCGCCGGCGTGCGCCGCCTTGAGGCGCTGACGGGCGATGCCGCGCGCCACTACCTGACGCGCCAGGACCAGCGCCTGCGCTCGGTGGCGGCCGAACTGCGCGTCGCCCCCGACGAGGTCGAGGAGCGGTTGAAGGCGCTGCTCGACGAGCGCAGGAAGCTCGAGCGCGAGCTGAGCGATACCCGCCGCAAGCTCGCGATGAGCGACAGTTCCGGGGGCGGCGGCGGCCCGGAGATCGTGACCGTCGGGGACGTGAAGTTCCTCGGCCGCGCGGTTCAGGGCGTCCAGCCGAAGGACCTGCGCCCGCTCGCCGACGACGCCAAGAAGAAGGTCGGCTCCGGCGTGGTGGCGATCGTGGGCGTCAGCGAGGACGGCAAGGCCGGCCTCGTCGTCGGCGTCACCGACGACCTGACGACCCGCCTCAGCGCGGTCGACCTGGTGCGCGTGGGTGCGGAAGTGCTCGGCGGCAAGGGCGGCGGCGG
Organism: Pseudomonadota bacterium; assembly: GCA_023458595.1. GTDB lineage: Bacteria > Pseudomonadota > Alphaproteobacteria > Rhizobiales > Tepidamorphaceae > Microbaculum. Next base: position 13,386 of record JAEWYT010000156.1, read on the forward strand.
CCGCCCCGACATGGCCCAGGCGGGTGGCCCGGACGGGGCCAAGGCGGAAGATGCGCTTGAGGCGGTGAAGGGAGTGTTGGGGGAGACGGTTGGGGTGTAACGAGTGGACTAAGTCGAAAAGTTGCTATCTGCAGAGGACATATGATTTGCCTTGAACTTAAGCGCGGTGAAATATCCTTTCATGTCCCGAATACCGATCCCATTCCCTGTACGGAATTTGTTCTTTTGAGATGACCTTCAGTTTCTCATCTAAAGAATAGTTTTCGCCGAATATCATTAGATTGTCGCACTCCCATCGCGCCGATGGAGCCAACAAGCCATCTAACTCAAGAAAATTTATCGCAGATCCAATTAATTGTGTTCTCTTATAGTTACGACCTGTATAATTAAGGCGCTCAATACCGAGCGTATCGAAATCATCAATGGCAATTCGTAAAGTTTTACGCGGTGCAATTTCAAGAGTATGAACCGCCAATTCCTTCTTAGGTACAGGCGTTAGTAGCGCAAGATATGAAGCAACTTCTGCGATCGCACCTTCTCGCTCTAGGCTCTGACGTTGCCCCCTGAAGTGCCTCGGTTTGAACTGGACTCCGTCAGAAGGAGACGGAGATGAAGAAGAACCGATACAGTGAGGGTCAGATCATTGCGGTGCTGAAGGAGCACCAGGCAGGGATTCCGGTATCTGAGCTTTGCCGCAAGCACGGGGTCAGCGAGGCGACGATCTACAATTGGCGATCGCGCTACGGCGGGCTGGAGATCTCTGAGGCTCGACGGCTGAGGAGCCTCGAGGAGGAGAACCGCAAGCTGAAGAAGCTGCTGGCGGAGTCGATGCTTGACGTGGCGACGCTCCGTGAGGCGCTTGGAAAAAACTTCTGAGGCCCGGATCGCGGAGAGCGTTCGTGACCTGGGCGATCGAGGAGAAGAGCTACTCGCAGCGTCGTGCCTGCGGGCTGATCGGGCTTCACCCGAAGACCTATCGCTATGCCTCACGCCGATCTGACGACATCGAGTTGCGGGCCCGGCTGAAGGCACTGGCGAGCGAACGGCGGCGGTTCGGCTACCGCCGCTTGCACATCCTGCTTAAGCGCGAAGGGGTCGTGCTGAACCACAAGAAGCTGTTCCGCCTCTACCGGGAGGAACGACTGATGGTGAGGCGTCGCGGCGGTCGCAAGCGGGCGCTGGGGACGCGGGCGCCGCTGACCCTGCCGCAAGGGCCGAACCAGCGTTGGAGCCTCGACTTTGTCTCCGACATGCTGACGGATGGTCGGCGCTTTCGCGTGCTGGTCGTGGTCGACGACTTCACCAGGGAATGCCTGGCGCTGATCGTCGACACGTCCCTATCCGGCATCCGCGTTGCTCGAGAACTCGATGCCCTGGTCACCGCCCGTGGCAGGCCGTTGATGATCGTCAGCGACAACGGCACCGAACTCACCTCGCGGGCAATCCTGCACTGGCAGGAGGACCACGCCGTCGAGTGGCACTACATCGCGCCTGGCAAGCCGATGCAGAACGGCTTCGTCGAAAGCCTGAACGGCCGCTTCCGCGACGAATGCCTCAACGAGCACCTGTTCCGCAGCCTGCCGGCGGCCCGGCAGATCATCGAAGAATGGAGGATCGACTATAACGCCTGCCGGCCTCATACGAGCCTCGGTGGCCTTACCCCGAACGAGTTTGCAACCCGGTCCCGGAGGGACCACAACGAGAACAGAGTCCAGTCATGAGTGAGGGCAAACTGGGGGCAACGTCATCGGCGATCGCAGCATGGAGTTCGTCCGCGATGTTCGCAAGCTGCGGCGTAGAAATCTTGTCGACCCATGTCACATCGTGGACGGAGTTCCAGTTTTCAGTCAGCCTCCTGTAGTTGGTGTCATCTAGGACATTTTTCAGCACACTCGTGACGGCTTTGAAGAGCAATTCGTCCTTCTCTTCGAACCGGCTGATTCGTAGCGTCCAGGTGCTGGCGATGTAATTTTCCGATGCATGCGCGTCGTCGACAACAATTACCTCCGGGTCCGAGAAGAACGGATTGGTGTTGAAGAGGCTGCTGTAGGTAGTGACAGCTACACGGTCTGCGTTCTGATAGGCGGCTTTGGCTTCGGGGGCGTAGTTTTTTACTTTTCCGGTGAATAGCTCGACTGTCAGTCCATATTTTGAGGAGGCTTCTTCGGCGACCTGATTCACGAGCTGGCGCGTCGGACAGAGATAAACGACGCGTTCGCGATTCTTCCGACGACGCCACTCCGCTAAGAGGAGGCCAACCAGTGTCTTGCCGCTGCCTGTTGGGAGTTGGAGGGCGACATCAGCGACTTCGGCGGCCTGTGCCACATAAGTCCGCAGAATCTGGCCCTGATGGTCATAGAGGCTGGGATGCTTCCGCCTAGGAAGGTCCCGAAATAGGCGATCGGGGCTTTCTGGGACGACGGTTTGAATTGGCGGTTTCTTGAAGGCCATAGCCAGCCTCTGGGAGCGTTTGTAATTCTAGATATGCTACAACCTAGCAGACTTTTGGGGAACAATTACACCTTGGGGCTGAAAGAATGGTGGCCATTAGAGCTTCTTTGAGAAATTGCTAGGTCCACTAGCGAAGGGCGAACACTTTATCAGGAGGGAGTGGTGCGTAAAATCAATCCAGCTGACGTTCGGAATGACTTCGATGAACAGCTGACTGCGCTAAGCGCCTTTTATGCCTCGGGCATGGATAGATTCAAGGGCGATGCCGAGCGGTCTACTTTCGTCGAGAACTGTATGCTGGTTCTCGTCGTTGCCTGGGAAGGTTTTGTCAATGACATGTTCGTTGCCTACATCAATGGCGACGCGACTCGATTCAAGCAGCATCTGAACGACGCTCTGGAAGAGCACCTGCGCGACGCTAAGAAGCCCAGGAAGGTGTTCAATGAGTTTGCCACTCTGAAGTTCCCTGTACACTTGACCAAGGGTCAGGTCCAGGAATTCGCGGACGATGAAGGAAGCAATATTACGTTCTCCAATTTCGAGAAACTGGTAGACAAGGCGCATGTTTGGTTAGTCGCCGCGGATGCCAATAAATTCGAAAATCTGGCTGACCCGCAGAGAAAGGTAGTGGATGCGGCGATTGCCCTCAGGAACCACATAGCGCACCGAAGCAAACGCTCTTCTAACTCAATGAACACCGCGCTTACCATGGGCCCGCTCCACGGAACGGGACTGCAACGAGGCAACAAAAAGGTCGCAAATGTAGGTGCATGGCTAAAGTCTAGGCCAGTTGGATATCAAAACACGCGCTTCTCGATTTTCCTTGCAGAGCTCAAAGCCATCGGGGCAGCTGTCTGACGCACGCGAATAAAGCCGGTGGTAGTCAGGGGCAGAAGTCCGTGCCCGCCGATGCGATGTCAATTAACCTATAGATAGAGGAGAAATCTACGCGGCTCTTACCGCGCGCTCGCGACTCCATGAACTGGTGACAGTACTAAGGGCAAATGGCACGGTCGATTTGACCGAACTCCTTGTTTTCAATCATCAAGAACAAGCCGGTGCCGCTCGATCGATCCGCCCAAAGATCGCCGACAAGCCGCTTTTCCTTGGAATCGTCGGTGGTCGAAATATGCGCGCCTTTGTACTCCACCACGAGCACGCGACCGTCGTTCAGAAGGGCCACGAAATCCGGGTAGAATTTGTCCGACGACGTTTGTAGCCAGAACGAATATGGCTGGCGCGACGTGTTGCGCACCCAGGCTTTCACGTCCTTACAGCGCTCAAGATAGACGGCGCACTCGTATTCTTCGCCGGTTGGTTCCAAATCACCGACTACGCGAAAGAGGTGCTTCTTGAATTCGGTCCCTCCCTTGTAGGGCTGATTGTAAGCGTAGCGGCTTTCGTCGAATACGAGCTCGATATCCGAACTCGTTTCGAACTCCAGGCCGCTTTGCGGGAACAGGGCGCGCTCGAACGCTGTCGCTTCGCGCGCGTCGCGGTGCTTGGCGATGACCCTCACGAGGGCTTCGACGAGCCTGAACTTAGCCCGCGCCATACCGTCGATGCCGATGCCGAATTTCGCATCGATCACGTCCAGCGCATTCGCGATAAACAGCGTCGACGACGTGCGCGTGATGTCACGCCGCAAAGAGGTTGGAAGCCGTCGGTCAAGCCAGTTGACGAGCGCATTTTTCGTCCAGCCCTTTTCCTGCAAGGCGAGCGCAAGCTGTTCGTGTAAGTCCGTCACGAAAGCGACGGTGACGTGCCCCCCACTGTCCACGTCGACATGGGCTTCGTCGGCACCGGCTTTGGGCGGCGAGAAATAGTCGAGGATCGGCGACGCGTCGTTTTCCTCAAGCTTCCACGGAATATCGAGGAAGTGCGCGCGGTCGAATAGCTGAAGTCCGGTGCTTGATCGGACGCCTAGCCGGGGCACCGCGAAGCGCGGCGCATCCTGGTCCGCAGCCACCGGCTTCAGCCGCGCTCCACGCGATTTGTGCACGAGCGCGTCGATAGCCTTCGCAACGGCTTCAGGCATCGCCAGCAGCATCGACGTGCGGTCATAGTCCGTGAGCGCGCCACGCGCCCGAATGACGCCCGCCGTTACGTCGACTTCAACCCGTCCGCCAGTCGCCGCTTCGACATTCGTCTTGAAGATCGCGGCATCGGTGCCTTCGGGAATTGGCTCTTCGTAGACGAACGCCGAACCGCCCTCTTCGAGACCTTCGATCGCTTCCTGTGCCACCCGCACGAGCGCCTTGGCCTCCACCCTTTCGAACCCGTTGTTCACGAGGCCGTCGCGCAACGTGTTCGCGGCGTTCTGAAAGCTCGTGGTGGTGGCGAAGGCGTAGGCGCGGTTCAAATCCTCGCAGCGCTTTCGCTGGGCATGAGGCAGGCGAAGCACGCGGCCAAGAAGCTGCTCCACGGCGCGCGCCGACTTTTGTTCCGCGACCGAACAAAGCACGTAGGCGAAGGAACAATCCCAGCCTTCGCGAAGCGCCTGTTGGGTGATGATGAATCGGATTTTGCAGTTGCGATCGAACAGGTCGACGCCATCGATTTCCCGCGCGTCGCCTGTCGCGAGCGCGATATGCTCTGCCGGCACACGAAAATCGTCGACAAGAAGCTTCTTCACCTCTTCGGCATGAAGCGTCGGCTTGTCCTTGGACTTAGGTTCGGCTTGCAGAAGCATAACGGGACGAACGAACTCACCGGTTTCCATTTCCTCCGCGCCCGCGAGCGCCAACAATTCATCGAGCCAGGCGATGGCGTCGGCGATCGTGTCTTTGGGCTCGGGGCGACCACGAAGGATCACCGGTAGCTTTATCATGTCCGCCGCCTTCAGTTCGGCGGCCGAGACGTGGTGCAGCACGTTCGAAGCGTAGACGCCCTTGTTCGGATTGTGCTCATCCGGCGTGACGGGCGTCGCGGTGAATTCCACGATAAGTGACGGGTCTAGCCGAGCGAGCGTATCGAATGAGAGGTTCGTCCGGGCATTGTGGGCTTCATCCACGATCACCATCGGACGGTGCATCCGAAGCACATTAGCGAGCGATGGCACCGGGTCGCCGGACGGGCCGACTTCGAGTCTGTAGCGCAGGACTTCGTCGATGCCCGTGAAATGGTCCATCAGCTCGCCGTTCGCCTCATAGACCTTGCGCCCTTCGGTCTCTTCGACGCGAAACGCCTGGATGGTCGCGACGATCACCACCGCACCGCCATCATAGTCGGCGCGCTTGGCATAAAGCGCGTCGGTGATGCTCATGATCCGCACGTTCTCGCCGAAACGATCGGCCAGCGCCCGGCGGTTTGGATGCGTCCGATCCACCAGGGTCGCAAGGGTCTGGTCTCGGATGGTCTGGGAGGGCACGAGCCAGAGCACCGTGGGCGCGTCGGTGCGAATGAAGCTGTCCGCCGCGACGGCGATGGAATGGGCGGCCAGGATGGTCTTGCCGCCGCCCGTGGGAATACGGAGGCAAACATAGGGAAGACCCGGCAGGTTGGGCGGCGGCACGAATGGTCGCTTGGTCACGGCGTAAAACGCCGTGTCCGCGTCATTCAGCTCCACTACCTTTTCCAGGAATCGGCGAAGGCTGGCGAGCGTCTGTACCTGATAGTCCTTGAGGGCGAAGACCGGGAGGCTCATTCCTTTGCCCCCTTGGGTTTCTTGGCACGACCTCTTTTGGCTTTTTCGATCACACGCGTCGCCTCGCGCTCGAAATCGCTTTCGAAGGCACGGTCCTGAACGATCCGGAAGGCGTCGAACTCCCGTTCAGCCAGTGCCTTGGCAACGGCGTGCGACACCTTCCCCGCGTCCTTGAGGATTTCGTACTCGTTGAACGTCAGGAATGCGTCGAGTTTCGCTACCCAGTCCGTCATGCGCATAGGAATCTGGCGCGCGGCCTGGTTCTCAGCATAGTCGAGATACATCGAAACGACGCGCTCCAACCCCTTGATTTCGTCCTCGCGCATGTAGTTCTTGGCGATCGATACGTCGGTCTTCAGGATTTTGCCGTCGGGTGCGTTCTTCCACGTCTGAAGCCCCATATTGGGCTTCGACGCGTCGGCTCTCTCCTTGATGATTTCGGCGGCCGTCCGGCCGGTGATCGCCCAATGCAGCTTGTTCTGGACGGTCTTGAAGAAGGTTTGCGTGACTTCGGCGTCCTTATTGTAATCGATGCTGCACTGCTCGTAGATATCGGTGATTTTCAGATAGAATCGGCGTTCGCTCGCCCGTATCTCGCGGATACGCTCAAGCAGCTCGTCGAAATAGTCCTTGCCGAAGCGGTTGGCGAGCTTCAGCCGCTCGTCGTCGAGGGCAAAGCCCTTGATGATGAACTCCCGAAGGACCGACGTGGCCCAAATCCTAAATTGCGTCGCCTGCCGGCTGTTGACCCGGTAGCCAACGGCGATGATGGCATCCAAATTGTAGAAACTCGTGAGGTAGCTCTTGCCGTCGTCGGCAGTTATTCGGAATTTCCGAATAACTGAGTCTTCGACAAGCTCCCCGGTCCGGAACACGTTTTTCAGGTGCTCGTTGACGGTCGGTACCGTCACCTCGAAGAGTTCGGCCATGCGTCTTTGGGTTAGCCAGAAACTCTCTTCCTCGAACAGCACCTCAACGCGGATATCGCCCCCGGACCCGGTGTAAAGCAGGATTTCCCCTTCTCGTGGGACTCGCTTGTCCGACATCGTCACAGCCCCTCGATTTGGTAGGGGATTTGCTTGAAGGTGACGCCCGCGCGAGAAAGCCGATCGTCCGGAACCGTGCAGCCCTCCGCGTAGACGACGCGCGCGCCGGTGAAATCCTCTGCCGGCAGTGGCAGGCTTTCGAGCACGGTAGCGGTGAGGACGTTGCCGGCGTTGGTGCTGGCCACTCCGATCGCTTCTGCCGAGTGCAGAAGATAGATCGCCCTCCCCTGGAATGTGCCGATCAACGGCGACGATCCGTCGGCGCGGCGGGGAATAGGCGAGCCCGTCTCGCAAAAGAAGACGTGGGCGGCAAGGTCTGGATATGTGACGGACGGGCTTACATTGCCGTCGGCGTCGAATAGCGGCTCGCCTAGCGTGCAGAAACGAAAGCCGCCGCCAAGTCCTTCAACTATTTTGGCCCTGTCTTCGCCTTTGTGAAAGCCGGATATAATCCGACGCAAGCGTTCAGCCGTAAACTCAGAAGCGATATTCCGCTCCATCTCCACCATAATGAAGCGTCGATTGCCACCGTCATGTCTGTTCAAATCTAAGACCGCGTGCCCCGTCGTGCCAGAGCCCGCAAAACTATCCATGACGATATCGCTCGGTCCTGCAATTTGTGAAATAAGTCTGGCAATCAATTGCGACGGCTTTGGGAATGAAAATATTTGTCCCCCAAAAATATCCCGTATTTCTTTTGTTCCGTCAGCAGTAAAAATATCATCGATTATGGAAGGAAAATTAATTGTCTTTCCCTCCATTCTATTTGAATAAATCTTCTCACGAGGGCGACCGCTTTGTTTCTTTGGAAATATTATTAACCCATTATCGATTTTCTCTTGAATTGTTTCCTTTGAATACCGCCACCCGGTATTTGACGGGGGATCGAAAATCCAGCCCGTGGTTGGATCAACGATAGAAAAATGCAAATTTGGACGCGCTTTTGCGTCAGCAAGACCAAGTATGCTGCGACTCATCCATGCCCCGTTCGGATCGTTGTCGGGATTTTGAAATTTTCCCATATCGCGAGGCAGACCAGAAAAGTAACAAGTTCCAGGGGTTCTTTCATACACCAAAATTTTTTCATGATCCTTTGATACCCCTGTTAATGATCTGGCATCATTAAATTGTCGGGCCTTCCATATTAACTCGCAAACGAATGATCTTTGCCCGAAAATTTCGTCCATTACGATGCGAAGTCTATGCTCTTCGTTTTCATCGATAGATATCGCGATGACACCGTCTTCGGTCAAAAATTCTTTCAGCAACCGCAAGCGCGGATACATCATGCAGAGCCACTTGTCGTGGCGCGAAAGGTCTTCCGCCTCCCGGCCAACCGTCGCGCCAAGCCACGCCCTGATTTCCGGCGAGTTGACGTTGTCGTTGTAAACCCAGCCTTCGTTGCCGGTGTTGTAGGGCGGGTCGATGTAGATGCATTTCACCTTGCCAGCGTAGTAGGGCAGCAGCGCCTTGAGCGCTTCGAGATTGTCTCCCTGAACCAGCAAGTTGCCCGCATCCGGGTCGCCGACGCTCTTGTCCTTGTCGCAGTGGATTAGTCGATACGGTACTTCGCGATGGTGGTTCACCACCGCCTTCTTGCCGATCCAATCGAGTGTAGGCATGGCGCACGCCCCCAAGATATCCGCACGTCGCGCTGGGCAAATTCCCGCTGTCCCGACCAACGGGAATCGGCCAATCGCAGGCCGTCCGGCATGACTGAGCGCTTGTGATTCGGCCGGCAGCGCGAGCTAGCAACATCGCGTGCAAAAACGCGCGCATCAACCCGCCATGTTGTCTGTGCTGACGGGCGCACATAGGCTTTGCGCACGTTCGTTCGTGCGGAGGCCACCGCCTATGACGGATCACCAGGAAATTCGCGACGATATTCTTCGTCGTGCCAGTGTCGGCGAGTTGTCCGACGAACAGGCCGAGGCGGAAGCCGCGCGGCACGGCATCGGAAAGCTGGCGAGCGAACCCGACCAGAAGGACTTTGACCCCGACACATTGACCCATTGGTCCATCGTTATGGCCGTTGCCTGGATTGCCTATCGCTCACCGGACGCGGTGCGAGAGTCCTGGGACAAATACTGCGCAGAATGCTGGGATTGGATATGGCGTCGATGGCGGATCGGATTCGATGGCGAAGTTCGCGAGGGCTGGCTCCTTGAACAGCGGTCCAAGCCGACCCTATTGGGACTTGCGATCGGCGAGGCGATAGACCGAGCCCGCGACAACCGCCCGCCGCCGACCATGCCCATCCGGGATGCGGAAGCCGCGCTTTGGACGGCACTTCGCGACGACGTTTTTTCCGCGAGCGGCATCGACACAAAGACCGGAAGACGCGTCGCCATTCCGGCGATCGACTGGCACGAGCTGGTCGCGGTGGAAGGTCGCGGTGAAGTAGACGAAATCCGTTACGGCCCGATCGGACCTGGCTATCGAGACGTATTGGTTCCGTCGAAAGCCGTTCGAAGCTCGTGGCCAGCACCGCGAGAAAGGCAATATGAACTCCCGGCGACGATGCCACCGGACGGCGACGGATACATGCCGCTCTACTGCGCTGCTCAATGGATCGCGACCAAGGGCGGCACTGCCGATTTCGACCCGGAGGATGCGGCGACTTGGCAGACCGCATACGCGGCGCTGCTAGGAGCCATCGCATCCGATGCGGTGCGCGTCGTGGGCACATCTGGCGGTTCGCGGGAACCGGTTCCCGGCTACCATTTCGCGGGCTGTGAAATCTGCTACCCGTTCGGGGATCATCCCTTCGAATTGCTGTTCAGCGAGCACCTGTACCTTCGCTCCTATCCATATATCGACGATGAGCACTGGCGCGGTGGTTTTGACGACGCATTGATGAACCGATGGCGAGAGCGATGGTCCCGCTTGATGGTCGCCAAGAGCGACGTCCGCGAGCGATGGCCATTCGATCTTGCAATGCTCGGCAGGACCGGAGCGCCGGGGCGGCCGACGTCCATGCACCTCATCTTCGACGAATTGGAACGTCGCGCGGACCGAGGAACGATCGAACGCGGGGTCGGGAAAGAGGCGAGGGCATTGGTCGCTTGGCTCACTTCCGAGCACCCAATGCAACCACGCCCGAAGCCGAAGACCGTCGAAAACCAAATCCGGATTCGATATCGAGAATTGCACCCGAAATAATCGTTCGGGGACAATTTCGGGGGACTTTTTCGGGTATCTCCGAGTTGCGATGACACGACGCCAGAAGCTGCCGGAATGCCCCGGCGGCACGGAGTCGATAAATGTCAGACGAAACCGCTATCCCGAAATATTTCCGCCGCGCCGACGCCGCGCGTTATGTCCGCCAGACCTGGGGGATACCCTGCTCGGCGAAATGGCTGGCCAAGCTCGCCGTCACCGGCGGTGGACCAATCTTCCGCAAGGCAGGCCGTTTTCCGATCTACCTTCCCGCCGATCTCGACGCCTGGGCTGAAGCTCGCATCGGCGAGCCGCGTCGCTCGACGTCTGTCCCGGCATAGGGTGGCGCGGTGCGGCGACGAAATCCCAACCCACGGCTGGCCAAGTCTCGGCGAACCTACAGCGTTGCCGAGATCGCGGAACTTTATGGCTGCCACCGGGGCACTGTTCGCAATTGGCTCAATCGGGGCTTGGAGCCAATCGACAGCGGCCGGCCGACGCTGGTCCTGGGCAGGGTCCTGAATGAATTCCATCGGTCGCGCCGCGATGCCGCCAAGCGTCCGTGCGGACCCGCCGAAATCTACTGCGCGCCCTGCCATCAGCCGCGACGCCCGGCCGGCGATGTGGTCGATTGCATTCCGGTCAACGCGAAGGTCTGGAAGGTGTCCGGGCATTGCCCGGATTGCGGACGCGCCCTGTCGCAGCGAGTCGGAACCATTAGGCTTGCGCAGTTCCGAGCATCCGTCGCCGTCCGCGATACGAAGCCACAAACACGATTAGAGAAGGCCAACGCCCCCAGCGTGTTTTGTGACTCCGAGAAGGAAGAATCGGACCGATGAAAATCAATGCCCAAAACGAGCGGCTGAAGCGCCGGTACTACACCTATCTGAAGGAAGCCCGCCAGCTCGACGAACAGTCGATCGATGCCGTCGCGATGGCAATAGACCGGTTTGAAGAGCAAACGAAGCGACGGGACTTTCGGGACTACCGTCCGGAACAGGCCGTGGCCTTCAAGCGCTATCTTGCCAAGCAGACGAATGCCCGCACCGGCGACAAGCTGAGCAAGGCGACGGTCTACGCAACGCTGACATACCTCAAGGACTTCTTCTTCTGGCTCGCCGGACAGCCCGGATTCAAGACGCGGTTCACTTATTCGGATTCCGACTATTTCAAGCTGTCGCTGAAGGACCGGACGGTCGCCAAGGCCGACCGCGAACAGCGCGTGCCGACCTTGGACGAAATCCGCGCGGCGCTTGCGGAGATGCCAACGGACACTCCCGTCGACAGGCGTAATCAAGCGCTCATGGCCTTCGCGATCCTTACGGGAGCCCGAGACAGCGCGATTGCTTCAACGCGGATCAAGCACATCGACTTTGTCGAACGCCGCGTGTTCCAGGACGGGCGCGACATGCACACCAAATTCGCCAAGAGCTTCCCCACCTATTTCTTCCCGGTCGGCGACGACATCGAAGCGATCGTCCGGGATTGGGTGACCTACCTTCAGACCGAGGAGGGCTTCGGGGCGGACGATCCGCTGTTTCCGCCTGTGAAAGTCGGGGTCGGTGACGACGGCAACTTCCGGCAAGCCGGGTTTGATCGGACGTGCTGGTCAAATGCGAGTCCGATCCGGGCCGTCTTCAAAGAGGCATTCGCGCGGGCGGGACTCCCCGTGTTCAACCCCCATTCGTTCCGCAAGACGCTCGTGCGTCTTGGGCTTGAGCTAGGGCTTGGCGAAGCGGGCTTGAAGGCATGGTCCCAGAACCTGGGCCATGACGGTGTGCTGACCACGCTGAAGAGCTACGGCGACATTCCCGCCCACCGGCAAAGGGATTTGATCCGAGCCGCAGCCTGCGCCAAGGACGATGACGCTGTCGCACTTAGGCTTGGCCGCGACGCGCTGCGTACCATGCGGGCATCGGGACTGGCGTAGCGCCTGAAACTTCGCGAAATTACCGATGCGTGTTACCCCGGTGTTACCCTGGAGCGAGACGTCATTTGGTGCGTCCGAAACGCTGACAATAAAATCAATTAAATCAGAGAGTTATTGGCGCACCCGACAGGATTCGAACCTGTGACCTCTGCCTTCGGAGGGCAGCGCTCTATCCAGCTGAGCTACGGGTGCCTGGTGCCGAATGGGGCGGAACATAGTGTATCGATCCGGCCGCCGCAATCGCCGTAGGGGGATCGATCGGGGCGATGCACGAGCCTGTCGCGCGAAGCTAGCCGTTCACCGGGTCGTCGGGCTCGCCTGCCGCGCTTCTCAACGCCGAATTGCGGACGGCTTCGGCGAGATGGGAGGGGTCGCCGTTCCATTCGCCGCACCAGTGGCTCTTGTCGGTCGTCGGGAACTTCTGGACGACCGTGCCTGTGTGCGGGTTCATGTAGATGCCTGGTGGAAAGCGGTGGCAATGGCCGACCGTGCCCGCGGTCGTGGTGTTGTCGTGCTGCCAGTAGATGCAGCGCGAGCAGAGCGGATGCAGGTGTCTCATGCCGGTTCTCCGGTCTTCGTGGCCGTTGCGGCGAAGTATCCGGCATAACAATGAACAAATTACTTGGCTAAATGAACTGCGGTCACCCGAGGACGTCGGCGATCCGGGCGACATAGGCAGCCGCCCGGTCGGCGTCGTGATAGAGGCCGAAGCCGAGCCGCAGCCGGTCGCGCCGGTGGTCGACGACGACGTTCCCGGCCATCAGCCGGTCGTGGATCGGGCCGGCGTCGGGTACGCGGAACGTCAGGAAATGGCCGATCGCGTCGCGGCCTGGACGGCGCAGCATCGTGGCGGGATCGAGCCCGGCGACGGGCCGGTCGGCAAGTGCGGTCAGGAAGGCGTCCATGACGGCGAGCACATGGGCGTCGATATCCCCGACGGACAGGGAGAGGCCGTCCAGCCAGTCCATGACCGCGTTGAAGCGATAGAGGCCGGAAGGATCGAAGGTCGCGCCGAGGAAGCGGCCACCGGAGGGGGCGTAGCCGACCTTGTCGGCAGATCGCGCGATCGCGCCGAAGGCCGCGTACCAGCCGGTGTCGCGCGGGCGCGGCGCATATCCGGGCGGACAGTGCATGAAGCAGGCGCCCTCGCCGGCCATGGCGTATTTGTAGCCGCCGGCCATGTAGAAGGCGCGGCCGGCGATGCCGCGGAGATCCGTCGGTTTCGCCATGAAGCCGTGATAGCCGTCGATGACGACGATCGTCTCGGCGTCCGGCACCGCGTCGACGATGCCGCGGAGATCCTCCACCACGAAGCCCGAATCGAAGAAGACCTGGCTCAGGAAGACGAGATCGAATCCGCCGATCGAGGCCGCCTGGCGGAAGCGCGCCTCGAAGGTCTCGAAGGGCTCGGCCGGAAGCCGCATCACCTCGATGAGGCCGTCCTCCTCGAGCCGGGCGGTCTGGCGCGTGAAGCTGTGGAACTCGGCGTCGGACGTCAGGATGCGGGGGCGGCGATCGTCCGGCAGGCAGGAGACGAGCCGGCGGACGAAGTCGAAGGTGTTCGGCGCAACCGCGACCGTGGTGGAATCTGGAAGGTTCAGGCGGCGGGCGACGTGGGCCTGGAAGGCCGGGATCACCTCGCCGAAAACCTTCTCCCACTTGCGATCGGCGAGCGCGACCGCGTCGGTCCAGGCCTGCATGTGCGCGGCTTCCGTCACGTCCGGCCAGGCGTGATGGCTGTGGGCGGCGAGATGCAGCCGGCCCGGATCGGCTCCGAGAAATCGCGAGAAATGCCCCGCGTAGCTCATGGCCGCCGCCGTCAGGCCGATCGGGCGGCGCCGTCGCCGCCCGGCGCGTAGGCGAGCGACATCGCCCGGCGCACCTCCTCGGGGAGTTCCGGCCGCGCCCGGCTCGGCATCAGGAAGGTCGCGAGCGCGAACAGATCGGAGAAGATGCGGTGGCGCTCGACCGTCTTGTGCAGGTAGCTGTGGCCGGACGAGCCGCCGGTGCCGAGCTTGCGGCCGATCATGCGCTCCACCATCAGCGCGTGTCGGAAGCGCCAGGTGGTCAGCGTCTCGTCGACGTCCATCAGCAGGCTCAGGAACCGGAACGGCACCTGCAGCGCCGGCTCGTCGCGATAGAGGTTGATGAACAGGGCGGCGAGTACGGCGCCGCGGCCCATGCGCCAGCCGGGCGCGGGTTGCTTCAGGTCCTCGGCGCTGCCGACGAACAGCGCGTCGAAGCGGTCGAGCTCCTGTTCGAGCGCCTTCGCCTGGGCGGCGCGCTGGGTGTCGGTCAGGGCGGCGCTCTTGCGGGCGTAGGCGATGTCGGCGCGCACGGCCTCGGCGACGGCCGAGCGGTAGGCCTCGCGAAAGCGCCAGCCCGCCGTCTCCATGAAGGGTACGCGGCCCAGCCATTTCTCGACGAGATCGAACAGGCTCGCGCCCTTCTCCTGCTTCAGGATGCGCTGCTGCTCGGGAACCGTCAGCCGCTTCTCGAAGGGCTGGTCCTCGAAGGCGTGCCGGTCCTCGCGGCGTAGTCCGAGCCGCACCTCGACCTCACGGAACTGGGCACTCTGGAAGCCGGAAGCCGGGTAGAGCAGGTCGCGGAAATCGAGGAAGTCGAGGGGTGTCATCGTCTCCAGGAGATCGACCTGGCGCACGCCGAGCTTGAGCACCTCGACGATCCGGGCGAGCCCGTTGGCGGCGGCGGCCACGTTGCGGTCGTCGACCCAGTCGCCGGCGAATATGCCGTCGATCTGGTCGATCTCGAACAGGATCTGCTTGAACCACAACTCGTAGACCTGATGGACGATGATGAAGAGCATCTCGTCATGCGCCGGCCGGCCGGCGGCGGCGCTCTCGGGCGCCTGCGCCTTCAGGAGCACGTCGAGCTTCAGGTAGTCGGCATAGGAAACGGGCTTATTGGCCATCGCAGGATCTCCCCCGGGTCGGCGCGACGCGCATCCGGCGCGACGGGCACCATATCAGGCGGTCCCGGCCGTCGTCGCCGGACGCCTTTTGAACCACGGCCTGATCGTCTCGAGCTGGGCGGCGAGCTGCAGAAGCGTCGCGTCGTCGCCGTAGCGGCCGGCGAACTGCACGCCGATCGGCAGGCCGTCCGCGCTCCAGGCGAGAGGCAGGCTGATCGCGGGCTGGCCGGTCGCGTTGAAGGGCCCCGAGAACGGCGCGAGATCGAACAGGCGGCCGAGAAACACATCGACATCGGTTTCGTCCGTCGACAGCACCCCGAGCCGCGGCGGCGGCGTCGTCAGCGTCGGCGTCACCAGCACGTCGTAGGTCTCGAAAAAGGCGGCGAGACGACGGACCTCGCGATTGATCGCAGCCACCGCGCCGTAGAACATCGGCAGCGTCGTGGCGCGGCTGCGCGCGATCGCCGAATGCGTCTGCGGCTCGAGCTCGTCCTCCTCGATCGGCCTGCCGCGCTGCTGCGCCCACATGTCGACGAGCGGGGCGAGCCCGCCCATCAGCACGCGGAAGGTCGCGTCGAGCAGCGCCCTGTCGTCGAAATCGGGCTTCGCCTCGTCGACCTCGTGGCCGGCGTCGGCAAGCAGTTTCGCGGCGTCCCGGACGGCCGCGGCGCATTCCGCATCGACGGGCCGGCCGTCGAAACATGCGGCGAGACACCCGATGCGCAGCCGGCGCGGTGGCTCCTTGATCAGCTCGCCGAACGGCCGTGGCAGGCGTGGCGAGAAGAACGGCGCGCCGACGTCCGGGCCGGCGGTGATATCGAGGATCGCGGCGCAATCGCGCACCGTGCGGGAGACGGCGTGCTCGTGGCTGATGCCGAAGTTGCCGTCGCCGCGATGCGGGCCGTAGGGATTGAGGCCGCGCGTCGGCTTGAGACCGACGAGGTCGTTGGCGGAGGCGGGGATGCGGATCGAGCCGCCGGAGTCCGTCGCGTGCGCGGCCGGCAGCATGCCGCTCGCCACCGCCGCGCCGGCACCGCCGCTCGAGCCGCCGGCGATCCGCTCCGGGTTCCAGGGATTGCGGGTCGGCCCGTAGGCGCGCGGCTCGGTGGATGCGCTCAGGCCGAACTCGGGAGAGTTGGTGCGGCCGAGGAAGACGAAGCCGGCCCTGCGCAGGCGGGCGACGAGCGAGGAATCGAAGTCGAAGACCATGCCTCTGAAGAGGCGGCTTCCGTTGGTGAGCGGCATGCCCTTCACCGGCGCGTGCAGATCCTTGACGAGATACGGCACGCCATGGAAGGGCCCGCGCCGATCCGTCGTCGAACCGGCGCGCGCGGCGAGGTCGTCGAGCGCCTCGTCGTAGCATTTGTAGATGACGGCGTTGATCGCCGGGTTGAGCGCCTCGATGCGCGCGATTGCGGTTTCCACGACCTCGCGGGCGTCGACCCGTCCGGCCGCGACAAGCTCCGCCAGGCCGACGGCGTCGAGGTCTTCCCACTCCGATGTCGAGAGCATGCTCATTCCTCCTGCGCGCCCGAGGCGTTCATGCCGGCGGTGATGTTGAGGATCGTCGCGTCCTCGTCACCGACGGAGACGTAGGCGTGGCCCATGCCGGCATCGTAGTAGACGCTGTCGCCGGCCTCGAGCCGGATCGGCGCATAGAACTCCGAATGCAGTTCCACCGCGCCCGAAAGGACGAAGACGAGTTCCTCGCCGGGGTGGCGGATCAACTCGCCGAACTCGCCGATCGAACGAGCCTTCACGGTGACGAAGGTCGGGTCCATCTCCTTCAGCGTCAGGCCGGTCGCCAGCGGCTCGTACACGTAGACGCCGGTCGGGTGAAGCTTGCGGCCGTCGGACCGGGTCACGTCCAGACGCCCCGTGCGCATCGGACTGGTCTTCGGCCGGGGACCGTTGAGCAGCGTGGTCAGATCGATGTCGAGGCCGCGCGCCAGCTTCAGCAGCACGTCGTAGGTCGGCGACATGCGGCCCGTCTCGATCTTCGAGACGGTGGATACCGCGATGCCGGCCGCGTCGGCGACCTCCCGGAGCGTCCGGCCGGTGCTGCGCCGCAGCCGTCTCAGCTGGGCGCCGAACGCCTCGTCTCCATTCCCCGCATCGGTCGCCGGACCGGCCGGCATCCTCGGTTTCGATGTCGGCATCGATCGTCTCCCGAAACGCACCGACAGGATTAGCATCGGAAAATTCCTTTGACAATTTTTTCCGTTCGGAAAATCCTGAGTATCGTGTCGAGGGGTGCAACGATCGTTCATGGCATGGCTCGTCCTGGTCCTGTTCATTCTGGCAAGCCTCGCCGGAGGCGCGGCGATCGCCTATGTGACCGGCGCGGCGGCGGTACTGAGCTTCATCGTCGCGGACTCCGGCCGTTACCTGGCGATCCTGCCGCAGCGCATCCTCTCGCAGATCGACGTCTTCACCTTCCTGGCGATGCCGCTGTTCATCCTCGCCGGCGAGCTGATGAACCGCGGCGGCGTCACCCGCGCGCTGATCGACCTGTCGATGGTCCTCGTCGGCCGCATGAGGGGCGGCCTCGGTCACGTGAACATCGCCGCGAGCGTCTTCATGGCCGGCATCTCCGGCTCGGCGGTGGCGGATGCGGCGGCGCTGTCGTCGACGCTCGTGCCCGAGATGAGGCTGCGCGGCTATACGGCGACCTATGCCGCGGCCCTGACGGCCGCCTCCTCGGTGATCGGCCCGATCATTCCGCCCTCGATCGTCATGATCTTCTACGGCGCGCTGATGAACGTCTCGGTCGCGGCGCTGTTCGCCGGCGGCCTGGTCCCGGGCCTGCTGGTGGCGCTCGGCCTGTTCGTCATGAACGCCGCGATGGCGCGACGGCAGGGGTCCGCCGGGGTGCTCGACATTCCGCCGGCCGGCAGGACGCTGGCGCGGGCGGTGCCGGCGCTGTTCGTGCCGGTCATCATCGTCGCCGGCATCGTCTTCGGCGTGGTGACACCCACCGAAGCCGCCGCTCTCGCCGTCGTCGCCTCGCTCGTCATCGCCTTCTTCTACCGCGCGGCGGAAGCGCGCGACGGCGGCGCCTCCCCGGTCTCAAGTCTCCTCCGCGATGTGAAGGACGGGCTCGAGCGCACGGCGGTGCTCACCGGATCGATCTTCATGATCCTCTTCGCCGCGGCGATCTTCGGCTACCTGATCGCCATCAAGAGCGTGCCGGAGGCGATCACCGCCCTCGTCGGTACCGTCGGCCTCGACGGGCTCGGCTATCTCCTGCTGATCAATCTCGTCTTCTTCCTCGCCGGCATGTTCATGGACGTGACGATGGCCCTGGTGCTGCTGGTGCCGCTGCTCGTCCCCGCGGCGATCGCTTCCGGCGCCGATCCCGTCCATGTCGGCGTGACATCATGCCTCAATCTGACGATCGGGCTGGTCTCGCCGCCCTTCGGCGGCTGCCTGATGGTCGTCTCGGCGACGACCGGCGTGAACTACCTGCGCCTGTCGGCCGCCATCCTGCCCTTCATCGCCGTGGAGGCGGCGGTGCTCGTGGTGCTGATCCTGTTCCCGGATCTGACGCTCTGGATTCCAACCGCGCTCGGGCTCGTGAAGTGACCCGGCGCACGTATAGCGACGAAATCGAACGGGAGGTTGTGAAATGACTGTCTTCACAAAACCGGCCGCGCTCGGCCTTCTGGCCGGAACGCTCGGCTTCCTGGCGACGCTTTCCCCGGCGAGCGCCGAGGAGATCAAGATCGCCGTCGGCTGTCCGCCGGTTCCGATCTGCTCCGACTGGGTGTGGGCGGAGGACTTCGCCGCCAAGCTCAAGGAGGAGGGCCTCGAGGCGAAGGTCTATCCCGGCGGCGCGCTCGGCAAGGACCCGGAAGTCGTCGACCAGCTCGCCCAAGGGCTCCTCCAGGTCGGCCTCACCAACTTCGTGATGATCAAGCAGGTCGATCCGGCCGTGCTCGGCTTCATCGCGCCCTACATGTTCGACGACATGGCGCACATGTTCCGGGCCCTCGACGAGACCGATATCCTCGCCTCGATCGACGCCAACATGCAGAAGCAGGGCATCAAGGTCGGCGCTCTCATCGGCCTCGGCGGCCCGGTCGGCATCTTCAACACCAGGCACGCGGTGAAAAGCGTCGCAGACCTCTCGGATCTCCGGCTGCGCGCGATCGATTCCTCGCAGATGGCGCTGTTCAACGAGTGGGGCGTGCCGGGCGTCGTCGTCGACATGCCGGAGGTGGCGACCAGCCTGCAGAAGGGCATGATCGACGGCTACATCAACCCGCCGGTCGTCGCCTTCATCTTCAAGCACACGGACTTCCTGAAATACTACACCGACGCCGGCGCCGGCACGCCGTTCCGCTCGGTGCTGGTCTCGAACGACTGGTACGAGGGGCTCGACGCCGCCGCCAAGGCCAAGGTCGACGCCGCGCTCGCCTATGCCAACACCCGCAATCGCGAGTGGACCTTCAAGGCGGCCGGCCAGGAGATCGCCAAGCTGAAGGAGCTCGGCGTCGAAGTGACGGAACTGACGCCGGAAGCGCGCGCGGAATTCAAGGAGAAGTCGCAGAAGGTCTGGAGCGCGCTGACGCCGCCGGAGTCCGTCGACGCCTTCAAGGCGGCCGCCGAGAAGACGCGCAAGTAGGCCGGCACAGGTGAGCCTGAAGCGCACCATACTCGCGTCGAGCGCCGCGGCGGAGCGCGTCTGCCTCGCCGCGGCGATGCTGGCGATCGCCGGCATGGTCGGCGCCGTCATGCTGCAGATCGTGGCGCGCTACGGCTTCTCCGCCCCGCCGTCCTGGACCGAGGAGCTCGCCCGTTACCTGATGGTCTGGGGCGGGCTGCTCGGCGCGACGGTCGCGTTCCGGCGCGGGGCCGATCCGGTCATCGTCCAGGCCGGATCGTTCCGCGCGCCGTGGTCGCGGGCCGCCCGCGACATCGTCCTGGCGGCGACCACGGTGATCTTCCTCGCCCCGGTCCTCTACTACTGTTTCTTCGGGCCGGGGATGGAGATGGGCCGAAGCTTCCTGATGCGCAACGCGGCACGCACCTCCGACGGCCTCGGCCTCAACCTCGCGGTGATCGCAGCCTCGATCCCCGTCACCGCCGGCGTTATCCTCCTGCATCTCGCCGCCCGGCTGCTCGCCCGCGAAGAAACCTGAACGAATGTCCGCCGATACCGCTCCGATCCGGGTCATTGCCGGCAAAGACATCGACGCGGCGCTGCCGCTGGCCGAAGGCGTCGAGGTGATCGACGCGGCCATGCGCGAGGTCTCCGCGGGCCGTGCCAACCTGCCACTGCGCTGGCTGATGCCGTTGCCGGAAGGCAACGCCATGGGGATCATGCCGGGCGCCATGCGCTCGCCCCCGGTGCACGGCATGAAGCTGATCAGCCTCTACCCGGATAACCCGAGGAAGGGGCTGCCGAGCCATCTCGGCATGATGCTCCTGTTCGACACGATGACCGGCATGCCGCTTGCCGTGATCGACGCGGCGAGGCTGACGACGCGCCGCACGGCGGCCGCCACGGTGGTCGCGACGCGGACGCTCGCGCGTCCCGACGCCCGCGTCCACGCGTTGATCGGAACCGGTGCGCTCGCCGGAGCCCACATCGAGGCCTTCGCCGCCGCCCGGCCTTTCGCCGAGACGCGGGTATGGGGACGCCGCCGCGAGGCTGCCGATGCCCTCGCAGTGCGCCATCCGGGCGTCACGGTCGTCGACACGATCGAGGAGGCGGTCGCCGTGGCCGACGTCGTGACGACCCTCACCGCCTCGAAGACCCCGGTCCTGCTCGGGAAATGGCTAGAGCCCGGCCAGCACGTCAACCTGGTCGGGGCGAGCATGGTGAATGCCCGCGAGATCGACGACGAGGGCGTCGCGCGGGGGCGTTTCTACACGGATTTCCGGGGAAGCGCCGAGGAACAGGCCGGCGAGCTGATCGGCGCGACCGCCGCCGGCGCCGTCGGCTCCGATCACCTGCTCGGCGAGATCGGCTCGGTGCTGCTCGGCGACCTTCCCGGCCGCACGGACGCGGCCGATATCACGATCTACAAGTCGCACGGGCTCGCGGCGCAGGATCTCGCCTACGGCCACGCGGTCTACAGGCGTTTGCCGGGCTCCGCGGACTTGCTCACGGTTTGAAGGGCGGCGAGGAGGGTACGCTCGTGGAGAAGGGCTCGCTGAGCGCCGGAAGCAGGCCCGCCGAGGGGTTGTAGTTCACAGGCGGCGGATAATACAGCGCCTGTTCGCTGCTCCCCCCGCCCGCACTGCTGCACGCCGCGATCATCGGAAGCGATGCCAAAAGCGCCGAAACGATCAACAAGGCCCGCAATTGCATCGTGGTTCTCCCGATCTCGAATCGTCAGTTGCGACATTATCACGGGGCGAACCGCTGTAAACGCTCCCGCCCCGTAATGATACGCCGGCTTGTCCCCCTCCCGGGAGTTCCCCGTCGTCCGCCGGCGAACCGAGCGGTCCGGCCAAGGCGGAACGGGCGGCACGAAAGCCTTGTCAGTAGGCGCGAATACTGGTTAACGGGCGATGAACCCGCCCCCGTCCCGCCGATCGCGAACCCGGTACCCGCCCTTCCGGAGGATTTTCTCCCGTTTACGGGAAGGTCGGACGCCCGGCTGGTGACCTCGTCGAGCGTCGCGGGCGTATCGGCTCGCCCACGCGGATCTACTGACAGGCCCCGACGCTCAGTCCGCCGGGCAGCTTCGTCGAATCGTTCCCGCAGGCCGTCGACAGCATGTCCTGCGTCAGACCGGAAACGCCGGTCAGATCGGCACCCGACAGGTTGCTGCGCTGCAGCGTCGCCTGCTTGAGGTTCGCTCCGTTGAACCGCGCGCCGGAGAAATCGGCGTGCGACATGCGCACGCTGCTCAGGTTCGCGTCGATGAAGGAGGCATTCGCCGCCTGCGCCCGGTCGAGGTCGGCACCGGTCAAGTCGGCGCCGGAGAAGTCCGCCCGCTCGATCGAGCTGCGCTCGAGATTGGCGCTGTTGAGCTGTGCCTTCTCGAGGACCGCCCCCGTCATCACGGCGCGCTTCATCGTGATGTCGCGCATGTCGGCGCCGGAGAAGTTGGCGTCGGTCAGTTCGGCTTCGTCGAAATCGGCGTTGCGCAGGTCCGCATTGGCGAAGTCCGCGCCGGACGCCTTGCCCTTCTCCATGTCCGTGTTGCGCAGCTTCGCGCCGGCGAAGCTGGCGCCGGTGAAGTCGGTCTCCTCCATCTCGGCACGCTGCAGGTCGGCGTTCGACAGGTTTGCGTTGGGCATGCGCGCGTACTTCATGTCGGCTTCGCGCATGACGGCCCGGGACAGATCGATGTCGGCCCGGTCGATGTCGCGCAGGAGCGCCGACCTGAGATCGCATTTCTGGCAGGCGCCCGTCGCCGTGAGCTGCTCGATCGCCGCCTTGGGGTCCGGCGGCGGCGAGCGCATCTCCGGCACGACGAACACCAGTACGCCGACGATCACGATCAGCAGCGGCACACCGAACAGAAAGAGCAGTCTGGTCGTCGGCATTTCGGCACGGCCTCGTCGCACGGGGCGCGGATCAGGAATCCGGAATATGAGGTTTCATGGCGGGATTCGCCAGTCCAAATGGACACGTGCGGACCGGTCGCGCACGGCAGAGCGTCGCGGCACGGAACCTGCTCCACGAAAATCAAAGAGAAGCGTCCGGCCGTCGGTTCGTACCAGAACGGAGCAATAGCGTGCCTGTTTCAACACCCTCCGTCCCGAATCGGGTCGACTGGGTCGATATCGCCAAGGGATTCTGCATCGTCATGGTCGTGATGATGCACTCGACGCTGGGTGTCGAGAAGGCAGCCGGCGCCGACGGCTGGCTGCATCCGTTCGTCGAGTTCGCCCGTCCGTTCCGCATGCCCGACTTCTTCCTGATCGCGGGCCTGTTCCTGTCGCGCCGCATCGACAGGCCGTGGGGCGAATACCTCGACAGGAAGGTTCTGCACTTCGCCTATTTCTACGTGCTGTGGATGGGTATCCAGGTCGTCCTCAAGACCGGGCTCGCCGGCGACGGCGTCGAGGCGATGCCGCGCGACTTCCTGCTCGGCCTTGTCCAGCCCTACGGCACGCTCTGGTTCATCTACCTGCTGCCCGTGTTCTTCGTCGCGACCAAGTTGCTGCGGCCGGTGTCGCCGGCGGTCGTCGTCCTCGCCGGCGCGGCGCTGCACGTCTCCCATGTCGAGACCGGCTCCGTCATCGTCGACGAGTTCGCCAGCCGTTTCGTGTTCTTCTACGCGGGCTACGCCCTCGCCCCCTGGATCTTCGCGTTCGCCTCGAAGGTGCGCGAGATGCCGCAGGTGGCGCTCGGCGCGCTGATCCTCTGGGCGCTCGTCAACGGCTGGGCGGTGGAGGCCGGCATCTCGGCCGTGCCCTTCGTCAGCCTCGGCCTCGGCGCGGTCGGCGCGCTCGCGGTCGTCACCGTCTCGGCGCTGCTCGCCGGCACCCCGCTCGCCGCGCCGCTGCGCTACGCCGGCGCCAGCTCGATCGTCGTCTACCTCGCCTTCTTCCTGCCGATGGCGGCGTCGCGGACGGTGCTCCTGAACTACGGCATCGTTTCGGACATCGGCACGGTTTCGCTCATCGTCACGGCCGCCGGCGTCGTCGGCCCGCTCGTCCTGTTCTGGATCGTGCGCGGCACATGGCTCGGCTTCCTGTTCGAGCGGCCCGTCTGGGCGCGCCACCAGCCGGCACGGCGCCTCGCCCCGGCGACGGAGTGACCGCCCCCTAAAGGGGGTCGCCAAAGGGCGCGGCCCGGGGCATAGTCCCGGCCATGCCGACATCCGCCAAACGTCCCGTCAAGGCCGGCGACCATCTCTATCTGGTCGACGGCTCGTCCTACATCTTCCGCGCCTACCACGCCCTGCCGCCGCTGACCCGCAAGTCGGACGGGCTGCCGATCGGCGCGGTGCACGGCTTCTGCCAGATGCTGTGGAAGCTCCTGCGCGACGCGGAGGGCAACGGCGACGGCGACAGGCCGACCCACCTCGCCGTCGTCTTCGACTACTCCGCGAAGACGTTCCGCAACGAGATCTACGACCTCTACAAGGCCCAGCGTCCGGAGCCGCCGGAGGATCTGCGGCCGCAGTTCGGGCTGATCCGGGAGGCGGTGAAGGCCTTCAACGTACCGATGGTCGAGCAGGAGGGCTACGAGGCCGACGACCTGATCGCGACCTACGCGAAGGAGGCCGCCGAAAAGGGCGCGACCGTCACCATCGTCGCCTCCGACAAGGACCTGATGCAGCTCGTCGGCGACCGGGTCGAGATGATGGACCCGATGAAGGAGAAGCGCATCGGGGTGGAGGAAGTGGAGGAGAAGTTCGGGGTCAGGCCGGAGCACGTGGTGGACGTGCAGGCGCTCGCCGGCGACTCGGTCGACAACATCCCGGGCGTTCCCGGCATAGGCGTCAAGACGGCCGCCCAGCTCATCACCGAATACGGCGATCTCGAGACGCTGCTCGAGCGGGCCGGCGAGATCAAGCAGCCGAAGCGGCGCGAAAGCCTGATCGAGCACGCCGAGAGCGCGCGGATCTCGCGCCGGCTCGCCGAACTGAAGTCCGACGTGCCGGTCGAAACCGACATCGACGCCTTCGGCGTGCGCGAACCCGAGCCCGAGCGCCTGATCGCCTTCTGCAAGGGCATGGAGTTCACCACCATCACCAAGCGCGTGGCGGACGCGACCGGGGTCGACGCGGCGAAGGTCGAGCCGGCCGCGGTGTCGTTCAGGTACTGGCCCCCGGAGGGCGGCGCAGAAGGGGGCGAAGCCCCGGCCGGGGCCCCCGCGCCGAAGGCCGAGCCGGAAAGACCCGCGGACAGGAAACCCGCCGCGAGGAAGCCGGCGACGGGACCGGGCACGCCGTCGGCGGCCGTCGAGGCCGGCGCGGCCGCGGCGAAGTCGGTCCCGATCGAGACCTCCGCCTACGAGACCGTGACGACGCTCGAACGGCTCGACGCCTGGATCGCCGAGGCGACGGACCTCGGCGTCGTCGCCGTCGACACCGAGACGACCTCGCTCGACGCCATGCAGGCCGAGCTCGTCGGCGTGTCGCTTTCGACGCGGCCGGGCAAGGCCTGCTACATCCCGCTCGGCCACCGCGCCTCAGAGGGGCTCGATTTCGGCGACGAGCGGCCCGAGCAGATCAAGGCCGCCGACGCGCTGAAGCGGCTGAAGGCGCTGCTGGAGGACCCGGGCACGCTGAAGATCGCCCAGAACCTCAAGTACGACTGGCTGATCTTCATCCGCCACGGGATCGACGTCGCCCCCTACGACGACACCATGCTGCTCTCCTACGCCCTCGACGCGGGCCTCGGCGGCAACGGCATGGACGAACTGTCGGAGCGCTGGCTCGACCACAAGCCGATCAAATACGCCGACGTCGCCGGCACAGGGCGCAACAAGGTCACCTTCGACCTCGTGCCGATCGACCGCGCCACCGAATACGCCGCCGAGGACGCCGACGTGACCTTCCGGCTCTGGCAGGTGCTCAAGCCCCGCCTCGCCGCCGAGCATCTCGCGACCGTCTACGAGACGCTGGAGCGGCCGATGGTGCCGGTGCTCGCCCGCATGGAGCGGCGCGGTATCTCGATCGACCGGGCGCTCCTGTCGCGGCTCTCCGGCGAATTCGCCCAGGCCGCCGCGTCGCTGGAGGCCGACATCCAGGAGCTCGCCGGCGAGCCCTTCAACGTCGGCTCGCCGAAGCAGCTCGGCGACATCCTGTTCGGCAAGATGGGCCTGCCCGGCGCCAAGAAGACCAAGACCGGCGCCTGGACGACCGGGGCGAGCGTGCTGGAAGACCTCGCCGCGGAGGGCCACGCGCTGCCGAAGAAAGTGCTCGAGTGGCGCCAGCTCACCAAGCTGAAGTCCACCTACACCGACGCGCTGCCGGGATTCGTCAACTCGGAGACCGGCCGCGTCCACACCTCCTACGCGCTCGCCGCGACGACGACGGGGCGGCTGTCCTCGTCGGAGCCGAACCTGCAGAACATCCCCGTGCGCACCGAGGAGGGCCGGCGCATCCGCAAGGCCTTCGTCGCCGAGAAGGGCCACGTCCTCGTCTCGGCCGACTACAGCCAGATCGAGTTGCGCGTGCTCGCCCACATCGCCGACATCCCGCAGCTTCGCAAGGCCTTCGAGGACGGGCTCGACATCCACGCGATGACGGCCTCGGAGATGTTCGGCGTGCCGGTCGAGGGCATGGACCCAATGATCCGCCGTCGCGCCAAGGCGATCAATTTCGGCATCATCTACGGCATCTCCGCCTTCGGCCTCGCCAACCAGCTGTCGATCCCGCGCGAGGAGGCGGCCGACTACATCAAGCGCTATTTCGAGCGCTTCCCCGGCATCCGCGGCTACATGGACCGGACCAAGGCCTTCGCCCGCGAGAACGGCTACGTCACCACGATCTTCGGCCGGCGCTGCAACTACCCGAACATCACCAAGGGCCATCCGTCAGAGCGCGCTTTCTTCGAGCGCGCGGCGATCAACGCGCCGATCCAGGGCTCGGCCGCCGACATCATTCGCCGGGCGATGATCCGGATGGAAGGCGCGCTGCACAAGGCCAAGGCGAAGGCAGACATGCTGCTGCAGGTCCACGACGAGCTCGTCTTCGAGGTGGAGAGGGAGGCCGTCGACGAGGCGATCCCCGTCATCGTCAGGGTGATGGAGGAGGCGGCCCTTCCGGCGATCGAGCTGAAGGTGCCGCTGAAGGTCGACGCCCGCGCCGCCCAGAACTGGGACGAGGCGCATTAGCGGGCTTCCGGCATGGCGTCGGTGAAGAACATCCTCTGGATCATGTGCGACCAGCTCCGGTTCGACTACCTGAGCTGCGCCGGGCATCCGTATCTTCAGACGCCGAATATCGACGCGCTGGCGAAACGTGGCGTGCGGTTCTCCCGCGCCTACGTCCAGTCGCCGATCTGCGGGCCCTCGCGCATGAGCTTCTACACGGGCCGCTACGTGCGCTCGCACGGCTCGACCTGGAACGGCACGCCGCTCAGGGTCGGCGAGCCGACGCTCGGCGATCACCTCAACGGGATCGGCGTCAGGACCGTGCTGATCGGCAAGACGCACATGCGCGCCGACACGGAGGGGATGGCGCGGCTCGGCATCGATCCGCAATCCATCATCGGCGTGCAGGTCGCCCAGTGCGGCTTCGAGCCCTTCGAGCGCGACGACGGCCTGCATCCCGACGGACCCTATTCGCCGAACCCGGCCTACGACGACTACCTGCGCGAGCGCGGCTTCGGCGGCCCCAATCCGTGGGAGCAGTGGGCGAATTCGGCGGAAGGCGAGGACGGCGAGATCCTGTCGGGCTGGCTCCTGGCGCATGCGGACAAGGCCGCGCGCGTGCCCGAGGAGCATTCCGAGACCGCATACATGACGAACCGCGCGATGGATTTCATCCGCGAGGCGAAGGCCGACGGGCGGCCCTGGTGCGCGCATCTCTCCTACATCAAGCCGCACTGGCCCTATATCGTTCCGGCGCCCTATCACGCGCTGTACGGGGCGGACCAGGTGATCCCGGTCGTGCGCTCGAACCGGGAGAAGGAGAGCCCGCATCCGGTCTACGCGAGCTACATGGAGGAGCGCTTCTCCCGCGTCTTCGCGAAGCCCGGCGTGCGCGCGCGGGTGATCCCGGCCTACATGGGGCTGATCAGGCAGATCGACGATCACGTCGGGCGGCTGGCCGCTTTCCTGGAAGCGGAAGGGTTGGCCGACTCCACGATGATCGTCTTCACCTCCGACCACGGCGACTATCTCGGCGACCACTGGCTCGGCGAGAAGGAGCTGTTCCACGAGGTCTCGGTGAAGATCCCGCTGATCGTCGTCGATCCCTCCGGGGCCGCCGACGCGACGCGGGGCAGCGTCATCGACGCGCTCGTCGAGGCGATCGACCTCGTGCCGACCTTCCTCGACGCCTTCGGCGGCAAGGCCAAGCCGCACGTGCTGGAAGGCCGCTCGCTCATGCCGCTGCTGCGCGGGTCGGGCGACTGGCAGCGCCGCGCGGTCATCAGCGAATACGACTATTCCCAGCGCCGCGCCCGCGTCGACAACGACGTGGCCGTCGCGGACTGCCGCATGACCATGGTCTTCGACGGGCGCTGGAAGTTCGTCCATGTCGAGGGCATGCGGCCGATGCTCTACGACCTTGCGACCGATCCCGACGAGTTCGTCGATCTCGGCGCCGATCCCGCCTGCGAAACGGAGCGGGCGCGCCTCTCGGAAGCGATGTTCTCCTGGGCGCGCAACCCCGCGAGCCGCATCACCATCGCGGACGAACAGGTCGCCGCGAACTACGACACCGAGCTCGATGCCGGCATCCTGATCGGCTACTGGGACGAGGCCGATGTCGAGGACGCTTGGGCGAAGCGGAAGGGTTGAAGCGACAGTTTATACGCTCGATCCGATAAATCCAGAATATACGAATTAACGTATAACTCCATTTTATGCGCTAAATAAGATATTGTGGTTTTATCCAACTCAGCGTATATCCACTCCCATGACCGATCTCACGCGCAATCCGACGCAACTCGGCGCGATAATCCAGCGCGCCCGAAAGCAGCGCGGCTGGACCCAGGCCGAGCTCGGCAGACGCACCGGCCTCAGGCAGGCGACGATCTCGCTGATCGAGACCGGCAATCCGGCGGCGAAGCTGGAGACCATCCTCGCCGTGCTCGCCGCCCTCGACCTCGAGATCCAGATCGCCCCGCGCGCGAAAAGCCGTACCCTCAACATCGAGGACATCCTTTAATGGCGCGCCGCAGGCGCCACGCGCCGCTCGCCGTCCTCCTGAACAACCGCCCCGTCGGCCGGTTCCTGAAGGAACCGAGCGGGGCAATCGCGTTCGCCTACGACGACGACTGGCTCTCCTGGGAGCACGCGATGCCGGTGTCGCTGTCGCTGCCGCTGCGCGAGACGCCCTATCGCGGCGAACCGGTCGTGGCCGTCTTCGAGAACCTCCTGCCGGATTCCGAGGCCCTGCGCCGGCGCGTCGCCGAGAAGGTCAGCGCGGCGGGCACCGACGCCTACTCCATGCTCGCCGCGATCGGCCACGACTGCGTCGGCGCGCTGCAGTTCGTCGAGGACGGCGAGGAGCCAGTCGACGCGACCGCGAAGCGCGACGGCGAGCCGGTCGACGAGGCGGCGATCGAGGCGCTGCTCAAAGGCCTTGCCCAGGCGCCGCTCGGCCTCAGCCGCGACGACGACTTCCGCATCTCGATCGCCGGCGCGCAGGAGAAGACCGCGCTTCTGCGCCTCGACGGCCGATGGCTGAAACCCCATGGCACAACGCCGACCACGCATCTGTTCAAGCCGCAGATCGGCCGGCTGCCGAACGGCATCGACCTGTCGAACAGCGTAGAGAACGAGTTCTATTGCCTGAAGCTGATCGAGGCCTTTGGCCTCGCCGCGAATACGGCCACCATCGAGACCTTCGGCGAGACCAAGGCTCTGGTGATCGAGCGTTTCGACCGGCTGTGGACCCGCGACGGCCGCCTCCTGCGCCTGCCGCAGGAGGATTGCTGCCAGGCGCTCTCATGTCCCCCGACCCGCAAATACCAGAGCGACGGCGGACCCGGCATGGTCTTAATCCTCGATCTGCTCAAGGGTAGCGACATCCCCTCGGAGGATCAGAAGGCGTTTGTGAAGGCGCAGGTTCTGTTCTGGCTGATCGGGGCGACCGACGGCCACGCCAAGAATTTCAGCATCCACCTCGGTCCGGGCGGCAGCTTCCGATTGACGCCACTCTACGACGTGCTGACCGCGCAGCCGAGCCTCGACAGCCGCCAGATCGAGCGCAGGCAGATGAAGCTCGCGATGTCGGTCGGCGACGGTCGCCACTACCGCATCGACGCGATCCAGCCCCGCCACTTCGCCCAGACCGGCGCGGAGGCAGGTATTCCGAAAGTGCTCGTCGCCGAAGCGCTCGACGAGATCGCGGCCGGCGCCGACGAAGCGATGGCGCGACTGGAGCACACCCTGCCCGCGGGCTTCCCGGAAGAAATCCACGCGTCGGTCTCCGCGGCGATGAAGTCCCGGCTGCGGAGCTTCACGCCGTCGAAGGCGAACCACGGCGCCTAAAGGAAGCTCTTGCCCTGCTTCAGCGGGCCGATGCCGAGATGCGCCGCCACCGTCTGGCCGATGTCGGCATAGGTCGACAGCGGCCACGCCGCGCGGCCCTCGATGCCGGGCCCGAAGGCCATCACCGGTATCCGCTCGCGGGTGTGGTCCGTGCCTCTGAACGTCGGGTCGTTGCCGTGGTCGGCGATCAGGATCACGAGGTCGCCCGGCCGCAGCACCGCAATCAGCTCCGGCAGGCGCGCGTCGAAACGCTCGAGGCAGGCGGCGTAGCCCGCGATATCGCGGCGATGGCCGTAGAGCTGGTCGAAATCGATGAAGTTGGTGAAGACGAGGTCGCCGTCCCTGGCCGCCCGCGCGGCCTCGAGCGTGCGGTCGAACTGGCTGTCGTTCTCGGGCGCCTTCAGCACCTGCGTGACGCCCTGGCCGACGAAGATGTCGGAGATCTTGCCGACGGCGAAGACGTCGTGGCCGGATGCCTTCACCGCGTCGAGCAGCGTCGGCGACGGCGGCGGCACCGCGTAGTCGTGGCGGTGCGGCGTGCGCGCGAAGGTCGCCGCGCTCTTGCCCACGAAGGGCCTGGCGATGACGCGGCCGACACGCAGGGGATCGCAGAGCCTGCGGGCGATCTCGCAGAGCGCATAGAGCCGGTCGAGGCCGAACGTCTCCTCGTGCGCGGCGATCTGCAGGACGGAGTCGGCCGAGGTGTAGACGATCGGCTTTCCCGTCCGCATGTGCTCCTCGCCGAGCTCGGCGACGATCTCGGTGCCGGAGGCGTGCCTGTCGCCGAGGACGCCGGGAAGATGCCCCTGCGCGATCAGCGCGTCGGTGAGCTCCTTCGGAAATGCCGGCTCGGTCCTGGGGAAGTAATGCCAGGCGAACGGCACCGGCAGCCCGGCGATCTCCCAGTGGCCGGACTGGGTGTCCTTGCCCCGCGAGACCTCGGACGCGTAGGTCCAGACCGCCGTCGGATGTCCGACGCGCGCGATGCCGGCGGGATGGCGGCCGGTCGCCGCTTCCGCCGCGCGGCAGAGGCCGAGCGTGTTCATGTTCGGGATATGGAGCGGCCCCGAGCGGCCGCCGGGAACGTCCGCTTTCCCGGCCGCGCATGCCTCGGCGATATGGCCGAGCGTGTCGGCGCCCTCGTCGCCGAAGTCCGCAGCATCCGGCGCGCCGCCGACGCCGACGGAATCCATCACCAGGAGGAAGGCCCGCTTCATCGCGCCGTCTCGTCGATGCGCTCGCGCACGATCGGCCGCGGCTCGGGCGCCTCGCCGATCGTGTAGGCGCGGCGCAGGTCCTCCGCGCCCCGTTCCGCGCCCGTTTCGTCGCGGGCGTGGACGATGCCGATGGGGCGGTCGGGCCCGACCTCGTCGCCCAGTCCCGCCAGTCGCTTGAAGCCGACCGCCGGGTCGATCGGGTCGTCGGCGCGCCGCCTTCCGCCGCCGAGCGAGACCACCGCCATGCCGACGCCGCGGGTGTCGATCGCCGCCACATGGCCGGTCGCCTTCGCGTAGACCTCACGCTGGATCGGCGATTCGGGCAGGTGGAACCAGGGCCGCTCGACGAGATCGGCCGGACCGCCGAGGGCGACGACCATCTGCGCGAACTTCTCCGCCGCCCCGCCCCCGTCCAGCGCATCCCTCGCCCGCTTCAAACCCGCTTCCGCGCTGTCGGCGAAACCGCCCAGATGCAGCATTTCGGCTGCGAGCGCCAACGTCACCGCCTCGAGCCGCCCGTCGCGCCGCTCTCCGGTCAGGAAATGGATGGCGTTGGTGACCTCGACGGCGTTGCCGGCGGCCGAGGCGAGCGGCTCGTGCATGTCGGTCAGCAGCGCCGTCGTCTTCAGGCCGGCGCCGTTGGCGACCGAGACGAGGCTGACGGCGAGGGCGCGGGCCTGCTCGTACTCCTCCATGAAGGCGCCGGAGCCGAGCTTGACGTCGAGCACCAGCGCGCCGAGCCCGGCGGCGAGCTTCTTCGACAGGATCGAGGCGGTGATCAGCGCGATCGACTCGACGGTCGCCGTCACGTCGCGGATCGCATAGAGCCGCCGGTCGGCGGGGGCGAGATCGGCGGTCTGGCCGATGATCGCGCAGCCGACGTCGGCGATCACGGTGCGGAACGTGTCGAGGCCGGGCTGGCTCGTGTAGCCCGGGATGGAATCGAGCTTGTCGAGCGTGCCGCCGGTATGGCCCAGGCCGCGCCCGGAGATCATCGGCACGCGCGCGCCGCAGGCCGCCACGATCGGGGCGAGCACCAGCGAGACGTTGTCGCCGACGCCGCCGGTCGAATGCTTGTCGAGCACCGGTCCGCCGTCGGCGGGCCAGTCCAGCACCGTGCCGGAGTCGCGCATCGAGAGTGTGAGCGCGACGCGCTCGGGCCCGTCGAGGTCGCGGAAGAAGATCGCCATCGCCAGCGCGGCGACCTGGCCCTCGCTGATCGAGCCGTCGGTGAGGCCGCGGACGAAGAACGCGATTTCCTCGGCCGAAAGGGCCTCGCCGTCGCGTTTCCGGCGGATGATTTACTGGGGGAGATGGGTCATGGCTGCTGTCTACCCCCTCCGCTCGTCCCCGCCCCAGGGGCGGCGCCCCCGGGCCC